>JBFXDX010000012.1:0-155354 GCA_050180705.1 Bacteroidales bacterium | reverse complement strand
CATCATCTCGACGATGGATTTGAGCCACTTTACCCATTTGGCTTTGGCTTATCATATACAACTTTCGAATATTCCGACCTTAAACTGTCCTCCTCGTCAATATCAAAAGATGGAGCAATTACAATTACTGCAACCATTACCAACACTGGAAAACTTGAAGGTTTCGAAACAGTTCAACTCTACGTCCACGATGTTGTTGGCAGCATTACACGACCAGTAAAGGAGTTGAAAGCATTCCAAAAAGTAAAAATCAAACCTGGCGAATCTGTTGAAGTTACTTTCATCCTAAACGCTAACGATTTGGCTTACTACATTGATTGGAACAATAGAGTTATTGAACCTGGTCTATTCACAGTTTGGGTAGGTCCAAACTCTAATTCGGGACTAAAAAACCAATTTGAATTAAAGTAACCAATAGGAAAAACAAAATATTAAACAAACTACATGCACAATGAAATTAATTAGAATTACTATACCTGCACTCTTTGCCTTCGCACTTTTAGCATGCTCAAATGGCAACAATAGCAATTCCAACTACAAGTTGGTTTGGAGTGATGAGTTTGATGTAAATGGACTTGTTGACAGCATCAAATGGAACTACGATACCGCTGGAAACTCGTGGGGCTGGGGTAACAATGAATTACAATGGTATACCGCAAATAATAAGGCTAACGCAGAGGTAAAGGATGGTTTCTTACATATCAGAGCCATTAAAGAACCTACTAACGGAAACGAATATTCATCGGCACGCCTTATAACTAAAGGAAAAGGCGATTGGCTTTACGGGAAAGTAGAGGTGAGAGCCAAACTCCCCTACTCCCGTGGAATTTGGCCTGCAATATGGATGCTTTCTTCCGATAATTCCTACGGAATTTGGCCTGCTAGCGGAGAAATCGACATAATGGAATTGGTAGGATATATGCCCGATTCAATATTTGCATCGACTCACTGCCAGAAGTACTACTTCAAGATTGGCACTCAAAAAACCAAAGGCTTTTACATTCCGGGAACCGACAAGGAGTTTCACAACTATTCTGTGGAATGGACTCCCGAACAA
The DNA here is from genome assembly GCA_050180705.1 of Bacteroidales bacterium. Classification (GTDB taxonomy): domain Bacteria; phylum Bacteroidota; class Bacteroidia; order Bacteroidales; family Tenuifilaceae; genus SB25. The sequence continues at coordinate 154,297 of JBFXDX010000012.1, read as the reverse complement.
ATTGATATTTACTGCGACAACACAAAATACTTTTCGTTCTCGAATGAACATAAAACTTTTGAAGAATGGCCATTCAATAAACCATTCTACCTAATTCTGAATGTTGCCGTTGGTGGATCGTGGGGTGGAGTTATGGGTGTAGACACAACAGCCTTTCCACAGGAAATGGTAGTTGATTATGTAAGAGTTTTTCAAAAATAAATGAGAGCTTGGTTTGCAATCGAAGAGAAACAAAGGGTGGAGTTACGCTCCCCCTTTGTTGATTTGAATTAAATGAATTTTCGCACAAAAATATTTGTTATGAATAGTACAATATCCAAATTAACTTTCAAGGAAAAAGTAGGTTACGGACTAGGCGATACCGCATCACATTTTGTATGGGATATGGTAGGTTTCTGGCTTATGTTTTTCTACACCGATGTTTATGGTATTTCGGCAGCAGCAGCAGGAACCATCATGCTAATTGCCCGCTTTTGGGATATGGCTATAGATCCTATAATTGGAGTAGTTTCCGATAGAACAAACACGCGCTGGGGAAAATTCAGACCATACATTCTTTTTGGTGCTGTGCCATACGCCTTGCTATCAGTTCTAACATTTACAACGCCAAATTTTGGTGAGATTGGTAAAATTATCTATGCTGGTAGTACATACGTGCTGTTAATGACGGCCTATGCTGCAATCAACCTTCCCTACTCTGCCCTTGGTGCTGTTATGTCGCCCGACACATACGAACGCGCAGGGTTAAACACTTACCGTTTCATTGCAGGATTTGCAGGGCAATTCGTTGTAACAGGTCTTGCGCTTACGCTTGCAGAGATGTTCGGTCACGGAAATAAGGCACAGGGATTCCAATATACCATTATTCTTTTTGCTTTTCTTAGCTTGATATTCTTCTTCATAACATTCAAAGCAACAAAAGAACGTGTAAGTCCACCAAAAGAGCAACAGAACTCATTAAAAGAAGATTTTAAGAATCTTTTCAAAAATACGGCTTGGTTAATTCTGGCTATTGTTGGAATTATCTCATTCATAATGTTTGCCATACAGAATGCGGCTGTTGCCTACTACTTTAAATACTACATTGGTAACGAAAATAACGTTCAACTATTCAACGTTGTTGGAACTGTTGCGCTGATAGTAGCCCTGCCTCTTTCAAAACCTTTGGCAAAACGATTTGGCAACCGCAACGTTTTTATTGGCAGCTCATTAATATCTGGAATTTTCTTTATACTAATATATTTGCCTGGAGCAAATAATTTGGTATCGGTATACATTTTCAATATTTTGGCAAAAATGGCCTATGCTCCAGCCGTTCCTTTGCTATGGACAATGATAGCCGACTCAGCCGATTACGGTGAATGGAAGACTGGCCGGCGTGCAACTGGCCTGTACTTTTCCGCTGCTGTTTTTGCCCAAAAGGCAGGTTGGGGAATTGGCGCAGCATTGGCGGGTTGGATTTTGGCAATATCTCAATTCGTTCCTAACGCTGTTCAAACCGACTCTGCCATAACTGGTATTAAATTGCTGGTTTCGGTAATCCCAGGAATTCTATATATGTCGTGTGCAATCTTTATGATATTCTATAAGATTGATTCAAAAACAACCGAGATAATGAAACAGGATCTTGCTGCAATTAGAGAAAAAGAGCAAGCAGAACAATAATTATATTTCATTGCAAACATGGACAATTTATACATTGGCAATAACAAGTTCAACAGCAACCCAAATGCTGTAACAGGAAAGTTTACCCAAATTGGCGATGAGAAATTTTATGAGATAGATGGGTACGATTCAATGTTACCTTTCTTTATAAGTATTGCCAGTGATTCTAACCATTGGATGTACATATCGAGCACCGGTGGTCTAACTGCAGGTCGCATTAGTTCCAATAATGCAATATTTCCATACTATACCGACGATAAAATTCACGAATCATCGGAAATTACTGGGAGTAAAACTATCATACAAGTATCAAAAAACGGAAAGGTTTACCTGTGGGAACCATTCTCTGATCGTTATAGGGGAATTTACTCCATACAGCGAAAAATTCTTAAAAGCGTAATTGGCAACAAAATCATTTTTCAGGAACAGAATCTCGATCTAGAAGTCACGTTTTGCTATAGTTGGATGAACTCTGACAAGTTTGGTTGGATTAAGAAGAGTTGGTTATCCAACAATTCAAATCAATCCATTGGGCTTTACATTATTGATGGTTTACAAAACATTCTTCCTTACGGAGTTAATGAATTCACACAGACTAAATTTTCAACCCTTGTTGATGCATATAAAAAAAGCGAGTTGATTCAGGATATGGGACTTGGCTTATTTCGTATGGAATCAATTATGGCCGATAGAGCTGAGCCCAGCGAAGCTCTTAGAACCACAACAATTTGGAGTTACGGTTTACCAAATAGTTTATTCCTGTTGAGTTCGGCACAACTCGAGAATTTTAGGCAAGGAAAAGCAATTCGCAACGAAACTGAAGCTAAAGGTGTTAGAGGTGCTTTCTTTATTGCAAATCAGTTTCTATTAAGCCCTAACGATGCTAAGGATTGGTATTTTGCTGCCGAAGTGAATCAGGATTCTACTCAAATTAATAATCTTATCTTGTTCCTAAAAAGCAGCAAGAATATTGCTGAATTGCTTGAGCAGGACATCGAAAAAGGTACAAAAACATTACAATCAATAATTGCACAGGCCGACGGAATTCAGGATACGGCTGATGAGAATATTGCTGCACGCCACTTTTCCAACACGCTGTTTAACGTTATGCGAGGCGGAATTTATAACAACAATTACTACATCAGCAAAAGTGATTTCGTTAAGCATATTAGGCATTTCAATACTAAAATTGGCAATACTTATAACGAGTTTTTTGAGAGTCTTCCTGAATCAATTCAGTACTCTGAACTTGAAAATTTAATCAAGTCAAAGAATGACTCTAATCTTTACCGTTTATTCCTTGAGTATTTACCATTAACATTTAGCCGCCGTCATGGCGACCCCAGCCGTCCATGGAACGCATTTAATATCAATGTAAAAGATAAGGATGGAAATCGAATCCTATACTACCAGGGGAATTGGCGCGATATATTCCAAAACTGGGAAGCCCTGTCACTTTCCTATCCAGCGTTTATCAACTCAATAATCGCAAAATTTCTGAATGCTAGCACCGCCGATGGATACAATCCTTACCGAATAACAAAGGATGGAATAGACTGGGAAGTAATTGAGCCCGAAAATCCGTGGTCGAACATAGGCTACTGGGGCGATCATCAAATAATCTACTTGTTAAGATTGATGGAACTTTCCAACAATCATTTCCCGGGATTCCTTGATTCATGGCTAAATAGTGAGATTTTTGCTTATGCAAATGTTCCATATCGAATTAAAGGCTACAAAAACATAGTTGCAAACCCTAAAAACACAGTAAATTTCGATAATGCATTACATAAATCTATCGAAAACTCTGTTGAAACATATGGATACGATGCCAAGTTAATTCTCGATTCTGAAGGCAATGTTAAACTTGTCTCTCTTACTGAAAAGTTACTGGCAACGCTTCTGGCAAAACTAAGCAACTTTTTTCCCGAGGCCGGCATTTGGATGAATACTCTCCGCCCCGAGTGGAATGATGCCAACAACGCGCTTGTGGGCAATGGCACTTCAATGGTTACGCTTTACAACCTACATCGGTTTGTGGTGTTTATGCGGAAACTCTACAATTCATCTGAAGCCGATAAATTCGTTGTATCCAATGAAATACTGGCGTTCTTTAACGAAATAAATAGAAGTTTCAATCAACATAAGAAATTTATAAATGCTGGTTTCGACAATGCTTCTCGAAGAAGTTTAGCAGATCAGTTAGGAATTGCAGGAGAGAACTATAGAAAAACTGTTTATGATGGATTCTCAAACAACAAAGAAACAATTGCAAAAGTTGAATTAATCAACTTTTTATCGACTATTCAGGAATTTATTGCGCAATCTATTAAAGCAAATAAACGTTCCGATGGAATGTATCACTCCTACAATCTAGCAAGTTTCTCAAACAATTCAATTTCTATTCGATATCTTAACGAGATGCTCGAAGGGCAGGTTGCTGTTCTGGGTTCAGGAATTCTATCGGCAAAAGAAACCGTTAACCTACTGGATTCTTTAAGAAATAGCAATTTATTCCGCCCCGATCAGCAAAGCTATATTCTCTATCCAAATAAGAAATTACCCACATTTTTAGAGAAGAACAATATCTCGGAGAATTTAGTCAATGCTAGCAAGACCCTTCAGGAATTGGTAAAAACTGGTGATACTTCAATAATCGTAAAGGATCAAACTGGAAAGTACCATTTCAACGCCGATTTCATCAATGCCGAATATTTAGCAAAGGCTCTTGAAAACTGCAAAGCGAAATCAACTATCAATATTGATAAGGATGATATCCAAGAAGTGTTGGATATCTACGAAAATATATTCGACCATCAATCGTTTACTGGTCGTTCTGGTACATTTTACAAGTACGAGGGACTTGGAAGCATATACTGGCATATGGTTTCGAAACTATTACTCGCAGTTGGCGAATCAATTCAGCAAGCAATTGCCAATAACGAGGATGGTAAAGTAATCAACGAACTAAAGTTGCATTACTCCGATGTAAAAAAAGGAATTGGTGCACACAAATCGCCATCGGAGTATGGCTCTTTCCCTTTCGATCCATACTCGCACACTCCAATAATGGCAGGCGTTCAACAACCAGGAATGACTGGACAGGTGAAAGAAGATATTATATCAAGATTCTTGGAATTGGGTATCTCGGTAAAAAATGGACAAATAGTTATAAACCCATATATGCTTAACCCAAAAGAATTTCACAAATCCAATAATCACAGTGCACCTTGGCTAACAGTAACATACTGTTCTACACCATTCGCCTACATTCTAAGTAAAGAAATCGGTATAAATGTTGAGTACTCGGATGGGAAAGCAATCAGCATAAATAGCTATACATTACCCAAAGATATTAGCCAATCAGTATTTACAAGAGATAAAAAAATAGCAAAGGTGATTATCCATATTTCAAAGTAGACAAATTTCTTAATGAAAAATTAAGCGTTTACAACTAGTTGGTGGATTTTTACAACTCGTCCCGATGATTCAACAGCTCATCGGGATTTTTTTTCTATAAAGGTTTGGATGCCACAATTTTGTTTCCGAAACAATATAAAAGATGGAAACAATGAAAAACATTTTAATCGTAGCATCAATACTTTTTACAGTCAACTTAAATGCCCAGATTATTGTGAAAGGCAAAGTAGTTGACAAGAATGGAAATCCTTTAGTTGGTGCCAATATTATTGTCAAAGGGACTTACAATGGCACTGTAACCGACTCTATCGGAAATTATAATCTAAAAGTAAATGCCCAAAATCCCACTCTGACTGCAACCTATATGGGTTACATCAATCAGGAAATTCAGGTAAACACTTCATCACAAACTGAAATTAACTTTAAACTTAAGGAAAGCGCAAACCAAATTGAGGGAGTTGTAATATCGGCAGGAACTTTCGAAACTGCCGATAGAAATAGAAGTGTAACTCTTCAACCTCTCGATATTGTTACAACACCAAGCGCCACAGGCGATATTTATGGTGCATTAACTTCGCTGCCAGGCACAGCCACTGTTGGCGAAGATGGTCGTCTATTTGTTCGTGGTGGCGATGGATACGAGAGTAAAACTTTTATTGATGGTTTACTTTCGAAAAAGCCTTACAGTTCCAATGTTCCAGATCTTCCAAGTCGTTGTCGCTTCTCCCCTTTCCTGTTTAGCGGAACAACATTTAGCACTGGAGGATACTCCGCCGAATATGGACAAGCTCTATCATCAGCATTGATTCTTAACTCTAACGCACTTCCCCGAAAAACACAAACTGACATATCGCTAATGTCGATTGGAGGCGGAATTTCTCAAACGCTAAAAGGGGAAAAATCATCTATATCTCTTGGAGTTGAGTATATGAATCTACAGCCCTACTATCAACTCTCCTCCAAACGTTTCGATATGAATAAATATCCCGAGTCGGTAGGTTTAACATTGGTTGCTCGCCAAAAGTTCGGGGAAGATGGAATACTAAAAGTTTTCAGTTCATACTCTGGAACTCAGTTTGGACTGCAGTACCCCGACTTAACAGTTCCGGGTTCAATGTCGAACATATCTATTGAAAACAAGAATAATTATACTAATCTATCGTACAATGATAAGTTGGGCAAAGAGTGGTACATAAAAAGCGGAATTGCCTTTACAATCGACAAAAATAATTTGAACCTTCAATCGTACATAGTTGACGAAACCAACAGAAATCTGCAAGCTAAAATCACTTTAAAAAAGAGTTTTAACGAGAATGCATCGCTGCTATTTGGAGCAGAGGAAACCTATAACTATTTCAATCAGAATTACAACGAGGTTAGCACATCGTTCAGCAATAACAGTAAATTCGATGATTTCGAAACTGCAATTTATGCAGAGGCTGATTATAGACCAATCAGTAAAGTTGCCCTAAGAGCGGGAATTAGAGGCGAACGCAGCAGTTTACTAAACGATAACAACTTAGGTGCAAGGCTTTCGGCCGCTGTAAAAATCACAAATTCATCGCAACTATCGCTTGCATACGGCAATTTTTACCAAACTCCCGAGGACGACCTGCTTCGATTCACACATAACCTCAGTTTCGAACAAGCAAACCATTACATAGCCAATTTCCAGTGGGAAAAGAACGACAGAATGTTCAGAATTGAAGCGTATAAAAAGGAGTACAAAAATCTTGTAACCTATAATTCTGATGAATTCTGGAACGGAAAATCATACAGTAATTCGGGAAAAGGACATTCACAAGGAATTGACATATACTTCCGCGATAGAAAAACTTTCAAAGGCCTTGAGTACTGGATTTCCTACTCATATGTAGACTCAAAACGCCAGTATCGTTATTACCCTGAAATGGCAACACCTTCGTTCGCACCTACACACTCAGCAAGTTTTGTGGCAAAGAAATGGATACAAAGCATTACCACCCAGTTTGCAGTATCCACAACATTCTCTACTGGACGTCCTTACAACAATCCCAATAGTGCTCAGTTTATGGATGGCCGCACTCCTTTCTATCACGATATCAGCATCAATTGCAGTCACTTAAGAACTATTTTCGGAAAATCTACAATTATTTATGCTTCGATAAATAACCTGCTAGGCCGCGACAATATTTACGGCTATCGCTACTACAGTCAACCCAATGCCGAAGGTACTTACGAGGCCTTCCCTCTAAAAAGTGATAGCAAGAGATTCTACTTCGTGGGAATGTTTATAACGCTATAAGGCTATTAGACTGTGTGACTATAGGACTATTTGAATCAGAGAAGGATATTACCAATCAATCTAATTGTCAAAAAATCAAATTACAAAACAACTTAATAACACAAACAAAATGAAAAGAACAATTTTAACAGCAATTACCCTAATGGTTTTAGGAAATGCAATGGCTCAGCAGCCAAACTTCGAAAGCGCAATGAAAGAAACTCTAACTCTATTCGATAGCGCCAAAACAGCAGTAGATCTACAAACCGTTGCCAGTCAATTCGAAAGAATTGCAACTGTTGAAACAACCAAATGGGAACCACTTTATTACCACGCATTCACATACATCAATCTAAGTTTTAGAGAGAACGATGGAGATAAGAAAGATGCCTTGCTTGACGTAGCACAAAAAAGCATCGATAAAGCACTGGAAATTAATGGCGACAAATCTGAACTTTACGCTATACAAGGATTTCTATATCAAGGAAGAATTCAGGTTAACGCTATGCGAGGAATGACCTACTCGCAAAAGGCTACAGAAATTTTAGAAAAAGCAGTAAATGAAAACCCAAATAATCCAAGAGCTCAATACCTACTTGGACAAAATATCTACTACACACCCAGAATGTTTGGTGGTGGTAGTAAAAAAGCATTACCTAAATTTCAGGAAGCCAAACTATTATTTGATAAAGAAAACCACGCGAATAGCATTTTACCTAAATGGGGCGCAAAATCGAATCAACGAATGCTCGAAACTTGCGTAAAGGAAAATAGTTAACTTTGAATGATTACAGAATACTCTCGGCTTGCAGAGATATTAAGTCGGGAGTTTTTAAACCCAGAGGAAATGAATAAAAAAAATAAAATTCACGTTATACTGCACGAAACCAGAGATATCATACTTTGCTATCTTTTAAGTCTTCTGGTTACATATATATTCGTTGGAAATAGACTTTTTACAAATTTCGATATATCGTATAAAGGCTCAATTTTAGGATTCTGCCTAGCATACCTGTTATGGAAAGGAAATCAAATTGTTGGCTGGCTAATAGACAAGAAATTTCCGTGGAGCGTTGATCCAAAGAAAACTTTAGTTATATCGCTAATATGTTCAATATCATACAGCAGTGTGGCCGTATTCTTTATAAACTTAGTAGTATATCAGTTCATATTTAAGATTAACTTTATTGGTAACGTTCCGAATTATATACCAGCAATGTTTTTTGAACTACTAATTTCGGAACTTATTACTATTAGCTTCTACTTAGCATACTTTTTCAAATGGTGGAGAATTGCTACAATCAATGAGGAAAAACTAAAACAGGAGGCAATTCAACTTCGCTACGATGCATTAAAAAGCCAGGTTAACCCACATTTTCTATTTAACAGTTTAAGTGTTTTAACCTCGTTGGTCGATACGGATGCAACTAAAGCGAAGCAATTTATTCAGCAATTTTCAGATATTTACCGGTATGTCCTCGACCAAAGAGATAAGGAATTGGTAAGTTTAGATGATGAAATAAAGTTTGTTAAATCTTACATCAACCTTCACCAAATACGACACGACGAAAGCTTAACGGTAACCATCGATATCAATGATTTATCGGGCTATATCATTCCATTATCGTTACAAACATTACTGGAAAACTGCTTTAAGCACAATATTATTTCAGAGGAAAAACCTCTTACCGTGAAACTTTGGAGAGAAGGTGAATTTATTATTGTCCAGAACAATCTTCAAAAACGCAGGATTATTCAGGACTCCAATGGTATTGGGTTAGAAACCATAAGCAAAAGGTACGAATACTTCTCGCATCAACCGTTGGAAATCACTCAGGACGAAAACTATTTTACAGTAAAAGTCCCTATTGTTAAATCAATTTCTTAAAACAGAACAGAATGAAATACCTAATATTACTATCAATACTATTTTTTGTATCGGAGTTTGCCCTGATGCTTGTTAAACGATCGAAAAAGATTGATTCGAAACGTAAAAACGACAAAGGTTCTCTAGCTATACTCTGGGTAACTATCACCCTATGCTTTACTTTCGGATTTACTTTCGCCAACTATAAAGTATGGACACTTATAAATTTAGCTATTGCAATTTTTGGTGTAGTAATAATTGTTTTGGGCGCAATTACTCGATGGATTGCTATTATTCAACTAAGTAGTGCCTTTACTGTTGATGTTGCAATATCAAACAATCACAAACTTAAAACCGATGGCATTTATAAGTACGTACGTCACCCAAGCTATTCTGGATTACTACTAATTATGGTTGGTTTTGCAATAAGTTTGAATAGTGTAATTTCACTAATAGGAATTGCTTTACCGATGCTTGCCGCAATACTATACCGAATTTATGTGGAAGAGCAGATACTCATTAGTGAATTTGGCGATACTTATACCAATTACAAAACACATACAAGCAAAATTTTACCCTGGATTTTATAATTTAGATTTTTGTTGATGAACTACCTAATTATTGAAGATGAGCGCTTAACCGCCAATAGACTTGCCAAAATGGTTAGTTCTATTAGACCAAATTTTAACCTGCAAACAAGCCCCGACTCCGTGTCATCAGCAGTTAAATGGCTGAAGCAAAACCCTCATCCTCAACTTGCATTTTTCGATATTCAGTTGGCAGATGGAATAAGCTTCGAAATTTTTGAACAGGTAAAGATCGATTTTCCAGTTATTTTCACCACTGCATACAACGAGTATGCCCTAAAGGCATTCAAGGTTAACAGTATCGATTATCTGCTTAAACCCATTAACGAAGATGAACTAAAAGCAGCCATTGAGAAATTTGAAAGTACAAGAAACACCCCAAGTTCACTTGATACAACACAAATTACATCGCTAATAAATCAACTGAGCAATAACTATAAATCGAGGTTTTTGGTAAAGGTTGGCGAGCATCTTAAAATGATTAACTGTAGCGATATTGCCCTTTTCCATAGTATGGAAAAGGCTACGTTTATCCGCAACATCGAGGGTCGCGACTACGCCATTGACCAAACTCTCGACCAAATTGAACTGGTTGTAAATCCATCGGAATTTTATCGCGTTAACCGCGCTTGTATTATTGGCATAAACTCCATTCGCGATATTGTGGCCTACTCCAATAGTCGCCTCAAAATAGTTCCAACCGTAAAAACCGACGAGGATATAATTGTTAGCCGCGAACGCGTTTCGGGCTTTAAGGAGTGGTTGGAGAGGTAAAAAAACGTATTATAAACCTAAAATGTTGTCTGAGCGAAGCGAAGGATCTCTATAATAATCCTCACTTCACTCAAAACAACACCCAAACTCAAACCTTAGTTACTAATTTGAACACTCTGAACCTACAAACAACACGTTGCTTTGTATTCTGCATAATGCGTCGTACACGAAAACCACTTGATTAGAAGGGAACTCATCGCCATACCATATTTGAGGCTGAGCATCGATATTGAAAAGCGACTTGGTTAATTCCCTAACATCATTGCTTGTATTCTTCGAATCCAGAATAATCTTATACAAATCATCAATTTGCAACTTCAGATTTTCCACATCGCTAGTATTATCATTCTCAGATATAAAAATTGATGAAACTGCAGCAGCCTTATCCGGAAAATCCAATGCTGAAAATCCATCCTGATTATACTCTTTCCCTTTTAAAGCCTCAACAATCACCCGATGTTTTAACTCCTCAATATAGTTTGATATCTCCTGTGCTTTAAGTTGAATTTTACAAGATTCGTTTGAACTCTTTAAATTTTGAATGTAGTTTTTTGATATCTCATTGTTAAAACCAACAATGGCAATATCCTTAAGCACATCGGAGCTAACACTTAACGAAAGAAAAACGTTGAATACAGCCAGAAAAGTTAAACCAAACATCACCGCTAAATTATTCGCAACCGATTTATTCTTGGTTTTCCTTGTATTGTACAAGTAAACAGGCAAAAAAAGCACAAAGGGCGAAAGAATTCCAAACACTAAGAAAATTCCAGCGCCTGGCCAGTGCAATATTTTGAATAATGCACCAAGTATACACACAAAGAAAACTATGAATGTTACAATGTAAAGCCAAACACTTTTCTTCTCCTCCTGATTTGTATAGTTATTATACAGAGCCATTGGAAGAAAAACAAAGCAGAATACAAAAACTGATAGCATAAGTATAATTGCAGCTCCGGGCAAATGTAATGCCTTTAGTAATGCGCCAAACAGCATCAGGTTTGCGCTTACTATTCCCGCTATATAGATAAACTTTTTCATTCTTATCGATTTTTAAGTTTTGTAAATTACTTGTTAAGATAATGGCCGATTGATTGCGACTCAACAATCCTAACACGCTTCTCAAGGTCATTCAAAATGGCAATCGCACTAATATTAAGTTGATTTCTAAAGGTGTAATCCTCCCAAGGAAAAACCATCGAATTGTCCATAATATCATCAGTGCTAAGCAGGCTTTGTATGCTATTGCCATACTTCACATCCGATTCGTTCAACTTTACTAGTTTATTTTTGTAGTCTTGAATTTGCTGTTTAAGCAAAAGTCCACCATTTCCGGCCATTACCTGATTCACAGCGCCAAAACTCGACATATTGTTGATATTCTCTGCATTGCGTATCAATTCCATTGCTACGGTTTTATCAACTTCATCGGCCGCTACAACAATTTCAATCTTAATGCTATCTATTAAATTAATCAGTTTATCAGTTTCGCTTTGAATTGTAGCTATTTGCTGACCATACTTGCTCTTTACACTGTCGGGTTGAGAAGCAAAATCGCCATAAATCTTTTGATTTTTTGTCTCCAAATACTTTACAACCATTCCAGAACTATTCGCATCTTTCACAAAAGTACCCAGCACATTCTTAGATACATTTAGAGCAAGGAGTACACTAAGCAGAATAAAGAACATCGTTCCAATTATCACAAAAATATACTCACCAGTAATCTGCATAGTTTTTTTAAACCCAGAGTATGTATAAAAAGGGAGGAAAATAGCCACGAGGATAACAGCCCCAAGCACCATAAGAATTGCAGCTCCCGGCCAATGAAATATCTTGAACATAGTTGACAATTCAAAAATTATCAACCCAACTACTCCCGTTGTAACAATCAACTTTTCCTTGGTAGTTTCCGACTCACGATACTTTTTAATAAGAAGCAGAGGCAGAAAAACAAATAAAATAAAAACCCAGCCTAAGAGTAGAAGCGTTCCAGCCCAAGGCCAATGCATTACTTTAAACAAAACCCCAAACATAAAAAGCAATCCACCAATATACATTGATAGGTGAAGCACTAGCGAGGTTTTTCCTTTTAAATCTTTATAGTTTGTATAAAGTGCCGATGGGAAGAAAACAAAGCCCAAGACCAGAAAACCAAATAGGAGCAGAATACCCGCACTAGGTAAATGAAGAATCTTCATCACAGTAGCCAATGCCAGCAAAGCAAGCGAGACATTGCCAGTTATTTTCATTGTCATTTTCATAAGTCTGTAATTTTTATCGATTAGATACTTAGTATTTTCTTGAATCTTTTGCAGAGTTTTAATGCCTACTTGTTGTTTCACATCCTCATAGGCCTCATCAAAACTCTTTCCTGAGTACATTTCATTCTCCACCTCGCAGCAGATATGATCAATAAGATCGTCGGCAAGGTGCGAAAAGGTAATTCGCGCATTCTCAACATCGGCAGCAATTTGCTGAACCTGACATTTACTTAACGAGTACATACTGCAGCCCCATATTAGGTTGAAGTAGCGTTTTTAGGGTATTCACGAACTCTTCGAGTTCAGCAATCCTCTCCTTTGCGGTACTTTTTCCTGTTTCGGTAAGCGAGTAGTAAATCCTGTTTCGGTTATTAATTACCTCCGATTCTGTTTTTACCACTCCCTCCTGCTCTAGCTTGTGTAAAATTGGATAAAGCGCACCAAAGGTTAACTCAATTTTACCGTTAGTCAACTCTTTAACCTTTTGCGTAATCTCATACCCATACATCCTTTTATTCTCCGATAAAAGTTTAAGAATGATCGGGTTAAGCGTTCCTTTAATTAGACTGTTCTGAATCATATGTAGGTATTTTTACAATTTATCAATGAAACAAATATATATAATTATCTTATATATGTCAATTATTTTGATATTTATTTTTCAAACAATTGCATAACCGACTGATATACTGGATATTTAAAATTAAATGTTTTGGAACAAACCTTTTGATATGTAAAATGTTTAATGTTCATTTGCAGTTCAATAAATCAATGTTGTTTAGTTTAGGAGATTCCGCATCAAGTGCGGAATGACAAGGAATAACTTAAACTTTTTAACTGTCATTCCTGCGAAAGCAGGAATCTCAAACTAAATAGATTAAAAGCCTTAACTAAACAACATTGATTCAAAAATTACAAGATGATTTACGTTGAAGCCCCCACACCATACTATCAATTCGAGAACCTAAGCAAGTTCTCGGATAGGATAACCCATTTCATATCGACCCGAAACCACAATGGAGTCAACAGGTTCACCGTTGGAATGAACGAATACCTCGATGAAACGGGCGTTAACATAAACCGAGAAATCCTTGCAGCACAATTCAACTTTAAGCCCGATTCGTATGTATTTGCGGAGCAAGTACACAGCAACATCGTAGAGTTTATAAGTTCCGAAAAGCGAGGAATGGGTGCATTTAACAGAGCATCATCTCTACCCTACTCCGATGCAATGATTACGCATCATTCCAATATTTGCATAGTTGCACAGGCCGCAGATTGTGTTCCAATACTATTCTACGACCCCAAAAAGAATGTTATTGCTAGTGCTCACGCAGGCTGGAAAGGAACTGTGGCCAAAATTGCCGGAGAAGTAATAAAATCGTATAAAAAGTTATACAACTCAAACCCCGATGATATAGTTGTCGGCATTGGTCCTTCAATTGGTCCTTGCTGTTACGAGGTTGGACACGAAGTAGCTGAGCAAGTAAAAGAATCGTTTATCGATACAGATAAACTTCTTATCCAAAACCCCAAATTCGCCAAGCCAGTATTCAACCTTTGGGAGGCAAACTATAAAGCACTGATTCAGGAAGGTGTCAAACCTGAAAATATTGAAGTAGCAAAAATCTGCACAAAATGTAATCACTCCGAATTCTTCTCAGCTCGCGCGGGTGATAGGGGGCGTTTTGGAGGATTTATTATGCTGCGTGAATCGTGAAAAGTTAAACGTTAAAAGACATAAAACTCATTAAGTATTTTCAATAATTCTTATTCAATTGGAATCTTATCTTTCCTTGATTTAAATAAATACAAAGAAATTTCTACCCCAAATTTGTTCACAAAACGTCCATTTTATCAAAAATCAGTTTCGATTTAAGCAAAAATTTGTAGGTTTGGCTTTACAAAATTCAAAAATTAAAGTCATATCATAATAACTTAAAACTAAACTTAAAATGTCGCACGAACCAGTTGAAAAAATTAAGGGTCTTCCTGAAAATGCTTATACAGAACTAAAGGAGGGCGAAGAGTATCAACCTGTAATGCCTCCAAGCAGAATAGTTCCTGAAGTAACTACATGGAGCGTTGTTTGGGGCTTAGTAATGGCTATGATATTTTCTGCCGCCGCTGCTTACCTCGGTTTAAAAATTGGACAGGTATTTGAGGCCGCCATTCCCATTGCTATTATTGCAGTAGGATTATCAACAGTAACAAAGCGCAAAGGTGCTCTTGGCGAGAATGTAATTATTCAATCCATTGGAGCAAGCTCAGGAGTTATTGTTGCAGGTGCAATTTTCACACTTCCTGCTCTTTATATCTTAAATCTTGAAGCACAATTCTATCAAGTATTCCTATCATCGTTATTTGGTGGCGTTTTGGGTATTTTATTCCTAATTCCTTTCCGTAAGTACTTTGTATCCGATATGCACGGAAAATATCCATTTCCAGAAGCAACTGCTACTACCGAAGTACTTGTTTCGGGTGAAAAGGGTGGAAATCAAGCTCGTTTACTTTTAGTTAGTGGATTAATTGGAGGTATTTACGATTTTATAATTGCCACATTTGGATGGTGGAGCGAAGTAGTCACCACTAAGGTTATTCCCGCTGGCGAATTATTAGCAACAAAAGCCAAACTAGTTTTCAAACTAAATGTAGGCGCTGCCGTAATGGGACTTGGGTATATTATTGGACTAAAGTACACGGCAATTATTGCAGCAGGTTCTTTTGTCGGTTGGTTTGTAATAATTCCTATTATCAACTACTTTGCACCAGGACTCACCGAAGCTGTCGGTAGCAATGTTACAGCAATTGTAGGCAATATGAGTGCTGAGCAAATTTTTTCAGCCTATGTTCGCCCTATTGGTATTGGCGGTATTGCAATGGCAGGTATAATTGGGATTATTCGATCAAGTTCAATCATAAAAAAGGCATTTGGTCTTGCTGTATCTGAATTAACTGGTGGAAGTAAAAATATTGCAAAAGAGGAACTTCGTACTCGAAGAGATTTACCTATGGCTATTATTGCTATCGGTATTTTACTAACCGCTGTTCTAATATTTGTATTCTTTCAATTTGGAGTTGTGCACAACCTTACTCATGCACTAGTAGGTCTAGGTATAGTAATGGTAATAGCATTTCTTTTCACCACAGTTGCGGCTAATGCAATAGCTATTGTTGGTACAAATCCCGTATCAGGAATGACCTTGATGACTCTCATTATTGCATCACTTATTTTAGCATCAGTAGGATTATCTGGGACATCGGGTATGATTGCAGCACTTATAATTGGAGGAGTTGTTTGTACAGCCTTATCGATGGCCGGAGGTTTTATTACCGATCTAAAAATTGGTTACTGGCTTGGCACATCGCCTTACAAACAACAAGGTTGGAAATTTTTAGGTACGCTTGTATCTGCCGCAACCGTTGGTGGTGTTATTATTATCCTAAACAAAACATATGGTTTTACGGGTGAAGGTGCCTTGGTTGCTCCTCAAGCAAATGCAATGGCCGCTGTTATTGAACCTATGATGAGCGGCAAACCTGCACCCTGGTTACTTTATGGAGCAGGAGCATTCTTGTCATTAATTTTAACCATGATTGAAGTACCTGCATTGGCTTTCTCTTTAGGAATGTTTATTCCTCTCCAACTGAACACTCCACTTCTTGTTGGTGGAATTATCGCTCATATAGTTGGAAGTCGTTCAAAAGATGCTTCTGTAAATCGTGCTCGCAAAGAGCGTGGAACTTTAATTGCATCTGGATTTATTGCAGGAGGTGCTCTAATGGGAGTTATTAGCGCAATTCTTAAATTTGGTGGTATTAACTATGTAAATACCGAATGGTTTGAATCGCACTCTGCCGAAATTGTAGGATTTATAATGTTCCTAATCCTTTGTGGATATATGATTTGGGAAAGTTTAAGAGCAAAACCAGAGGAAGAATAAATTATTGTGTTTAGTTTTTAGTGTTTTGTGTTAAGATAAACTATCATTATGCTTGATTACAAGGATTTAGATGTTTGGAAATCTAGTAGAACTTTAGCAAATTCAATATATAAGATTACCAAGGAGTTTCCTAAAAATGAAGCATTTGGTTTAACTCAACAAATTCGAAGAAGTGCTGTTTCTGTATCATCAAATATTGCAGAAGGAATTGGACGAAATTTCACTAAAGATACATTACAATTTTTGTTTATTGCCCGAGGTTCATTATTTGAGTTAGAATCACAACTTATTATTGCTATGGATCAAAATTATCTTAGCAAAGAAATGTTTAGTTCCATCTCAAACGAGATAGATGACTGTAAAAAACTTTTGAATGGCTTCATAAACTATCATCAAAACAAGCTATCTAAACACTAAAAACAAAACACCAAACACTTAAAATATATGATAAACAGAGATAATTTAGTTGACCGCTTTTTACGATACGTCAAAATTGATACTCAAAGTGATGATACCGTAACCGATAGATTTCCTAGCACCGAAAAACAACTCGTCCTTTCCAATCTTCTGGTTAAGGAACTAAAAGAGTTAGGGGTGGAAGACGTTGTCATTGATGAGTTTGGCTATGTAATGGCTACAATCCCTGCCAATACAACCAAGAATGTTCCAACACTTGGATTCCTTGCTCACGTGGATACCGCTCCCGATATGCTTGGAAAAGATGTGAAGCCTCGCTTTGTTGAGAATTACGATGGAGCCGATATCGTACTTAACAAGGAAAAGGATATAGTTATTGCTGTGAAAGAATTCTCTGAGCTTAAGAATTACGTTGGACAAACATTGATTGTTACCGATGGCACTACGCTTCTTGGAGCAGACGATAAAGCGGGCGTTGCCGAAATAATGACTGCCATTGAGTATATTATGAAGAACCCCAACTTCAAGCACGGAAAAATCCGCATAGGGTTTACAGCCGATGAGGAAGTAGGACGAGGTGTCGACCATTTTGATGTTAAACGCTTTGCTGCAGATTATGCTTATACAATGGATGGTGGTGCAATTGGCGAGTTAGAGTTTGAAAACTTTAACGCTGCTGGTGCAAAAATCATCATTCAAGGTAGAAATATTCACCCTGGCTACGCAAAGGATAAAATGCTTAATGCAATTCTAATTGCGCAGGAGTTCAACAGTTTACTTCCTGCACACGAACGTCCTGAGCACACCGAGGGTTACGAAGGATTCTATCACCTCATTAAGATGGAAGGCTCAGTTGAGAAAGCAACATTCCAGTACATCATTCGCGACCACGACCGTAAAAAGTTTGAATCGCGTAAGGCATATATGGAGCGTATTGCAGAATACCTAAACACTAAGTACGGAAAAGGAGTAGTTACGCTTGAGATGAAAGATCAGTACTATAATATGCGCGAAAAAGTTGAACCAGTTTATCACGTAGTTTCCACTGCTATAGAAGCAATGGAACAGGTTGGTGTAAAACCAATGGTTAGACCAATTCGCGGAGGTACCGATGGAGCAAGACTTTCGTATATGGGACTCCCCTGTCCTAACATCTTTGCTGGCGGTGAAAATTTCCACGGAAAACACGAGTACGTTCCAGTAGAAAGTATGGTTAAAGCAACGGAAGTAATCCTAAGAATTGTTGAACTATACGAAATAAAGTAACAACAATATCACTTGGGAAAAGGCTCCAATATTTGGGGCCTTTTTCTTTTCTCATTCTCGAAATATCAAACTTTATCAAAAATCTATTTAACAAGTATTTTAAGATTTTAAAATATAACTAAATCTTCCTTAAAAAACGCTTTTTTTATAGGGTAAAATGACATCAACATCTCTTATAATTAGGATTTTCATATAAATTTATTAACTCATTATACTAGATAACCTATTACATGAAAAAAGCGATTATACTTATACAACTCATAGTGTTTTTCATTGGTAGTTACGGACAAAACTACAGGATAAATCATTTTACTGTAAATCAAGGCTTATCACAAAGTGTCATTTATACTATATATCAAGATAGTAGAGGTTTTATTTGGGTTGGTACCCAAGATGGATTAAACAGATTCGATGGTTACTCATTCGTAAAATATCTACATAATCCAACAGATACAAACTCGATATCTGATAGTTGGATTTATTCAATTACCGAAGATAAAGAAGGTAATTTATGGATTGGAACTCGTAGAGGATTAAACAAATTCGATTTTGAAAGCAATAAATTCACACGATATACACATAAACCTGAGAATGGGAACGATCCATATCGCGATAATGTATACGGTTGCGTTGCTGGCAAGAATGGTTTAATTTATACCAATACGCCACCTTTAATTAATGCATTTGATCCTAAAACAGGCAAGTATAAACATTTCAAGAATAACGTAGGTGACAATCCTAAAGTAGAAGAGCAAACTCTGCCGATAATTATTGATAAGGATGGTGAGATTTGGGCAGGAACAACATTTGGTCTAACTAAATTCAATCCTATTACAGGAAACTTCACAAACTATCAGCATAACCAGAATGACAAGAATACCATAAACAACAATAATATCCTTTCAATTTACGAAGATTTAGAAGGTGAAATTTGGGTAGGAACTACGTTAGGATTTAACATCTTCGATAAGGCAAAGAACACTTTCAAAAGTTATTCTCTGTTTATGAACAATAATCCAGTCGAGATTCGAACTATTGTTCAGGATTTAAAGGGAAAATACTGGATTGGAACCCGAAGCAATGGAATCTTTAAATTGAACCTACTAAATGATAAGGTTAGCGTAGAAACACAAATAACCTCGAGCAACGAGCAAAATACAAATCACCTTAACCACAGCCTTGTAAATTCTTTAATCATAGATCACTCACAAAATCTATGGATTGGAACCCTAAATGGACTAGATAAAACTGACTTAAAAGATCCTCGATTTAAACTTTACCGTAAATCAAAAGAAGCGAACTCTGTTGATCTTCTTGAAAATGTAATAGCATCGATATACAAGCATAAAAGTGGTGATATTTGGGTTGGAAACTGGACAGCTGGATTAAATATCTTCGACAGAGAAACAAATAAGGTAAAACACTATTCGTCAACACTCTCTGGTAAAAACTATATTCCAAACAATTCCGTCCATGTTATTTTTGAATACAAGGATAACGAAGTGTGGATAGGAACGCGAAATGGAATTTACGTTTACAAGGAAGATCGATTTGTTTCACTAAATCAATTCTATAACACCACCAAATTGCCTAATTTCGAGAACAACAGGGTCTTCAACATTGTCAAAGAAAAAAACAATAACATTTGGGTAGCAACGCAGGGAGGCCTTTACTTTCTAGATATGAATAATTTCCGGTACGAAAACTATACCACCGATACCGATGTTGATAGAAGAATAAGCGACAATCTAGTTTACACCTTAACTTTCGATTACGATAGCAGCCTATGGATTGCAACCAAGAATGGTTTAGACAAATTTGATAAGCATAGTAACAAAATTACACATATCCTAAGGGACGAAAAGTCGACCAACACACTAACCGATAACTACTGCGTTTCGCTTTGCTACACTAGCGACTCCTTACTTTGGATTGGAACAAAGAGTGGAATAAATAAACTTAACCTAAAGAACAACAAATTCACATACTATACCGAGGCTGATGGCTTAGCGTCAAATCTTGTTTACGAGATTATTCAGGATGATATCGGCAATATGTGGTTTGGAACAGGTAAAGGATTATCGCAACTAAAAAAAGGAAGTAAGAAAATAATTACATACAGCGAAGAAGATGGATTACAAGGACTTGAATTCAATCTTCGTGCTAGCCACAAAAGTTACGATGGTGAAGTATTCTTCGGAGGAATGAATGGATTTAACTCTTTCAATCCAAAGGCGCTATCCGATAACAAAAATATTCCTCCCATTGAATTTACTGCATTTCAAAAACAAAACAAGAATGGAAGCGAATACATTCACATAACAAACAATGGGAAAGTTGTCCTAAATTATAGCGATTTTGCATTCTACATAGAATTTGCGGCACTTGAATTTACTAGCCCAAATAAAAATCAGTACGCCTATAAATTTGATGGAGATAATCAAAACTGGGTCAACAATGGAAATCGAAGATTTTTGACATTTTCCAATATGACTCCAGGGCTATACAAACTTTGGATAAAAGGTAGCAACAACGATAACATTTGGAATGAAAATGGAACATTTATCACAATCCGAATAAGGCCTCCTTGGTGGAGAAGCAATATTGCTTACGCTATTTATCTAATCATTGTTATTATTACAATAATTTCAATTGTAAAGTATAGAGAGCGTGCATTAAAAGAACAAAAGAAAATTCTAGAAGAAAAAGTCAGGGAACGAACCATTGAGGTTGAAAATCAGAAAAACGAAATCCTTGAGAAAAATCACGAACTTGAAGATCAGAATCAAGAGATTATGAGTCAACGTGATTTGCTCTCGAACCAGAATGAACGAATCTCAAAACAAAATAAACAAATCAAGGATAGCATTCAGTATGCACGCAGAATTCAGTCGGCAATACTTCCATCAACTTCAATTCTAACAGATCACAACATCGATCATTTTCTCATTTTTAGACCAAAGGATATTGTTAGTGGCGATTTTTACTGGTTTAAACAAATGGGCGACCATCTGCTTATTGCTGTAGCAGATTGTACTGGTCATGGTGTCCCTGGAGCATTCATGAGTATGCTTGGCAATGCTTTCCTGAATGAAATAGTTGCCCACAACGACATAACAAAAGCAAATCAGGTTATCGACAACCTCCGAGATTTAGTTATATCATCACTAAAACAATCGGGCGAAGATGCTGTTACCCGCGATGGTATGGACATCGCCTTTTGCGAGTTAAATCTGAAAACATTAAGTATTCAATTTGCCGGGGCACATAATTCCCTCTTAATAGTCCGCAACAACGAGTTAATAGAACTGCATGCCGATAGATTTCCGGTTGGATTATACCACAAAACGCTCATGTCGTTTACCAATCACAAATTTCAACTACAAAAGGGAGATAACCTTTACCTGCTCACCGATGGAATATTCGATCAATTCGGAGGTGATTACGGAAGTAAGTTCATGTACAAAAGATTAAAAAACTTACTGGTTGAAATAAACCAACAGCCAATGGATTCGCAGAAAAAGATTATCGAGATTAATGTTGACGATTGGATGAGAAATGAATATGAACAAATAGACGACATCACATTACTAGGCTTAAGAATATTATAGGTATCAAATATTTACCTGAAACCCAAGATCAAGTTCTATTAGCAGATATTCCTCCACGAACGTCCCAATTTTCCAAGGATTGTTCGGGGAGGAGTATAAGCACGTCATTTTTATGGCATTTTAGTTAGTGCAAACTCACTGTTTCAATCCAAAATTAGCAGAATGTTCCAAAAAAAAACAGAATAGACTACTTTAGTAAATCTGTTTTCATAAATTTATCGCATAATAATGAACTCATGAATTGCATCAACTTCCATTGTCATCGCTACAAAGCTGTAAATGAAGGAGTCCAAATTATTTCATACAGTTTAGATGAGTTAATCTCCGAAAATATCAGCGAAAATTGCACTGTAGGAATTCATCCATGGCAAAGCGATAGTAACAGTGTGAATGAATGGCTTAAACAACTTGAGTTTATTACTCAAAAACCGAATATAATTGCAATTGGAGAAATTGGGCTTGATAGGCTTAGAGGAGGCAGTCTGGATTTGCAAACAAAAGTGCTCCTTTCGCAAGTTGAAATTGCAAAAAACAACAACAAACCAATAGTAATACACTGCGTTCGAGCATGGAGCGAGCTAATAAAAGCCCTCTCCAACACACAATTCTCGTCTGTAAAAAAAGCAATTCATGGCTTCCGGGGAAAAGCAGAACTAGCCAAACTATTAGTTGAACAAGACTACTATCTATCCTTCGGATCCATTTTAGTTGACCCAACACCGGAATTAGCCGAATCGCTAACCAATGTCCCATTAAATCGCCTATTTTTTGAAACCGATATTTCGGAGATGCCGATAGCCGAAGTTTACATGGCAGCATCGGATATTCTGAACATTCCGATTGAAACACTTCTTCAGCAAACCGAAAAGAATTTCATCGATTTTTTTAAAATCTAAATAGTACTAAAACTATAAGGCTTGCTTGTCCATTTGATGTTTTTCATGGGAGTATCGTTATATTTTCTGATATTTGCAATGAATTTGAAGATATCGATTACTGATGAATTGGCTAGAACGAACAGAATTACTACTTGGGCAGGAACAAGTGCAAAAATTACAAACCAAACATGTACTGGTTATTGGGCTTGGAGGCGTTGGCGCTTATGCAGCAGAGCAGATATGCAGGGCTGGCATTGGAGAAATGACTATTGCCGATGGCGATACAATCCATCAAACCAATATCAACCGACAACTCCCAGCTTTAAATAGCACAATTGGACTACCAAAAGCCGATTATCTTGGTAAACGATTGCTTGATATTAATCCTAACCTAAAACTTCATATCGTACAGGAATACCTGCGCGACGACAGGATGAAAGAGATACTTAGTCAACCCTATGATTATGTAGTTGACGCTATTGATACTCTATCTCCAAAGATATTTCTTATTCACGATGCAATAAAGAATGGCCTTCGCATAGTAAGTTCTATGGGAAGTGGAGGGAAACTCGATCCTTCAAGGATTCAAATTGGCGATATATCCGAATCGTACGGTTGCCCACTTGCACGAATTCTTCGGAAAAGGCTGCATCGACTTGGTATTCGCGATGGATTTAAAGTGGTTTACTCACCCGAAGAAGTACCCGATAACGCAACTCGCCCATGCGACAACGAGCCTAACAAAAAAACAACCATTGGAACAATATCCTATATGCCTCCAATTTTTGGATGTTTCATTGCTTCAGTTGTAATTAGGGATTTACTGGAAGTCCCTCAGTAGTTGAATGACTTTTGCTTTCGGGAAACAACCATTGTCCATCGTTGAATTCAATTTCTGGGAAATTGATATTTTGAGCATTAAGAAGATCAAAAGTATCATTCTTAAATTCAGTAAACAACGAATCCTCCGAAGTGCTAAAATAACCATCAATTAACTTATACTCTGGGATGGGCAAAACTTGATATAATTTTTTAGAGTTACGATAAGGTGTGTGAACCCAGACTGGAATATAGCCAGTACTCACAATTTGCGATTTCCCCTCCATGTTTTTTCTTAGTTGAATATACGTAGTTACACCTCCATTGCAGTACCTTTTACGTTGATTCGATACAAAATTTCCTAAGGAATAAACCACAACCTGTCCACTTGTACTATCGGTATCATAAGTGGCCTCCATACGTTGAATAACATGAGGATGTGATCCTATAATAATTCGGACGCCCAGATTCTTCATAAAATCGGCCAATTTTATCTGAATTTTCGAAGGTCTTGTTTCATACTCGTTTCCCCAATGGATAAAAATAATCACTTCATCAACGCCTAAACTTTTTGTTTTCTCAACATCGTGCCGAATTACTGCAGAATCTATTAAATTAACGATAACAGGAGTTGGCACTGTAATTCCATTGGTTCCATAAGTATAGTTTAGCAAGCCTAGTTTAAAGCCATTCTTCTCAATAATAAGAGGATTATTGAGTTCCCGATTAACAGAATCGAGGAATGTTCCTGTATGAGGTATTCCCTTCGAGTCTAAAGTATTAATGGTTCTTACCACACCATCTTTCCCTCTATCCACAGAATGATTGTTGGCAGTAACCAATACGTCAACTCCTGCGTTCACTAACCCATCGACTAAATTATCGGGCGAACTAAATTGCGGATAGCCAGAATAAGGAGCACCAGCTAATGTTACCTCCAAATTTGCAACCACCAAATCGGCATAAGAGAACGCACCTCTCATTCTTGTAAAAACACTATCATAGCTGTACGTTTTAGTACTATCATCGTATGCTGAATTAATTTGAGGCGAATGCCCCATAACATCGCCCACAAATATCAAATTAAGTACATCCTGCCCATGAACTTTAAAGTTCATGATTACCAGGAATATTAGAAGACTAATGGATGTTCTCATAAAATTCGATTTATTGTACAAATATAATATTCCATTTAGAACCTCCTATAAAAACAAAGGAGGGCCCCAAAATGGGTCCCTCCTTTGGTAGATTCGTTAATTCTAATTATTTTGTTCTTCGGGCTGCATCACAACTTCAACAATATTGCCCTGATTAAACATTTTATTGGCAAACTCTTTAATCTTATCACCATTAACAGCCTTTACAACATCAAGATAGGTTGTATTTCGATCAATGCCTGTTTCGTATTTCTCACGAATTACTCTCGACCAATACTTATTCTCGCGTTGATCCTGATCGTACTGTTTTAGCATATATTCTTTAGCCTTGTTCAAATCGTCCTCAAGAGGTCCATTGGTCTTGATCTTCTCGATTTCAGAATAAATGATTCCAACTAGCTTTTCTCTCATCTTAGGATCTGTATCGAATATCATACGTAGGGTAAACGATTCAGTTGGGAAGTTGCTAATCGACATTCCAACCTGAACACCGTATGAACCGCCCTCTTTCTCGCGAATTTCATCTAGATAGCGATTCTGAAGAATGGAATTGATATAATTCGCCAATACCATATTCTCCAAATTATATTTAGCATCACCTGTTAAAGCAACATAAACAGATGCCTTTGGAGTTTGTAATGGTTTATTAAATATGTTTGTTACTTTTCCCTTTGGAGGTCTAACACCATTATCCTTAGCAACTTCTTTTCTTTTTACAACTGGTAGCCCACCAATGTATTTCTCAATTAAACCTTTTACATCTTCTGCTTTTATATTTCCAGTGAAAATAAATGTAAAATCAGAAGCATCAGCAAAACGGCTCTTATAGAAATCCATTGTAGTTTTAAAATCTACTTTATCTAAGAATTCTGTATTTTGAGGCATAACACGTGGATTGTGGTTTGCCATTGTAATGCTAACGCTATCACTGAAAGCCATACGAGGATCAGCCGAAGCATTGGCTAAGTATGCCTTTATACGTCCCATGTATGTATTATAACTTTCAACATCCTCGCGAGGAGATGTGAAATATAGATACACCAACTGCAACATTGTTTCAAAATCTTTTGGAGAAGCACTAGCACTCATTCCTTCATAATCTCCTCCGATAGTAGGTCTTACACTAACAAGTTTACCGGCCAACATCTTATCTAAATCAGGTTTAGAGAATTCGCCCACTCCTGAATTAGAAACAATCTGAGTTGCCATTGATGCGGATGGAAGAGACTTGATATCAGCCAAAGAAAGGCCACCCTGACTGAATGCAGACATAATAACTTCGTCCTCCTTAAAATCAGTTTGTTTTATAATAACTTTTGCACCATTCGATAGAACGAACTCTGTAGTTCCAAAAATATTTTTAGCATTGGTTTTTACTATTTTACCAGGCTTGGCAACACTTTCAACCAAAGGCTTATTAGAAACATTATCAACATAAGCCTCAATATTTTCGGCTTTTACTTCCTTTAATGCATTTAGAACAGCATCCTCGGTAGGTAATTCAATACCATCCTTTTTAGGACCCTCTACAGTAATAACCATGTTATTATCTGTTATCAATTTAGTTGCAACAGCATTAACATCTTCAATCTTAATTGAAGGTATAATCCCATTAGCAAAAGAATACTCGAACTCAATACCCGGCATTGGCGTTCCATCAAGGAAATTATTTACTGCATCCCAAACATATTTTTCGTTCTTTTGCTTGTCTTTCTCTTTTAACTGGTTCTCTAAATCACGAAGATAATCGGCCTTTGCTCTATCTAACTCAGATGCTGTAAATCCAAAACGTTTTACACGTTCAGCCTCACGAACAATTCCTTTTACACCGTCGAGCATTGCATCGTTCTTTAATGCCGCATAAAACATAAATGCACTTTTGGTACGAACCATATCGGTCATAGCGGACATGGCAAAAACGTATGGAGGATTTGGTTTCTGAGTAATCTCACTTAAACGAGACGATAACATTGACGAGATAAGATCCCATACCATTTTGTCTTTTAAATAGCCAATATTCTTAGCATCTTTAGGAGTAGCATCATGTTTATAGTAAACATTAAGCATTGTATTCCGAGCTTCGGGATCGGAAGCAATACCGACTAAAGGCTGATCATTATCGGGAAGTTCGAAGAACTCTCTTGTTGCTGGATTTACAGGTTTAGCAATATCGGCAAACAGACTCTTAATTTTCTGTTCTACCTTGTCAACATCAATATCACCAATAATTACAATAGACTGCAAGTCTGGACGGTACCATTTTTTGTAGTAATCCTTAAGTACTTGATGTTTGAAATTGTTAATTACATTAATATCGCCAATAACATCACGAATAGCATACTTCGATCCCTTATAAATGATAGGTCTAACCTGATTGCTCATTCTAAACTCAGGGCTACGCCTTGTGCGCCACTCTTCACGGATAACGCCACGCTCGCTATCAATTTCAACTGAGTCTAAACTAAGATAG
This sequence comes from Bacteroidales bacterium, assembly GCA_050180705.1. Classification (GTDB taxonomy): domain Bacteria; phylum Bacteroidota; class Bacteroidia; order Bacteroidales; family Tenuifilaceae; genus SB25. Next base: position 126,895 of record JBFXDX010000012.1, on the reverse strand, counting down.
TTCGACCAATCGTGAAGCACCAGTAATGCGCTATCAACAATTCCCTCGCGGGTTGTTGGAACATCTGAAAGGTTGTAAACAGTCTCATCTAGCGATGTAAATGCATTGATATTATAGCCAAACTTAACACCAACTGTCTCAAAATAATTAATGATGCCTTTTCCTGGGAAATTTTTGGTTCCGTTAAACGACATATGTTCCAAAAAGTGAGCTAAACCATTTTGGCTATCTTCCTCAAGAATGGCACCCACATTTTGAGCAATGTAAAATTCAGCACACTCCTTTGGTTCCGTATTCTTACGAATGTAATAGGTTAATCCATTTTCTAATTTTCCATAACGAAAACTATTGTCAACAGGGACAGGGGTATTCCAATTAATTTGTCCTTGCCCCATTACGCTAAAACCAAGCAAACTGGCCAAGAGTAATGTTGAAAAACACTTAATACTTTTTATCATTCTAGTTAAAGTTTAGTGAAACAATTAAATTTTTAATCAAAAGTAACTTTTTGGTATTAACATGAAATTCAAAAAACATATTTTAACATTTTTTGTAATCCTTTTGATGAACGAACAAACATATAGTTTATTTTAATATCATAAATTAATTTTGAACAAATTTCAATTAACTCTTGTGGATTAACTTTTCCAAATGAAAAAATAATAGTCAAAACAATTCTGCCAGTTTCTTTCGTCAGCCTATTTACCAAACTTGCAAGCAAAATGTTTTATCCTATCTGTCAGTATTCCTAAATTGATAGAATTTTCTGTTTTTATAGAACTACTAGAGGGTCTTACAGAAGCAACTGCGGCTTAAGCAAAGGATAATTTGGACATTGGTTTAATAGAATTAGCAAAAGAGTTCTATTCGTCCGATGGGGATATTTTCTTAGCGCCCTCTCGAAACCGATAATGACCCTATTTTCTTTTCCAGTTGGAATTTTCGGTGCAAGAACGCTAGATAGACTGGGAAAAGGTATTCTTAATAGTGCACACGATGCTACCTATGCTACTATCCAAAAAATTATAGAATACTTTATAATTGCATTTTAGCCTGAATTAATTGCCGTCGCAATCACACTATTTCTAAGAGTCGAAGGAAGAAAAAATAATCCTCTTAAAAGTGAAAAAAGGCTTCTTTAGTTTCGTTCATTACTGAAACAAATCTCCGAAGAAATATAAACTTCTAGTTGTAGGACTTTTAGTTTTTGCCATTTTTTATAGTTCCGATGCTTTTCCTCGTTTGATGATTAAAAAGCAGGAATATTCCGACTCACAAATGTATATTACCCTTTTCGGACTCAATGCGGCATATGCAGCATCAACATAAGAAATTTCAAAAGTGTAAATAAGCAATATTGCTGACAATCAAAAGATTACACCTATAATTGGTTTCTATAACGGATTCCAAAGCATAGCAGCATTGCTGACAAGTTCATTCGCTGGCCTAACATGGAATAAATTTGGAACTCTATGGGTGTTTGTAGTCTCTGGAATTATGGTACTTACAGTTGCAATTCAACTTGCACTAGCAATCAAAAAGTAATTTGCTAACGCAGCCGCTCCAACGATCGAATTAATGCTTCATCCTTTGCAATTGCTCTCAATGACAGAAAAGTTAATATCGCGGAAGCTAACGGAAATATGAAAAGAAGGCTATAGTGAGACTCTGCAACTAAAAGTTTACTCACTGCCACAACATAGTAATACATTAAACCTTGCATACCCAATAATAAAACAATATTTACAATGCAAAGCCTTATTTGAAGCATTCTTCTCTTATATAAAAAGATCGTTATAAATGGAATCGCAAATACAACTATAAGTAGAATGAACAATGGCCAAGTATTATATATACTCTCAGCATTTACTCCTTCCGATGTTAATCCACTAGCCATGAATATGTATTTAACCATTTGCGGCTCAACCACAAACGATGTAAATGGCAAAAAGAATAAAAAACCAAGTAATATGGCAACCCCTAATAGGAATAATGTTTGAATTCGTTGTATCATAACTAACCTATAATTTTTATGTATGACAAAAATAACCTTTTTGAAAATAAATCTAGAAAACTGATTAGCTAAAACACTTTAAAGGTAAAAAAACTATCTCGAAATCATTAGAAAATTATTCTAAATGATATTTTACAAGCAATAATCATTAGGAGATATTTAATTTTTTTTTGCAAAAAAAGTAAATGTAACTAAAAGCAAGCCGTAAGAGTTAGTTATATCATCAAACCGAATCAATCTTTTAAAAATTAGTATCTTTGAAGTTTAAATATAACGATATGAGAGTAATTGAATCATCGGAACTGATACTAAACCCAGATGGTAGTATCTTCCATTTACACTTAACACCCGATCAACTAGCCGATACTGTAGTATTAGTGGGCGACCCAGGTAGAGTTGAAACAGTATCGTCTTTTTTCGATAAAATTGAGCATACGGTTTCGAATCGTGAGTTTAAAACTTGCACGGGATATTACAAGGGCAAAAGAATTAGTGCCGTTTCGACAGGTATAGGAACCGACAATATTGACATCGTTGTAAATGAACTCGATGCATTAAAAAATATCGATCTTACAACAAGAACAGTTAAGGACACCCACGAAAAGTTAACGATTGTTCGCTTAGGTACTTCTGGTGCTCTTCAACCCGAAATTGATTTAGGTAGCTACGTTATGACCGAGATCAGCATAGGTTTCGATGGTTTGCTAAACTTCTACGCCAATCGCAACGAAGTAAGTGATCTTGAAATGGAGCAGGCTTTCCTAAAACATACTAACTGGAATCCACTTTGCGCAAAACCATACTTCAACCGCTCATCCTCTAAATTGGTAGAACTTTTCTCGGACTATACCATAAAAGGAATCACAATTTCGGCACCAGGCTTTTACGGACCACAAGGCAGAGTTCTTCGTCTCCCATTAGCCGATCCAAAATTGAACGATAAGATTGTTGATTTCAAGTATAATGGCCGTAGAATTACCAACTTTGAGATGGAAAGTTCCGCAATTAATGGACTTTCGAAACTACTTGGACACGACTCTATTACAATATGCGCAATAATTGCAAATCGAGTAATTAAAGACGCGACAAAAGACTACCGTCCTGCAATTAAGCGCCTTATTGAGTTAACATTAGATAAACTAGCAACGATCTAAACTATTTTTAAGTTGGTTAGCAACGATCTAAACTCATTGATTGCCCTGCTTGACGATCCTGATTCTGAGATTTTTAAGGTTATTTCGGAAAAGATCATCACGCAGGGCATTTCAATTGTTCCCCAACTTGAAAAAGCCTGGGAAGTTTCCCAGAGTGAAATTGTCCAGAACCGTCTGGAGAATCTTATCCAAACTATCCAATACAAAAGCACTGAAAATTCATTGCTAGCATGGGTAAACTCCGAAACCCAAGATTTGCTGGAAGGTGCGTTCCTGATTGCTCGATTTCAATATCCTGAACTATCTCTTAGCGCAATCGAAAAAGAAGTTGAAAAACTAAGGCGCGATGCATGGCTCGAAATCAATGATAACCTTACAGCTCTAGAAAAGGTTAAAATAATCAACCATATCATTTTTGATATTCACGGATTTGGTCCTAATGTTACCAACTTTTTCTCGCCAAATAATCAGTATATAAACTTATTGCTGGAAACAAAAAAGGGTGGCCCAATTATACTTTCAATTTTCTATGCTGCAATTGCTCAAAGATTAGGACTCCCGATACATTGCGTCAATCTGCCCAAAAATTTTGTACTCGCGTATAAAGATAGGTTTCACTCAACAACTGAAATTTCCGACGAAAAAGAAAGTATCCTTTTCTATATCAATCCATTCAATAGAGGCTCTGTTTTCGGACTAAAAGAAATAGATGTTTTTCTTCAACAGCAAAAGATACAGCCTAAAGATGAGTTCTATTTACCATGCACCAACAAAACTGCAATTGCTCAACTCCTATTCAATTTGATATACACCTACGAAAAACAATCGAATACAAAAAAAGTTGAAGATCTAAAAAAACTGCTGAAATTAGTAGAGGAATAATGGTTATTTAACCAATAACTAAAGATCTGTATTACATCTTAATCTCCAAAATTTATTCTCAACTGCATTATCCGAACCTTTTGCATTGATAACTCTTCGCCAACAATACCTTCAACCGCTGGTTTACATCGGCCACAACCTGTGGTAGCTGTAGTTATTGTTCGAACTTCAGAAAAAGATTGAGCCCCATGTTTCCGAACTGCATTTACAATTTCCTTTTTCGAAACACATTTACAATTACATATAAATCTACTTTGAGCAATCATTATACATATATTTGTCAGGCAAATATATCAATCTAAAACTGAAAGATTTTGTAATTCAAGATAAAAAATCTACCTTTGCACGCTAATTTTAACTAAATAATTATACTATGTTAAATCACTACGAAACCGTTTTCATTGCTACTCCCGTTTTGTCTGAGGCCCAGATGAAGGAAGCGGTTACAAAATTCAGAGGTTTCATCACCGAGAATGGTGGCGAAATCGTACATGAAGAGAATTGGGGTTTAAGAAAATTGGCCTACCCAATCCAGAAAAAAACCACTGGCTTTTACCATTTAATGGAGTTTAAGGCTGCTGGTGAGTTAATTGACAAACTCGAGACTCAGTACCGCCGTGATGAGCGTATTATTCGTTTTCTAACCGTTAAGTTAGATAAATACGCTGTTGAGTACGCTACAAAAAAACGTAGCACCAAAGTGGAATCTAAAAAAGTGGAGGACTAAGCCATGAGTACAAATCAATCAGAAATCAGATATCTCACACCCCCAACAGTTGAGATCAAAAAGAAGAAGTATTGCCGTTTCAAGAAAAATAAGATCAAATACATTGACTACAAAGATCCTGAATTCTTGAAAAAATTCCTTAACGAACAAGGTAAAATTCTTCCTCGTCGTATTACTGGAACTTCATTGAAGTACCAGAGAAAAGTAGCTACAGCAGTAAAAAGGGCTCGTCATATTGCCATACTGCCATTTGTAACCGATCTATTGAAATAATTTAAGGTAGGAGGAAAATCTGATGGAAATTATTCTGTTACAAGACGTATCGAACCTTGGTAGTAAGGACGAGATAGTAACTGTAAAAAATGGCTATGCCCGAAACTATTTAATTCCTAATGGAATGGCCATTAATGCAACTGTATCTGCAAAAAAAGTTTTAGCTGAGAATATTAAGCAACGTGCTCATAAGGAGGCAAAAATTAAAGCCGATGCTGAACAACTTGCTGCAAAAATGGGAGGTCTTAAACTTACTATTGGTGCAAAAACTAGTTCAACTGGTAAGATTTTTGGTTCTGTTAATACAATCCAAATTGCTGAAGCGTTGGCTGAAAAAGGATTTGAAATCGATCGTAAGGTTATCAGCCTTAAAGAAGATCAAATCAAAGAGGTTGGCAGCTATACAGCCGAAATCAAACTTCACCGAGAAGTTAAGGTTGCTATTGAATTTGAAGTTATTTCTGAATAAGAAATATAAAACGATAATAAAAAAACCCGCAAATGCGGGTTTTTTTATTTTACCTAGCAGCGATACACTCTATTTCCACAAGTACACCCAATGGCAATTTAACAACACCAAATGCTGCTCTTGCAGGCATTTCGGAGGTAAAATATGTTGCATAAACCTCGTTCATTGCAACAAAATTATTCATGTCGCTTAGCAGGCATGTAGTTTTAACCACATTAGAGTAATCTAAGCCTGCCTGTTTTAAGATCGCACCTATATTTTTTAGAACCTGCTCTGTTTGCTCTTTAATACTTCCCTCTACAATACTACTTGTTTGAGGATTTACAGGTATTTGACCCGAAACAAAAACAAGTCCATTTGCCTCTACGGCTTGGCTGTATGGGCCTACAGCTTTAGGCGCATTTTCCGTATTAATAATCTTCTTCATAATCAAACTATTCTTCTATATTGTCAAGGTAACTATCTCTCTTATTATACTTCAAGTCTTGTAATATTGAAGATTTTACATTTATCTGGAAACTAAAACTCTTATAGTAACCAAGAGGAACAACCGTTAAACGCATCTCCCAGCAATGTAAATCTCGCACAAAATTTAATGTAGTTGTAGTCAACTTCCGATTCTTCATATCATATCCAGAAGAAAACGCAATTTTCAAATTTGATGTCAAACTAAGATCACCTGAAAAACTTATAGTTTGAACTAAACTTGATTCGTACGCAGGCTTAGAATATGATAAGTTATAACTAAATCTAAACTTCCAAGGAACATTGAAATCAACATAATCAAGTCCATACTGAGAACTCATTGACTCTCCAAATGAAGAGCCATCTGGAGATGTTCCTAATGGAATATTACCATTTGCGCGACCTCCTTCAGAGTCTTTCTTATCACCTCCCTTTGAACTACTCAAGGAAAAATCGAAACCTATAGTTCCTCTTGTAAAACGAGCAAATTTCCCAGACTTATTATATTCATATTGATTAATTGCAACACCCGAAGAATTCAAAGCATAAGGATTAAAAACCCCCGAGAAATTAATATTAACTTTTTCTAGCAAACTAGTTCTTCCACTAACAGAAATTGGAGACCAATTCATAGAATCAGCCAATAAATTATAAGAAGATGTGATATTGAAACCATCCAAGATCTTAATCTTTTTAACAGGATTCGCAGTATCCTTCGAGGAAAGCACCTTCATTTCAAGAATGTTCCCGAGAGAAAAGTTCAAAACACCAGATTTTCCACTTCCAGGACCACCATAAATTCCCTTACTGAATATCGAGTATTTTTCAACATTTCCTAAGGTATCCTTCTGCACCTCTTTATAAAATCCATATTGAGATTCTGAAAAATCAGGGCGATAACTTAGAGATACCGAAGGTGTAATCACATGTCTAATTGCCTGGACTTTAGATGATTTTCCAAACTGAAACATTCCATAAATCTTGGTGCTCATCGAAACAGCGGTGCTATACTCATAGCCACGTTTAAATCCCCTAACAGTATCGACTACTACTTCTTGAGAATCGACATCCCATGTTTTATCAATTGTTTTCAGATACCAATACTCCGAATAGCCTACTCCTGGTGAAACTGTTATAAATTTAAGAAGATTAAAAGACGTTGATAATGGAATAACATGCTTTACTCCATTTTCCATACTATCAACAACAGATTTCTTGAACAAATTATTCTCTTTTACCTCCACCCTATTATCAAGGTTTGATGTCAAACTAAAACCAATTTTTTCGTACCATTTAGAAGTACCAACGCTTTGCTTCCTCTTAAAAGGATAAATTTTTGTCATACTAAATGTCACCTTTGGAAACCCAATATTGACGGTAGAATCTATATTATTCTGAGAGTGATTCAACGATGAACTTAAACTAAAAGGAGTTCCTGGCCAAACCTTCGAATATGATATACTAGAATTAAATGTATTACTGACTGCGGTTGTTATACTTGTCGCATTGTATTTATTATGATTAGATGATCCAAAATTAACATTTGCTTGGAATGTAGAATTTGGATGAGCCTTAGCATCTTGGTTATGGCTCCAACGTATCCAGTATGTATTGGTTTTCTGAAAATCGGCAAGCCCTTTTTCACTAGTTTTAACTGTTGATGACTCAATACTTAATGATCCTGAGAACTTATAACGAAGTTTATACGTTGTTTGGCTTCTGAAGCCCCATGAACCATTGGAATAATAGTCACCAGTAATTTTCTCATCCATATAATCTCCCATACCAAAATAATAACCACCGCCTCGAAGAAAAAGTCCTCGATTTGACTCTTCTCCATATTCTGGAATTATTATACCTGCAGCTCGTTTCTTTGTGTTTGGAAAAAAGCCAAATGGAATAAAAATTGGAAGAGGAACATCCTCTATTACAACATAAGCTGGACCAGCAATAATTTTTTTTTCGGGTATCATTTTCCCTTTTGTAATAGCAATATAAAAATGAGGATGAGGCAAGTCACATGTAGTATACTTTCCAGACTTCATATTCACAACATCATCTTCCATTTTTTTTGTAACCTCACTATGCATATATCCACCAGCTTGTTCAGTGACAACACCTGCAATTTTTGCACGTTTCGTATCAAAATTGTAATGAATAGTATCCATCTCAAAAGACTGGCTTCCCTCTTTAAAAACTGGACGTCCAATAACTTTCCCTGTACTATCGGGCAAACCATAAGCATATACCTCTTTTTTTTCCATATCAAACTCAATATACTGAGACTTGAGTTCTAAATTATCGTAGGTAACAATAGCATTACCGTACAGAAATGCCGTTTTTCCATCCAATGAATAAGTAATAGAATCATCTGCATTGCTAAAAATTGGGACCTCCACAACTGGCTTCTTTTTTGCCATCTTAGTAGAATCCTGACCCTTTACTGTATCAATTTGCTGAGAAAACGGAATAATTATTGAAGATGGAATAATGGCACTGTTAGCAAAACTAGCAGTGAAGTTAATAATTATAAGAAGTAATAGTAACCTGAAATGCAATTTTAGTCTTATTTTTGTCGTGAAAATTGAGCCCAAAACTACTTAAAAATTTCTAAACGTTTAAGATGAATACTTCAATTCGTATAAGATTTTTTTTAAAAATTAACGTTTTCCTAGTTTTGTCGCTTACTTTGCTAAGTAAGCAAACCATATGCCAGAATACAGGCACGTATAATGTTAAAACAATTGTAATTGATGCAGGACATGGGGGAAAAGATGCCGGTGCAGTAGGCCTAATAAGTTTAGAAAAAGACTTAGCCCTTAAAATAGCCCTTAAAGTTGGCACATACATAGAAAAAAATTTTCCCGATGTAAAAATCATTTATACAAGAGATAAAGACGTTTTTATCCCTCTTGATGAACGAAGCAGAATTGCCAACTCGGCAAATGCCGATTTATTTATATCCATTCATTGTAATTCCAATCGGAATAAAACACCTTACGGCACCGAAACATACGTAATGGGATTAAGTAAATCTGACGCCAACCTGAATGTTGCTTTACGAGAAAACGCAGTTATTACATACGAAGATGATTATTCTTCGAAATACGAAGGTTACGACCCAAGTTCATCTGAATCGTTCATCATCTTTTCGATGCTACAGAATGCCTATCTAGATCAAAGTTTAAATTTTGCAAGCATGATACAATCTGACTTTAAGAATAAGGCCAACCGAAAAGACAGAGGCGTAAAACAAGAACGCTTCCTGGTACTTTGGAAAACAACAATGCCTAGCGTCCTTATTGAAGTTGGCTTCCTAAGCCATCCTAAAGAAGAGCAGTTTCTTAATTCGTCACAGGGACAAGAATATATTGCTTCATCTATTTATAGGGCATTCAAAGAATATAAAAAGAATGTAGATGATCGAAATAATCTTACCACAAAAAATCACTTCAACCATACAACCAAAGAAAATGAAGGAACTAAAACTAATTTGACATTTCAAAATCAAGAAACTAATTTAACTCAAATAGTCTTTAAAGTACAAGTTCTAGCATCATCAAAGAAACTTCAACAGAATACCGAACAATTAAAGGATCTTAAAAATGTAGAGGAAATTGAAACGAATGGTATTTTTAAATACTGTGTTGGTAACATGCAATCGTACGATGAAATACTTTCGTTCTGTCATGAAATAAAGAAAATATATCCCGATGCATTTGTAATTGCACTAAAAGAAGGAATACAAATACCATTAGACAAAGCGATTCAAGAAGTTTCAAATTATCAAATGCAATAACATTAAATTACATCAACATGAAATTAACCATAACCAAGGAAGCTAAGATTGGATTATTTGCAGCAATATGCTTATTCGCAATGTTTTGGGGAATAAACTTCCTAAAGGGAAAAAATATCTTCAGTTCAAACAATGTATATTACGCAGTATTTTCATCAATTGATGGACTTGAGAACACAAATGATGTTCTAATTAACGGATTCAAAGTTGGATTAGTAAAGAATATCGAATTTCACGACGTTCGATCTGGCAGATTCCTTGTAACACTGCTGATTGGGAAAAAGTATGAAATTCCCCGGAATACCGTTGCAAAATTAATTAGTGCAGGTATCATGGGCGGAAAAGCTATAAAACTTGAAATTAGTCCCGACACTGCATACTACCAACCTAGCGATACACTCTCTGCATCAATTGAGGTAGGGTTAATTGATCAACTAGGTCACCAAATGGTTCCAGTTAAGGAAAAAGCAGAACAATTAATGGTAGAACTAGATAAATCATTAAAAATATTCACAGAGGTTTTCAATGAAACCAATCGTATTCAACTCTCACAAGGAATAGCAAACCTGAATAAATCATTATATAACGTTAGCCAAAGTACAGCGGCTCTCGATACAATGCTTAACAGCCCAAAAGGTTCACTTCGCAATATTTTTAATAATGTCGAATCCATAAGCAGCAACCTAAAAAAGAATAATAAGGAACTTTCGAACATCATACAAAATTTTTCTTCGGTAAGTGATTCCTTAGCCAAAGTAAATATTGTACAAACCATGGGCAAGGTTGATATGTCCATGAAGGAACTAAACGAGATTCTAATTAAAATAAATTCTGGCGAGGGCACTCTTGGAAATCTTGTCAACAACGATACCCTATATTACAATCTCGAAAATGCATCTAAAGGATTAGATTTACTGATAAAGGATATGAAGAATAATCCTAAACGTTATGTTAATTTCTCAATCATTGACCTCAGTAGAACAAAGTATACCGAAGAGAAAGTTAAATAATCCTGTATGTCAATAAACACTTATAAATAAGCACATTAAGTCCAACTATCAAAAAAAGTGGTGGTTAGCAAGTTCTCCTATAAAGAATTAGTTTAATGATTTGTCTACAAATAACTATTGTTCAATTTTTTACGTTATTAACAAGACAACTAAATGATAATCAGTTTATTAAAAAATTTTTACGAATGACGAAAAATTATTTGTATGATATTTAAGCCGTTAATGTGTTAAAGGAAAATTCAAGACGAAAAACTGTTTTTTTTTCAAAAAAATCATTACAATTTTGTTGATGTTGAAAAAAGGTTAAAAAAAAGTCTTAAAAAAATTTTTACATGTTTACGACTGCTGATTATAAAGAGGTTTGGCAAAATTGTTTAAAAATCATTAAAGATAACGTTTCTCCAGTGAGTTTTAAAACATGGTTTGAACCAATAATTCCTGTAAAACTTGACAAGAATGTATTAACAATTCAGGTACCCAGTCCTTTCTTTTATGAGTACTTGGAAGAGCAATATATTGATATTCTCAGAAAAACGCTCCGTAAAGAACTTGGCACCGATGCCAAGTTAGAGTATAGCGTTGTTATGGAACATAACGGTTTTAGCAACAGCAAACCTTATACTGTAAAGTTTCCAACTCAAAACAAAACAGATTTAAAGAACAAACCTGTTTCGGTTCAATCGACACAAGAATCGCAAATTAAAAATCCATTTGTGATTCCAGGCATAAAGAAGTTACACGTTGATCCACAACTTAATCCTGAATATACATTTACAAACTTTATTGAAGGTGAATGCAATCGACTTGCTCGATCGGCAGGATTAGCGGTTGCTCAATCTCCTGGAAAAACTGCATTTAACCCTTTATTCATATATGGAAACTCGGGGCTAGGCAAAACTCATCTGGCGCAAGCTATTGGAATTGAGGCTAAACAACGTTATCCCGAAAAAACAGTTCTTTACGTTAACGCAGTAAAGTTCCAAACTCAGTTTGTTGATGCGTTAATTAAGAATAATAACATCAACGATTTTCTTCATTTCTATCAAATGATAGATGTTCTTATTCTGGATGATGTTCACGAATTTGCTGGCAAGGAGAAAACTCAGGATGCATTCTTCCACATATTCAACCATCTTCATCAATCGGGCAAACAACTTATATTAACATCAGACCAGCCACCTGCCGAACTTCAAGGTTTGGAGCAACGATTGCTCTCCCGATTCAAATGGGGACTTTCTGCCGATTTACAAGCACCCGATTTTGAAACTAGAATTTCGATTCTTAAGCGTAAAATATATAATGATGGTATCGTTGTTCCAAATAATGTTATCGAGTATATCGCATCTAACATTACCCAAAATATAAGGGAACTCGAAGGTGCTCTTATTTCAATGCTAGCTCAATCGACTCTAAATCATAGAGAAATAACTATTGATTTAGCATCAGAAATGATAGATAAGTTGGTAAAGAACACAAGAAAAGACATTACCATAGACTACATCCAAAAAATTGTTTGTGAATACTTTGGCCTTCCTACAGATGTTTTACAGACAAAAACACGCAAGCGTGAGATAGTTCAGGCTCGACAAATTGCCATGTACTTTTCAAAAGGGTTAACAAAATCATCACTGTCAACCATAGGAAGTGTTATCGGAAGTAAAGATCATGCAACAGTCTTACATGCATGTAAAACTGTTAATAACCTAATGGATACAGACAAACGATTTAAAAGCCAAATTGAGGATATCGAAAAAAGGTTAAAATATAATAGTTAGTAGATTTCTATCGTAATTGATATTTTAAAGGATGTTCATTGAGCATCCTTTTTTTGTACCATATTTCAAAACATTTCAGTATCTTCAACATCAATATTTTGTCGATTTTCATTTACAACTATTTATTAAATAAGATGTTTCCACGAAAGCTACTTGTATCATTAATAACTATTCTGATAGTTACATTGCCAATAGTTGCACAAAACACTACCCAGCTAATAGATAGTCTTAAAATTGAACTATCCAAGGCAAGCCTTGATACCGTAGAGTTAAACAAAATTCTCAAGAAGATTGATCGCTCGAAAACCCGTAATCTAAAGGAAGTAGACTCTATTACCCAAATCATCCTTAGTAAATACAAAAGCATAGAATATACTGATGGCATCTATAGGGCAATGGATTTACTGGCAACTATTAACTATAAAAAGGGCAATTTCAAAAAAGCATTAGAATACCATAAAGAATTATTAACCGTACTTGAAAAAAACAATTCGAACCCACCTATAAAAGCTAATGTGTACAAATTTATTACCGGAGAATACTTCAATATTGGGGATTTTGACACTGCTATTATTTATGGTGAGAAATCTATAATTGAGTTCCAGAATCTTAATGATAGTCAAAATATTGCCCGTTCATTAAACTTACTTGGAGGAATATACTGGAATAAAGGAAATTTAAAGAAAGCGTCGGAGAAATTATACGAATCATTAGTAATTCGAGAAAAGCTAAAGGATTCGTTAGGTGTAGCTAATGCCTACAACAACATTGGACTAATTTACGATTCACAGGAAAAACTTCCAGAAGCAATCGAAATGTACCAAAAAGCGCTGGAACTATATAAAAAGATTAACGACGATCAAGGATTTGGTAGAGCCTGTAACAATATTGCTATTGTAAAGAAGAATCAAAAAAAATATAGCGAAAGCCTTGAAATGTTCATGAAATCGTTAGAGATTGACAAGAAGCAAAAGAACATCGACGAAATTGGAAAAACACTTAATAATATAGGTCTGTTACACTTAGAACTAGAAGACATTTCAAAAGGTATCGAATTTTTCAACCAAGCTTTTGAAGCATTTGAGCAAAGTGGAAACAAGAATGGTATTACTGCTGTTTACATCAATTTAGGTCGTGCATATTTTCTTATCCACAACTACACAAAATCAAACAATTACTACCAAAAAAGTTTTCGACTAGCCCAAAGTATTGGCTCCAATGAGTGGCTTCGAGACTCCTATGAAGGCTTGTATAAAATATCGAAAAAACAGAATAACCACGAAAAGGCTCTAACATTTTACGAAAAATTTAAAAGTTTAGACGATTCTTTGAGAAGCCTTGAAAACTTGAATAAACTAGACCAACTGAAGATTGAGTTTGATACAGACCAAAAAGAAAAAGAAATAAGCCTTTTATCCAAAGATAATGAGCTAAACTCATTAAAACTTAAGCGACAAGAGTCCTATGCTCATCTTTTACTTACAATTATAATCTCTGTCATTTTAATTCTTCTACTTGCAACTATATACGTCAGACGTCTCGGATTAGACAAAGAAATTTTGCTACAAAAAAATAAAGAGATTACCCTACAAAAGGAAGAAATACTGGCCCAACGCGATCTATTAGAAACTGCAAACGCTGAACTACAGCAACAACAGGAAGAACTATTAACCCAAACTGAGCAAATTGAAATACAAAGTCGAATTATATTGGGAATCAATAGTAGAATGCTAGAAAGTATTGAGTACGCATCATTGATACAACAAACACTGCTCCCGAGCACCAGTATATTCAATAAATATTTCAAAAACCAATTTGTGCTATATAAACCTAAGGATATTGTAAGCGGTGATTTATACTGGGCATGGGAGAATAACGATGATATAATATTCGCAATAGCCGATTGTACGGGACATGGAGTTGCAGGTGCATTTGTTAGTGTAATGGCTGTTAGCCTTCTAAAAGATGCAGTTGGGGTAAACAGGCTCTACTCTCCTCTCGAAATCTCAAATTACCTATATCGCGAAATGCGCAAAAATTCATACTCCGAATTAGACTCAGTAATAGGTATCGACTTTGTTATTTGTAGATACTCAAGAATATCAAAGGAACTAACTTATTGCGGAAACCACATGAACTTTATTGCAATTTTGAACCAGAATATGCAACTTATTAAGGTTGGAAAAATGCTTAATCCAAATTCAGCCCCAATAAACTTCAAGCAAGGTTCAATTCAACTAAAAGAAAACGACAAATTATACTTTTATACTGACGGATATACCGATCAACTTAGCGCTGTAAAGCGCAAGAAAATGGGACGTTCGGAATTTCAAAAGTTACTTCAGGAAATAGAGATACACCCTCACTCCTTACATCATGAAATGATTGATAATTTCTACAACAAATGGAAGGGTAATTTTGATCAGGTTGATGATGTTTTGGTTATTGGGCTTGAAGTTTAATTAAACATTTTTATTCCCTTTTACTATAAACCAAGGATTTATAAGTTCCTCCTTGTTGTACATCATCCGTTCATTATCTTCGTATGTTATTACATGAAATCCAGCACCCTCTACAATGGCTTGTCCGGCAGCGGTGTCCCACTCTGACGATAAAGACAAACGAGGATAAACATCGGCTTCGCCTTCTGCAATCATACACATCTTTAGTGATGAACCTCGAGATATGGATTCAACCTCAGAAAAGCGATTCTTAAGTTGATCGATATAATCTAAAGTTTCGGGAGTTGTATGAGAACGGCTCTCAACAACTATCAAGCTATTTCTATCAATTTTAAAGGGTAACTTTTGAGACCTCGGAATTAAATCATCATAGGAGAACTTTGCATCCTTACTTGGAAGCAAATCAACTACCTTGTAAGCTCCATCAGGAGTAAAGGAAAAGTATAGTTCATTGGTAACAGGAACATAAACAACACCCAATAATGGATAATTATTATGTATTAAGGCTATATTTACTGTAAACTCACCATTCCTTTTAATAAATTCTTTTGTTCCGTCTAATGGATCAACAATCCAGAAATACTCCCAGCCTCTTCTTTCTTCATAAACTATATTACGTCCTTCCTCGCTTAAAACAGGAATAAACGTTTTAGATAAATCTTTCTTAATAATATCATGAGCCAATCTATCGGCTAATGTAAGAGGTGTCTTGTCGGACTTTAAGTTTACCTGAAAATCATCAGAGTTGTAAACTTCCATTATTGATGCACCTGCCCTAATGCTAGAATTAACCGCGGCAATAAGCAGGTTTAAAATTTCACTTCTATCAATCATGCCATTTTCTATTCGACTGCAAAATTAACTTACTTTTCTAAAATATCACCCTAAAAATTTAACAGAGAAAAATTTAGCAATAAATAAAACTCTACATACCTGATTATATAAGCCTTTCGAAATAAATTTTAACAAAAATGCTCTACAATACATTTTGCGATTATATTAAAGAAATAAAAAATACTATGTTTACGAGTTACAAGTTTTAATTTGCAGGTATTCATATACAAAGAGAATAATCAATATATAAAAACTACAATATGAACAATTTTGAGAACATTGAACCAAAGGATATTTGGAGATATTTCGCAGAAATATGCCAAATTCCACGTCCTTCGAAAAAGGAAACCTTAGTTATCAACTACCTTCAGGATTTTGCAAAGAAACACAACCTTGATGTTAAAACTGACGAAGCTGGAAATGTTCTTATCAGCAAACCAGCACATCCAGGATTCGAAAATATACAACCAGTTGTTCTTCAAAGCCACATGGATATGGTTTGCGAAAAGAATAGCGATGTATCGCATAACTTTGCAACTGATCCGATTGCTGCATATATCGATGGCGAATGGGTTAAGGCAAAAGGAACTACACTTGGAGCCGATGATGGAATCGGAATAGCAGCCCAATTAGCAATTCTTGCATCGAATGAAGTTAAGCACGGACCAATTGAGTGCCTTTTCACAGTTGACGAGGAAACTGGCCTAACGGGTGCCTTCGAAATGAAAGAGGGCTTTCTAAACTCAAAAATACTAATCAATTTAGACTCAGAAGACGAAGGTGAATTATTTATTGGTTGTGCCGGAGGTATCGATACTCTTGCAACATTTGCCTATGACTCCGAAAAAGTACCAAGTGACTCTGTTGCTTTCAAAATCAACGTAAAAGGATTAATGGGCGGGCATTCTGGTGATGATATTGACAAAGGTCGTGGAAACTCTATTAAAATAATAAATCGGTTCCTTTGGAAAGGAACTCATAAGTACGATCTAAGACTATCACTGCTCGATGGCGGTAATCTTCGCAATGCAATACCTCGCGAAGCATTCGCCATTTTCACAGTTTATAAGGATGATAAGGATGATCTAATTAATGATTTTGAGAAATTGAGGGATGATATTTACGGTGAACTTAATGATATTGAGTCAAAACTCAGTATAACCTTTGAGGAAACCGAACTGCCATCCTATGTTATTGATGAGCCAACTCATTACGATTTACTAAACGCTCTTTACGCGTGTCCTCATGGTGTTATTGCAATGAGTCGTCAGTTAAAAGGATTAGTAGAGACCTCGACCAATTTGGCATCCGTTAAATTTATCCAGGATAATCAGATCTTTGTTACAACTAGTCAACGAAGTTCCGTTGATTCTGCAAAAACCAACATCTCTAACATGGTTGAAAGTGCATTCCGTTTAGCAAATGCCAACATTCAACACTCTGACGGTTACCCAGGATGGGCTCCAAATACAAACTCTGAAATTTTGCAGATTACCAAGAACTCATACACAAAACTATTCGGTGTTGAGCCAATTGTAAGAGCTATACATGCTGGATTAGAATGTGGTTTATTTCTAGAGAAATATCCAGATCTGGATATGATTTCGTTTGGACCAACCATTAAAGGAGCACACTCTCCTGACGAAATGTTAAGTATACCAACAACCAAAAAATTCTGGGATTTATTACTCGATGTTCTGATGAACATTCCCAAGAAGTAACTCGATATTATAATATTCATTAATACAAAGGCCTCCGATATGGTGGCCTTTGTTTGTACATCTAATCTTCATCAACTTCAACAAAATACTCCTTTGTAACATTACAAACAGGACAATGCCATGCATCTGGCAAATCATCGAACTCAGTATTAGGATTTATATCCTGGGTTGGATCTCCATTTTCACTAAAATAACAATATCCACATACTACACACTTATACATTTCGTTTTTGATTTAATTATTTTTTAACTTTCCAAAACAAAACAACTTTAGCTCAATTTTAATAAAATTCAATAAATATGAACACTAATTGTATCATAAAAATTAGCATCATAAGTTTAATAACTGCGATGTTAATTGTTCCAAACTCCGTACAAGCCCAAAAACGGAAAGAAATAAAGAATGCTGGAATACGCAGTAAAAAAGAATGGTGCTACACATACAGCAACGATACCGAGAAAAAGTATCTTCAAGCAGAATACGAATATGATAAAAACGGAAATATTTTGCTTGAAAAGTCATACGATGAGAATAGCAATATAATTACCCACAAAGAGTACAAATACGATGTTAAAGGACGTGAGATTCTAAAAATCACATACAACCCTAAAGGTCAAGCCATCGAACGAGAGGAGACAACCTATAAGAACGACCAAAAACAAGAAAAGAAGGTATTTGGCCCCAATGATAAGTTAAAGAGCAAAAAAGTATTCGATTATAAAACCTTCTAGCATGTTAAGTAAAGATATAATCGACAATGGAAATCTTCAGCGCATAAGTCTTAAAGATGCCGAAAAGGCTCAACTTATGCAAAGAGTCGATTCAAAATATCTAATTCCGCTTGCAGTATCAAAGGAACTGCTGAATAGAATTACCCAATCGTACTATATCGTTGATAATAATGGACAAACAATTCCAGAGTATATTTCGGACTATTACGATACTCCTGACTTTACTATGTATCTCGATCATCAGAATCGACGTCCAAAACGATATAAGATTCGAATAAGAAGATACTGTGCTACAGGCGATTCATTCCTTGAAATTAAAATCAAGATACCCTCGGGAAAAACTGTAAAAAAGAGAATTCCAGCTACAGACGAAAATTTAAATGAATCATCAATCGCTGAATTCGTTGCCAGCAAAAGTCCATACGCTTTGGATCAACTAGTCAAAACACTAGAAACCCAATTTAACCGTTTAACTTTAGTTGCTAAGGACTATAATGAGAGAGTTACATTTGATTTCAATCTAAAACTTTCAATCCCGAAATCAGAAAGGCATGAACTCCACGATGACATTTGTGTATTGGAAGTTAAACGAAGTAAACTGAAATCAAATAGTGATATCGCCATAATCCTGAGAGAAATGGGGATTAGACCAAAAGGATTCAGTAAATACTCAATCGGTTGTGCTCTGCTGTATCCGAACATAAAGAACAACAATTTCAAACAAACGATACTTTACTTAAAAAAAATAAAAGATGAACACGCTCAGTATAATAACGCAATCGGATAACTTACATCTATTCGGGATTGAACTAATCAACTCCAACGACTTTTACACGTTGCTATTACGGTTCACCCTTAACATGTCCATTCTATGGATAACAGTAAGATACCTGTACTACCCTCGCACGTTCAGAAAAGACTATGTTTTCACATTTCTGCTGTTAGGAATCGTAGTATTCTTTATGTGTTACCTTTTAGCAAATGTTAAACTTCAACTAGGTTTTGCACTAGGTCTTTTTGCCGTTTTCGGAATTATAAGGTACCGAACAAATCCTATCCCCATCAAGGAAATGACATACCTGTTCCTTATAATAGCGCTATCGCTAATTAATGCCATATCATCAAAGAAGGTAAGCTATGCAGAACTTCTGTTCTCTAACCTAGCCCTGCTCGGAGTTACTTTGGTTCTCGAAAAAGGACTCTTCATAAAACACCTATCGCAGAGGACAATTGTTTATGAAAAAATAGACCTAATTAAACCCGAAAAACGCGCAGCACTTATTGCAGATCTAAAGCAAAGAACCGGATTAGATATTATAAGCGTAGAAATTGGAAAAGTAGATTTTCTTAGAGATATTGCATGGATAACCGTTCATTTTCCCTCCGAAAATATCATAAATGAGGATGACGGATTATCCTTTAAGGAGAAACAGATTGTTGACGATGATGAGTAACCTAAACAATCTCAACCATTTTAAACGGTAACTTTACAAGAGCCTGGAAGTCTCTTCCAAGGTTCTTGATTGTATCGTCATCTTCCTCGTAGTACCAATTAATTACAATATTGTGCCCTTGAGTATAACTTTCGTCAAGCATCTTAAATAAGGCAAAAATGAACCTATTCGAGCCACTATTGATATACTCCATACGAAAGTTAACTCTGGTTAATGGCTCTGGATTATCGAGGTAATCCTCCGCCCATTTTAGAACGGGCTGAAAAAATGCAACCGCATCTTCGGGAATCGATCTTCCAGAGATCTGAAGAATACCAGGTTTAAACTCAATATTTGGGGTTTTGGTTGTTCCTTTGATATAAAGACTGTTAACTGCCGCCATAATCCAACGTTTTAGTGCCGTAAATTTATGAAAATTGAATGCCAAATCAAATTTAAGCAACATTATTAAAATATCAAAAACCAATGCTATAAAACAAAAACGAGAAACTATTAAACATAATTCCTCGTTTTTTGTTCGACCTATAAAAAGTTAGATACCCAGTTTACTTCTAATTCCTTTAGGAATAGCATTTTTATGAATCATAATTGATGTTGTTTTATAAAGAACAAAAGGTTTTGATGCATAGAAAAAACCATTGTAAGGACCATCGGTACCCCAACTATTTTTCACTTTAAAATATACATTTCCTGCTTGATCTTTTGCCTTGCCAACCAATAGCATTCCATGATCATCGGTAGTTTGGTAGTTGTTAAAAGCCTCTTGTCTTAATTCCTGTGTTATCTTCATTTCTTTGCCAGGGTTTGTAAATGTATACAATTTGGCATCCTTCTCTTTTTGTGAAAGTTGAGTCCAACGATCCTTATCGGAACCCGACATCTCCTCAAAGTTAACATCGGGAACAATAGCAACACCTTTGCCCCAGTTGAAACCCTTATCGCTTACATCGCTTGCCCATGCAACTGGATAACCATTATCTATTGCATTATCGAATATACTCTCTAAATCATCAATAGTTACATTATACACCTCGCCATGAGCCCAGTTATCGGGTAACTCAATTACGAATTTTGTATAGAATGGATGATGCGAAAATGATGTTACATAAACATAATCATCAAGATTCAAGCCTAATGATTGTGAAAATGCTGCCGGAGTATAACTTTTACCATTATAGGTAAAGGTTGTTGGTTCTGTGCCAAGGTATGCATCTAGAATTCCATTAAAACCATTCAGCCATGCTGTAGTAAGCTTTTTATTTGGATTTTTTACTATTGCATCGACATATGCTCGGGTTACAGCATCTAACTCGCCGTGTATATGCATATTCTCACCATAGTTCAATCCATGATATACTTCTTCTGGAACAATTCCGTACTTACGAATAGTCTCAATTACATCGTAATATGAACCTCCAGGTCCAAAATTATTTGTACCATTAAAACGAATAAAACGATCGGCCTTTTCGTTGTATGCATTACGCACCACATACATTGCAGATAGATTAACCTCGGGTTTTCCCATTCGAATTAACTCAGACTCCAAGAATGCAACCCCAGAAAAACTCCAACAAGTACTTGATCGATACTGATTTTTTACAGAGGTTGATTTGATCTCCTTAATAGGAGTAAATACATATCCCTCCGATTTTTCGTTTTCCTGTCCAATAGCAAATTGAAAACTAAAGACAAACAACAATAAATTAAAAAACACTACGACTCTTCTCATTTATTTAAAATTTAAGTTGATATAATTACTCTTAGAAAAAACTACATATGCTATGACTCCTCTTATATTTAAAAGTTTAAAAGTTAAAATCACTCAGAATAATTGAACGAAATTAACATTTTAAGATAAATCGTTAATCTTATTCAATTCTACCCAATAAAAAACAGCAGCAAATGGTAGTTCGTTGGTAGCAAATGGTAGTCTGTAATCAGATGCATTCATCGAATAATTTATTTAATACCTTCGTTCCATCGAAAATATCATATCAAAATAGATTTAAATTTTAAAGAAAATTTTAAGGCTATTTAATCCTTTTCACAAACCAACCAAAAACAACTAAAAAACAGTAACATCAAAAAAAGTTCTTTTACATTTTTAGTTGTTACTGTGTTCTAAATGGCATTTGCTCAGGTAAATTGGAGCAAATGCCATTAGAACAAAATCTATTGAATGACAAATTATATCAAAAACTATTATAAAGAGCCCTTTAATTAACTGATTTATAAAATCTATTCTGAATTTTCAACAAAAAAGACTCACAAATGTGAGTCTTTTTTCTTTATGAGTTTTATTGTAAAATCGAATTGTCTCTTTTTAATTATCCTAGTTTCAATGAAATTGTAAAAGCACTACCCTTTTGAGGTTCGCTTTCAACAATTATAGTACCGCCATTTCGCTCAATAAACTCCTTACTAAGAATTAAACCCAGTCCCGATCCTTTCTCGTTATGCGTACCTGCAGTAACTACATCTTTATCGATACGGAAAAGTTTTTTGAGATTTTCGCCTGTTATTCCTACTCCATTATCAGCAATCCTTAAAAAACAATAATTATCCTCGGTGTATGCCGAAATAATAATTTTCCCATCATCGTAGGTAAACTTCACTGCATTTGTAATGATATTCCGAATTACTGTATTCAACATATTTTCGTCAGCGAAAACATTTATATCATCAGAAACTGAAAGTGTAAGTTGAATATTTTTTGAATCAATTTTACTCTGAACCAACTCAATATTCTCATTGATAAGCGAACGTAAATTTAAAGATCGAGGATAAAATCTTAAATCGCCCATTTGGCTTGTTGTCCAATCGAGAAGGTTTTCAAGAAAATTATAGGTAGTTATCGATATTCTATTCAACTCTCCAATCATACGCTTAGTCCGCTCCTTATCAAACTCCTCAATGTCGGTCAAAATATAACTCGTCGTATTAACCAGAGTACTTATTGGATTACGCAAATCATGCGCTATTATTCTGAAAAACTTATTCTTTGTGGCATCGCTTATCTCCAACTCGTTCTTCTTTTTCTCTATTTCCTCCTTTTGTGCTTCTAGTTCAATATTCTTGGCACTAATCCAATCATTTGCATCTTTTAAATGTTCTGCTTGAACTAGGATTTCCTCATTTTGAATTAGAATCTCCTGTGTACGCTCTTTGACAATTTCCTCTAATTTGTTTTTCTCGCGAATTAACTTGTATGTGTATAGTTTAACTACCAACGAAATGAAAAGAATACTCAATACAAGGTACAATGCATAGGCCCAATAAGTTCGATACCACGGAGGTAAAACACTAAAGGTAAACTCCGAAGATCGACTCTCAATACCATAATTATTTTTAGCCTTAACACTAAAAGTATATTCTCCTTCCGATAAGTTAGTATAGTCCTTTTTTATCTCACCTGTCCATTCCGACCATACATCGCTAAATCCCAACAGTCTGTAACTGTAAAGATTATCTGTAGCATCACTTGATGGCCACGAGTAATGAAACGTGACAGAATTATCTTTATGCTTAAGTATAGTCCCTATATCAACAACAGTACTTGTATCTAAATAGAAATTACCATTATCAATTCTCCTAATATTTGTTCCATAAAATAGGGTTGAATCACCACATAAAACCTTTCGAATAAGCACTGGTGGAGATGAGTAAAAATTTCGTGTTGACTTTGGTGTATATCTAAAAAATCCTTCGCTCGTACAAAACCAAAGTATATCATCGGTTGAATTAACAACATATTCACGCGAAATAATATCACGATATATTCCTCTGTAATAAATTGTATTGGGATCTAATACTTTCTTCTCGTCCGAAGAATTAACCTTAGGAAATACATACAGCTTAAACTGTTTCAACGAATCGATAAATTCATAGTACTCACTTCCTGTATAAAGAAGAAAAGGTTTATAATCATCAACAAAAAGTACAGATTTTTGGCATGGTATTCCTGACAAAGAATCGAACCTATCTGTCATTATCTGAGTTGAATCTCCAAAAGGATTTCTTATTCTATAAATACCACTGAATCTTGTACTTATCCATATATTTCGACTGTAATCCTCTGCTATATCGATAATATTTGCATCGATTCCAAACTTCATTCCATCATCAGTCCAGACTCCTTTCTTGTACGATAACTGTGCAACCCCGTTTGAAAGCCCCACAAGAAGTTTTGTTGGATTAGAATAACTTTGATGTAATGATGTTACACCATCATATGCAAAGAGACGTTTTGATTTTTTTTTCTCTATTTGATAAACACCTGAGAGATCTGCAGCTAATAAAATTGTATTCTCCCGAGATTCGTACGGTTTCTGCGTATCGGGATTCTTTAAGTAGTATTTAGAGCATCTTGTAGGCGGTTGAAAATAAAGAAACTGCCATGACTGCTCCAGTTGACCTTCAACCCTATTAAATCTATTTAACTGAAAAGGATTTTGCGTTGGTCCAGTATAAAAAACTCCAGACGTCGTTGCAACATACAAAACACTATCGACCCGAGCAACATCAGATATAATTCCATTAATCCCCATTGATTCTTTCCAAAAACGGAAAGGCGACATTAAATCTACACGGCAAACCCCATTGTCGAGTGCAAGCCACAATGTATGATCGCCCTGAAAATAAACATAAAAGGCTGTGCTCCGAATACCTAAAGATTCATTATTTATAACATCCTTTACGTGCCAATTTCGATCAACTACAAGTACATCTCCCAGAATTGAACTCAACACAAATAGTGTATCGGCTATTGTCGTTCCATGATAGTATAAATTCTCTTTGAAGTAGTTATTCACCTCACATGCATTGGAGGAAATAGATGCTATCGATTTTAAGGTTGAAGTATTCTCTTCATAAATAAAAAAACCCTTAGATCTGGTTCCTAATAACAAATCGTTACCAATAGAAAATATGCTATGAATCTGGAGGTTGGAAAAATCGGCTCCCCCTTTAATCAACCTAAGAGAATCGTTTTCGAACTTAAGTAAGCCAACATTCTCGTCTAAAATGTATAACGAATTGTGAACGGGATAACTCAGATAAAAACTTTTGTCTTTACTTGCCCAATAACTAAATCTTCCATCATGATACCGAAAAATATAATAATCGGAGAAAAAAAACACAGTATCGGAAAAACAGTACACATTCCAAACTTCCCTGAAATCGGAATATTTTTTATCGATTAATGGCGTTAGTGAATGATAATGCATGTTTCCCACACTATCGGGTTGCAGAAACCCCATCTCTCCAAAGGCTCCAACGTAAACTACACCTTTACTATCGATTGCTAAACTTCGAACACTAGACTGATTCGCAACCTTAAATAACTTCCAATTTTCTCCATCAAACTCTAAGACACCTGAATTATTAGCGAAATACATTACTCCCCGATTATCTTGAAGTGCAGCCCAATTCTGAGCACTTGCATTATAATCATTTATTGAGTAATACTTAGAGCGTATTAATCCTTTTTCCTGAGCAGATAAATTGAATGTAAAAAATACAATTATTAATACATAGGAAAACCTGCTGTATCTATAAAGATTCATAATATCCAACAACTACA
The DNA here is from genome assembly GCA_050180705.1 of Bacteroidales bacterium. Lineage (GTDB taxonomy): Bacteria > Bacteroidota > Bacteroidia > Bacteroidales > Tenuifilaceae > SB25. The sequence continues at coordinate 101,543 of JBFXDX010000012.1, read as the reverse complement.
TATCACAATTACTACTTAATCGCCTTAATGCATCATCTTTGTATAGTCGACCAAAAGGAATCTCAATATTTCCAATCTCGACTGAAGAACTGCTAAATGCATTGATATTTTTTACAGCAACGATATATGAACGATGAACCCGAATGAAATCGTCGGGATTTAGAAGTTGCTCAAAATAACTTAGATTTTGCTTAGTTACCACAGTTCTATCTTTTGTTATAGCCTTTACATAATCCTTGACACTCTCAAAATATAGAATTTCGGATAAGTTTAGTCTAATCATTTTTTTATTCTCCTTAAGGAAAATATAATCAGAATTATCGCCCGCCTGCCGTATAGGGGATTTTGATTTTTTTTCGAGAGCCTTATTTACTCCTCTAACAATTCGTTCCAGAGAAATTGGCTTTAAAAGGTAATCCACCACATTCAATTCATATCCCTCTATTGCATAATTTTTATTTGCCGACGTAATAATGACCATCGGCGGGTTTGTAATAGTCCTTAAAAAATCGATTCCCGATAATTTAGGCATTTCAATATCAAGGAAAAGAAGGTCAGCGTTGTGCTTGCTTAAAGTTTCCATTGCAGAGATGGCATCGTTAAAAGTTGCAATAACCTCAACATTTGGTATTTTCTTCAAATACCCCTCCATCACTTCGATTGCAAGTGGTTCATCATCAACAATAATACACCGTAGTTTCATAATAGGTAAAGGAAAGCGAAAAATCGATTTATCTGGTTATTCTTAAAATGCTGGCAATTTAAAATTTTTTTAACAAAAAATAGCTTCATTTATCAATTAAGAGCAATTACTTATAAACAAAATCGACTTAAGTTTTTCGCTATTTTCAACTCATTATCAAAACAATTCAAAGGATAAATAGATGCTGATCTTTTAATTATATCTTACGTCAAATCTTCAATAACAACTTCACACCTTAAGTTAATTTAGAATAATTTCAAATAAAAATCAAATTAACATATCTACATATTTATTTTTACATTATATTTGCAACAGAATAAAACTAAAAAAATAAATAATATGGAATTCGAAGTAACATTTCAAGGAAACAAACAAGTTATTGCTCATGTAGGAGAGCATACAATTCTAACCGATCAGCCATTGTATGGAGGTGGAGATAATAAAGGACCTGCTCCTTTTTCATTATTTCTTGCATCTATAGGAACATGTGCAGGTATTTATGTGAAATCCTTTTGCGATCAAAGAGGAATCCCTACCGACAATATTAAGATAGTTCAGAGGCATGGATTTAATCCTACAACCCATATGGTTGAGAACTTACAAATAGAGATACAACTCCCTACAGATTTTCCAGAGAAATATAAGGATGCAGTTATAAAGGCTGCCGATCAGTGCGCGGTGAAGAAACACCTTCAGAATCCTCCACAAATGAGTGTTGTTACCAAAACAGTATAAAAAAAGCGGCGAAAGCCGCTTTTCTTTTTATGTGATTTAGTTAATACTCATTTCATTAATAATATTCTGTGCATCGGCAAACTTGTCTACGACAAAAAGTACATAGCGGATATCGACAATTATGGTACGTTGTACATCGGGCTCATACATGTAATCGCAAGCCATTGCTTCGGCATTTCCATCGAAAGCGATTCCAATCAAATTGCCATCACCATTTAACACTGGACTCCCGGAATTTCCACCGGTAATGTCGTTATCGGTAAGGAAACAAACGGGCATTTTACCATTGGTTCCGTAACGTCCATAATCTTTATTTCGCCAAAGTTCTTTCAACTTAGGATCAACCTCAAAAACATCATTATTAGGATTCTCCTTTTCCATAACTCCATCGAGGTATGTAAACGGTTTAAATATCAAACCATCGGCAGGCTTATATCCAACTACTTTACCATAAGTAAGTCTCATTGTAGAATTCGCATCGGGGTAATACTGCTGATTAGAACTCATCTCCATTAACCCTTTTGTGTACATCTGCATAGCCTTTTCGTAATCGAGCTTAGCACTGTACATCTGAGGATAAACGGAATCCCACATAGCGTTGTAGTTGTGATACAATATGAATAGTGGATCCTTTAACAATGAATCGGAAACTGGATTCTTTATTAGTTTCTCTAAATTCTCCTTCGATGTAAAATATGAATGCTCATAGAAACCCTGAACATAGTAGGGATACAACCTATTAATGTCGGGAATATGCTTAATTGCATTCATCAACCCTAAATTTGGGCAATCGCCTACACTATTCAGCAAACCACCAAACGAAACAATGTAAAGCCCCAAATCAGGATTATAGTAATACTTATCGAAAATTGATGACATGTTCTTTTTCAAGATCCTTCCCTCGGAACGAATTTCATCTTTCTTCCAGAATTTAAAAGCACTATAGGGCTTTCCCTGAGTAAAAATGGCATTTATAAAGTTGCTTGCAGCATTTATGTTCTTATATATATCGACAGGGTAAAATGAGAGAGCCGAAAGTGAACCTTCCAAGGCATCCCACTTATTCTGCAACGACTGCTCGTAATAACCCTTTATTACAGGAAGTGATGTTAAGTAACGGCTACGAAGCGAAGGATTTTGATTTACCCAAACCTTCAAACTATCCTCACGAGCAGCAAGACGCTCCACTACCCTATAGCGAAACATCGATTCGGCCTGCCAAGTGTCTTTCTGATAAAAGTTAACCAGGTAATCGTGCTTATCGGTATAATCAACCTTAACCTTTGGATCACGGGTCTGTGCATCCTTTATTACATTGATAAGCGAACCCCAAACCTCACGCTTCCACGGAGCAATTACATCGCGGGCATTCAAAGCCTCATACGAAGTTGCATAACGGTGCGTTGTTCCCGGATAGCCAATTATCATTGCAAAATCGCCTTCGTCAACCCCTTTCAAATCAATCTTAAGGAAGTTCTTCGATTTGTAGGGAACATTCTTGGTACTATACTCTGCTGGTTTTCCATCGGGTGATGAGTAGATTCTAAAAATACAGAAATCACCAGTATGACGTGGCCAATGCCAATTATCGACATCTCCACCAAAATTACCAATCGATGTTGGAGGCACTCCCACTAAACGAACATCAAGAAAACGCTCGTAAGAAAACAAATAAAATGCGTTATTATTGTAGAAAGGCTTTACTACTACATGATAACCCGTTTTTTGAGCAGTCTCCTCCTCAATGCTCCTCATTGTATTTCTCAACTGCTCAAAGTAATCCTTGTTAGGCAAACCGTTATTTACAGTCGACAGCACTTTACTGGTGACATCCTCTATTCCAACAAGGATAAGCGCCGTTTTTCCCTCAATTGGTAATTCCTCCGAGAAATTCTTTGCCCAGAAGCCATTCTTCAGTAGATTGTTCTCAGTTGTACTTTGCGACTGAACAGCCTCTACTCCACAGTGATGATTTGTGAGAAATAGTCCCTGTGCCGAAACCAACTCTCCAGTACATCCACCATCATCAAACTGAACTATAGCATCCTTTAAGCTAGAATGGTTTATACTATATATATCTTCGGCCGAAAGTTTTAATCCCATCGACTGCATTGTAGCAATATTCTGATTTAGCAAGTTTATCAGCCACATTCCTTCATCGGCAAAAGAAAACTCCCAACAAATAATCAAAAGAACGAAAATGGCTCTTCTAACAAAAAATTTAATCATACTTCAAATTTTAAATGACAACTCTTTATGTTTTAACAATAAAGTTATAGCTAATACAGTGAAACGAAAACAATATCGTAAGTTTATTTCCAGAACTTAACAATAATTAATAAGAGCAAAAGAAATGCCCCCAATGCAATGGAAAGCCTTTTATTAGCAACACTTGCCATTTCAGATAACTGCATGGAATACATATCGCTGTTGACATAGTTAACATCTGGAAAATCGCGCCAGTGCCACTTGCCAATTATTGTTCCATTGTACAGTAACAGCAAACCTGGATTTGAACGAACTATAGTTTTAAGCGTTACCTCGTCGGCAGTAACGAATTGGAATGGGATTGCATTTTCGCTGGTAAATTGACGAATTGCATCCAGAGAGGTTGCTGTAGCACAAATAAATCCATAGCCTTTCTCGTTGGCCTTATAGTATAAGTCGGTTAACTTCTTAAAAGCATTCACATCGGCTTTATCCAATCTCGAAGAAACAACCAAGAAACTATATCCGCTTGCTGTTACGAATTTCTCTGTAATATCTTCACCTTCTAACGTATTTAGCGTGAAATTATGAATTGGCGCAGTGTATCCCTCCTTAACCAAAATCGATTTTGCATCAACAAAAGTCCACGTAGAATCGTCCCAAGGGTAATTACTCTCATCGAACTCCTTTATAATACCATCTTTCCGGTAAGAAAACTTTGTACTATACTCATCGGAAGGAGCACCCTCGGGTACAGTCATATCGTTATAAATATTTACACCCACATGGTACGGACGAAAATCAATGGAAGGCAAATGCTGATACCCATGAATTGCCGGGGCAAATGCAACAATAATCAAAAGCACCAATAAGAAATACTCTTTCCATTTTGCAAAAGTGCACTCCAAATTACCACGGTAAACCAAAAGAACAATTGAAGCCGCAAAAAACACTATATTCTTGTAGAATGTTTGCCAATTCGATAGGTGTACTGCGTCGCCAAAACATCCGCAATCCGACACCGGATTAAAAATTGCCAAGAATAGCGTTAATGGAGTAAACAACAACATAAACAGAAACGCTCCCCACGCTGCAATTTTCAACCTAACTCCAAACAGCAAAAGTAAGCCAATAAGCAACTCGGCTGCACCAAGCAAAAAAGAGAAGAGAAGAGATAATGGCTCCAGAAAATCGAGATGAAACGCCACAAAATAATCGTGAAACTTATATGCCGAGCCAAGTGGATCAACGCCTTTAACAAAGCCAGAAAAGATAAATACTAACGCAATTAGATACCGGCTTACTATCACTATTCGTTTCATAATATTATTCATTAGTTATATACTAGCCTATCGACAAACCATTTTCATTAATCGCACTTAAGATTTGATTAAATATTTCGTTGGGTTTCTGCATAGATCCGTCGGAAGCATTACACTTAATCACCTTGAAAAAATTATCAATTTTCTCCTGCTCAAGGTAAACCTTACGCACTCTCTCCTGAAATCCTAAATCCTTTTCGTGAATATCGTCTTTTCCATTTAGATAATCCCTATCGGTTCCGGAACGTTGCTGAGTTAACCTCGATTTCGTAAACTCGAACGGTACATCAAGGAAAATGTTCAAATCGGGCTTCGGAATTTTATAGTAATCGAACTCTAACTTAAATATCCAGTTTCGTAAAGCACTACGTTCATCGTCGGAACTCAACTTTGCACACTGAAATGCTATATTTGAGTAGACATACCTATCGAGCAAAACCACATGCCCATTGTTAAGCCAACTCTGGATTGTAGAAGCAGCATCCATTCTGTCCGATGCATAAAGCAAGGCAACAATGTATGGATCGACCTGATTAATATCACCCAAATCGCCACGTAAGAATTTGGCAATCAACTCACCAAAGAAAGGAGATTCGACCCTAGGAAAATGTAAAAAGTGAGTAGGAATTCCCTTTTCAACAAAATAATTATTTAAAAGATTAATCTGGGTAGATTTTCCGGCACCATCCAGTCCCTCAATCACAATCAAAGCCATTGTAAATCTGTTTTTTAATTTAAATCAAAGAATTAAAACCTCAACCGTAGCAAATTTCAACCAATGTTTCGTATTTTTAACCACAAAATACCACGCAATATAGGAAAAAATGGAACAACTTGAATCTCATTTAAAACAAAGGCAAACCATTACTAGCAATGGAAAGATAATAAGTGTTGCCAAACCTATGGTAATGGGAATAATAAACGTAACTAGCGATTCTTTTTTTAGTGCAAGCCGATTCCGTTTTTCACACTCAATTGCACGCCGAGCCGAGCAAATTTTGGCCGACGGAGGTACAATAATTGATGTAGGCGCATGCTCTACTCGTCCTGGGGCAAACCCTGTTGATGAAGAGTTGGAACTAAAGCGCCTCTCGAAAGCATTGAATGCAATTAAAAAGAAATTTCCATCGGCAATAGTTTCCATCGACACATTTCGTTCGAGTGTTGCCCGTAGAATGGTTTCGGATTTTGGAGCAAATATCATCAACGATATATCGGCGGGCGAAATGGATCCTAAAATGTTTGAAACTATTGCAGAGTTAAAGGTTCCGTATATTCTTATGCACATGAAGGGAACTCCAGATAATATGCAGCACAATCCAACCTACGAAAATGTAATCAAAGAGATTTTCATCTACTTCAACGAAAAAATAGAAAGGCTGAAACGTTTGGGCGTTAACGATATAATTCTAGATCCGGGCTTCGGATTTGGTAAAAACACAGATCACAACTACACCATACTAAAGAACCTGAATGCGTTCCGACTTTTTGAACTTCCAATTCTAGCTGGCGTTTCTCGAAAATCAATGATATACAAATCGCTTAATATCTCGCCCAATAATGCACTAAACGGAACATCGGTTCTTAATACCATTGCTCTTGAGAATGGAGCAACTATTTTGCGAGTTCACGATGTAAAAGAAGCGTTTGAAACTATCAAACTTTTTGAACTAACCCAGCAGCAACCCGATTTTCAGTATTTATAAGATAAAGGTATGATTACCGGTTTTATTGATCTTTTCATTACAATCCGAGTTCTCGATATTATCGATGTAATTCTCGTGGCCTTTCTGCTTTACCAAATATATATGCTTATACGAGGTACTGTGGCCATCAATATCTTTGCGGGAGTTGTTGTTTTATACATATTCTGGTTGGTTGTTCGTGCTCTAAACATGGAACTACTGAGTGGAATTCTTGGACAAATCATCGGAGTTGGAGTTTTGGCCTTAATCATAGTATTTCAACAGGAGATCAGGAAATTCTTACTTTTTATAGGAAGCCGATACATGTCGAGAAGCAAGTTCTCGTTAGAGAATATACTCTTTCCAAAACACAAGGATGACACTCCGCCTATTAACATCAATGCCATTGTTAAAGCATGCAGGAATATGTCCGAAACTAAGACTGGAGCTTTAATTGTTATTGCGCGAAAATCGGAACTACAATTCTACGCCGAAACGGGAGATATTATAGAAGCAGAAACCTCGAGCCGGTTGCTCGAAAACATTTTCTTTAAAAACAGCCCACTACACGACGGTGCCGTTATAATTGTTAACGACAAAATTCATGCAGCACGATGCGTACTGCCCGTAAGCGAGAACCTAAATCTTCCACCTCATTACGGAATGCGTCACAAAGCAGCCATTGGAATAAGCGAAATTACGGATGCATTGGTTGTACTGGTATCTGAAGAAACTGGAAAAATCAGTTTTGTAGTACATAGCATCATAAAATATGGAGTTTCAACCCAAGAACTCAAGATTTTACTAGAGGAAAACCTCACAAATCATTCCTAAAGCAACACTCTCCTAGTTGATAATAATATTGAATTTTTATGGGTTTATATCCGTAAAAATTTTACTTTTGAGATTCTTGGGACAAAATTTCGATGCATTATGATTAAGTATTATGTTAGTAAACCAGATCAGACTTTGAATGGTGAAATAACGCTATCTCCCACAAAGCCTTTAAATCACAAATTTTTAACGATTAGAATTCTAAGGAGTTCGAATCTCACTCAGCAAATCACTACGGAAACCGAAGATTCCCGCATAATTGACAAAAATCTACTGAGCGAAGTAAAGAAAAACCGAGGATCCTCGGCAAAAGCAATACGGCATATCCGATCGTTCATTAACTATTTTGGTGGAGAATGGACAATCTCATCATCGGACTTCATAAAAGATAAGCCTATTGCTAAAATAGCCAAGGTGCTTCAAAAATTTGGTCTAAATGTCTCCTTCGAGGAACGATTGGGACGACCTCCTCTAAAAATCATTGGCAAGAATTTGCAGGGCAAAATTCTCCGTGTCGATGGGTCTATCAACAGCAAGGTTATTGAAGCAAAATTACTTCTGTCGGACTCTATTCAGAACGAAACCATTGCTGAGTTAAAGGATCGCATTATACAATCGGGATACGTAATGATGACCCTAAAAGCATTGCAATATTTAGGCGTGAATACTGAGTGGAAAGAGGAAGACATTCTTGTTGAACACGAAACAAAAGATGGCTCCGAGTTGGTAATTGAATCGGATTGGAGCATGGCCTCGTACTGGTACCAAATGGTTGCACTTGCTCAAAAAGGGAGTATCACTCTGGAAGGATTAAATCCTGAAAGTTTTCAGTGCGATTCTGTTACCAAGGATATCTTCAAGCAATTTGGTGTAGAAACTCAGATTAATCCCGATTCCATCAAAATAAAACGGAAAGGTAAAACTGTAAAGAAGTTCACCCATAATTTTGCCAATCACCCCGATTTAATTCCAGCCTGTGTTGTTACATGCGCATGCCTAAATATCCCTTTCCTGATTGAGGGAATAGAATCGCTGCATCAGAAAGACTCCGACAGAATAGAGTCCATTAAAGCAGAGCTGGCAAAAATTGGTGCAAGTATAAAGTTGGAAGTTATCGAGAATAAAGAAAGACTCTCCTTTGATGGAAAAACAAAGTTTAAAGGATTAAAGGAAGTTACATTCGATACGCACAACGACCATCGCATGCCTCTTTCGTTAGCGCCAATATGCCTAAAAGGCATAAATGTAACCATCGAAAATCCTTGGGTTACCAATAAATCGTACACAACATTCTGGGACGATTTAAAGAAGGTTGGTTTCGAAATAAATAGTTAATTAAGCCTTACAAATAAAAAAAGTCCGCATTTAGCGGACTTTTATTTTAACAGTGCAGACTGTACTATTTTTTCCAAACTAAAGTACCTGCAATAATATCGTGCAATGCCTGTTTTTTCTCGGTGAAACCAGCCATTATATAACCTATCATCAAAATAAAACCTGATAGAATCTTTGAGAAATAACGACCAGTTGCTCTAGCAAAGGATATTTTATTACCATCTACATCAGTAACAATAATACCTAAAGCTAATTTTCCAACTGTACCCTGAAATTTGGACGACTCCATCAATGCAAAGTAAAGCCAACCTGCAACAATACTCAATGACCAACTGAGTAGCAATGTTCCAACAATAGCACCAGCCATGCCTATAGCAGCAGCTTCATCCATGCCTCCAGATGCTGCCTTATAAGCAGAAAAACCTATAACACCAAGGAATGGAGTGATTAAAATCATTTTAACAATCCAAAGGATAATCCCATCGAGTAAGATAGCGATAAAGCGCCACCAAAAGCCTGCGTACTTCTTTTCCATACAAATAATGATTTAGGGTTAAATAATAGAATTCGAATATAGTAAAGTTTTTGCAAAAAGTTTCACCACCTCAACATTTACAGAGTTACCAAACTGACGGTACGCAATTCTGTTGGTCGAATGGATTTTAAAAGTTTCGGGAAAACTCTGTAACCGAGCGCACTCCCGTGGAGTAAGTCTTCTTTTTAATGGGCCAACAATCGATGTTTGTGTAATGGCTACCAATGCCGGAAAATGTGTAGGTGCTTTTGCTCTTAACCCCGATGGTCTGAAATGCATTAACGTACTCCAAAGATCAGGATTTGCAACTTTCCCCGCCTGCCATTCGAACTTGGCCTTTGCCCCCTTAAAATCGGGATTACTCCGAGCTTTTTCCAGCCATTTGGAAAGGAACTTATAATTCGACGAAAACAGCTGCTTATTCTTTTGGATGAAACTCTGCTTCCAGGCAGGATACATTACAAACTCTTCCTGGGAAACCTCCTTATCGAACCATTCTGTCCAAACAGGAAAGCCAGGTAAATCGCCCTTAATATTCTTAATAAAGCTGTTCCATATTTCAATGATGCCCTCTTCGCTTTTTGTAACCCGGAACTCTTTATGATTCCGAGAATCGGTATCGACAACACTTAAGGCATCACAGCTTTGTAATTTCGATGGTTTCGATGGCATTATCGGCAATTCTCCAATATCCTTTCTTACGCATGCAATAAAAACCCTTTCGCGATGCTGAGGAATTCCAATATAATGCGGGCTGAATATTACCGGCTCGGGCAACACATTGTACCCTAAATGCTCCAAGTTATAGTGAATAACCTTCCAAGTATTTCCGCCATCGTGCCCTGCAAGATTGCGAACATTCTCCAGCAACAGATACTTGGGTTTATGATGCTTTACGATTCGTACAATATCGAAAAAAAGGGTTCCCCTAGGATCGTTTATTCCTCTACGATTACCAGCCTTTGAAAACGATTGGCAAGGAAAACCACCACAAAGAACATCGTGGGCGGGAATATCCTTCTCATCAATCTTGGTTATATCGCCATGGGGTTCTATCCCGAAATTTTGCTGATAAACTTTCCGACAATCCGCATCAATATCCGAAGCAAAAACGCACTCACCGCCAAGAGAACTCAATGCTAAATGGAAACCACCTATACCACAGAATAAATCAATAAATTTGAATTTTTCCATGGCTCAAATATAGGAAAGACAAGTGTTATGGCAATGCTCCATCAGAAATTAAACATATATCGAACTGCATCGCCAAATTCGCGGCTCCAAAACCATTCGGCATGCCGACCATCGGGTGCTATCGTTACCTTCAACTCGTGCTCATCGTCGAATCCGATTGCCTTTAGCTGCTCAACAGCTCTATTTACATCATCCACCAGTGTTCCTCCCTCCTTCTCGCCCGCCAAGAAATAGATATGCTGAAATTTTTTGTGTTTATACTTCTGAAGATAATCGTTCAGCTTGGGTGCAACCCCGATAGAAGGAGAAAAGATTGCTGCATTTCCAAATAAATCGGGGTACTCCAACGCAATATAGAGTGATATGAGCCCTCCCATGGAACTACCAATAATAGCAGTATTCTCCCGACCCGAAAGTGTTCTATAATGCCTATCGATAAAAGGTTTTAGGGTATTCGCAATGAATTTAGCATACTTATCGCCATCGCCCTCAATACCTAAGGAGTCATTTTTCCACGGCGAATACTCATTAATACGCTCCTTATCGTCGTTATAAACCGCTACAACAATTGCCGAAAAGCCCCGATAGGTGTACAAACTATCCATAATTTCGTCGACCTTCCATTCTCCCGCAAATGCAGTGGAATTATCGAACAAATTTTGCCCATCGTGCATATAAATCACCGGGAATAACTCTCCGGAGGAGTAGTTGGGCGGCAAGTACAGACGAATTGTTCGCTTTCGTTTTAGCTGAGGTATTTCGAAGATTGTGGGCAAATAGCGAACACCCTTTGTGGCCGTGGATGCTATTTGCTTTTTCGGGATTAAATCGCGCCAAGCCTGCACCTTAAGGAGAATTGTATCGTTGGTTCCCTTCGCTAAAAAGCGATTGGGTATATCGGTCCCATTGCTTTTCATTTCAACGCTCAACCAACTTCCACGGCAGAGCTTAAACTCAAAGGAATCGACCTCGGCTGGAAGCAACAGCTCCAGCTGTCCACCCTTGCCCCTTGTAAAAAAATAGGTTGAGTCGTGAGTATCCCAGCAATTCAACGATGATGCCAGAAAAATTGTATCGCTTTCGGGCGTATTAACCGGTAACGAGTCGATAACAACTACAACCTGAGAGCTGGAATACTCCGCAAAAGTAACTACCAACATAACAAGTAACAGAAATCTTCGGAACATAGCTTTTCGTTTGAATTTACCCAAAGATAGCACAATCGGGTAAATATTTAAAACCGAAATTGACAATACACTTGTAAAAAACCTTTTACACCATTATATTTGCGATGCTTTTGGTTACATAACCAGCAGGCAATACTTATACGGCCCCGTAGTTCAGCTGAATAGAACGTCAGATTCCGGTTCTGAAGGTCGTGGGTTTGAATCCCGCCGGGGTCACAGAAAAGGACAATCTTTCATGAGGTTGTCCTTTTTATTTAGCAGAATTGCAACTTATCACTAACGGTTTTTCGGAATTATAGAAATTCTCACTCTAAGAATCGGCAACCTCACCTAAAGAGTCCTCATCCTAGCTAAAAGAGTCGCAAACCTCACTCAAAGAGTCGCGAACCTCACTCAAAAAGTCGTGAACCTTACTAAAAGAGTCGTGAACCTTACTAAAAGAGTCGTGAACCTCTCTCAAAGAGTCGCGAACCTAACTAAAAGAGTCGTGATCCTAGCTAAAAGAGTCGTGATCCTCTCTTAAAGAGTCGTAATCCTCACTCAAAGAGTCGTGAACCTTACTAAAAGAGTCGCGAACCTCTCTCAAAGAGTCGCGAACCTCTCTTAAAGAGTCGTGAACCTAGCTCAAAGAGTCGTGAACCTCTCTCAAAGAGTCGTAAACCTCACTTAAAGAGTCGGCATCGAGACTATTCATGCAGCTATGTCTGCAAATAATAACAGTTGAGTCCTCAAATTTTACATCAAGGAAAAGCTTACTATCGATATGGAACTATTTAGTGTGAAGGTCGGGAAAATAGTTTCGAGCGGTAGTGCCAAAAAAAAGGCCATCGAAACAATGGCCTTTTTTTATATTTATTTACTCGTTACCGAGTGGTTTAAGCTGCCGCAAACTGCGAATATCATAAACAGCTAGGCTGTCGACCCTAAAGACAATGTTTCTTTTAAGTATATCTAAACTTGCACTATCCAAGGGCGATACTTTCATAAAATTAGTGATGAGGTATTTTGCCCCAAAATTGGTGTATTTTGTGTAATCGTCGAGGGTATTAAAGCCAGAGTTATAAAGAGTCCATCCCTTTAAGTTGAGCAGCGCTAACACATATGTTGGAGATGAATCGAAATCGCAAATTACAGTGTCGGTCGGAAATATTCCATGATCCTCCAGCACGGTTGAACCGCAATAGGGAGATATATCCCTGATAACTTTCCATTTTTCTTTATCCTCATTGCCAAAGTAACGCCAATATCTAGATTCATATTTACCTGTAAACACATTAATTATTTTAATCTTCTTGTGAAAAGTCCTTAGGCGCATGTTATCGAAGGTGTTTACTGTATTTATTCCCAGGATGATAATTGCAAGGTATAGCGCGTTCTTAAGTTGATTGGTTTTAAGCACCACAATAAAAACATTTAGCCAAATTAAAAATATCAGCGGGATGATTGGAAACAGGTAGTAATCGTGATTTTCGAAAATTCCGAACCATAAATATACATATAACGCAGCCCCAACCACCGAAATGGCAAGTACCAGAAACCAAAAGCGAGATACTTTCTTCCAATTATATATTAAATAGGCCGAAACCAACGCATAAAATAACGCATAGCGGTATGTCCATCCAAATTGATAAACCATAGTATTAAAAATGGCATGAATGGTACTCGATAATTTCTCGGCCGATAAATAGCTAAATGTTTCGGTAGGTGGATAGGCCACAAAATATGTATTGAACTTCTTTACATAGTAATACCAAATGGCAATTATTACGGCAGCCGGCAATAACCACAACAATTGAAGCAACTTTTTTCCAGAAATAGCTCTGGCCCCAATATACGATAATGGTAATATAAGAACTGGCAACCGGAGTAAACCCGATAGCGCTAAAAATAGAATACATAGCACTGTATTTAGAAAGCTCCACTTCTGGATATTTCGCTCGGCAAAGTAGATAAACGAAAATCCAAATGCCATAGCAGGAACATCTACCAAGTAATTTGCGCCATAAAAGGCAACAACAGGAATCGCAAACACTAATAGGCTGGACAAAACGGCAAATAGCTCATTCCGAATAACCATATTTGCCAACTTGTAGGCATGGTAAAAACCTATAAAGGTTAAAATAAGCATTATCCATCGAAATAACGATGGCGATAATGCAGGAAATACCGAAATTACAGAGGCGGTAATCTTATGAAAAATGGGAAATTCGAGTATTAGCTTTCCGGTATTATCGGAGTTAAACAAATTGTTCATGGCTGGATGCCAAAAATTGGCCGAACCATCGATATAATTCTGAATAATGGAAAAATGCATGCTTTGTTTCCATTGGTGCATCCCTTTAGGCAGCTCATTTAGCTCCAGAAAGCCATTATAAAACATTGCCGAAAGGAATAGAAAGCCTAAGATAAAGAGGATATTGTAATGATATTTTTCATTTAACAAATCCTCGATTTTAGCTCTTTGCATTGGTTTTCTTTTTATACTCTTTACAAATATCAGTCAACCCGCACTCCTCGCATTTTGGTTTACGGGCTATGCAAACGTAACGGCCATGTAAAATTAACCAATGGTGTGCTTTTGGAAGCAGCTCCTCGGGAAAATACTGCACCAACTGCTGCTCTACAGCTAAGGGCGTTTTGGCATTGGTAACCAAGCCAATTCTATTGGCAACCCTAAAAACATGAGTATCGACAGCCATGGCGGGTAAATTAAACACTACCGATGCAATAACATTGGCTGTTTTGCGACCAACACCCGGCAACTTTTGCAAAAGCGCCACATCGGAGGGTACCACTCCACCAAACTCCGTTTGAAGCGTTTTAGCCATTCCTACTAAATGCTTTGCCTTGTTATTTGGGTATGAGCAGCTTTTAATATAGCCGTAAACCTCTTCAATAGACGCATTCGAGAGAGTTTCTGCATCGGGAAATCGTTCAAAAAAAGGAGGCGTAATTATATTAACCCGCTTATCGGTACACTGGGCGCTAAGAATTACGGCAACAAGCAACTCGTAGGCATCGCCATAAACCAGCTCGGTTTCAGCAACGGGGCGCGTTTTGCTAAAATACTCAATAACCTTGGAGTATAAGTCTTTTTTGGATATCATTTAAATCGCCATAATAGTAATAAACAAAAGTAACTTAATTGCGAAAAGTTAAAGGTTAATAGCTAAAAGTTTTTTGAAAAGATAATGGCCGGTTAATTAGCAAAAACTCCTGCTCACTATTCAATGTTATTTCGCAAAACCATCTCCACCCACACCAAGTTCTTTGAACGTTGGAAGGGCCTAAACTTTAACTCAGTAGTAAAGACACATACAGCCATTAAACAGAACCTAATTCAACATACCGTATTTCGATTTCTAACTTCAGAATTCTGCATTCCCTTCGCAATTAACTTTTGTATGCTAACTTTGCACCTGAATAAAAAAAGGAACACATTGGCAACTATCTATCTTCAGGCAGAAAACCTAAGCAAATCGTTTGGCGATTTAACCATATTCAGCAATATCTCGTTAAGCCTTTTTCAGTATCAACGCACTGCAATAATTGCAAAAAATGGTACTGGAAAATCCACATTACTTAACATACTTACAGGAAACGACTCGCCCGATACCGGAAAAGTCACTCTCCGAAACGATGTCCGGGTTGGATACCTGGCGCAAAACCCCGATTTAAACGAGAAGGCGACTATCCTCGAAAACGTATTTGGTGCCGACGACGAAATTTCCTCAACAATCAGAGACTACGAAAAAGCTCTTGCGAAGGACGACAAGAATTTGCTCCATCACGCAATGGAAACAATGGATAGGCTGAATATTTGGGAGCGAGAGGTTAAGGCAAAACAAATTCTATCGAAACTTAGAATCGAAAATATAAATCAACCCGTTTCTCAGCTATCGGGTGGACAGCGCAAGCGCGTAGCTTTAGCCGCTGCGCTGATTAGCGAACCCGATGTGCTTATTCTGGATGAGCCAACCAACCATTTGGATCTGGATATGGTTGAATGGCTCGAGGAGTTCTTAACCCGCGGTCAGCAAACCATCCTAATGGTTACGCACGACAGGTACTTTTTGGATAGGGTTTGTACCGATATCATTGAAATTGACAACCAAATTGTTTACACATACAAGGGAAATTACTCCTACTTTTTAGATAAACGCGAGGAAAGAATCAACGCATTTACATCGGAGGTGGATAAAGCCACGAATTTACTTCGTCGCGAAACCGAGTGGATGCGTCGTATGCCGCAGGCTCGTGGAACAAAAGCCAAGTATAGAATTGATGCCTACTACAAGTTAAAGGATGTTGCATCGCAACGTTTAGACACATCGGAGGTGGAGATTAACGTGAGCACCTCGCGTTTGGGCAAGAAAATTATGGAGGTAAAAAACCTCAACAAGAACTTTGGAAGTAAGGTTATTCTGAAAGACTTCTCATACACGTTCAATCGATTCGAGAAGTTAGGAATTATTGGGGAGAATGGCACTGGAAAAACCACGTTCCTAAATCTTATTACTGGCACCATTCCTGTAGATTCGGGTGAAGTTGATGCAGGAAGCACTTTGGTGGTTGGTTATTACCGTCAGGAAGGGATGAATATCGACAATAACAAAAAGGTTATTGATGTTGCCCGTGAAATTGCCGATGTTGTAACTCTGGGCGATGGTAAAACGCTTACCATTTCGCAATTCCTGAATATGTTCCTTTTCTCGCCCGAAAAGCAACACACCTACGTGTATAAACTAAGCGGAGGTGAAAAACGCAGACTTTACCTGCTCACCATTTTAATGCGTAATCCCAACTTTCTTATCCTCGATGAGCCTACAAACGACTTGGACATCCATACGCTAAACATACTTGAGGATTACCTAAGAAGTTTCCCCGGTGTGGTTATAGTTGTATCGCACGATCGTTTCTTTATGGATAAAGTGGTTGACGGACTACTTGTTTTTGAAGGGAATGGCGAGATAAGCGGATTCCCCGGATCGTATACGGAATATCGCACCTGGGCTTTAGAAGAAGAAAAGAACAAACCCAAGGAGAAAAGTGCCGAGAAACCAGTTAAACAGGAACAACCAAAAACCCAAACAAAGAAGAAATTAACGTTTGCCCAGAAAAAGGAACTGGAGCAACTCTCGAAGGATATTGAGCTGCTGGAAAAAGAAAAATCGGAGCTCGAAAGCCAGCTTAGCAGTGGAGCCCTAAATCCTCAACAACTACAGGAAAAATCGAACAGGTATCAAGAGGTAACCAATAATCTTGAGGAAAAAGAATTCCGCTGGTTGGAGTTAAGCGAGATTGAAGAATAAAAAAAGCGCTTCGGATAATCTGAAGCGCTTTTAGTTTAGCAATGTTTCGTTCTATTCCTTAATCATTTTAATTACCCGAGTATTTCCCTTTTCATCATCTATTTTTACAAAATAGATTCCAGAAAGCAAGTCTGCTGTTTCAATAATAATCTTTGAAGTATTCAGATAATTCTTCTGATAAACTTGCTGTCCAATCAAATTACTAATGGCAACTCTGGTAACCGAGGACGAATTCCCTAAATTAATTTGATTTGAGAACGGATTAGGATACGCATTAACCTTTGATATACCATTAACATCAATATTGGTTGAAACACTTAGAGTAACGTTAACCGATGTTTCAGAGTTCTTCACCTCAAAAGAACCATAGTAATCCTGGAATCCTTGAGCCCAAATTTTAAAGCTGTAATAACCGCTTTTGAAATTTGCCACAACTTGTCCACTAACCCCAACATCAAGTGTATCTGTTGTTCCTGCAATCAGTAATTTTGCTGCAAATTCTTTAGCACCTTTAGAGCTAGGAGTAGAAACATTAAACGTTACAGGATACTTTTCGTTAACCATATCGACTGTAACCGCAGTAAAATCTGAAACAGTAACGGTTCCTGAAGCATCAACGTAGCCTGTTTTTTTAACGGTATAAGCATAGCCAGTTCCTGCAAGCACATCTGTAAATAAATAGCTACCAACCGAATTAGTTACACCGTTGAATGTGACAATTGCATCGTTCACCGGCTGATTATTTGCGACAACACTAAATTGCACTGAGTGTCGAACAAGGCTTATGGTAATTTCCTGATCAACATTGGCATCAACAATATTTATTACACTACTCGATGTAGTATACCCTGTTTTGGATACAGCAACAGGTAAATTGGCTGGAGTTACACTTACATAGTTTACCTGACCATTTGAGTCTGTTTGCTTAACTTCGTATCCATAAAGATCAACCGATGCATCTTGTACTGAATTACCAAATTCATCCTTAACAGTAAGCATAACTGAATATGCAGGTTTTGCGAAGGTAAGATTAACCGGTACATCGGCACTCGATATTGCAAAACTTCCACTAACAGGTGTTTCGTTTGGTTTTGATGCTAGATATGAATAATTACCTGGAGATAACCCACCAACAACAGCAGTTCCATTACTATTTGTCACGGTAGATATATTACCAAGCACACTAATGTTGATACCTTCGTAAGGTTTCCCGAACTGATCTACTGCAGAGAATAATGCCCTATAAATATTAGTGTTTAGCACTAAATTTTGAACAACATCTGCATCAACCACATTCAATGTACCAGTAATATTAGCATATGGCAATTTCGAAACGGTATAGCTTATTCCGTTTTGAGGGTTTACCTGGTTGAACACTGCACTTCCATTATTATCGGTATAAATAGTTCCATAACCATTCAGTGAAACTGCCGCATTATCAACAGAGTTTCCACTTGAATTTGTTATGCTAAAGGTAACGTCGTAAGTAGTGGTAGCAATCAATGGTAGTATAACCGTTACATTGGCATCACCATGAACGGCAACCGAGCCATTTGCAGTTTGATAACCTGCAAGCGAAACCTGATACTGCAACTGATCAACAAAATCAATATCAGTGAATGTAACATTGCCAGCACCATTTGTTGTAGCAGAGCCATATGTTCCTATATCAACCAAAGCCCCTATTAATGCAGTTCCAGTTGCATCAACAACGTTGAACGTTACATCATACAATTCGACAATAACGGGTTTAAGAACCACAACTATTTCCTTATCCTCCGTTAACGGCCCAATCATTCCACTGCTTACTAAGTAATCCGCTTTGCTAACGTCGTAAGTAAACGATTCATTCGAGGAAATGCCGCTATAAAGCACCTCGCCATTCCCGTCCGTCAGAACAGTTCCAATACCCGAAAGAGCAACATTGGCATTACCAATTGGATTGCCTTCGAGATCGGTTACTCTAAAAAGAATAGAATAGGATGCAGGCGCTTGCTCAGACAGAACTACATTGTAATACGAATCGGCTCCAACAATACTAGCTGAACTTGTATACAAATCAAAACCAGACTTCTGAACGGTATAACCGTAATTACCCGACTCTAGTCCGCTTATTTCGGCCTGACCATTTTCGTTAGTTGCAATACCTGATTTACCATCCACTGTAATTAACGCACTCGAAACAGAATTGGAATTATTATCTAAAACAGTAAAGAAGAGTGAGAAGTACTTTTGATATAAGTAAATGCTACTCGATACATCACCATTAACATTTATAGTTCCCACATAGTCGATATATCCTTCTTTGGAAATAGTAATATTGTAACTACCTGCTCTAACATTGTCCCAGGACACATTGCCTCCGCTATTTGTTTCGGATGCAGAACTGCCCTCCAAGATTACCAATGCTCCCGGAATTACCGTATTTGTATTTTGGTCGTAAATAGTTAGATTGATCGAATAGTAACTTACCATTGATATACCAACAAATTGGGCAACATTACCATTATTTACAGTAACAATACCCGACTCTTCGATGTAACCATCCTTTGTAACAGTATACACATAATCGCCATTGGCTAATCCTGTAAAATAAACTATTCCAGCACTATTGGAAAGCATCGAACCGTAACCATCAATCGAAACCTGAGCACCCTCAATAACATCAGAGGTTGCATCGTCATATACAGTAAACGAAGCATTATACAAAGCCCCACCAGGTTGTGTAACCTGAATATCATCTACATACCAATTATCAAGTTCATACAAATCGCCAGTAAGCGTAAAGGCAATATATGTATTAGGCGAATTAATATTGTTTGAAAGTGTTAAACTAACTTGTGCAGGGCCGGAGTTTCCAGAACCAGAAACCACTTCCCAACCTATAGGACTCCAACTGTTTCCATCGACTGATGATTCAACAAGGACTTTCATTCCAGAAGCATAATCGTCAAAGAAATGTCTGAATGATAGATTGACACTACTATATCCAACGGTATTAATTGGAGGAAGAATCATCCTCACAGTTGAAACTCCATTGCGCCAATTCGCATTCATCTCACCAACCGTTCCTCCTGCATAAGACGACCCCGTGAAGCTCCAAACCGTTTCATAATTGGTCAGCTGAACATCATAGAAACTAAAATTTGAAGGTACAGATGAATTAAACGACTGAGAATATGGCAATGAAACTGATTGTATCTTTGTTAATGCTATAGTAGCAGCATTTAAATTAACAGTTAATGTTCCATTGTAGGAGTAATAGGTATGACGCCATGCACTTACAGAATAATCTCCTTTAGTAACACCATTTAGTACAATAATTCCATCGTTACCCGTTATATACCGTGTTCCATTGAAATATACTACCGCGTCGGGTAATGTGCCTCCGCTTAAGTCATCAATAACCGATAGTGTTAAGTCAACCAAATCTGGCTGTAATTGAACGTCAACATTTACGGGGCTATTTCCTGCAAATTGTTCCCCGGTCACTGTTTTGTATCCGCCAGCAGATACACTCCAACTATGGTTTTGGAACGGTTCGCTCAACTGGAATAAACTCTGACCAGAAACATCTGTATTCTGAATTACTCCATCTAAATTAACAGTGGCATTATTGACCGGGTTGTTAAGATTATCGGTTACACTGAATAATATAGAAGGTAGAGCATTTATAAACGGTGCATTTACAGCTATATCCTCTCCAGCCAAGAATTGTTCACCACTAATGCTTTGATATCCATTTGCTGATATGCTCCAAGCATAATTAGTAAATGGAACAACCTGATAGAATACTGCATTTCCAGCCACATCGGTTGTTGCATTGTATGAGCCAAGGTTTACCAATGCATTAGCAACAGGATCGCCATCGGGTGAAGTAACACTAAACGTAACGCTTGGCCATCTATCCAGTTCGACATCTACGGAAGTTTGTGAGGGATAATAAACCGATCCTGTTTTTTCGAAATAGCCATTCATCAAAACAGAGTATGTATAAGTACCTCCATTAACAACTCCAAACGAGTAGTTTCCACTTAAATCAGTATACCCAGAGCCCAAACCATCGATTGATACATAGGCTCCCGAAACTGGCAACATTGAGTTTGCATCAATAATACTAAACACCAATGGTTCTATAGCATTATGATCAACACAAGTAACATTAGCCTCCCAACCTGATTTAACAATGCTTCCATCGGAATGAAAACTAAAAGTTAATGCTCCATCAACATTGGTGGCAATAAAAACCGGAGGAAGGTTCGTTCCGGTGTAAGTACCAAGAGCTGTTGCTCCTGTATTAATTCCATCATAAACATAAAGATAATCATAGCCACTCTCCAAATTAAAAGACAGAAAGTCAACTTTTACCATAATGTTAGGGCTAGGAGGATATATGGTTAGAATCATATCCTGATTATTGGAATAGTTACCTGTATAACCAGGATCATAAAAAGAATTATTACAGCTGGATGTTATATCTCCATTGAACATCACTATTGATGAACTTGACTCATATAAACCAACTGTTACTGTTTCTTCTAATTGATCAACCGTAACATTACCACTTGACGAACTATATCCCGATGCCGAAACTGAATATGAGTAACTTCCCCCATCGATATTGCTAAAAGTATATGCACCTTCATCCTGAGTTATCCCATTAAAGGTCACTATCGCATTATTTATAGGATCACCAGTTACCGCATTCTTAACAACAAAATTGACATTTGCTCTTTTACCAGCCCCCTGAACAGCGATTGAATATGTTGGATTGTTTGGGTCATTTGTACTAAAAGAAATTATTCCAGAATAGCTCTGCAAGACTGTAGGTTGGAATGTAATTGCAAGATTTGTATTTTCATTCGGAGATATGCTCACACTCCCAATAGTATAAGTAAATTCGGGAACTGTACTTGCAAATGAGGATAAGGTTAATTGATCGCCTCCACTATTTAAAATATCTACAGATTGGCTTGAAATTGAATTAATCAAAACGTTACCGAAATCAACAGAAGATTGAGCAACTGAAATTTCAGCCTGTCCAGTAACTGTTAGATTAATAGGAATTCTAACATTGGAATTGTTTATATCATTACTGCTTATTACAACATATCCCTTATAGTTGCCAACGCTTAAGTTTTCTGCACTAATATCAAAACTTAGGTTTGCCTCCGTACCTGGCTGAACCTCTCCAAATGAACTTGTAGTACTTAACCAGTTGAGTTGCTCATCAATGCCGTCATCTATTATTTTAACAGTACTACCGCTGGAACTGTAAAAATTTGTTCCATTGTGTGTCATTGCGTAGCAATAACTACTCGAAAAGCCATTGCTTACACTCTTTACAATACTGGAAAAATCATTGCTAATTTGATAAATTAGTCCACCCACATCAGACTGAACCCAAATAGATCCAGATGTATGCGAGGGAATATAAATAATTTGACCACCAGTTATTCCTCCTGGTAACGTTGTCGACCAAAGAACTGAACCCGTGTAATCAACCTTATAAATTCCGGTCTGCCATAATGGACTCAAGTAGAATATTCCTTCATGGTAATAAATCGAAGAATATGAAGAAACTGGCCCACTAAATGAGTAACCAGCAAATGTCCCATTCAGATTATATGCATAAAAATAACCTGCACTGTTTCCTATCCATAAGTAAGTACCATCCCATGCAATTCCATAAGGCGAACTATGAATACTCGCTACAAAATTTGTAGTATTATCTAAAGGATTATAGTAATATAAATTACTTGATCCATAATTAACAATGTACATTAAATTATTAACCCAAACCAAGCCAGTGCCTAAACTCACCCCAGGGATACTAAATGAACTTAATACACCGTCCTTTGTATCGGCTTTAAAAGCACTTGATGCTTTTGGCAATGGCTTTACTTTACTTACTACCTTACTACTGGGGAGACCAGCGTATAATCCTAAGGATTTTGGTGGAGTTACTGCATCATAATCAAATGAAACATTGTAGTTTAAAACGCCAGTTCCACTATTCGATATTAAGATGTCTTCAGATTTTACGTCTCCATGCTTTAAAGTGACATTAAATTCTGATGGAATTGTTCCAATGACAGCAGGTAGATACCCATTTGCCGATAGGGTTGCATATATATATGGATATGTTTCATTGCTTGTACTAAAAGTAACCTGAGCAGAGTTATTTCCCTCTGCAACAACCTCCATAGTCAAAGAAACATCAACGTAATTTTCTCCTTCAACGAAAAATGTTGTTGGGTTAATACCCACGTGAGCATTATTTGAACTAACTGAAACCTCAATAGCCTCCCCGCTGTTATTATAAAACCGAACTACTCCTGATTGAGTAGAACCCACCTCAACTGCACCAAAATTAATGCTTGACGGTGAAACTGCAAGAATAGGAGCATATGAAGCACTTTCAAAAGTTCTATATCGATTATTGATCTTTACTGTGAAATCGTTAGAAAGAAGATTGCCAAAATCCGCTTCATTAATATTTTTAACTGAATTAACATTGTTAAATTCATAATTAATATCCAAGCAGACGTCACTCTTACCATATATCCTTTTGTTATTGATATTTATAGAAGCCATAGCCTGTAATGAACAGATATATGTGCCAAGCATTAATGCTATAACCCAATAGCGAGTATATTTTTTCATGGTTCTATATTTTATAATGTATAATAACAAATAGGGAATTGGCCATTAAAGGCCAATTCCTATTTTTACACCAAAAGCATTCGCCTTATAATCCGGAATGTAAGTTTTTGATGTTTCATTTAAGCTAGAAAGCCCCATTCTATAGAAAATTTCTATAGAGTACGAGAATCTTTCTCCAATAAACTCAACCCCAGTTCCAGGAATAAAGGACATATCGAATGTTTTGACTCGAGAAGTAACGACATCGTTTGCCTTGTAGTAGTAGGGAAAATCAGAACCATTATCAACAATAAAATAGTTTATTGCATTGGCTTGAAAGAAGAATGCAGCCGATGCCCCAATGGATAAGAATGGCCTTACGGAACTCGAAAAATTAGGTAAACCAACCTTTACTGCAATTGGAACCTCACAGCTATGAATAAAAAAATCTGTTTTACCTAAATTATCTAAAACCGGGCTATCGGGCGAATAAAAGAATAGAGGCGAAACACCATTTCCTCCATACTGTGTATAAATGGCATCAAGTGACACGGAAACCCAGGGTAAAACCCGATATTGAACATACCCTCCTACTATAGGTGATATTCTATAATATGTAGTAGGTTGATTATCCATTGTCAAAACCGATTCTGAAATACCAGCACGAATTCCAAACGATAATGGTTTTCCAATATCTTGGGCATTGGCTGATCCTCCCAACAACAAGACGACTGTGCTGCAGGCTAGAAAAACCTTATTTGTAAGCTCTATAATTTTCATTTTTGGTTTCTTTAGGTTAACCTCAATAAATTAATTAGACAACCTAGGGTTTCCCCTAGGTTATTAATTATTGCTTACTCTTCTACGGTTCGTAAACCTGTTCCTAAATAAATGTCATTGATGATTGGAGTACTCGACTTCAAGGTTAAACTACGACCTCCAGGTTGAGAATAAGAGAATCCTTTTCCCGTAACAGTTGCACTCGATACTGGATAATAATTTCCAGGCGTATTCTTTCCTTTATACCCCGATCCTCCGTTTGTTATAACTACAGAGGTAACCTTTCCTCCGCTTATCTTAGCAATTGCTGTTGCATTAGATCCAAAACCAGGAACAGATGGTGTTATTGTGACTGTTGGTTCTACAATATATCCGTTTCCTGCATCGTCAATAATTATACCTGTAACAACTCCGTCACTATTTACAACTACGCTTCCTTTGGCTGTTATATTTGCATTAGGAACAACTAAATTAACTGTTGGAGCAGTTACATAGCCAGTTCCTCCATTAGTTATGTTAATTTGCTGAACTCTTCCTTGTGCATCAAGAACCGCAGTAGCCACTGCTCCAGTTCCACTTGTACTTACAAATTCAACAATTGGAGCTACGGTATAGCCCAAACCTGGATTTGTAACACTAACGGCGGCTACAGTTCCAGAATTTAAGTTTGCATTTGCAGTCGCTGCTGTTTTGTAAGTTTTGATAGCAAGAGTTGGTGCTGAAGAGTAACCCATTCCGGAACTACTAATGGTAAAACCAGAAATCTTATCGCCAGTTAAAATGGGTGTTAAAATTGCATTTTCGGTCGGAGACCCACCGCCAGTTATACTAACATAAGGAACCGCAGTATAGCCCGACCCTGTGTTTGTTAGAATAACATTCGCAATATAGGAATCACCCAATGTAACAGTTGCAGTTGCACCAGTTCCATCGCCTGTTATTGTGGCACTAGCATTAGTATAGCCACTACCTTGATTTGTAACAACAATATTTTGAACAGCATATTTAATTTCAGCAGTTGCAACTGCTGGGGTTGTATTATCTCCATCTATAGTTACAGTAGGAGTTGATGTAAAATCATTACCAGTTGCTGTAATATTTAAAACCGATACAGACCTATTCAATTTAATCTCTGTTCCAGAGATTGCAGATCCATTAAATAGTACATCTGATCCATTAAAATTAGCTCCAGTACCATATACAAATCCGGCTCCAGTAGTTGTTACTGTCACACTTGCAATTTGCTTTTCAAGAACAACAGTTCCGGCAACAGCCTGAGTACCTCCTGCAGGAGGAGCCGTAATTGTAACGGTTGGTTCTGAAGTATAACCTGAACCTTTGTTTATAACAGTAATTCCAGCAACAGCACCACTAGGACCTAAAACTGCCACAGCAACAGCACCAGATCCACCACCACCACTAATTGTAATTGCAGGTGGCGTTGTATATCCCGAACCGGCAGTATTAACAGGAATGCTATTGATACGCCCAGATGCTTTAAGATCACATGTAGCAGCAGGACTCTCGGTTCCTCCAGTGGACGCAAACGAAACAGTAGGAACTGCAGTAAACCAAGCATCAGCGTCACTCGGAACAGTAATTGAACGTAAGTTTCCTGTTGTTAATGTTGCGGTTGCAGTTGCATTTATACCAGCACCACCCGATATTGTTACAGTCGGAACCTCTGTATATCCAGCACCTCCATTTGTTAAAATCAACTTGCTCAAATATCCATTCATTTTTGCTTCAGCTGTTGCTCCTGTTCCATTTCCAGTAATTGTAACAGTTGGAACTGAAGTATAATTGGAACCTCCATTTGTTACCGTTAACGATTTAACTTTCGAGGCTAATACTGCAGTGGCAGTAGCATCATCTCCGCCTGTCTCAGTAAGAGAAATTGATGCAGTAGTATAGTTTTGTCCTTTAGCGTTAACCACTATACTTGTAATACGCCCATTGGTAAGAGTTGCAGTTGCTGTAGCACCCGTTCCATCTCCTGTAATTTTAACCATAGGAGCCTGAGTATAACCATCTCCATTGCTAGTTATATTAATTGATTCAATCTCCCCTTTAGAAAGAACAGCCACTGCTGTTGCTGCCGTTGTTGGAGCTGCACCTACAGTAGTTCCCGTTGGATCACTGAAAGTGACATATGCAGGCCGAACAGTAGGGATAATGCTAGGAGTAACTGTATTCTGAGAGAATATTGTACGAATTACCTGCACGCCATTAACATCCTGTTTATACAAAGTTGGTTGGAGCAATGATTGGTCAACAGCCTGATCGGCAATATCAAGTCTAATTGGTAATCCACTTGCGGTTGTTGGAACAACTAGTGAATATAGACCATTAGCATCAGTTGTTCCACTTACAACTGCATCGCCATAGGCAATTTTTATAATTTCACCAGTTCCATCATAACTACCACCTGTATTAATATAGGTATTCATAAATGTTGTATTAACATCGATGGAAACCGAAACAGGAATATTCGCTGCAATTTCTGGTGTTGCATTGGTTAAGTCTGTCTCGTAGGTAACTTTTCCAGAAATAGTTGTTGTTGCTGTCCCGGCTAAAGGAAACAAAGGAATCTGAGTCGATGCACTACGTACAGTTGTCTCAGTAATACTAGTAATTGATTCAGGTGTTAACTCTGCTACAAAACTAACCGATGTATAATTTGTAAGGCTAACATTTACGGTAACTTTTCCAATTCTCAAATCATCGAAAACAACCATACCTGTTTCGTCGGTCTGTTTAGTAACAACAACACCCAATTGGCTTGTAGTCACAGTAGCACCACTTAAACTATTAGCCTTTACTGCAGATTTCATAAACCCAGAATTACCTGCATTTATTACATTTACAGTATAGTTAACAATACCACCTACTCTGGCCAAAGAGTCTCTTAATCTCTCAAGTTCCTCCTGACCATCTAAGGCATCTTTCTCGGTAAAATCATCTTTTTCACAAGACAAGAAGCTTCCCCCGATAACAAGGAAAACTAGAAGCAATCTAAACAATTTTTCCATAATTAAGTATTTTGGTTAATAATATGTGGGATTAATTTCTTGTATATAAATTTATAACAATTTTTTTTAATACTTGCAAATAAATCCCAACAAATGTCAAACCCAAAAAGACGAAACTATCTGTTTATCAATATTAAACAACAGATTCTAAAGGATAAATTGACAGATTTTATTCAGAAATGTTGAATTTAGACTAAACTATAAAATTTTGATTTTTAGTATACTCGTAGATTTTCCTTCAATTTTATATCGATCATCAATTCGGTACCCAACCACCCAAACAATATCGTCGCCTGAAACAAGCACGTATACGTTACTTTTCTGGTGCATAGGAACTTTAATATCGACCAAAAAATCGCTAATCTTTTTGAAACCAGACATTCCGAAAGGAATAAATTTATCGCCGGGTTGCCATACTTTCAGAGTTAATGGGAATTTCAATTTGGTGTAATCAAGCAAAGCGATATCGGGGTCTTTTTCAATTACAATACTTGAAGTATCGTTTATTACTTCAACTTTGAGTTTAATAGGATTTGAGATTGATTTTGTATCAGCATCAATATGGATAACATCATCATCCTTTGCCTGTTTTGGTGTAAGTATCAAAAACTCTCTATCCTTATACAGAGTATGAGACGATGACTCCACTCTCCGCCCCGACTCTGAATTCAACAACTCAATAACAGTGCTTGCCATAGACGGTGTAAAGCCGAATTGACCTAACTCTTCAACTAAAAAGAATCGGGCACTTCGCTCCTTCTTTAGCTCATCAATAGAAAAAAGGATATCATCACCTTTGGCAGAAACAACAACTTGTCGGATCCTATCCAACTGCTCTTCAACCAGCCAAACGGCCTCCTGCAAATGGTTTGCCGTATCGGCAATTGCCCTATCGACCGAAGGATTCAGATACCTTAATTCGGGTATGATTTTATGCCGAATGAAATTTCTCTTATACTTTGTTGTTGAGTTACTAGAATCCTCTCTAAATTGAATATCGTGCTTTTTGGCAAAATCCTCAATTTCCACACGTGTGGCAAATAACAATGGCCTAATTATATTACCATTAACCATCTTAATTCCAGCAACACCCTTAATACCTGTACCTCTGCTTAAGTTGATTAAAACAGTTTCGGCCGTATCATTCAGATTATGGGCAATGCCAACTTTTGTGTACTTATTCTCCTTACAAACTTCGCGAAAGAAGTCATACCTTAACTCTCGCGCAGCAAGCTGAATCGAAAGTTTATTCTCCGTTGCATATTCATGAGTATCGAACTTAATGGAGTGGCAAACAATCCCATTCATCAAGCAATAGTATTTGACAAACTGCTCATCGCCATCGGACTCATCGCCCCTAAGACTAAAATTACAGTGCGCAACGGCTATATTAAATCCTGATTTATGGAACAAATGAAGCATCACCATAGAATCGATTCCACCACTTACTCCAAGAAGTATTGTATCGCTATTGGTGGTTAAATTGTTTGTCCGAATAAAATTGATAAATCTATCCTGCATTTTCGATTGTTGCATTTAAAGTAGTCAGAATTGCTTTAGCTTTTAGCAAGCATTCATTATATTCTTTTTCTGGATCGGAATTGACTGTAATTGCTCCCCCTACGGTGAACGAAAGGTAGCTATTTTCTTTGTTATACAGCAAACTCCGGATCACCACGTTAAAATCAAAGTCGCCATTTGGATCAAAATACCCAACAGCACCAGAAAAAAGGCCTCGTTTTGAACGCTCCAACTCCTCAATTAGCTGCATTGCTCTAATTTTGGGAGCACCTGTCATTGACCCCATTGGAAATGTTGCCTTGATTGGCTCTACAACGCTTAAGTCTGGCTGTAAGCTACAAGTGACTGTTGATATCATTTGATGAACCTGCTGAAAACTATATATACCACAAAGTTCGTTTACCTTAACCGAACCTCGAGTAGCCACTCTCGATAAATCGTTCCGAACTAAATCAACAATCATCACATTTTCGGCTCTCTCCTTGGGGTCATTTGCCAGATTTTTTTTTGCTGCCTCATCTTCTTCCAAATCTTTTTTACGAGGAGCCGTTCCTTTTATGGGTTGGCTAATTATTAAGTCGCCATCCTTCCTTATATATCTTTCGGGGCTAGCCGACAGCAAATACCTGTTTCCAACCTTCATAAATGCACCGAATGGAGTTGGCGATATTCGATATAGCTCATTGAAAACAGAGACAGGATCAATACTGCAATTATCGTTGTAAAACTCCTGGCAAATGTTCATTTCGTATATATCACCCCTTGCAATGTGCCGTTTAACCTGACTTATTGTTTCTAAATATTCTGTCTTACTATATCTCGATTTAAAAGCAATGCCTTGCTCTAGAGTTTGGCTCACACCCTTATTAGAAAGTAATTCATTTACAAGCATTTCAACTTCAGTCTTACTGGTTATATTCTCATGATAAGAAACTGTAAGAATATTGTATTTTACAGTTAACAATAATTCTGGTTGAAAAAAGAATAATTTTGGAAAACTTAGGCCATCGAAATTCTCAGACGTTAAATCTTCCAGTTCATCTTTCAATTCGTAAGACAAATAACCAAACAGCCAATCGTTTGTTCTTTCAATATACGTATGTAATTTCTCAAGACAGTCTATATTAACTTGAAAAGATGAGATCTCTCCTATTGTTGCAAGAAAATCGAATTTACTTGCAATACAAGAACCTCCTTCTGTCAAATTGCTGAAACCTCTTAATACTAAACCATTACCTTGTTCTGCAATACTAGACACAATATTTTCAGAAAAAAGCAATGGGTTATTTAAGTAAAAATCTAATTGCGTTCTCATTAAAAAGAGAAAAACTAGGTAATAGCATACTATTTTAGCGAATTATAATAATCAAAAACATTGGCCATATTCTCAATACGTTTTAGATTCAGTTTATTCGATTTTATGTATTTCTCAACATCTGCCTTTTTATCTTGCATTAAAACAAACATATCATTCCTGGATGCTTTAAAAGGTTCTACCTCACCATACTCCTTTATTACAAAAAGATCTGAAACAATCTTATACTTATCATTTCGACCAGGATCAATTCCATCGCTTTCTTTTCCCTTGACAATAATACATTTATATAAGCGAACTAATTTAAGAACTTTCCCATCCGATAAAACTTCAAAAAAGGTATCAGGATAGTTAACACTTCGTAAATTGATAAACTTAGAATTCCCTATAGTGAAATACTCTAACTTGTGCTTATCAGAAACACAGTACGTAACATTCTTTTGTTGAAACAAAAGATTATTAGAATAGGTATCAAAATTCAACGAGTCGACATTCATCTCATCTACTCCAATCATTTTAACAGAACCATTCATCCACTTTTCAAATAAATTAGAAGTTCCATCTATGGTTTTATTAGAAGAACTCTTGATTCTGAAATACCCTTCTCCTAACTTATTTAAGTCCACAAAATGTTGTGCAAACGAAAAATTAGCAACAAGTAGACTTAGGCTAATAATGATTAAATAATTTCTCATCACTTCTCAATTAATTGATTATTAATGTAAAAATATTATTTTTTAAAATAAATCAAAAATCATTATCATTATTATAGATTATTTACCGAACCATATCCATTATTGTTTTCTCAAAATCGATGTATTTTAAACCTAAAACCTCGATGCTTCGTCGGTTACTAACTTTTATTTTATAACCCACATTCCTTAGTATAAATTTAAAACTAAACCCAAATGCCCAACTAACAAACAACATCAATATTTTAGGAACTATTTTATGGGGAAGTTTGAATTTACAAGGAAACTCTCGTTCAATAATATTTGCTAAACTTAATAAATTTTCCACTCGCGAAACCAAAATATGGCGTCCTTGTGCTTTTTCATCCTCAAGTGCAAGTATATGAGCATTTGCAACATCGCGTACATCAACAAAACCAAAGTGCAAATCAGGAACACCCATTTTGTATTTTCCACTCAACAAATCGCTCATAATTTTTAAACTCTCCGAGTTTGACTCACCCGTCAGCGATGGTCCCATAACAAGCGTTGGATTTATAACTACCAACTTCCACTTCGACTGTTCATTGTATAAGCGCCAAGCCTCCTTTTCGGCCATTGTCTTTGAATAAGAGTAAGGCTGATGCTTTACGGTGCTCGAGAAGTTAAAGTACTCTTCCGAAAACTCATCAACGCCTAAATCATTTAAATCAGCATTATCGCCATAAACAGCAGCAATACTTGAAGTTAAAACTACTTTTTTAACCGTGGTTGATTTTGATGCTGCACTAAGTACATTCCTAGTTCCATTCACCGCTGGGTCAATCAAATCTTTCTGGGCATTTCTGAATCGTAAGGTAAATGGTGAAGCCATATGTATAATGGCATCGGCACCTTCCGCTGCATTATCATAAGATCCGTTATTCAGCAAATCGGCCTCAAAAAAGGAGATATTGTTAGCATTAGAACCTGCAATTTCTAGTAAATGAGAATAATGTAACTTATTTCCAAGACTCCGCACCGCAACTCGAAGTTTATAACCCTTATCTAAAAGCCCTTTCACAACCCAAGAGCCCAGATAACCAGAACCACCTGTAATTAAAACCGTTTTATCCATTGTACAATATTTTATTACTCATAAGGTAAGACATAGGGTTCTCGAATCCTGAAGTGCTCGAATTGTTTACGTCTTTCAGTTGATATTAACCAATTTGCCACTTCTGCATCCTGAGGAAATTTCGGATAGTATCCAAAACGGATATAAAATGTCGGAAAAATCAAACTCTCATTTTTAACTCTAAGTCCTAGTCCAAATCCTGAGTACATTGGGTTGCTGTACACTAAATCGTCCGATGGACCAATTAAACCCATATCGCAAAAAAGGAAATAGGCGAACCGAAAACCATAAACGTATAGCGGGCTAAAAAATACCGTTTCCAAATTAATCATCAACCTTGTATTACCAATAAGTTTATTACTACTAAGCCCCCTTATTCCGTATGTATTCCTTAAAGCAATGTACTCGCGTTCACCATCAAATCGAGAAAAACCTCGGGTAAAGTCATATTTAACAAATTGACGAATATCAAATCGTCCTAGCGAAAACAGATTGGTTATGTAAGTTGATCGAATATTAATAGCAGCCTGCTCAACCCTTGATTCATCGGCTAAATAACCTCCAGTTCGAAACGAAAGATACAGATAACCAATTGGCGTAATCTCCGCTGCCGACATCTCTCCACTTACTAAAACCCTACGCTGATATGGACTCTGCTCAATACCTGAAGAAAATTGAATTTTAAAACCTATAGGAATATCCTCAGTTCCTCCAAATCCATATATTAAATTGGATTGATACAGGTTTTGATTCGTTAAACCTAACGAAGCAAGCCATTGATGAGTTGAATGAAAATAGGGGTTATAAGTTGTAGAGGTACTATCCGACCTATTAAAATCGACCTTTCGGTATTTGAATGCCAACGTCAGATTATATGGAGCTGCCAAAGAACTTTTACGACTGACTCGGAACGAATGCCCAATCCATCCATCAATAACATTATAATCAATCGAAATCAGCGAATCCTTGCGGTATAGCCTATATGGCTCCTTACTCAAAAAGTATGAAACACCTCCTGCAAACATTGTTTTCGACGAATAAAACTCTCGATTAAGACTTCCAAAGTAAGAATTATACCCCAAACCTTCTCGCATCCATAAATTAGAATTAATGAAAGAACCAGCAATGTTGGTATAATCAAATTCTCCTTTGTATCCCCATGTATCAGGATGGGCTTTATCATAATAGCCAGAAGCAGCAAGCCCAAGACCTGTTCCTGCAATATTATCCTCCGACAAAACAGTTTTTCCTTTCTTTGCATTATCAACCCTTAAGGAGAACGATAATGTCCATTTATCCTTCGTTATGACTATAGCCCTTACTTTATTTGTATCGGCAAGCATTTCTATAGCAATATTTACATCCTCAATAAAGGGAAGGTCACGCAACAATTGTTCTGTTTCCGATAAATCCACAGGCTTTAATAAATCACCTTCCCGGAAAAGAAGGTTATTCTCAATTACACGTTTAGATGTTAGCAAATGTAAAGAATTTCCAAACCTTTCCGTTAGTGAGGTTGGCGTTATTGTGGTATCGAATATCGATTGACCAAATATTTTTAGCCGAACTATTCTTACCTCTGCAATCTCCTTATTGGCATATTCAATAAATTTCTGGCTCGATTCAAACTCTCTGATAATCTTACCGGATGATTCCAACGCATCTTTCCTAATAAAAAAACCATATAGCCGCCGTATTATATATCGCTTCTTTGTGCTATCCTTATGCTGCAGACCCTTTATTGTATCAGATTTATCTAACAACAACGATTGTGCGACTGAATCCTTATTTAATTTTGTTTGTGGATAAAACTCTTTTTGAATTGATTGGGCGTTTGATCTAGATGCTACCATAAAAAACACCATCGATACTAATGTACAGATGGTGATATTGTGTATTGTTTTATTAAAAACTGTAAGCATGATTAGGGTCTGTTATTACCCCTGTTAATCTCGCGAGAATTTCTTGGCATTAATTTCAACCTTAAGAATAAAGAAGTAGTTCTCCTCATCAAGCTGTAAAAATTGATAGTTCAGAACTTCACCTGTTTTTCTTGCAATATCGATTAAGCCAAGCCCTGCTCCTCCCTTATCCGATAGGCTTCCTTCACGAATTTGACGTTTATACATTTCCTTAAGCTCACTGGGCGATGCATTGTTAACAGTTATCAATGCTTGCTCTAGAGGCTCTTTGTGCCTTTTTGACACCTTATTTGATGTAATCACATAGTATGTATCATGCTTTTTACCAATAACAAATAAGCCATTTCCAACATTACCGTCCTTAATTTCATCGGAGTGCTTATTCATATTTTGAAGTGTCTCCACCATAACATGGTAAACCTTTCGTTGAACCGATCGTTCCTCACTATTTTTCTCCATATCGGATTCAGCCATTGATGTAAACATTTTAGTAATCTCATGGCTAAATTCTCCCAAATAAACCAAGGAGAATCCGTTCTCGATCATCTCATCGTAGATATTCGATATCGATTTTATGAAATTGAAAGTTAGATTCATACTCATAACCCATTGTAATTTAACCACACATAAGCGAGGTTAAATATATGTAAACTTTAATCACATTCCAAAATATTGATAGAAAAAGGTCGGAGTATCCGACCTTTTCTTTTACTATAGTCCAAGCATTTCTTTGCCTTGTACACATCGAATATCTCGAGGGATATTTGCCTCCGAAACCCGATTCAAATCCTTCTGCAATTCTTCCCCTACAAATCCCTTTTCGGCAAAAAGTTTTTTAACACCTTCATAATCACCACTTCCTTGCAATGTCAAAATATTATTTGCCAACGAGTTCATTGCCTCTGTCATTTTATCGAAGTTTACACGATATGTGCCTGTTTCGAGGTTTCTTTCGAAAGCACCATGCTCCTGCAAATAGTAGAAGCATACCATATTTGCCTTTCCATGCGATGATGAAGCACCAAATCTTACTGAACGGAAAATTCCTGCAACAAATGTCACATAGTTATCCATCATATCTTTCTCCGGTAGTTCACCCATCTCAGCAAGTTTCGAAACCATATACAGTCCCATAATATCGGCTTTACCTTCCTCTAATGCGCTGTGCATTTCCTTCATTGCCTCGCGAACGGTTCCTTTTCCTTTCACAAGATTTTTAATACCTAACCCATGTCCTACTTCATGAAACATAACATTCTCAAAGAAAGCATCAAACTTAATATGGCTACGTTGAGATTCATCAATTAGCATGTTTCCTATTGGCAACAGAATCTTGTCGAATTTATACTTCATGGCATTTTTCAGCTGAAGCTTGCGACTTCCTTTCTCAAGGTGAACTTTTGGATCGTTTGGAAGATTAATCGCAATTGTTTTGCTACCAGCATTGCAATCGCCTGCATAGAAAACAACATCATAAACACCCAAATCGGAATCAAGTCCTGGCACCTCCTTTTTATACTCAGGATCTACAGGTAAACTTTCCTGAAGTTTTGGAAGCAACGCTGCAAATCGTCCAATTTTTTGAGTCCAATCCAAATCCTTAATTAAAATATAAGCCTCATAAGCCGCTTTATAGTTGAAAAGCTCATCCTCATAATTTTCGATAGGACCAACAACAAAATCGATGTTGTTCGTTTTCATGTCCATCCAAGCTATATCGCTGGCAAAATATTCATCGGATTGTAATGCATCAGCCCGAAGTGTAAGATATTTCTTTAGGCTCTCATCTTCGGCCAACTCAGCAGCTTTACGAATTAGTTCTGCGGCTCTTTCTATACGCTCTTTGTAAGCAACATGGTAAGGAACCGATTCCAATTTTCCATCGGCATTTCGGGTTATAATGGTATACAAGCTAGTTTTATCCTTAGAATCAAAGGTTTCAAATTCATCCTTTGTCATATCTACAGGGTAAAACTGTGCACCAAGCGGCTTTTCACCATATCCTTTAATAAATGGTTTATTGCCATCCAATCGTTCCCAAGGGCCATAGTTTAACTCAGCAAAATCTCGAGAAGCATCATCGGTAATAGATTTTAAAAGATTTTCTTTATTTCCAAAAGCTTGAGTCCAATATAGGTCATCCATTATTTGAGCAGCCTCAAATAAATAGGGAAGCATTTTTCTCTCGTTAACTGAGAGATGAATAATATCGGAACGCAACTCAACAGGAGCGTACTCATCAACTTTTTTTTGCATTTCAGATTTTTCCTCTTTGCTTTGCTGGGTACCACATGATGTAAATGCTATGGCTGCAACTAGTGCACAAACCAAATATTTCTTCATGATTTTGATTTTTAAGATTATTATTGGTTTTCTTCTAAAACATCGTCGGAGTTAAACTTGAAGCCCAAACGCTTACCAGTTTGTAACTTTGAATTCTCAATCTTCGTGTTCATTTGTCCAACCGATGCAATTTTTACAACATCGTAAGGAGGGACGAGTAAATCAAATTCTATAGTATAGAGGATTGCCGATTCAATTATTCTTCGCAATGATTTCTTATCGACAATAGCAGTCCCAAAATTATTGTAAAGAAATCCCATCTGACGTTTTCCTTCTACAAAGTAATGTGAATCCTTGTTTACAAAAATTCTACCAATAAGATAACCCAAATCCTCCTGCCTATTGTACTTAAAAGAATCGGTTAGAAAGTTGTAAATATTAATAATTCCACAATACGAAGCCATCTTATTCTCTTTCACATACGATAACTTCCATACATTATGGTCGCGGTCAAACTCGAATACATTAGTATGCATGCTGAAAATTAGAAGATCACCTGCAACTCTAATTTCAGCCTCATACTTTCCTCGATCTCTATATTCCAGTCTTACACGCTTATCAACATTACGTAAGTTAAGGTTTAGATCATTGGACATTTCATGCAGTACCTCTTTAATCATATTAAACACCTCAAAGGTATTGTCATAAATTTTCTGCTTAAGCACTGCTTTCTCTGAAAGTAAGCCAGTTATAAGTTGCTTTGGTTCCTGCTGATTGTTATCCATGTGGTATAATTAACGGTTAATACTTCAAATATACGAATGTAATAGTATTAGTGCAAATTAATAGGCTTGAGCAAATATTGCTCGTTGTTTCGAAGGTTTTCCTGTAACAATACATACCCCCTCTTCACACTCTCCGTCAACAGGAATGCATCTAATAGTAGCCTTTGTTTCCTCTTTTATCTTCTGCTCGGTTTCTACAGTTCCATCCCAATGAGCAAGAACAAATCCACCTTTTTCTGATATCACTTTTTTAAACTCATCGTAACTATCAACCTTAGTTGTATTCTGGCTTCTATATTCAACAGCCTTATTATATAGATTACTCTGAATATCATCCAGTAATGCAACAATCGAATCAGCAAGGTTTTCTTGTGGCATAAATTGTTTCTGAAGAGTATCTCTTCGTGCAACCTCGACTGTACCTTTCTCTAAATCTTTTGGGCCAATTGCAATACGGACAGGGTATCCTTTCATCTCATACTCCGCAAACTTAAAACCAGGCTTATAATTATCCCGATCGTCATACTGAGTTGTTATACCACGCTGATGCAACGCTTCCCTAAGTTGGCTAACCTTTTCTGTTATTTGAGCCAATTCCTCAGCACTTTTATATATAGGAACAAATACCACCTGAGTTGGAGCAAGTTTGGGAGGGAGTACCAATCCATTATCATCGGAGTGAGTCATTATCAATGCTCCCATTAACCTTGTCGATACACCCCATGAAGTAGCCCAAACATAATCAAGCACACTATCCTTGTTCAAAAATTTAACATCGAAAGCTTTTGCAAAATTCTGTCCCAGAAAATGCGATGTTCCTGCCTGGAGCGCTTTACCGTCCTGCATTAAAGCCTCAATTGAGTATGTTTCAACAGCACCAGCAAAGCGTTCCGACTCCGATTTGCGACCAATAACAACAGGCATAGCCATCCAACTACTAGCAAATGTTGCATAAACATTAATCATTCGCTCTGCTTCCTCAATAGCCTCAAGCCTTGTTGCATGCGCAGTATGTCCCTCCTGCCACAGAAATTCAGCAGTACGAAGGAATAACCGAGTACGCATCTCCCAACGCACCACATTCGCCCATTGATTAAGTAAAATAGGCAAATCTCGATATGATTGAATCCAAGTTTTGTATGTATTCCAAATAATTGTTTCGGAAGTAGGCCGAACAATTAACTCTTCCTCAAGTTTTGCCTCGTCATCAACAATTACACCTTTTCCATTAGGATCATTCTTTAAACGATAGTGAGTTACAACCGCACATTCTTTTGCAAAACCCTCAACATGAGATGCTTCTTTACTAAAAAATGATTTTGGTATAAATAAAGGGAAGTACGCATTCTGATGCCCAGTTTCCTTAAACATCTTATCAAGCTGCGCTTGAATTTTTTCCCATATTGCAAAACCGTAAGGTTTAATAACCATACATCCACGAACCGCAGAATAATCAGCCAATCCAGCCTTAGTTACAATGTCGTTATACCACTGCGAATAATTCTCGTTTCTGCTTGTAATTTCCTTTGCCATAGAGCCTGTTTGGTATAAAATTTGTAGTATTTCAATTAGTAAAACTCAACAAAAATAACGATAATTTTAAACTAATACTATAATCCATCAGGAGGCTCATTATGAAAATCAGAACCTACATTTCGCTACTTACCCTGCTTAGTCTATCGATGATGTCGTGCACATCCAGTTTACAGGTAAGTAATTCATCTTCGTGGAATGATGAAATCTACGGATCGACCCCAAAACCTCAAATTAAACAAATTGCTCAAAAAACGGAAAGCAGTAGTCAAACTTTAGAAAAGTCTGACTCTAATCTTGATCAACTCGAACAAAAGTTCTCGGGAATTCTTGATATTAACATGGATAGTATCAAAAATGATACCGTTATTTATAGAGCAGAAGAAACAAATCCATACAACAAAATTCTTTCTAATTCATATGAAGAATCTTACGAAAGAAGGTTGAGAGGTTTAGAAGACCCTTGGTACGGAATGAATAACTGGTCTGCTTATTATTCGGATGATTACTGGTACGCACAAGCATATGATCCTTATTTTTACAGAATAGTAGTAATGGGTAACCAAGTTTGGGTTGAACCTTGGTATATTTCAGCAATGTTTGCATGGCCTAGAACAAAATTCTCGGTTGGTTTTGGATGGGGATGGTATTATTCATATTGTGACTACACTTATCCTGGATACTATTATAGTTGGACATATTGGAATAATCTGTTTCTTGCTAGTAAAGAGAAAAATTATTATCCCAATGACTACTATTACGGAAGAAGATTTATTAATAGTACCCAAAACACTATATCAAGAAGAAGTTCTAATGAAATTGCTAACCTTTCAACCCATCAAACAGCAATAACTCGCAGAAGTGACGCAAGAACAACATCAACTTCCAACGCAATATCAACCACTAGAACAACACAAACGCGAGTTACTCCAACTTACTCTAATACTTCTAGCACAAGAGTTAGCGGATCTCTGTCAAACAGACCAACTAGAAGCATTGGAATTTCAGAACCAACAAGACGATCTTATAATTCGTCCTATGACAGATCTAGAACCACTACCAACAACAATACGAATATTGATAGCCGAATTAATTCTACAAGAGGAAGTTACCCAACAAGAGGATCTTCAAACTCTACATCAATATATAATAACCCTGGACGGGTAAGTTCTCCTTCGGCAACTTCATCTAGTCGAAGTTCAGGTGGATCTGCAGGCAGATCTTCTTCTGGAAGTTCCTCTTCGGGATCAATAGGCAGATCTTCATCTGGTTCCTCTGGAAGTTCATCGTCAGGATCAATAGGCAGATCTTCATCTGGTTCTAGTTCTTCAACACATAGTACCAGCAGTAGCTCATCAAGTTCAGGTAGTAAACGTCGATAATAATTAATAGGGGATCATTCCCCTATTACAATCTTTAAAACAAAAACAGATTATGAATTTGTTAAAGAATAAATGCTTAATATCACTATCAATATTGATATTTACAAGCAATTACTTACATTCACAAACAGCCTCAGACGGATTAAGATTTTCTCAAACACTAAACAGTGGTACGGCAAGATTTGTTTCAATGGGAGGTGCTTTTGGAGCCTTAGGATCTGATTTTACATCCCTAAGTATAAATCCAGCAGGACTCGGAGTATACAAATCCTCGGAATTCACCATAACACCTTCGTTCAAGCACAGTAATATTAACTCTAGCTATAACGGAATGAGTTCCTCCGAAACCAAGAACCGATTAAGTTTTGATAATGTAGGTGTAGTACTCTCATTTAATCCTTATAAAAACGAAGAAAACGGTATTTTAAATATTAACATTGGCTTTGGATACACTCGTACCAATGACTTTTTCAATAATTCAATAGCAATTGGTCCATATGATGGAAACTCAATTATAAACCATTTTATGAATAAAGCGGATTCTAGAGGCATAGCACCAAACGCCTTTGAATATACCGATGATTATAATCCCTTTTATGGAAATAGTTCCAGCGACTGGGATTTGGTCATGGCCTGGAATACCTATTTGCTTTTTGACTATGACGCTAATACTAATACATATTACTCTGCGCTTTTCCCTACCGATTTAGTCGATCATGAAAACGTTATTTCCACGAAAGGAGGATCT
Source organism: Bacteroidales bacterium (assembly GCA_050180705.1). Lineage (GTDB taxonomy): Bacteria > Bacteroidota > Bacteroidia > Bacteroidales > Tenuifilaceae > SB25. Next base: position 60,759 of record JBFXDX010000012.1, on the reverse strand, counting down.
GGAGAATATGATCTCTCCTGCTCTATAAATATTTCCAATAAACTTTTTATTGGTGCAACGTTAGGGATTTCTGACTATAGATATACGTATAATGCAACCTACTCCGAATATGCAGCCCCTGTAAATCAATGGGATTCTAACGGAGATAGGTTCAACAGCTTTTACTATTCTCAGTTTTATGAAACCACAGGAACTGGTTATAATTTCAAAATTGGAGGAATATACACTCCAACCCCAAGTATAAGAATAGGAGCAGCAATTCATACTCCAACCTTTTATTCATTTGAGGATACTTATTCTAGCACATTAAAAACAAATTTTGACACAGCTTATATCGATGCAGCCTACACAAGCAAGACGCCTCTGGGCAAATATGAATATGATTTTGAAACACCATTTAAATTTATTGGGAGTTTTGCTTATATCTTCAAGAACAACGGTCTTATAAGCATTGACGTTGAACATATCGACTATTCTACAATGAAATTTAGAAACGGTGGAGACGGAGATAACTTTACCGATTTAAATTTAGATATCGAAAATGTATTCAAAGCCATTACTAATATCCGAATTGGAGGCGAGTATCGATACAATGATTTTGCATTTAGAGCGGGCTATGCATTTTATCCATCACCTTATAAAAAAGGGTATATAAATCACAATTCTAATACATCTCAGATATCTGGTGGTTTCGGTTACCGATCGGGCAACTTTAGCATAGACTTAGCGTATATGCAAACCGTAAAAAACGAAAAGTATAAATTCTATGATGATACTGATTTAAGTCCAGTTAAAACAACACTTAACGATGGAAAATTTCTTGTAACCCTTGGATTTAGATTTTAAAATAGATAAAAAACGTATAATAAAAAATCCGGGCTACTTCCGGATTTTTTATTTACAATCATTTTGTAGATGCTTCTATAATATCAATTGCTGAAAGCCCCTCATTAAAAAGTAAATCTATAATGCTCAAGTTGGGAACAAATCCAAACTTGTTCGAGAAAACCTGAAAATACACTACTGGGTGAAATTGTAAATCTGATTGAGAATCAACCTTGGGTGTTATAGTTCCTCTGTAATCATCGACCTCTTGTCCATAATCATCATTATAACTCGATACGTTATGAATATTGGGTGCCAATGATAAAAAATCGAAGATTGAACTCATCAGCATTGAATCAAACTCAAACAAATTAGTGAATCGCTTCGAGTAAAATGGATTAAGAATATCGGCCACAAAATCGTAGTATGCAGATGTTCTATATGCCGATTCAATGGCCTTCCAATGATTCTTTTGCCATAATGTTGAGTTATCAATTTCAACTAACTTAATTGGAGTATGATTGCCCTGCGTTTTTATTACGGGAATTGTTAACGCCAAAGGTCCGTTTGCACCCAAAATAACACACCTATTACGATAGGTTTGCTTTGTGTAATTCTCTAATGATTCAACAAGTATATGCTGATATTGAACCAATTTTGTAAAATATTGAATCGGTGGTAAATATGCGACAGATAGAATTGCAGTATTACTCATTACTAATATCGATTTTTCAAGCATTAAAAACTGAACAAAAATATACTATCATTCCAAAAACAAAAAAACCTCGGGACAATTTCCCGAGGGTAAATTTATACTTAAAAAAGTATTAGTGAATTCCTTTGAACATTCTGTTCCAACGAATATTTCGAGGGAAACTTTTCTCCTTATCGAGCGACAGCCAAATAAAAGCAGCCTTACCAACAACATGATCCTCTGGCACAAATCCCCAAAAACGGCTATCGGCAGAATTATGTCGATTATCTCCCATCATAAAGAAGTAATCCATTTTGAACGTATAGGTCGTTGCAACCTCCCCATTTATATATATTACCCCATCGCGAACGGATAAATCATTATTCTCATAAACATCGATTATTCGTTCGTAAAGTGGAAGATTCTTAAGTGTCAAATCAACTGTCACGCCTTTCTTGGGAATCCAAAGTGGTCCAAAATTATCCTCATTCCAAGCATAACTGGGATCATGAGGAAAAATAAGTTTCCACATCATTAGCGTATCGATATTCTCATTCCGAACAACTTCAACCACGTTGCTCATTCCCTTAATTTTCTCCAAAGCCTCCTCGGTTAAAGGAATCTGATAAAATCCACCAGCAGGACTATACCCCTGATCTGCTTTCGAAATGTCTAACTGCTCAAATCGAATAGGGTTAATGGCTGTTCCGTTAGTTTTAATCTGATAGTTGTACTGACGTTTTCCAATCTTAATTTGCTCCTGACCATTCACATACAATTGTCCATGCTTAACTTGGATCGTATCGCCCGATATACCAACACAACGCTTAATGTAGTTTTCGCGCTTATCTACAGGCCTATATATTATATCATAATTCTTACGGAGATTCTCCCGTCCATAAACTCTGGCTAATGTATAGTAACTGGAATTTTGATCCTGAAGTACAACAGTATCGCCCTCGGGAAAGTTAAATACAACAACATCGTTACGTTGTATTTTCTGCAATCCTGCAATTCGCTTATAGGGCCAACGAGGCCACTCAATAAACGACTTTGCATTTGTTGTAAAAGGCAAAGTATGATGCACAAACGGAAACGAGATTGGAGTATTCGGGAGTTTTGGTCCATAACTAACCTTGCTCACAAAAAGATAATCGCCAATCAACAAACTCTTTTCCATTGATGATGTTGGAATTGTATACGCCTCAATAAAAAACATTCTTATTAAAGTGGCAGCAACAACCGCAAAAATAATTGCATCAACCCACTCTATTAAAGCTGTTTTCTTTTGTCCACGTTTTTTCCAAAATGTCCAGTTGACTTTTTGGCTGATATAAAAATCAAAAATTATTGGTAAACCAAGCAGCAACCAGTAATTTCCAATCCATATAATCCATAGGATATATATAACTGCTGCAAACCCAAATTTAAAATACTTGTGTTTTAGGAATGATTTGATTTTGCTTATCATAGTATCAATATTGAATAATATTCTGTAAAAATAGCACTAATAATTAACTACTCGAAATTTAATAGGTCATCCATATTGTAAAAACCTTTTTTTCCAACAATAAACTCTGCGGCTAAAACAGCCCCCAAAGCAAATCCACGGCGACTCTTTGCAATATGCGAAAGTACAATCTGATCTTGCTCCGATTCAAAATTTACAATATGGGTTCCAGGAACAACTCCCTCTCGAATGGCTTCAATTGGAATTTTACTATCAACATGTTCTGGCATTAAAGTCCATCCATTCAAAATCGGATTTTCATCAGCAATAGCATTGGCTATTGAAATTGCAGTTCCACTAGGTGCATCCAACTTTTGGGTATGATGAATCTCTTTAATATCAACACCATATCCTCCAACCTTAGCAAGAAATTTTGAAGCCATTGCATTAATCTTGAAAAAGATATTTACACCAACGCTATAGTTCGAAGCATAAAAAAATGTACCGCCATTTGCCTTTACTCTATCTATAACTTTGGCAACATCATCGTTCCAACCAGTTGTTCCGCTAACTACAGGCACACCCGAATCTAAGCAAACTGCTACATTATCCTTTGCAGTATGAGGCGAAGTAAACTCTATTGCCACATCAACCTTACTTAAATTCGAAGGTGATAAGTCTGCTCGATTATCATTATCAATCTTTAATACTACAGAATGACCACGATCTATAGCGATAGACTCAATTTCATGGCCCATCTTTCCATAACCAATAATAGCGATTCTTAACATTGAAAGGAATTTTATGCAATATAAAAACAACCTATTAAAACAGTAAAAAAAAAATGTTAATTAATAAAAAAAGGGAGAAGCAAAAAGCGTCTCCCTCTATATTATGAGATAGATAAATCTATTTTAAAGAATCAACGATTGACTTGAAAGCCTCTGGATGATTCATAGCAAGATCGGCTAAAACCTTACGGTTAATAGCAACACCCTGCTTGTTGATTTTACCAATGAACTCAGAGTAAGTCATACCGTAAGGTCTTACTGCAGCATTGATACGTTGAATCCACAAAGCACGGAATTCACTCTTTTTCTTCTTACGATCACGGTAAGCGTAGCCAAGACCTTTCTCTAGGGTGTTTTTAGCTACAGTGAAAACGTTTCTTCTTCCAAGAAAGTTTCCTTTTGTTTGCTTAAGAACCTTTTTTCTTCTAGCTCTTGATGCAACTGAATTTACTGAACGTGGCATTGTTTAAACATTTTTGAATGGTTAGCGTTCCTTTCCGGACTCTTTGTGCTAATTCACTCTGGTTAATAAATTGAAATAAATGACTAAATAAAAACAACCTACTTAATACCAAGCATCGATAAAACGCGATTCTCATCAACTTTGTCAACAATCGCAACATGAGTTAAATTGCGTTTTTGCTTAGTTTCCTTTTTTGTAAGGATGTGACTCTTGTAGGCATGCTTTCTTTTAATCTTCCCTGTACCGGTTAAAGAAAACCTTTTCTTTGCTCCGGAATGAGTCTTTGTTTTTGGCATTCTAAATTAATTATTATTGGGTTTAAATCTATTTTTTCTTTTTTGTTCCTTTAGGTGAAATAAGCATAATCATTCTTTTCCCCTCTAACTTTGGAAGTTGTTCAACTTTTCCTACTTCTTCAAGATCCTGGGCAAATCTCAATAATAAAATCTCACCTTGCTCCTTGAATAAAATTGAACGTCCTTTAAAGAACACATATGCCTTAACCTTAGCTCCATCCTCTAGGAAATTTTCAGCATGCTTCAACTTAAAGTTATAATCATGCTCGTCGGTATTAGGACCAAAACGGATTTCCTTAATAACAACTTTTTGGGCATTAGCCTTAATTTCCTTCTGCTTCTTTTTTTGCTGATAAAGAAACTTTTGGTAGTCGATAATTTTACAAACTGGGGGATCGGCTTTATCGGAAATCATTACCAAATCGAGTTCCATATCCTGAGCCATCCTTCGAGCTGCATCAATGGAAAAAACCCCTGGGTTCTCAATATTATCACCCACCAAGCGAACTGAACGGCTTCTAATTTCCTCATTAACTAGAACCTTACTTTCATTATTGTCCGCCCTTTTTTTTAATTCAGGTGCTGCTATGGTTGTATCCTCCTTTTTTAGTTAATACTAATTTATCGTTTGTAACTGTTTACTTACTTCTTGATTAACAAATGTAACAAATTCGTCGAGCTTCATTTGACCTTTATCTCCATCGCCTTGTACTCGAACAGCAACAAGACCTGCTTCTGCTTCCTTTTCTCCCACAATTAACAGGAATGGAATTCGACGTAATTCATTGTCTCTAATCTTCTTACCTATCTTCTCGTTTCGGTCGTCAATCAGCGTGCGAATATCGGAATTATTTAGGAAATTCAAAACTTTTTTTGCGTATTCGTTATATTTTTCGCTGATAGGCAATATTACTGCTTGATCTGGAGTTAACCAGAGTGGAAATTTACCGCCAGTATGCTCGATTAACACTGCAACAAAACGCTCCATTGATCCGAATGGTGCACGGTGAATCATAATTGGACGATAACGCTTATCATCAGCACCAATATATTCGAGCTGGAAACGTTCAGGTAAATTATAGTCAACCTGAATTGTGCCTAACTGCCACTTACGACCTATTGCATCCTTAACCATAAAGTCGAGCTTAGGACCATAGAATGCAGCTTCGCCAAGTTCTGTTGTAGTATTCAAACCACGTTCAGCAGCAGCCTCAATAATTGCACTCTCTGCTTTTTCCCAGTTCTCGTCGGTTCCAATATACTTCTCCTTGTTATTAGGATCGCGCAACGAAATCTGTGCAGTATACTCTGTAAAGTTAAGAGTTTTGAATATGTACAAAACAATATCAATAACCTTAACAAACTCTTCCTTCAATTGATCGGGACGACAGAAAATGTGTGCATCATCCTGTGTAAATCCACGAACCCTTGTTAAACCATGCAACTCACCACTCTGCTCATAACGGTAAACTGTACCAAACTCAGCCAAACGCAAAGGTAAATCCTTATACGAACGTGGTTTGGTTTTGTACATCTCGCAATGATGAGGGCAGTTCATTGGTTTTAACATAAACTCCTCGCCTTCCTGAGGTGTTGTTATTGGACGGAAACTATCTTTTCCATATTTAGCCCAGTGACCAGATGTAACATAAAGCTCCTTTTGTCCAATATGAGGCGATATAACTTGCTCGTATCCGTACTGTTTCTGGACTTTCTTCAGGAACATTTCCAAACGCTCACGAAGTTGTGCACCGCGTGGCAACCATAAAGGTAAACCTGGACCAACATTCTGAGAGAAAGCAAATAATTCAAGTTCCTTGCCAACCTTACGATGATCACGTTTTTTAGCCTCTTCGAGCATTACCAAATACTCATCGAGCAATTTCTTTTGTGGAAATGTAACGCCATAAATACGGGTTAACATTTTATTATTTTCGTTACCACGCCAGTAAGCTCCTGCAATATTAAGTAATTTAACTGCTTTTATATAACTAGTATCAACCAAATGTGGTCCACGGCAAAGATCTGTAAAATCGCCTTGAGAGTAGAAACTAATTGTTCCATCCTCTAAATCGTTAATTAACTCAACTTTATAAGGATCACCTTTTTCGGTAAAGGTCCTCAACGCTTCGGCCTTGGAGATTTCTTTGCGAGTAATGGGTTGTTTCAAACGAACAAACTCCATCATCTTTTCCTCAATCTTAGGAAGATCCTCCTCCGAAATGCTGTACTTGTCGAAATCAATATCGTAGTAGAAGCCATTCTCAATGCTTGGGCCAATACCAAACTTAACACCTGGGTAAAGACTTTCAATAGCCTCGGCCATCAAGTGTGCAGAAGAATGCCAAAAAGCGTGTTTGCCCTGCTCATCGTCCCACTTATGAAGTTTAAGAGTAGCATCGGTAGTTATTCCCCGGGTGAGATCCCAAACCTCGCCGTTAACGGTTACTGATAGCACATCGTTAGCCAATCGCTCCGAAATGCTCTTTGCAATCTCCAATCCGGTTACTCCCTGTGGATACTCGCGGACATTGCCATCGGGAAATGTAATTTTAATCATAGCTTCAGAAAAATTGAAAGTTGCAAAATTAATGAATTTAATTAATAATAAAAAAATTGGGGCTGATGTTATATCGCCCCAACTCAAATTTATCTTTTCCTTTTTATTTTGTTTCGCTCGGGGACGATTGTTTGTCTTTTTTCTTGAAATGCAATTTTGATTCCTCTCCGCTAAGCAACCTTTCAATATTTTTCTGATGCGTAAACAGCATTAATACCGCAAGAATAAACGCAAAAAGGATTAAAGAAGGATTCGTTGTTCGATAAACAAAAATCAACAATAGCGGAAACGAAAATCCGGCGATCATTGAACTAAGCGATACGTATCGAGTTATTAGCACTGATACTACCCAAATCAAAAAAACAAAAAGTGTTGCGTAAGGATGTAATGCAAACACAACCCCAGAAAGAACAGCAACGCCCTTTCCTCCTCGAAATTGAGCAAATATTGGAAAAATATGCCCCAACAGTGCCGCTATTCCCAGAATTAACTGAAAATTAACAAACATTCCTGTTTTAGGAATATAAAAATCGGTAAGATACAACAACCGTACGGCAAGATATCCCTTCAGAACATCCACTATAAAAACACTAACACCAGGGAGTAATCCTAAAACTCGAATAGCATTAGTTGCACCTGCATTTCCACTTCCATGCTCTCTAACGTCAATACCATAAAAAAACTTCCCCACCCAAACAGAAGTTGGTACCGATCCCATTAAGTAAGCAAGGAAAACAATAGCAATTTTTGACATCGTTTCCATGTGCCAAAGATAGTATTATGGAATTTAAAAGTTAAACGTTGAAAGTTAAAAGTTTAAAAAATGGGTTCCTATTAACATCTATTTTATTGATTTATTGATACATTAAAACAAAAAAAGACCTTGCTGATGCAAGGCCTATTTCAATGAATTAATTTGTGTTATGCCAGATGGACCAGCGTTAACCAACCTTTGTCCCCACTCATTATCAGTAAAATTTTCAAAATTTTTGATAAACTTTTCGGCAAGATTGTATGCTGCATTATCCCAATCTTCGGGATTTGCCCAACTATTTCTAGGATTCAACATTTGAGAATCGACACCATTTACCGACTTGGGAATTTGAAGATTAAAAATTGGGAGTACATCGAACTCAGAATTTTCAATACTTCCATCGAGAATTGCATTAATGATTGCACGGGTCGATGGCAAATCGATTCGTTTTCCAGTTCCATAAGCACCTCCAATCCATCCAGTATTAACCAGATATGCTTTACAGTCATACTGCTGCATCTTTTTAACTAATTCGCGAGCATAAACAGTTGGGTGAAGCATTAAAAAAGCCTGTCCAAAACAACTACTAAATGTTGGTTGAGGCTCCTTTACTCCTCTCTCTGTTCCGGCTAACTTTGCAGTGAAACCACTCAAAAAGTGATATTGCGTTTGGTTTGGAGTTAATCTTGAAACAGGAGGCAATACACCAAATGCATCGGCAGTTAGAAAAATTACATGCTTCGCATGTTCTGCTTTTGACTTAGGCTTTACAATATTTTGAATATGATAGATAGGATATGATACTCTTGTATTCTCCGTTTTCCGTTTAGAAGTAAAATCAATACTTCCATCGGTATCTACATCCAAATTCTCTAACAAAGCATCGCGATGAATCGCTGCAAAGATGTCGGGTTCCTTTTTAGGATCAAGATCAATACATTTTGCGTAGCAACCACCCTCGTAATTGAAAACACCGTTATCATCCCAACCATGCTCATCATCGCCAATCAATGCACGATTTGGATCGGCTGAAAGTGTAGTTTTCCCAGTACCCGAAAGTCCAAAGAAAACTGCGACATCACCGTTCTTTCCAACATTTGCGCTACAGTGCATCGAAGCTATTCCTTTAAGGGGCAAGTAGTAGTTCATCACTGAGAAAATTCCCTTTTTCATTTCACCACCATACCAAGTGCCACCAATCAAAGCCATACGCTCTGTTAAATGAAACGCAACATACACCTCGCTATTTAAACCCTGCTCCTGCCATTTTGGGTTTGATGTTTTGGATGCTACAAGAACAACAAAATCGGGCTTGAATGTTTTCTGTTCCGCATCGGTTGGACGAATAAACATGTTCTTTACAAAGTGCGCCTGCCAGGCAACCTCCATGATAAAGCGAACGCAAAGACGCGTATCTTCATTAGCACCAGAGTATGCATCAACAACATAAAGTTTTTTTCCGCTTAACTGCTGTGCACTAATCTCTTTAAGATAATTCCACGTATCCTGAGATAATGGTTTATTATCAGAACTCTTTCGTCCCTCCTGAGCCCACCATACATTACGTTCTGACTCAGACTCAGTCACTACATACTTATCCTTTGGAGAGCGTCCCGTAAAAATCCCCGTATCAACATTAATAGCATCAAGCGTTGTTAGTTGACCACGTTCGAAACCATTAAGGTTCGAATCGGTCTCATGCTTGAACAATAAATCGTAGGATGGATTATAGAATACCTCTGCGGGTTCCTTAATTCCATAAATCGATAAGTCGACATTAGCCATATAGCAATATTAGGGTTACTGTTGATAATACAATCAAATTTATCTGTTTAATCCTAAAAAAGCAATAATCCTATGGTTAATAGGATTTTAACTCGCTTTTTTGTTAATACAAAAATATGACAAATGTCATTCGAAAACGATTGCGGACGTATGTTTAAGATCATTAACGATTGCAACTAAACAAGAGTTGCTTATATTTACATTGGGAAAAATTGATAGGTCAACAATTCATCTGCTTTGCAATCAGCAAGAATACTCGTAAATCTCTATTAATCTGCGTGAATAGAATTATCGAAAACCTTGTATGGCTCTATGTGTATGGTTGCATCGATACCTAATAACTGTGATATTTCCTTCTCGATAGACGATACTATTAGGTGTGCTTCCTCTATTCTCATATCATTTGGGAAGCGAACATGGAAAGTAAGTTCGCGATGCAAAACGTAATTATGAATATGAAAATGATGAGGGTCGAGATTGTTATTTGTTGTATTCCGAATAATGTCCTTTATTTGATCAATAATATCATCGGCTGGCTCCTCTCCCATTATAGTACCAGCCGAATCCATTATAACCTTGTAGGCCGCATGAAAAATAAGTGCTGCTACAATTATACCCAATGCTCCATCGATCCACCAAAAGTATTTTCCAAAGAAAATACCCACCAAAACAACAACAGAGGAAAGAGCATCGCTCCTATGATGCCAACCATCGGCCGAAACTGATTGTGATTTTGTTTTTCGACCTATATAAAAGGCATACTGAGCCAGTGCTTCCTTAAGCACAATAGAAATAATGGTTACTACAATTGCTATTGTTCCATAATGAACCATCTCGTGCGACCGAAGCTTAGCAATACCCTCGGAGCAAAAGTAAAATGCCACAAACGCAAGCATTGCCCCAATAAGTATTGAAGTAATAAGTTCGGAACGTCCATGTCCAAAGGGATGTTTCTTATCTGCAGGTTTATGAGATATTTTTACACCAAGAATAACGAATACCGAACTAATAGAATCGGAAAGCGTATGCCGTGCATCCGCAATAAGGGCTATTGAACCAGTAACTAATCCAGCCCAATACTTAAGTGCAAAAAGTAAAATATTAATAAAGATCGAAGCCCAACCTTCGGTTAATGCCAACTTGGTGTTGTTCTGCATATCATCAAATAAACAATAAATACTATTCTTTTTTAATCACATCAAAATCCTGCGTGTAATTAATAATGAACTGCTTTCTGTTTTGGAACAATGTTGATGAATTTGGTGCTCCAAACTGAAATTTGGACTGCAGCAAATCCACCTTATGGTTACTTAAGCAATTATTAAAATCGACACCAAAATTTTTCATTGCGGAAATAAAATATAACCCCACATCGTAACCTAAATATGCATACTGAGATGGTTCTGCCCTGTACAACTCTCTATAAGTTGCAATAAAATGTTTTACACTCTCTAAACTATAATCAACAAAAAATGGGGTAAACACATGTAGATCTAACTTATAAAAATAATCGCTCGGAATATTTTTCATTTTTAACCAACGTGATGGCCCATAAACAGATGTTCGTAAATTATGAAACGATTTAACACCGTAAAGATGACCCAAAAACTCGGAAACAAAAGGCTCATCCTCCGAAGGTATAATTACTACATTCTGTCTATCTGCTGCAAGCACCTTCATTAACGAATCCTGAACTTCTGCCGCCTTTCCAACCGCTGTATGATGGTATATCTTTCGAATTCGGCCAGTATCTTTAATTCTAGATGTTAATAGTGAATCGAACTGTTTAATTGCTGATGAATAAAGATTTTCCTTATCGTAAACAACCACATATTTACACGTATCCTCGAACTTGAAATTCCTAATAAATATTTCGAGCTGCTTCTTGAATGATTGATTTATAGAGATAATATGTGAATTTTGTGGCAAAGATGTTGGACCGCTGTACAAAGGAGAAACCAAATTTATGTCATTCTTCACTGCAAAATCCGCAAGTAACTTTAAATCATCAGTTATAAATGATCCTATAATTAAATCGGTTTTACCTGGCAAATTTTTATGAAGCAGACTTTCAACCTCTGTTTTACTTCTTTTTGTATCAAAAACCGATAGATTAACGGAGACCCCAGATTTTTTCATAGTATCAAGAGCTACCAGAAAACCCTCATAAAATGCCAACGACGCTTGTGTAACCTGAGAAAATTCTTTTTTGGATCGCTGTACAGCTTTGGGTTTCACTTCCTGTTGCTGATCAGTAACATCATCTACAGCATCATCGGACGTTTCCATTTCGGCTTGCGAGAATGGCAGGAACAGCGCAATATTAAAAGGTCTTCCATCGTAACTGTAATTGTTTTTGCATGGCGATTCAGTTTTGTTTTCATCCATTGCATTTACAGTCACATCTGTTGAATCGACTTTAGGTTTAACTGGTATTCGAAGCGAAGTTCCAAGTTTAACACCATCGGCAATAACATCCTTATTGTAAAACTCTATTTCCTTAGAATCAACACCATACCTTCGTGAAATAGCAAATAATCCCTCTTTAGGCTGAACCTCATGAATAATAAAGGTTAAGGAATCCTTAGCAGGCTCTACAACCTCCTCGCTAATTTTAAATCGAGGTATTAACACAACCTGGCTTACCTCTAGTCCATTTTTTACCTCGGGATTTATTTTTACAATATCATCAATGCTAACATTGTACTGACGCGATAGTCCAAAGAGAGTTTCCTTCTTCTTGACAATATGATAAATATACTTCTCATCGCCATCCATCTCAACCGATTTTGCAGGTATTTTTAATGCCTGCCCAACCTTTAGACCAGAGTAAATATCCGGATTATTTGTAGCAATCTCTGACTGTGTTATATCGTAAGCCTTACCTATTGCATAGAGCGTTTCGCCACTCTTAACAATGTGAATGAAGTAAGTCTTTCCATCAATTTTGACCTTATCCCTTGAACGTTCTACCGCTGTTGATACGACATTCTCTTGGGCTAGAATGGTTGTAAATGTGAGCAGTGCTACAAAAAAAATAACGATTTGCTTCATTATTGGCAATTTATGTAAATATGTAATGTACAAAAATACTCATTAGAATTTTACCAAAGGCAATACATCATTGCCAAATTTTACAAAAATAACAGTAACAGAATGGATGTCTTACATATAACCCATTTTAAAAAATAGATTTTCTTTTTTAACCCAAAGTAATTTTTCAATTTATTATCATTGCGCAAAATTTTTTACCGATGTCTTTAAATGCAACAAGTAATTCAATTTTTGCCTTAACAATTCAGCCACACAGGCAGTTTGGCCTAGTGCTTGGCGCTCATTTTATTGTTGAAACGGAAAGTAGCGATATTTTTCAGATAAAAGAGAATCTTTTGGCTGAAGGTCTTGCCAAAAATGAATCGAAACTTTCCGATAATCAAAAGGAAATCATTAAGCATTTAGGTGAGATTACTGAAAAAGCGTTACAAAAGAGTTTTGGGAAAAACGCTAAATCTGTTGTCGATTTCCTATCATCCCTAGAAAAGAATGAACAGCTAAGCCAATATGTTAGAAGCTATATAGAACGCAGAATTGCTAAATGCTTTGATATTGTCTCCAATACCAACGTTCCTGTTTTTATCAGAGAGAAAAAATTAAACTCGCTTTACTCCGAGAAAAGACTATACATTGAAGCAGAAATTGCGCAGCCATTATTTCGATTCGAACGGAGTGATGAGGAGTTTAGGTACTCGATCTCAGCCTCGTGCAACGATAAGAATATCAAAATAGAAATTGGCAATAGTGAGATTATCGCCAACGAACCCTGTATAATCCGAATTGGCAACAAGATTTACCGATTCAGTGGGATTGATGGAAAAAAACTAAGCCCATTTATCAATAAAAGCCATATATCGATTCCAAAATCGGCAGAGCAGAAGTATATGGAAACCTTTGTGCTCAATGCCATCAGGAATCAACTAGTAGAAGCCATTGGATTCGATATTATTGAAAAGAAAATTGATGGAAAAGCAATTTTAACTCTTGAGGAGCGATTGAGCGGCGGAGCCTGTCTTGCTCTAAGCTATCAATATGCTGATAGAGTTTACTTGGCCAATACCAGCTTATCCAACGAGGTTTACCTCAAAATTGAGAACGGAAAGTACACTTTCACAAAGTTCAGCAGAGATGCTATTTGGGAAAAATCGATAGTAGATACACTTCAAAATCAACTAAACTTAAAAAAGGTCAGCGATGCTGAATTTATTCCAGTTGATGTAGATGCAAATGATGGAGAAACCCTACATAGCCTTGTTGAATGGCTAAATATCTACAATACAAATCTTGACGAACAAGGAATTACTGTAAAGCAAGCATATGTAAACAGGGATTTTTACCTGAAAAACTTTCACCTTGACTTATCGGCCAAGTCGGAAGAAGATTGGTTCGACCTTTATGGAACTGTGAAACTGGGCGATTTTGAAATACCTTTCATCTACCTAAAGAAGCATATCGTTAAAGGGAATAGAGAATTTGTCCTTCCCAGCGGACAAATATTTGTTTTGCCCGAGGTTTGGTTTACCAAGTATAAACCTTTGTTCTTAATGGGTAAAGAATCGGATGAAAAGTTGAAAGTATCAAAATCGTTATTCAACATTCTGGTCGATAATCAAATTGACGCACCGGAGGCAAAAGCGCTCAACACACGATTTAATCAGGATAAACTCGAAAACTCCATAATACCAAGCAACGTTAAGGCAACGCTTCGCGATTACCAAATTCAGGGCTACTACTGGCTAAACCTGCTATACCAAAACAGTATGAATGGATGTTTAGCCGATGATATGGGTCTTGGGAAAACCTTGCAAACCCTAACAATGCTTCAATTTGCAAACAATCAGGATGAAAACACCTGTAAAACCTCGCTAATTGTTGTTCCCACATCGCTGGTGCACAACTGGTATAGGGAATCGTACAGGTTTACACCCGAGATGAACGTGTTCCTTTACGTTGGCGGGCAAAGGACGAAATCTGCTTCGCTGATGATGAGGTACAATATTGTTATTACAACCTATGGTTTAATTCGCAACGATATAGATTTCTTCAAGGATTTCAAGTTCAACTACGTGATTCTGGACGAGAGCCAAACCATAAAGAATCCTTTCTCCAAAACATACCGTTCGGTGCTACTTTTAAAGGCCAACCATTACTTAACACTAAGTGGTACACCAATCGAAAACTCGCTTAGCGATCTTTGGTCGCAGTTGAATTTTCTAAACCGTGGAATGCTGGGCAGCTTAAAGTCGTTCCGCGACGAGTATATCATTCCTATTGAAAAAAATGCCGATGCAGAAAAGGAAAAGCAACTGAAACACATTATAGAGCCACTTATACTGAGAAGAACCAAGGAGCAGGTTGCCAAAGACTTACCTCCGCTGACCGAACAGATTATTTACTGCGATATGTCCGATGTTCAGCAGGAAGTTTATGAAAAGGAGAAATCGATGATACGCAACTCCATCATCGAGAGCATTGAGCAGGTTGGCGTTGAAAAGGCATCCATTTCTATCCTAACAGGATTGATGCGATTACGTCAAATAGCAAACCATCCTGCCTTAATCGACGATTATGCCGATTTGGACTCTGGTAAATTCGATGAGGTAACCCGTAGCATTGAGAATATCATCGCCGAGAAGCATAAAATACTTGTATTCTCATCATTTGTAAAACACCTCGAACAGGTTGAAGCGTATTTAAAGCAAGAGAGTATTGGCTACGAAATACTTACCGGCGAAACGACCAACAGGGCAAAGGTTGTTGAAGAGTTCCAAAGCAATCCAGACAAACAAGTATTCCTGATATCGCTTAAAGCAGGAGGTGTTGGATTAAACCTTACTGCCGCAGACTACGTTTTCATACTCGATCCGTGGTGGAATCCCGCTGCCGAAATGCAAGCAACATCGCGTGCTCACAGGATTGGCCAACAGAAAAATGTGTTCGTCTACCGCTTTATCTCACTAAATACAGTTGAAGAGAAAATCCTAAGACTTCAGGCCAAGAAAGAGCATTTGGCGCAACTATTCATCGATACTAATAATCCTTTAAGGTTGGCGGACAAGGATGTAATAATGGAGTTGATAGAGTAAAAACATCAAGTTAGGTTTTAAAAGATTTGAGGAGGTTGAATAAAAATGGTTACATTTATCCCAAATAGCTATCCATAGAAAATTATCTATAAAATGAAATCAAGGTATTCTTTTTTCACTATTGTAATTTTCACAATTTTTCCAACCAGTTTATTTGCTAACGAGGATAGCTTAACACATAACAACAACGAACTCAAACAAATACTTACCAAAGCATACAATGCTATAGTTGCCAACCCCGATTCTGCCCAACAAATAATTAGTACCGCGGACAAACTAATTGAAACAACAAACGATAAATCTCTAAAAGCGCTATATTTTCGGTACAAGGGTCTTATTTATCAATTAAATTTTGACCCTAACAATGCGCTAACCTACTACTTTCTATCTCAAAAAATTTATATAGAGCTATCGGACTCAACCAATACCAATATATTATCGAACGGAATTGGGGGATGCTATATGATGACAGGAGAATACTTAACTGCTAAAAAATACTTAACAGAGGCATTGCAGTACGCTGAACAAATAAACGATTCAACTACAATTACCAATACGTGCATAAACCTATCCTACATTCATATCGATCAAAAAGAGTACGATATTGCAGAATCGCAACTGCATAAGGCTCTAAAATATGTAAAAACTGAAATTCAGAAATGTAGGATAATTAACAATCTGGGCGAGATTTATATTAATAAAAATGATTATACTAAGGCATTGAAATACTTCAGAGATGCCTTTGAGGTTGCGCAGTCCGCCAACGACAAACTTATGGTATCTGGGGTCCTTAGTAACATCGGTGTATTATATATGAATTCGGAACAAACAGATAGTGCATATTTCTACCTAAAAAAAGTAGTCAAACAAAACCCCAAGTATATTGATCATTACCTTTTGGCCCAAACCTATAAACATATTGCAAACCTGGAATTTGAAAATGGGAATAAACTAGAGGCAAAAAAAAATATTGACAGTGCTTTATCAATAGCCCAACAATACAACCTAAAAAGGGTTGTTGCCGAAAGTTTCGATTGGCTCTCCGTTTGGCATAAAGAACATAGTGAATTCAAAAAAGCTTATGAGTATAAAGCTTTAGCCACAGAAATAAACGACAGCCTTTTTAACGAGGCAAAATCGAAACAGATTAAGGAACTTGAAACAGTTTACCAGAATCAACAAAAGCAATCGGAAATTGAACTACTAACCGAACAAAACAAAGCCAACCAACTACAAATCCGTTCCAATAGAGCCATAATAGCATCTCTCGCTATAGGCGTATTGCTTATTCTAGTGTTATTTGTATCACTATTTAGACAGCATAAACTAAAAGCATCGACAAAGGCGCTCCAACTTGAGCATCAATTATTGCGCTCGCAAATGAATCCACATTTCATTTTCAATGCGCTTGGGGCAATTCAAAATCAGGTTTTGCAAAAAACGGCAATTGATGCGGCTACATACATTGCAAGTTTTTCGAAGTTGATGCGATCAACACTCAACAACTCTAGGAGTGAGTTAATATCACTTGAAACTGATATTGAAACGCTGGAAGAATACCTTACATTGCAGAAACTCCGTTTAAAGGAGAGACTCCAGTATCAGTTTAATATAGACTTGCCATTTAGTACCGATGAAATTGCAATTCCACCTATGCTACTTCAACCTTTCATTGAGAATGCGGTGGAGCACGGTATTGCAAAAAAAGATATCCCCGAAGGCAATATCAACATAGAGTTTAAGGCTAATAGCGACAGGCTAACCATCACCATTGAAGATGATGGTATTGGCTTACAGCATAGTTCTGAAACTACGAGAACAAAACACGAATCGCTAGCGTCAAAAATAACTTACGAGCGATTACAGGCCCTCTCAAAAACGCATAAAAAAGATTTCCACTACACCATATCCAACAGGACAAACAACGAAGGAGTCACAACAGGAACAACGGTTATTTTAGAAATTCCTTTACTTTTTTTACAATAAATAATTACTTTCGTAGAGCAAAGAACTGCAAATCCAAAATGGTAAAACTGGCAATTATTGAGGATGAACAAGATATCCTAGCGGTAACGCTAAAGATAATTAACGATTATTGCCCTTTTGTTACCATCTGCGGTACCGCATCGGATATGAATTCTGCCAAGGAGTTACTAATGAACTCGAAACCCGATGTAGCCCTAATGGATATTAACCTACCCGGAGGAACGAGTTTTGATATTCTGAAGACATTACCCGAGGTAAACTTCAAGTTAATTTTTCTTACCGGCTTTGAGGAATACGCCATACAAGCCATAAAATTCAGCGCAATAGACTATTTGCTAAAACCAGTTAATCCCACAGAATTAATATCGGCACTACATCAAGCATACAAAACCGTAGAGGAACGCAATAACAAACTAATGCTCAATGCACTTCTCCAGAATATGGGAGAACCAATGCTGGAGAATAAAGTAGTGGTACTCAAAACCGTTGAAAGTATACATATTGTTGAGGTTAAAAATATTGCACGATGTGAATCGGACAGTTCCTACACAACTTTCCACTTAACTGATGGACAAAAAATACTGATATCCAAACCGTTGAAGGAGTACGATGAGATGCTTTCACCATTTCACTTCTTTAGGGTTCATCAGTCGCACCTTGTGAATATGAAGTATGTAAAAAAGTACGATAAAACGGACGGCGGTTTTATTGTAATGTACGATGGTTCCAGCGTACCTGTATCAACTCGCAAAAAAGATGCACTAATTCAATCTATAGAACAACTGGCCAACAAATAGCAAATTCTTTTCGGCCACCATCAAATTCTAATTTAGTACAAGCGCTTACTGTTCTGCTCAAATAAGCAGCGGTTATGGATTTAACTTTACTTCAAAGAATAACTAAATTCATAACCATGAAAAAAGTAACACTAATTATGCTGGCAACTCTTTTGCTAATCAATTGCGCCTGCGAAAAAAACGATGCAAGCGAAGAAAGCGAGGGCACAAACTCAAAAGAAGGCCCAATCCGCGACAAGTACGACGCCGGAAGAGTGGCCGATGCCTTTAATTCCTTTATGGAGAATATCGAAGATAACACTTCCTCTTCGGCAACCTACTCATCGCATGTAATAACCGCTGCAAACGGAGGAACTGCAACCCTAACCGGAACAAGAAGCAAGGAGACTATATCGGCCTATACCACCTGCTACAAAAGTCGCCTAGCAATTACTTTCAACAACTACCAGTACCAAAACAACATAGTTACTGGAACTGTAAATTACAAGCAGGATCGCTACACCTCATCATCGTATCACTTAATTAAGCAGGTAGATGGTAGTGGAATTAAAGTTGAAATTCCAAATGGAGAATATACCATTAACGACGTGGTTACTATCTACTTAACAGATAAGAACGACAATCAGTACATACTCACAGGGAATGTTACAAGTTCCAACGGAACTCTTTATGGGGCAAATGGAAACTAAACAACATTAATGTTTATACTACAAAAAATGAAAAAAACTATTTATCTATTTATCACACTAATTGCACTTATTTCTTGTGGAGAGGACGAAGATGACACTGGAAATGACTCAGAATATAAAGAGAAGATGCGGGAGTTTGTTATTGGCATAAGCCAATACTCAAAAGCAATTAAACCTAATTTCATTATTATTCCACAAAATGGCATTGAGTTGGTTAGCGTAACTGGCGATAAATCAGGAGCCCCACACACTGCATACCTAAATGCAATTGATGCCAACGGACAGGAAGATCTGTTTTATGGTTACGATAACGATGACGAAGCCACACCTTCTAGCGCAAACAAATATTTAACGGATTTACTTAATATCTCTAAGAATGCTAACAACATAATACTTGTAACCGATTACTGCTCCACCCCTAGCAAGATGGAGGATTCCTATTTAAAAAATAATAATGTCGGTTATGTATCGTTTGCGGCTAATCAACGCGACCTGAACAATATTCCAAATTATCCAGTCACAATTCATCAGGAGAACAATGCAACAATTGCCTCTATGTCGCAAGTGAAAAATTTCCTATACCTGCTCGATCCGTCAAATTTCGCGAACAAAAGCAGTTTTATCAGCGCAATAACGGCAACAAACTACGATTTGCTTATAATGGATCTATTCTTTGATGATGAAGAATTTACCCTTAGCGAAATTAACCAACTAAAGAATAAAGCAAATGGCGGAAAACGATTAGTAATCTCATACATGTCGATAGGTGAAGCTGAGGATTATAGGTATTACTGGCAACAAAGTTGGAATATAAGCAAACCGAACTGGCTAGACACCGAAAACCCCGATTGGGAAGGAAACTACAAGGTAAAATACTGGAACAGCGATTGGCAAAATATCATCTATGGAAACAACAATTCCTACCTAAACAAAATTTTAAATGCAGGATTTGATGGAGTTTACTTGGACATTATTGATGCATTTGAGTATTACGAGTAAAAGACTCTAAGATATTTAATCTAATAACAACGGTAATGGCAATTAGCACTCTTGCTCAAAGTAGACACAAAAAGATTGGTTATTCAGTAAGGTGTATTAAAACTAATTTCATCAAAATATAATTATTAACAACTAACTCTAATCCAAATGAAGACAAAATTATTAATCACAATCCTATTTTTGAGTGTATTTGCATTCTCGGCGAACGCTCAAAATACTGAAAATGAAAAAGGTTACGAAATTGGAGCATCGTTAAAATACTGGATGCCCGGCGATATGTATTTTATAGATGATGTAAAAAAAGAAGGTGGTATCTTCTTAAATGCATATGCAGATTACAATATCGTTCCAAAGTTTGCAGTTGGTGCATATTTCAATTTTGGACCAAGTTTTTCGGTTGAAGAGGCCGATCAAACAGGACAATTCTCAGAGATTGGAATGCAGTTAAAAATCCGAATATTCGCTGGAAACATCAAGATTTGCCCTGCTCTTCAGATCGGTTATCGTGGAATTAAAATAGAGGATATTAAGGCACTAAAAACCGACGGATTTGCAGTAAACATGAATACTGATATCGTAATTCCAACCAAAAGTAAAATATTGTTAGTTCCGAGTATTGGGTTCCTTGCTCAACCTGTTGGAGGAAACGATATTGGAGATGTCACATTTGCGCCTATTCCTTACATAGGTTTTGGTATTTCTTTCTAGATTGATAAAAAGTTTACCCCTCAAGAATCTATAAGCCTTGAGGGGTTTTTATTACCTATTAAGGAAATTCAAAACATTCTGCTCAATACGATTCAAAACGTCAGTTCCCTCTGCCTTCTGGAATTTATCGCCTGTAATATGCTCGTAAAGTTCAATATAGCGCTCTGTAATCTGATTTACTATATCATCGGTCATTTCAGGAACTTTTTGTCCGTCTTTACCCTGAAATCCATTGGCCATTAACCATTCACGCACAAACTCCTTTGATAGTTGTCGTTGGTCTTCGCCTTTTGCTAAGCGATCAGCATAACCTTCAGCATAGAAATAACGCGAAGAATCGGGTGTGTGAATTTCATCAATCAAATAGATTTTTCCATCCTTCTTGCCAAACTCATACTTAGTGTCCACCAAGATAAGCCCCATTTTAGCAGCCATTTGAGTTCCACGCTCAAAAAGTGCAAAGGTGTACTTCTCTAACTGCTCATAATCCTCCTTGCTAACCAGTCCAGTCTTGATAATATCAGCCTTTGAGATATCCTCATCGTGACCTTCAGAAGCCTTTGTGGTAGGTGTGATAAGTGGCTTTGGAAACTTTTGATGTTCTTTCATTCCCTCAGGCATAGCCTCTCCACAAATTGAACGTTTACCAGATTTGTACTCACGCCAAGCGTGACCAGTTAAGTATCCACGAACCACCATTTCCACCTTGAAAGGTTCGCACATATGGCCAATTGTTACCATAGGATCTGGAGTCGCAATTTTCCAATTAGGAACAATGTCGGATGTTGCATCTAAAAACTTCGATGCAATTTGGTTAAGCACCTGCCCTTTGTAAGGAATACCCTTGGGGAGTACAACATCGAAAGCAGAAATACGGTCGGATACAACCATTGCCAAAAATTCGTTCTTGATGTTGTACACATCGCGAACTTTTCCATGGTAAACCCCTGTTTGGCCGGGGAAGTTGAAGTCGGTATGAACGATAGCCTTTTCCATAACTACTCTAAGGTTGATTGATTATTATTTTGATTGCTGTTTTGTCGTTGAAGTTTCTCCTCTGCATCCCTATCGAATGCATTTACAATGTACTTAACAAGTTTATGGCGAATAATATCGCGCACATCGAAGTTAATAACTGCTATATCGTTAATTCCATCAAGTAACTTAATTGTCTTTACTAATCCTGAATCCTCTTTTCGGGGTAAATCGATCTGTGTTAAATCGCCCGTTACAACAAACTTTGCGTTTTTACCCATACGGGTAAGAAACATTTTCATCTGGCTGATGGTTGTATTCTGCGCTTCGTCCAAAATTACAAAAGCATTGTCGAGCGTACGACCGCGCATAAAAGCTAAAGGTGCAATCTGAACAGTTCCATCCTCCATAAATTCCACCAATTTTTTGGCGGGAATCATATCGTGCAATGCATCGTAAAGTGGTTGTAGGTATGGATCGAGTTTTTCCTTCATATCTCCAGGCAAAAACCCTAAACGTTCGCCAGCCTCAACGGCAGGACGTGTTAGAATAATGCGCTTAACCTCCTTATTCCGTAATGCTCGAACTGCAAGAGCAATGGCAGTGTACGTTTTTCCGGAACCGGCTGGGCCAATCGCAAAAAGCAAATCGTTATCGCCATAGAGTTCCACTAACTTGCGCTGATTTACGGTTCGTGCCTTTATAACCTTTCCGTGATTACCAAAAACAAGTACATCGGCAGCATCCTCCTCTGCCTGATTAATTGATTCTAAATTATCGGTTAAAAAATCCTGAATATTCGTTTCGGTTAGGTAGCCATACTTTCTGTGGAAATCAATCATCTTATTGATTTTCTCCTCCAACTCATCAATTAAATCATCATCACCAATGGCCTTAATTTCGTTGCCACGGGCAATAAGTTTGAGTTTAGAAAAATGACGTGCAATTGAATTGTAGCGTGTGTTGTTTACGCCGTAAAGAACCAAAGGATCTATACCTTCAACAAGGATTATTCTTTCACTCACTGTTTCTTTCTTTATCATCAAATGAAATTATGCACAAAGATAATTCAACATCTGCGATTTAAGTAAACACAAGGAAAACTAAATATTAAAAACTTATTGACATTATTGTTGGTGGTTGTTCGTTGATGGTTGTTCGTAAGATTATAGACATTTAGGTGTAATTTTAACTCTTAACTCTTAACTCCCACGATCAACAATCAACAAACTTTCATTACTTAACTCTCAATTTACCTTTTCAACCTCACCTTCCAACTTTATTATTACTTTTGTGGTAGGTTTTGCGATTATGGAAAACGGCAACTCAAAAACTCAGATAATCACCCTTACAACCGACTGGAACAGGCACGATTACTATATCGGGATGCTCACAGGCCGATTGCTTTCCATTTCGCCAAATCTTAACATTGTTGAACTAAGCCATAAGGTTCCACCTTTCGACCATATTCACGCTGCATTTGTGCTTAAGCACAGCTTCGAGAGTTTTCCTGAAGGGACAATCCATATTTGTTTAGTAAACACTGAAAATACAGAAGGAAAACAACTATTGCTTTTTGAGTATCGAAATCATTACTTGATTATTCCTGACAATGGAATTCTAGGCTTGATTACAAAAGATACTCCAAAAAAAGTTTTCTCGTTTCCCTACGAGGATAACTCCAGCTTTGCATCGCTCGATGCTGCTGCATCGGCAATTAAAGCGTTGGTTAGCGACTCAGAAATCGATGACATTGCAGTTATCACCGAGAACTACAAGCAGAGCATTCCGCTTAGAGCAGCCATTGATGAAACTACCATCACCGGAAGTGTCATTTTTATTGACTCATACCTTAATGCTATAACTAACATATCGCGCGATTTATTTGAACGTGTAGGCAAAGGACGTAGATTTACAATCTATGTGCAAAGCTTTAATTATAGGATTGATGAGATAGTTAAAACCTATTCCGATGTGGAGGAAGGCGAACTTTTAGCTCTGTTCAACACATTAAATCTACTCGAAATTGCGCTAAGCAATGGATTTGTGGCGGAGATGCACGCATTACAGGTTGGCTCAAGCATTATGGTAAAATTTCACGACAACTAAAAAACTAGAAATGAATAACGATTTACGCAGAAAAGAAGCCCTTGACGCATTTGGAAAACTTTTAGATATAATGGACGAATTAAGGGAAAAATGCCCTTGGGATAGAAGTCAAACGCTTGAAAGCATTCGCCCACTCACCATTGAGGAAACATACGAACTCTCCGAAAGTATTCTAGATAACGATATACCCTCAATCCAGAAGGAGCTTGGCGATATTCTGCTTCACATTATATTTTACTCAAAAATTGCCGATGAGCAAAAGGCTTTCGATATTGTTGATGTGATAAATAGCCTATCAAAAAAATTAATTTACCGCCATCCACATATTTACGGCGATGTTAAGGTAAATAACTCTACCGAGGTTATCGAAAATTGGGAACTCCTAAAAACCAAGGAGAAGGATGGTAACAAAACTGTACTATCGGGCGTTCCATCATCGCTTCCTGCGCTAATTAAGGCCAATAGGATTCAAGAGAAGGTTCGCGCAGTTGGATTCGATTGGGAGGAACGTACTCAGGTTTGGGATAAAGTTTCCGAAGAAATGGACGAACTTAAAGTCGAAATCGATTCTTGTAACAAGGATAGAATAGAACAAGAATTTGGCGATTTACTATTCTCGGTAGTGAATGCTGCCCGGTTATACAATGTTGATCCAGAAACTGCCCTAGAACGTACCAACCGCAAGTTTATGAAGCGTTTCAGTTATTTAGAATCGAAAACCATTAAGCAAGGCCAATCGCTCAAGGAAATGACACTTGACCAAATGAATGTTATTTGGGAAGAGGCGAAACAGTTCGACAAGGAATAGTTGTTCGTTGATAGTTGATTGTTGATCGTTGTTTGTAAAGTCTTTCATTTAACGTCTCACGTTTAACGTTTTACCGGTTGCTCTACTATATTACCAAAAAGATCTTTTACAGTTTCCTCATTGTGTTTGGGGTGGTATCGCTTATTTTCCTGCTGTTCAATATGATTCCTGGCGATCCTGCCCGAATGGTTATGGGACAACGTACCGATTCCGCATCGCTTGCAGCAGCCCGCCACGATTTGGGATTGGATAAACCATTAGGTTATCAATACCTAAAGTACCTGAACGATTTTTCGCCAATATCAATACATAATCCAAGCAATCCCGATAGCTACATATATCTTGATAAAACTTTATACACAGGCGCCATTAGTTTAATGTCGTTTGGGAAAAGCAGGGTTCTGGTACTAAAAGCCCCCTATCTACGCCGCTCTTACCAAAGCAAGAAAACCGTCACATCAATAGTAAGCGAAACGTTACCCAACACATTTATACTCGCACTTACATCGATGATTTTTGCGACAATTGTTGGAATTTTCCTTGGAATAATTGCTGCAATAAAAAAGGACTCAATATTCGACAAAAGTGCACTTATATTTTCAGCGTTTGGAATGTCGCTACCATCGTTCTTTGCAGCAATACTTATAGGCTGGATTTTTGCCTTTTTGCTTGGTAAATACACGGGGCTTAACCTTACCGGAAACCTTTGGGTAGTCGACGATTTTGGTGAGGGAATTCATCTTCAACTCAAGAACCTGATTTTACCAACACTAACATTGGGCTTACGACCACTATCAGTTATCACCCAGCTAACCCGTAGTTCAATGCTCGAAACGCTAAGCCAAGATTACATTAGAACAGCAAAAGCCAAAGGATTAAAATTCAGCACAATAATTCGAAAACACGCTCTTAAAAATTCACTAAACCCAGTTATTACCGCCGTTTCGGGTTGGTTTGCATCGCTTATGGCCGGAGTAATATTTGTTGAATATATATTCGGATGGAAAGGACTTGGCTATGTAATGGTTAGCGCCCTCAATAGCTACGATGTTCCACTGGTTATTGGATGCGTAGTATCCTTATCGTTAATATTTGTGGTAATTAATCTACTTGTCGATATACTCTACTCCATTCTTGATCCCAGAGTTAAGGTTAATTGATATTTGTGAATCGTGAAACGAAAACTACAAAACTAACTTAATCACACTCCTTAAAACTAGCCACTTAGTTTAAACAAGGTATATTTCTTCCTTTTAACGTCTCACGTTTAACGTCTCACGTTTTTATTTTTCGTAATTTTGGTACAATTCATTTCTTAATTAAATTTCAACTTAAAATACTATGAGAAAGAAGATTGTAGCAGGAAACTGGAAAATGAACACGTTGCTTCCAGAGGGTTTTAACTTAGCAAAAGAGGTAATAGCTAAATCGACAGGTGTTCCTGCCGATGTTGAATTAATTGCAATACCACCTTTCACACATCTTAGCGAAACCGTTAAGATTGCAAAAGGATCTCGCTTAAAAGTTGGTGCACAAAACTGTGCAATGTGGGACAAAGGAGCTTATACAGGTGAGGTATCCGCATCAATGCTCAGTTCCGTTGGTGTTGAATACGTGATTCTTGGTCACTCAGAGCGTCGTGAGTATTTTGGTGAGGACAACCAAATGCTATTCAAAAAGATAAATCTTGTTCTAACCAATTCTTTAGTTCCAATATTCTGCTGCGGCGAAAAATTGGATGAACGCGAAAGCAACAATCACTTTAAGGTTGTTGAGCAACAGGTTAGCGAATCGCTATTTGGGTTAACTGCTGAGCAGATGCTAAAAGTAGTTATAGCCTACGAACCAGTTTGGGCAATTGGCACAGGCAAAACAGCTACAGCCGAACAAGCACAGGAGATGCACGCATTCATCCGCCAACTTCTAGCAAAGAAATTTGGAGAAAATGTAGCTAACGAAATAAGTATCCTTTACGGCGGAAGCTGCAAACCATCCAATGCAGCTGAGATATTTGCCAAAGCCGATGTTGACGGTGGTTTAATTGGCGGAGCATCACTTGTAGCCGAAGACTTTATTGGTATTGCCAAATCATTTTAGTTAACTGTTGATAGTTGATCGTCTTGATTTTCTATCATTTAACTTCTAACGCTTAACTTTATATGAGTTATACAGAATTAGTAATTAGCGTAACCCCTCCTAGCGAGGAAACCAATAGCATTCTCATTGCCCAACTATCTGAGTTGGGCTTTGAGAGTTTTATGGAGGATGATAAGGGTTTCAAAGCATATATTAAAACCACAAAGGATTTCGCTGTTGATAAGAACATTATTGATTCTTTGTTTATCCCCGAAGGCACCTCGATAAACTATGAAACCAATCAGATTGAAGAAAAGAACTGGAACGAGGTTTGGGAATCAAACTTCGAGCCAATTCTAGTTGATAATAAATGTTTGGTTCGGGCATCATTCCATACTAATTTTCCAAAAACTGAGTACGAAATAATTATCGATCCCAAAATGTCGTTTGGCACTGGACATCATCAAACCACACACCTGATGATTAATGCTTTGCTTAATACCGATGTAACGGGATTAACAGTTCTAGATATGGGCTGCGGAACTGGAGTATTAGCGATTTTAGCAGAAATGAAGAATGCCTCAAAAGTTATCGCTATCGATAACGATGAATGGGCATACCGAAACTCTTTGGAAAATGTAGCCGAAAACAAATGTACAAAAACCGAGGTACTACTCGGCGATGCAGCGCTGCTTGAAGGCAAAAGATTCGATCTAATCATCGCAAACATCAACCTAAATATTCTGCTAAACGATTTATCAACCTATAAATCCAGCCTAAACCCTAACGGAAATTTATTCATGAGTGGAATCCTCCGCTCCGATGTTGATACTCTAATTGAGGCTTCGCAAAAACTAGGTTTAAAGCATTCCGAAACGCACTACCGCGACGATTGGGCAATGGTTTCGTTCACTAACTAAAACTAGATATGGGCAAATCTCTTGTTAACAAAAAGAAATGGATAGTTCTATTCGCCATAACTACATTTGTAACAATATTCTCTCTAACTCCAAAAGCTTTTTTTCAGGACGAGAATAAGTTTTCTGGCGATATACTTATCTATCCAGCAGAGCTAAACTCTATTGTTAACAAGGATCTTAGCAAAGAAGACGAAGAATTTATCAAGAAATTCACCACATTTTGGGCAAGCGACACAATCTCGGAGGAGAATAAAAAGAATATCATCGAAATATCAAACTTAATGCTCCCCATTTTGCCCGAAAGCAAGGCGATGATTCTAACGTACATCAAACTTATCGACAAGTTCTTTAAAGACAATTATGCCAATAAAAATTACGTGGCATGGAATAGCGCGTATACTCAATTGCTTAAATCATCAGAAATAACCGTTGCCGATATAGGCAACTTCTTCCGATTTACCAGAGCAGTTGTCGATAATTCTATTCTAAAACAAACCAACACATTTCTGTGGAAAGCTGGAATTCATCCTTCCTATATATTCGATTTTAAGGATAAACTAACCGTTAAACTCAACAATGTTAGCTTGGTTTGCCAGTATGGCAACGACAGTATTTTTATTAAAGGAACAAGCGGTGTATTCGACCCATCAAACGGAAGTTGGCTTGGCAATGGAGGAAAGGTAACATGGGTTCGCTCAGGCTATCCCGACGATGAAATATTTGCTGAACTAAAAAAATATACCCTTGATTTAAATAAAAACTCCTACACCATCGACTCAGTTTACTTCACCAATAAAGACTATTTTAAAGAGTCTAGCTTGGGGAAAATTACCGATCGATTAATTAAAGATTACCACCCAAATACAATTCAATTCCCCGAGTTTGAATCATACGGCAAATGGTTCCAAATAAAGAATCTATTTAAAAATGTAGACTACGAAGGTGGATACATCATGCAGGGCTCTAAACTAATTGGAAAAGGATCGGCCGATAAACTTGCAACAGTCTCTATTAGTCGCGATGGAAAAGAGTTCCTCAGAGTTGAAGGTAATATTCTAATCTTCCAACGCTCCATACTCAATACCGAGAAAGCCAGCATTCTTTTTAAGTTTCCGAATGATTCGATATACCACTCTGGACTTTACTTTAATTACAACAATAAAAATCGAACCGTAACAATTGCCCCTACCGATAAGCTAACAACACAAAGCCCGTTTATTAGCACATATCACAAGTTAAGTATTTGGTCCGATCAGTTAACATGGAAAATTGATGAAGACAAAATTCAGTTTGGAGCGGCAACAGGTGCTACAATGGGTCGAGCATCTTTCGAATCCGATAACTTTTTCAACGAAACCTACTTCGATGATATGATGGGACCAAGCGATCAGCATCCACTTTTCGCTATATGGAACTACTCTGTCAAGAAAAAGACTAAAACCTTTTTAGCTGCCGACCTTGCTGTCTACCTCCGCAAACCTGTTGAACAGGTTAAAATAGAAATGATGCGTATAGCCAAGAATGGCTATATTCTTTACGATTTTGGTTCCGACGAAGTGCAGATAACCCAGAAGCTCCGCTATACAATTCTTGCTCGCTTCCAAAAAATAGATTACGATGTTATTCGCTTTTCATCTATTTGCAACGGTAATACGCCCAATGCTGAGTTAGATCTTAAAACAATGGATATGCACATTCGAGGTGTTGAAAATATCTCGGTGAGCGATTCTCAGAAGGTTTACATCAATCCTCAGAACAAAGAGATTCTCATGAAGAAAAACAGGAATTTTCAGTTTGGAGGATTTGTGCAGGCTGGTTTGTTTAAGTTTCATGGGAACAATTTTACATTCGATTACGATCAATTCAAAATTGACTTGGTTGATGCCGACTTGCTAGAACTTGATTACCAAACAAACGACAGAAACAACTACGGCCAAAGAATTCTGCAAAGTGTACAAAACACTATGGAGAAAATAAACGGAAATATTCTCATCGACAAACCCAATAATAAATCTGGATTGATTAGCAATCCAATCTACCCCATCTTTAACAGTACTGGTTTGTCATTCGTTTATTATGATGATACTTCTATTCACGGAGGAATTTATAAACGCGACTCTTTTTACTTTCAAATTCAACCTTTCACTTACGAAAACCTCGACAACTTCGAAAGTGTTGATTTAAATTTTAAAGGCATTCTTTACTCTGGAAATATACTTGCACCGATTGAGGAAACCCTTGTGCTTCGGCCCGATAACTCGTTAGGATTCATAAAGCAAACTCCTCCCGAAGGTCTGGCTCTATACAGAGGTAAGGGGTTTGCCTATAACAGAGTCGATTTAAGCAACAACGGACTGGTAATTAGTGGCGATATAAAATACATTAGCTCAACCACGTCGTCCGATTCAATGTACCTTTTCCCCGATTCCATGATTACTAAATCCAATAGTTTTAATATTGATAAAAGAATATCGGGAATACAGTATCCTAAACTGATAGGCGAAAAGCACAAAATTAAATGGCTCCCAAAACGCGATAAGTTCTTTGTAAAGCAAGGCGAGAGACCGTTTGTAATGTACGATTCATTGGCTAAGCTAATGGGCAATTTACTACTTGAACCTATCGGATTAACCGGGAATGGAGATATTGCTCTTGATAATGCCTCGTTAAAGTCCAGCCATTATGAGTTTAATGCTGATGATTTTAACTCACCCAAAGCAGATCTTAAACTATACAAACCTAAAACAGAGGATTTAGCATTATCGACCAACGACGTGAAATCAAAAATTGATTTTAAAAATCAAAAGGGAGAATTCAGTAAAACCAATAAGAGTGTATATGCCAAGCTAAATGCTCTTAACTATGAAGCACACCTCGATAGATTTGGCTGGAATATGAGTAATAATAATTTAGCATTCCTAACCACAATGCAGCAGGAGGCTGTAAAGGATGGCGAATTTACTATTACCCGCATGGCCGATAAGGACACGATTCCTTCCGGATCATTATTCTACTCCGTTAAAGCCGACGAGGATTCGCTATACTACTTCTCTCCAAAATCAACCTATAGCCTAGAAACAGCCGAACTTAAATCCGACAGTGTTAACTATATACTTGTAGCCGATGCGGCAATCTATCCAAAAGATAAAAAGGTTAAGGTAGATCCAACTAACAGAATGAACAGATTTCCCTCAGCAACGATCAATGCAAGCATATCAAATAAATACCATAAAATTTATAACTCAGCATTAAGTATCTCGAGCAGACGAAAATATAAAGGAAATGGCTACTACGACTACGTCGATGAGAATGACTCCGTACAAACCATCACCCTAACTAATGTTGAAAACGATGCCTTCCTAAACACTCATGCCGAGGGAAAGTTAACCGAACCCGATAGTTTCAAACTTAGCCCCCATTTTGCTTTTATTGGTGATGTTAGTTTGTACGCCCCCGAAAAAAATCTGGAATTCAAAGGTGGTGCTTTAGCAATGTATGACTGTCCAAATACAAAAGCTCAATGGTTAAAATTCGAATCGAGAATCGATTCCAAAAAAGTTCTTATACCCGTTAACGAAAAGCCACAAAACTTAAATCTTCATTACCTCATCAATGGTTCCGTTATTGCCGAAGATTCTTTAAAACTTTATGGAGGTTTTATGAGGATGCGCAAGGACTATGCCGACAAACCAATAGTTCTTGCTCAAGGATATATGTCGTTTAACAATAACAACAGACGATTTACCATTGCTGAATCCTATAAATTGGAAAACCCTGATACTTCGGGCAACAGCGTTAGTTTACAGAAAGACTACTGTATGACTTTCGGCGAAGGACGCGTTCAACTTCCTATAAACCTAGGGCAAATAAAACTAGATAATATAGGTAGTTTAATACACAAACTTGAGGAAAATGACTTGGGTCTAGATATGGTTATGAAGTTAGACTTCCTGTTTAACCAAAAATCGTTGGAAGCAATGGCTGCCGAAATAAACGGAGCAATAACTCTCAAAAAAGTTGATTTAAGCAGAAAAATATACCGAAAAGCCCTGTACGAATGGATTGATTCATCGGAGATACACGCTACTTTAAATCAACTCAACCTATTTGGAGCATTCAACCAAACACCCAAAGGATACAATGCAACAATGGTTCTTAATGATATTAAGCTAAAATGGGATCCTGTTCGAAAATCGTTTGTATCGAAAGGTCAAATTGGCATTGGATCGCTAGGCAATGTTCAGGTGAACAAGTTCGTAAACGGTTACCTCGAAATATTTAAGAAACGTAGTGGCGATTTAATGACACTCTATATCCACTTAGGCGATGATAGATACTATGTATTTACATACACTAAAAGTGTAATGCAGGTATCATCAAGTAATCAAGACTTTGTTCTTCCGATAAAGGAGCAGAAATCGAGCGAACAACGTATCAAAGTTAAACCAGGTCAACCAGAATATCGCTTCTTACTCGGAACTAAGAAGGATCTCGATCAGGCTCGTCAACGCTACAATCAACTTATGTTTGGAATAGAAACAAAGCCCGATGTAGATAAATCAGAGGAAAAAGTAAAAGAAGAAAATAGTGCGAAAACAGAACAGGTTGAAGAGGAAAAAAACGATTAATGTCCCTTTCTGACCTTTTCCCACACCTCCATTTCCTTGATGTTGGAGCCATCAATAACAAAACGCACTGCGGTTTTCACAGTATGAAAACCATTATTCCCGGCTGCTCCTGGATTTACATATAAAAAGTTCCTCTTTTTATCAAACTTAACTCGTAGAATGTGACTGTGCCCACAAATAAATATATCGACAGGCAATTGATCCAGCAATGGTTTTGCCTGCACATCGTATCTTCCAGGAATGCCGCCAATATGGGTAATCAAAACATTGACATCCTCAGCCTTAAAGTGTAGGAAATGAGGATAATTTAACCTTATCCGAAAATCATCTATATTACCATGAACTGCACGAAATGGCTTAAATTTGGATATTCTATCGGCCAACTCCAACGTGCCAATATCTCCGGCATGCCAGATTTCATCACAATCGGCAAAGAACTTATCTAAACCATCATCCCAAAAGCCATGAGTATCGGATAAAAGACCTATTCGTTTCATAAAAACAAAAACTTTAGATATTAGACACAAAACATTAGATTCATAAAAAGAAGGCAAATTTCATTAAAAAAAATTGAAAGGATATATTTCTCAACCTAAAAAAGTTCTTAAAATCTGACATCATGCATCCGATGTCTAACATCAAATAACTACTTTTGAAAGATCTAAAAATTAATCGAATGCAGATATTTTATGCGCCAGATATTGCTGGCAATACTTATACTCTTCCCGAGGAAGAATCGAAACATTGTATCAAAGTGTTAAGGTTAAATACTGGTGACGAAATAACGCTAATTGATGGCAAGGGTAATTTATTCACCGCAAGTATTGCAAATCCGAACCCAAAGCGATGCGAGGTTATTGTTACTGATGTTAAAACAGAGTACGGTAAAAGAGACTTTTACCTACATATTGCAATTGCTCCTACAAAAAACATTGAACGATTCGAATGGTTTCTCGAAAAAGCCACTGAAATTGGTATTGATGAAATTACACCTCTCCTCTGCGATCGATCCGAACGAAAGGTTGTAAACAACGAACGTCTCGAAAAAATTATTATTTCTGCAGTAAAGCAATCCATTAAAGCTTACGTTCCAAAACTAAATGAAATGATTCCCTTTAAGAAATTTATGGAGCAGAATACCGACGAACAAAAGTTTATAGCCCATTGTAATAGTTGGGAGTTGCCCCTATTGAAAGACCAAGTAAAGCATAATTCAAAGGTTATTATACTTATTGGACCTGAAGGCGACTTTACGCCTAATGAGGTTGATATAAGCCTAAGTAAAGGATATCATGAAATCAGTTTAGGAACATCTCGTTTAAGAACTGAAACTGCTGGCATGGTTGCATGCCACACAATTAATCTAATAAATTAAATAGTTTGCCAAATAAATTAGCCTTGTTAAGTATCAAACAAGGCTAATTCAATTTAATAAATCCAATGTTTTACTCGGCAATAGAGCTAATCTCGTCGTCACTTTTAACAATCGGTTGTTTCCATCGTCCTGCCTTTTTTAGGGCTTGATCTATTATCCACTCCAGTTGCCCATTGGTACTACGAAACTCATCGGCAGCCCACTTCTCCAAAGCATCCATTTTATCAGGATCGATTCTAAGTACAAACGACTTTTTTTTCGACATAATTTACTGATGTAATGTTCCTGTATTTACCACCGGACGAGCCGATTCGTCGGAACAAAGCACAACCATTAAATTGCTAACCATTGCGGCTTTCTTATCCTCATCCAAATCAACAATTTGTTTCTCCGAAAGTTGATCCAATGCCATCTGAACCATTCCAACTGCTCCTTCAACAATTTTACTACGGGCAGCAACCACTGCAGTTGCCTGCTGACGACGTAACATTGCACCTGCAATTTCAGAAGCATATGCAATATAATTAATACGAGCTTCAATAACTTCAATACCAGCCATACTTAATCGTTCAATTAGTTCGGCTTCCAGTTTATGGTTCACAACCTCCCCTCCTGCTCGCAATGTAATTTCGTCCTCTTCATGCTCAAAGTTATCGTATGAGAACATACCAGCTAGCTTACGAAGTGCAGCATCGCTCTGAACCACTACAAAATGCTCATACTGATCAACATCAAACGATGCCTTAAAGGTGTTATTTACTTTCCAAACAAGTACTAGTCCAATCATAATCGGATTTCCGACCTTATCATTCACCTTGATTGGCTCGCTATTAAAATTACGAGCTCTAAGCGAGATTCTCTTTTTACTGTAAAATGGATTTGTCCAAAAGAATCCATTCTTTCGGATTGTACCAATGTACTTTCCAAAGAGTACTAGCACCGCCGACTCATTAGGATTGACAACTATGAATCCAGGAGCAATTAATGGAATTAAAATAAACCCAACAACGAATAACGGGTTCTCTGTAACAGCAATGAAAGTAACTACTGCTGCAATTGCTAGAATAAATACCAACAACATTAGGTATCCAGACTTAGGGTGAAATTCTTTTTCCATATCTCAATATGATATTATTTTAATATCACAAATATATCATTTTATAAAACAAGAAAACAAGAAAAAGCCGAAAAAAATTTCCGGCTCTTAAAAATTTAATTTTTCCATAATCCGTTTTACGGAATCATCTGGAATCTTAGGGGTTAACCTTTCTAGCTTATTCATTAGCAATTTTAGGCTTTCAATTTCCCGAGTCAATGGAAATGGGAGTTGAATTATTTCATGATTTGAAGATCCATTGTCATTGCCATAAGAGTTCCTGATGTAAAATAGTTGAGTATAGACTTTATTCATAGGCGTGTTGTTTTCTGCAATAACGAATACTTAACAATACTTATTGCAAGAAAAGGTAAAATTTTACCTATAAATTTTACTATACCTCAGAACAGTATAAATACTAATGCAATTTAAAACCCAAGTTCAAGACACATATTCTTATCCTTAACTGTCTTTCGAAGGTTAATTAAAGCATAACGCATTCTACCTAGCGCAGTATTAATACTAACATTGGTCAAATCGGCAATCTCCTTGAAACTTAAATCGGCATAGTAACGAAGCATAATCACCTCCTTCTGGTCTTCGGGGAGCAAATCTATCAGCATCCTTACTTCGTTCAAAACTCTATCAAACACCATAGTCTGCTCAACATTCATTTCTGCAAAACGTGGAGTATTGAATAGATCTACAGGATAATCATCATTCGAAATCTCTCGATATTGCTTTGCATGTCGAAAATGATCGATTACAAGATTATGCGCAATACGCATTAGCCAAGACTGGAATCGATTATTCTCCGAATATCGTCCTTCTTTGAGCGAACGGATAACCTTTACAAAGGTCTCCTGCATTAAATCTTCTGCCAAATAAGGCTTACGAACCATCATTAAAATGTAGGTATACACCTTTCTCTCATGACGCTTAATAAGCATTTCCAAAGCAGCATTGCTACCATTGATGATTTCCGACAGAAGCTCTTGATCGGTGGTTTGGTTTGCATTCACGGCAACCTCCTCTTATTTTGGTTAACGTGTAGAGCTTCTATCTATAGGCGATAAGTTTTTAATTTAAAATTACGTTACATTTATTGTGCCAATAAAGCTATTTTTTCTGAAATAATCAAAAATAACTTTAATATTTATACCTTCATTAAGCCAAAAATGTTACTAAAATTCATCCTATTTTTTAGAGGTTTACTCTGATACCCAAATATCAAATAATTAAAAAGGAAGTATAAAGACCCATACAGGCTTTACCCTTCCTTTATTTAAATTAGTAATCTAAAAAGTATAGGCAACCTCAAACTCGACTTGACTCATCTCTATCTTTATTGTTTGGTTTGGAACATAATTTCCAAGAGCCGCTTGATCTGGATCGAAATCCATTGGATTGTATCCTTTTACACTTGATGGTAAAGCATAAACCATAGCCAAATGAATAGCCCTCCCTGAATCTCCTATATTTTTAGAACATCCCAAGGTTAAGTGATCTTGAACTACACCTGGTGCCAAAATATTGAACAAAACTTCGGAACTAGGTATAGGCTGATCACAATGAGAATATCCACCTCTAAGTACCCATCCAGGAATTCCACTATACTCAATACCTACTTTATAAACATTAATATCCTCCCAGCCAAATCCAGCTCCCTTATTTGATCCAAGAGGAGCCGTAGCAAATGCAGTTGGATCTAATGGATTTGAGATTGAAGCAACTTCGGAATAGTTAATTCTTTTATAATCGACCATAGCCACCCACTTCGAATTAAACTCATATGCAATTCCTAAAGTCCAATTAGACGGTATATCAAAGCCACCTTTCTCGGCAAAAAGACCCGAATAATCATCAAACTTACTCATGTTGATCTTTGGTTGATAGCTTGCTCCTAAAGTGAATCCATCAAAAATTTGCCCCATGTAGCCAACCTTAACGCCAATGCCAAAACCGTTATCTTTTCCATTTCCGCTTAACTTATCTGGATTACTAGACATAGCAGCAAATGAAGCAACCCCTTTAGCATCAAAATATTGATATGTGGCCAAAACTGTTATACCTAGGCTATGTTTTTCGGCTATCTTCCGAGAATATGTAAGACCCAAGAATAGCTGTGCTAAATTAACCCCAGTGCTACTTGAACTTGCATCATAAAATGTCTGAGTGGGATAATCGGTATTCATACCTCCATTCCCAAAAATAGTTGCAGATAAACTACTTTTTTCGTTCAACATCCAATTTGCACCAATGCTTGGAATAAAAAACATTTTTGAATCACTTTCAACATTTCCAGGAGTCAATCCAAAAGTACCTGGCATTCCCGAAGGATTTCCAGCGATTGTATACTCCCTATTGGGACTGAAAAGCCCAACTCCAAACTGATACTTTTTTCCCAGAAATACAGGACCTGCGGGGTTTCCATTAATCATAGAATTTTTATACCACGCAATTCCTGCTCCAGCGAGTCCTTTATTTTGAGCCCCATAGCCCAAACTAAAGTAACCATCAGTTGCATAGGTTGTTTTACTTGCCGAGATTACAATAGTTATCAAAATAACTAAAGCACTAGTTCTCATGACATTCTTCATAGGTTTAAGATTAATTTAACATTTTATCAATATGTAAAAACATTGTTATTTATATATATAGATTAGATATAATAAATTTAAACAAAAACTATATGTTTATGTTTCAGAACGAAACTCTAATTATTGAAATGTTGATAAATATCAAGAAAATATACTTTTAGGAACTAAATCCAAGTATCGCTACAAATGAGATAATCAACAAAAAAATACTTAAGTATATTTAAGATAACTGTTAACTTTGCGGGTTAAATTTTTTGCAAATGGGTATTCTGAACAAAAATATAATATCGGTTAAAGGGGCTAGGGTTCATAACCTTAAGAATATTAGTCTTGACATTCCTCGAAATAAATTAATTGTTATAACAGGCGTTTCAGGTTCAGGAAAATCATCTTTAGCCTTTGATACAATTTATGCTGAAGGTCAACGTCGTTACGTTGAAAGTTTGTCATCGTATGCACGCCAATTTTTAGGGAGAGTTGCTAAACCCGAAGTCGACTTAATTAGTGGAATTCCACCTGCAATTGCCATTGAGCAAAAGGTAAATACGCGAAATCCACGTTCTACAGTTGGAACTTCTACCGAAGTATACGATTACCTTAAACTCCTTTTTGCAAGAGTTGGAAAAACATATTCACCAGTTACCGGAAAACAGGTAAAAAAACATTCGGTTAGCGATGTGGTTAATTTTGTAAGTGCTTACGACGAGGGCATTAAAATGACACTTTTATCGCCATTGGTTGTAAATGGAGACCACAAAGCAAAGCTTGAAGAATTGGCAAAAGAGGGTTTTACCAGGGTCGAAATTGGAGATCAAACCCTCCGTATTGATGATAATAAAACAAGAGAACTCATCAACATATCAGGAGCGGAATGCCGTTTAATTATCGACCGCTTCGCAGTTTCGCACGAGGATGATTTTCTTAGCCGAATAGCAGATTCAGTTCAAACAGCATTTGCCGAAGGCAATGGTTTTTGCTTAATCAAAATACATCTTGAGACGGAAACCTTAGAGGAACACTTCTCCAATGTTTTTGAAGCCGATGGAATAAAATTCGAAGAACCAACCGAACATCTTTTTAGTTTTAACAGTCCGTTAGGTGCTTGCCCCAAGTGTGAGGGCTATGGAAAAGTAATTGGAATCGATGAGGATTTGGTGATTCCCAACAAAGGTTTATCGCTATACGAAGAGGCCATTGCCTGCTGGAAAGGTGAAAGTATGAGTTGGTACAAGGACAAGGTGATTGAGCATGCATCCAAATACGACTTTCCAATCCACAAACCTTACTATCAACTATCCGATCAACAAAAAAGAATTCTATGGGAAGGATCCCGACATTTCACGGGTATTTATGCTTTCTTCCAAGAATTAGAGGAAAAA
Organism: Bacteroidales bacterium; assembly: GCA_050180705.1. GTDB lineage: Bacteria > Bacteroidota > Bacteroidia > Bacteroidales > Tenuifilaceae > SB25. Next base: position 21,856 of record JBFXDX010000012.1, on the reverse strand, counting down.
AAGTACAAAATTCAGTATAGAGTATTGCTATCGCGATATATGGGCAAAACTGTTTGCCCTGCATGTAAAGGATCTCGGCTTAGACCTGAAGCATCGTACATTAAAATTAGCAATTACACAATCCCGCAAATGGTGAACATTCCAATTGCTGATTTATCCGAAATCTTTAAAGATTTAAATCTGGACGAACACGATGCAGGTGTTGCAAAACGTATACTAACAGAAATCAATAATCGCTTAGATTATTTGAATAATGTAGGACTTGGATACCTAACCCTAAATAGGCTTTCATCGACACTATCGGGAGGAGAATCCCAACGAATAAACCTTGCAACTTCATTAGGAAGCAGCTTAGTTGGCTCGCTATACATCCTAGATGAGCCAAGTATTGGGCTTCATTCGCGTGATACTAATCTGCTAATTGGTGTACTAAAGCAACTTCGGAATCTTGGAAATACCGTTGTAGTTGTAGAGCACGACGAGGAGATTATGAGTTCTGCCGATTATATAATAGATATTGGTCCTCATGCAGGAAGACTTGGAGGTGAAGTTGTATATGCAGGAGATATTCAAGGCTTAAGCAAAGCATCGAATAGTTTAACCGCAAAATATCTTACAAATAAGGAGCAAATTTCAGTTCCTCTCCACCGCCGAAAATGGAATAATTACATTGAACTTGTTGGGGCTAGAGAGAACAATCTAAAAAATATCAACGTAAAATTTCCCCTTAACACGCTTACTGTAGTGACTGGAGTTAGCGGCTCTGGAAAATCCACTTTGGTAAGAGGAATACTATACCCTGCTCTCCAAAAACTGTTAACTGGATCGGGCGATCGTGCTGGTCAATTTGACGAAATAAAAGGCGATTACCGCCGAATTAAGGGCATAGAGATGGTTGATCAAAATCCAATAGGAAAATCATCGCGCAGTAACCCCGTTACCTACATTAAAGCATGGGACGAGGTTCGGAAATTGTTATCGGAGCAACAATATGCCGTAAAAAGTGGATTCAAGCCCGCACATTTCTCATTCAACGTTGAAGGTGGCCGATGCGAGGAGTGCCAAGGCGAAGGCGTTATTCATGTTGAAATGCAGTTTATGGCAGACATTACAATGGTTTGCGAAAGTTGTAAAGGGAAACGATTCAAGGATGAGGTTCTTGAAGTTAAATTCAATGGAGCAAATGTTTACGACATTCTTGAGATGACTGTAAATCAAGCTATAGAATTCTTCGACAAAGGAAAAACATCAACAGAAAGAAAAATTGTTGAAAAACTCAAACCACTACAGGATGTAGGATTGGGATATATAAAGCTAGGACAGGCCTCGAGCACTCTCAGCGGAGGCGAAAGTCAAAGGGTAAAACTTGCTTCGTTCCTACAAAAGGAGGAAAGTACCCAGCCTCTACTATTCATATTCGATGAACCTACAACTGGACTTCATTTTAATGATATTAAAAAATTGCTTTCGGCTTTCGATGCTTTAATCGATAAAGGTCATAGCATAATTCTGATTGAGCACAATTTAGATGTAATTAAATGTGCCGACTGGGTAATTGATTTGGGTCCAGAAGGTGGAGAAAGCGGTGGATACTTGGTGTTTGAAGGAACTCCTGAACAGTTAACAAAAAATGATATTTCTCATACAGGTAAATTTTTAGTGGAGAAACTATCTAAAAGCATCTAATTATCAAGGAAATTAGGTTTCAAAATCCCTCAATGTTCTAGAACATAGCCCTAGAACAGCGATTCTATTTATTCTAAAGGTGCTTTAATAAGTATCTTCGCGAACTTTTATACATGAACGTTGAGGGAGATGAGAAGGATTATTACCACACTATTTGCTGCTTTTCTATTTATACCAAGTATTGCTTTAGCACAAGATACTACATTTACAGCCCGATTAAAATTCGATACCCGTTTTGATTTTACTGCGAAAATTCCAACACACGATAGTTTATCAAAATTATCGAGTTTCGATGGTAAATACTTAAATATTATCCTCGAAGGAGAAATCAATGATAAGTTCGCCTATAAGTATCGTCAACGAATGATCAAGGATAGTAAATCGGAATACCAAAGCTACTTTAACGCAACGGATTGGCTATACCTTACCTACAAAATAAACAACAACTTCTCAATATCGGGAGGAAAGCAAGTAGTTGCCATAGGTGGATTCGAATATGACGCTACGCCTATAGACCTATACCTTTGGTCAACCTTTTGGAATAATGTTACATGCTACCAAATTGGAGGCATGGTGAACTATAACACAACAGATAATAAGCACACGGTTGGATTCCAAATCACAAACTCGCCTTTTACAACAGAAACTTTGCAAGACATATATTCCTATAACTTAATATGGTATGGTAACTTTAATTGGTTCAACACAATTTACTCATTAAATAGGGTTGAATTCGAAAAAAACAACTACATCAACTATATTGCTCTAGGTAATAAATTCAGCACAAACAATCTATCTATGGAGGTTGATTTAATGGATCGATTCTCCGAAGAACAGAACAACATATTTGCAGATTACTCTATCATTGGAAACCTGAAATACACAGTAAACAACAAAGTAAAAATACTGGCAAAGGCTGGATACGATGAAAATAGCGCACAAAAATCAACCGATACATTTATTTACGATAGGTATGTTATACCTGGAACCGAACACTTCTTCTATGGAGTTGGAGTAGAATATTTTCCAATAAATAACAGCAAAGATGTTCGCATACACGCAATGTGGTCAAGCAACAACGATCAAGTACAATACCATACATTCAATATTGGAATACGTTGGCAAATGAATGTTTTGAAAAAATAATACTAAATAAACCATGAATTCGACACCGTTTAAATTTCTAACAAAACGCCGAATAGAAGCAGGAATATTCCTAATTATATTCTTTGGTACATTTACTTTCATTGGCAATAAAATGGGAGTGCCAAACATGCTTAATACAATCATGCAAACTTCCTATAGTTTACTAATTGAAACAGTTCTTTACATTATGGGAATTACTGTACTGTCGGGGGCTCTTGGTAAACTGTTAACCGAATTTGGAGTAGTCCGATTGCTTGAGGTAATATTAAAACCTTTAATGAAACCACTTTACAACTTACCTGGAGTTGCTGCACTTGGCTCGTTATTAACATTCCTATCCGACAACCCCGCAATTATTAGTCTCGCCAAGGACAATAACTTCAATAGATATTTTAAAAAATATCAATTAATATCGCTTACCAATTTTGGAACAGCATTCGGAATGGGATTAGTCGTAATAATATTTATGGCAGGAAGAGGCCATGCTTTTGCTGCATTTATAGGATTAACAGGGGCTGTAATTGGTAGTATTATTTCAACAAGATTAATGCAAAGATTCACTGTCAAAGAATATCCCGAGTTAAAACATGAACAAGCTGAAGGTGGCGATGAACAAAAAATATCATTCAAATCCGAAGGTGGCATTTTCCTAAGGGTTTTGAACTCAATTCTTGATGGCGGAAAAATGGGCGTTGACTTAGGTCTTGCAATTATTCCAGGAGTTCTTATTATTTCGACATTTGTTATGATGCTTACCTTTGGACCAAGTCCAGAGGGCTACACTGGAAAAGCGTATGAAGGAATAGCATTACTTCCACACCTTGCCGAAAGAATAAATATTGTATTTGAATGGCTATTCGGGTTTCATAATCCAGAACTAATTGCCTTCCCTATAACATCACTTGGAGCGGTTGGTGCTGCACTTGGTTTGATTCCAAGATTCCAAAACGAAGGGCTTATTGATGGCAACGCTATTGCAGTATTCACTGCAATGGGAATGTGCTGGAGCGGATTCTTAAGCACTCACACTGCCATGCTCGATTCATTAGGCTATAGAAAACTTACCGGGAAAGCAATTATTTCTCACACAATAGGTGGTCTTATTGCTGGAATTGCAGCCCACTGGATTTTTTACCTATCGGGCTTATTTTAAACAGAAAATATTATTTAACCAATAAAAGCAAGGATGTCCAAAAAGCAATGGACATCCTTTCCTTTTTTATTTACAGATCACCTAAGTATGTCTTCAAGTATTCAATCACTCAGTGATCTTTTAGGTAATCTTTTCTGCACTCAAATAAACCAACAATTCTTGCCTTAATACTGTCAAATCAAGGGTAAAATATCAAATAATATCACATATATTCAACAGAAAAAGGCTGCCCTTAGGACAGCCTTTTTCTATTATAATATTCCTTTTTAATCGGCTTTTAGACCAAACATAATTGCAACGCAACCGCTCGTAAGCTCTGCTGAAGTATCCTCGGACGAAGGAACCTTCACCACAATAATCAACTGCTGGGTAGCTTCAACCTTAAAATCCCACGAAGTCGCATAGTTTTGCTTTGCATTGGTATACAATACCTTTCTATCAACATCCATCACTACAAACTCAACTCTAGGCAACGACTCAGAACCACATACTGAAATACGGTACTCCTGCCCTGCATAGAAAGTTTTGAATAACTCTGCATCCTCACCCTCTGAAAGAATTGCAGCATTAAAGTTACCATCGTGAATATAGGGACTCAACTCGAGCTTACATACCTTCTTGGCAAAGTTCTTGCATTGAGCATTTCCGGCAAAGGGTAGTAGTAAAAACAAACCTAGTGTTACAATATATACAAATGATTTCATAGCAATTAAAATTATGCTGTATACTTTGTACGCAATTCTTTAACTTTCTCTTTAAGCTTACCGAAGACCGCAGGGCTAACAGAAACAACATTCTTAGAACTTAATGTTGTTACACTACTCTTTTCATCATTAACAACCTCAACCTTCGATACCGATATCTGCACCTCGTCGTATATTTTCTTTAAGTCGGCAATATCGTTATATACTTCTTTAATATCTGCGTTATCGATATTCTGATTCAAAAGATTCAAAACAGTTTCGAGCGAAAACTTCTGATCAACAATTCTATCAACCAGCTCATTATCGGTGGTATTAACATCACCTACTAACGAAGTTGCAATATACAACCCTTCAATCCAACCACCAATAAGTATTATAGAGCCAATGGCAACCCTATCGTCCTCCTCTAAAATTGAATTTGTATTAAGGAACGTTTCTGATATGGTTTCCATAATCACATCGCGATTGTTTACATTCTCCTCCAAGCGCTGAATCACAGTATTATCAATTGCGTTCAAAATACCAAGATTCTCGGCCATCTTCTTTGATGCAGTCATAAACTTAATGGTGGCCTGAGTTTGATCGAAAAGACTTGCATAGCTTAAATCGGTACTGTAAATGCCAAGATTCAAAGCCATGCTCTTGTTGGTACTGTAGCGCGAAATATTATCAACAGGATTAAGAATTTCCTCGTTATACTTAGCACCCGAGCGTTTCAAAATAAGTGCAGTTTCGAGTGGAGAGGGCAACGAATAAAATATCTGCTTTACAGATTGAATTCCTGCTGCCGCAGAACTATCTGCTAAAAGTTCATCCGACGAAACCTGCAAAGAATCATTATTACCTCGTTCCGAATTACAGGCACTTGCAATAAACAGGAGAATAATTCCTATTAATTTTAAGTGATTCTTACCTAACCCGCTGACCATAATTCCAATTATTATTGGGTTAACAATAAAATATGCCATTTTGAAAAAGTAAAGTTAATATAAATTTGAAAATGTCAACAAAAATCATCACTTTTTTAAGTTTTCGTGTTCAAATTCAAACAATCATTACCTTTGCAGTAAACTATTTTATCGATGGAAAATAAGAACGACAAGATAAAAGCCAAGAAGGCTATTTTTGAGCAAACTATTAAGGAGGGCTCCGACGAGTATATCATTGCTACCCTTGAAGAGATAAGGGAAACCGGTGAGGATTACATGGTTGAACCTATAATAAATTTACTGTTTGCCAAACGTAGCGAACACTTAAAGAATGAAGTGGTTAACTTTCTGGTAGATCTCAAAAACAAGGAGGCCGCCACTGATATTATTAGTGCAATCCGCAATAACTACTCAGCAGCCGATTTGCATCTGCTCGTTTCCGTTTGCTGGCAAAGCCGGTTCGATTTTAGCAACGAGATAGAACTATTCATCGATCTGCTATGCAACGCCGACTACCAAACCAGCTTCGAAGCATTCAGCGTGGTTGAGAACTCGCTCGATAGTACCTCCGACGAAGATATCGCAAAGCACATTACGTCACTTAAAGATAAGGTAAACAATGCCTCGGAGCAGAAACAAGCACTCATACAGCAAATGATTGCGGTTATGGAAGAGTTTGGGGGAGGAAGATAGAGTTTAAAAATTTGATGCTAGAAGTTGGAGGTCAGGAAAAGAACAAATATACATTAACTTCAAATTAAGTTTAAATAAAAAAGCCGATAGAAATATATCGGCTTTTCTTATGATAAACTATCTGCTATTCGTAATTTGAGTAGTACTTCATAAACTGGCTACGTTCATAAAGCGATGGATTATCGATATGCCCGTAATTCATCAATCCCTTAAATTCGCCAATCGATTTATAGCCATGCTTATTCATCCATTCGGTTAGTGTGTTCAGCATGGTTGCAATATACTGCGGGCCATTTTTGTAGATTGCCGAGCAAACCTGCACCGACGATGCTCCTGCAAGAATCATCTTAATTAACGCATCGCCATCGTGCACACCTGTTGATGCCGAAATATCAATTTTAGGAACCAAATGGTTAGCCATTCCTACCCAACGCAAGGTATTGCGCAAATCGGCCGAGTTGCTGAATATTGATGCAGGAATTACCTTCATGGTATTTATATCGAAATCGGGCTCGAAGAATCGGTTGAAAAGCACCACCCCTTTTGCCTTGCGATACCAAAGCTGCTCAATTACCCTTAACGGATTGGTAAAGTGATTTCCCAGCTTGAAAACAACCGGAATTGTAACCAGCTGAGTTAACCTATCGGCAAGCGTAAAGTAAACCTCCTCCATCTCGGCAGGAGTCTTCTGGGCATCGGTTGGAAGCATAAAAACGTTTACCTCCAATGCATCGGCTCCGGCCTGCTGAATTTGCGAAGCAAAGGTTACCCATTGCGATGCGCTTACACAGTTAATACTTGCAATAACAGGGATTTTTACAGCAGCCTTAACCGCCCTAATCATTTCGATATACGACTGTACATTGTTTGCGGTAACATAGGTTTTGAGGTAATCGGCCGCCTCGGTATAGTCGGAGTACTGAGCAAGGCTATCGACCTCGTGCATAATTTGCTCCTCGAATAGTGACTTTAGCACAACTGCACCAGCCCCCATTTCTTCGTACTTCTTAATTCTATCGATTGATGAGTTAAGCCCCGAGCTACTAACAATTAAGGGCGACTTAAGGGCTAATCCCAAGTAAGTTGTTTCAAAATTTGCCATTGCATTTAGGTTTTGAAGTAGGCTGTAAAATACAAAATTAGTTTGACTTATAGTTTCTGTAACCAAAAATATTACTACCAATCCTTACCATGGTACTCCCCTCCTCCACTGCTACCGTGTAATCGCTCGACATTCCCATGGAGAGCTCCTTAAACCAGCCACTCTCCGAAAAATACTTTTCCTTAACGGTATCGAAAAGACCCTTCAGGAATTTGAACTCCACTCTAACCTGCTCCATGTTCTCGGTGAATGTGGCCATTCCCATTAAACCAACAATCCTGATATTACCCATTGCTGCATAGCTGCTGGAGCTTAACAGTTCGTCAACCTCGTCAGCCGAAAGGCCAAACTTGGTCTCCTCCGATGCAATGTGTACCTGCAGTAAACAATCGATCACCCGGCTTTGTTTCTGAGCCTCTCGGTCTATTACCTCAAGCAGCTTTAAACTGTCGACAGAGTGAATAAGACTAACAAACTGTGCAATGTACTTAACCTTGTTCGATTGCAGATGACCTATCAGGTGCCACTCTATATCCTTGGGTAACACCTCGTACTTTGCAACCATCTCCTGTACTTTATTCTCGCCAAATATGCGATGCCCCGCATTGTAGGCCTCCACTATACTTTCGGCAGGATGAGTTTTTGAGACCGCCACCAGCGTAACATGCTGCGGAAGCGACAATTTTATATTGTGTAAGTTGGTTTGAATGCTCATTGCTGTATGCTTTTGTGCAAAATTAAAATAAATTGCCCAGCGTTGAAAATATAGTTGGTGGTTGATAGTTAAAATGGCAAGAAGTTTTTAGCACCCGAACGCAATGTTTGCTTTCTGAAGCCATACAAAAAATGTTCTACACAAATAGCGATGCTTCTTCTGCGCCCAGCATAACAGAAAAATTCAACCGAGATCTTGTGTTTAGTTTTTTGTTAAAATATTATCCTTTTGCTTAACAGCATCTTCGTGGGTTTGGGCCAAACTCTCGTTACAGCTTTCACTTAGCTTGCTTAGCCTTACCTTATGCATTCGCATCTGGTATAGAACAACCTCGTCGTAGTCGTCGGCATGATCGCCAAATTTATTTACCAGAACAAACAGCTCTATGGCAAGGAAGAAAATAAATAGCGAAATCCAAACAAAAAGAGCAACACCGTGTGAAAATAGGATGGAAAAAAGGATCATAAGCTCGTCCAGAAAGCCTGTTTTTGATTTCAGCTCGGTTTCCAAATCTTGCCGCATTGTTAATCGGGCATTTTCCTTTGCTGCCTTTTGCCCCCGCAACTCGGCAATCTGGCCATCTATCTGGGGAATTAACTCGGCCTTGGGGTTGGGTTTATCAATAATAGTAACATCGGGTCTTCGTATTAATGTATCCTTTAAAGCGCCATCCAAGCCCTCGGTTTTTATGCCATGATACTTGTTCTCAACAATACTGCTTTTAACGAAAGGGGTTCGCGTTATCTCATCAATAATTTTTGTTTTCTCGTCTTCCTTTGATAATATCAGGGAATCCAGCGCATCAATCTCAAGATCGAGCTGCTGTGTTTTAAACGGAAGAATTTTGTTCACCTCCTCCTGGATGTTGGTTATTTTCTTCTTCTCCACATCCTCCTTGAAAAGCATCTGGTCTATTATTACGGATCCAATAATTGCCATTACAACGCCAATGGAGACCCTAAACACACGCGACCACCAGTTCTTACCAATCGATAGAATGATTTGACGCTCGATATGGATTACTACGAATACAAGAATCGCCGCAACGGCAAGCGATGCCCATACGCTGCCTTGAATGTACCGCTGGGTGAAAACATAACCGATAAATCCCCATAGAATAGATACGATTAGAATGGCCGCCAGATATTTTTTTACCGACTTGGTGCTTACCTCGCTGCAATTCTTAACTATGCTGTAGTTGCGCCCCGTTAAAAAGCAACCAACTTTTAGAATAAAGTTATTCATGGCTTACTGAAATTGTGATTTTGTGATTGCTGCAAGTCCTCGCCGAAACCCCTGCTCATACGACAATACAACTCTTTCGAATAGACCCGAGTTGCTGCTTACCTGTGCCTCTATCTCCCGAATCTTGGCAATATCCGTAATTGCCTTCTCCTTTTGCGCTTTCAGCGCTTCCACCAAATCAACCAACCCTGCATTACTCCTCGATATAACATGATAATCAAGATCTTTAATTAATTTATCGTAATGATTGATTTCTCTATCCATAATAATTTTAAGATGTAGCTTGATAAGCTTTATTCCATCGGCCTTATTGCTTTGGTCGGGATTCACAAGCGCATCGCTGTAACCCTTCGGTTCAAAATCGGTTTGCAAGAATGCATATACATTATCGATACCTCTGGTATGGCTATTGGAGATTAATGGCACAGCATTGGCCTGCGAATCTCGTTTCTCGATGAATAAATCCTCTGGAATTTCATCCTGACCATTGCCACCAATTGAAGTTGATGAATTTTGTGGCTGCTTTCCTCTGAACCAACTAAAAAGTCCCATAATCTTAAGTTTTAGTGTTATAATTATTATCTAACGTGCTTCACTTCGATGTCCTTTTTTACAACAGGTATCACACAAAGTAATCATCAATTGGTCATCATACATCCAAGAGTTCCTAAATGCATTCAGCAACCTCGAAAATTATATCTCAAACATAATTATGTTTTCGTGGGCTGGCTCATTTATTAACAATAAATGGATTAATTGTAAACCCTCAGAATAACCAAACAATGCCTACCTAAATACATTCTCTTTTTATAGCGTTACAAAGAACTACGCAGAAAAACTCCAATAGTTGCTATTAAAAACGTTTTCCTACACAAAAAGTACCATTGGAATATAACCATTTTATAGCAAAACTGATACAACACAACTAGCAACACTCAGCATTATATTTCGACTAATTAAATTAAGAAGGTTTCTACAGAAATGCAAGAATTGCTGCTCAGAATATTCTACTAGCCAGCACAATGCTACTCAATATGATACTTCAAGTATGCTCTGTATAATAAAAACAGCACAAACAATTACTCAACTGTAATATAAATCATCAAAAAAAAGAGAATTAAACTTGCCTCCAATCACTATAATCATCTAACTTTGAGTATAGTTAGTATGCCTTTCTAATTGTATTGTATCCAAATATGCACAGCAAATTAAGCAACCATATAGGCTCAGTAAACAAATACAATTATAAAAGGTGCGGCGTCAGCACTTAAATCACTGACAACAGCAAAATGAAAAAGCATTGTCTTATGCTGTTCTTTATGGCAGCCTCGGCCATAGCATTTGGGCAAAATGCTATTCCCAACGGAAATTTTGAAACTTGGAACACTGGAACCTATAGCCATCCAGCGAACTACCCCTACTCGTCGAACAACGAGAATGCATGGATTTTTATCGAAAACTCCGTACCATTCAATTTAATCAAATCGACAGATCCGTACCACGGCAGCTATGCCGTACAACTCTCAACCCAAGTAGTGGGTACCGATACAGTTTTCGGGTATTTCATTAATGGACAACCCAATAGTGATGACTTCAACAGCTGGAGCGGAGGCTTACCCTACAGCCAGCAACCGACAGGCATTAAAGGTTACTATAAGTACAACGTGGCAACCGACGATTCGGCAACAATTCTTTTAGTATTCAGCAAGAAAGGTCGAAATCTAGGATCATACATCTACAATGTTGGAGGAGTTCACACCAGCTACACCCCGTTCAACTTCACCCTTGATCCTCCGCTTATTGAAAGGGGACTTGCCAATAATGATGTTAGAGCAATCGTCAACGATTCAGAGGGTAATTTCTGGTTTGGAACCAATGGTGGAGGTGTATCAAAGTACAGTGTCTCGGGCTGGACTACTTATACAACCACCGATGGTTTAGTAAACGATACTATCCATAGTATTATGATTGATGATCTGGGAAATAAATGGTTTAGCACCCCAAAGGGAGTATCAAAGTATAACGATACAATTTGGGTTACCTACACCACTACCGATGGTTTAGCCAACAACGATGTTTACGGTATGCATAAATCGAATAACAAAATATGGTTTGGAACCAACGGTAGCGGAGTTTCGAGATTCGATGGCTCAAATTGGACTACATTCACGAAATCCGATGGGCTAGTTAACGATACCGTTCGCCCTATAAGAAAGGATAGCCAGGGCAATATATGGTTTGGAACTGTAGGCGGAGTTTCAATGTTCGACGGCACCAACTGGACCAACTACACTACCAACGAAGGCTTAGCAAATAACGATGTAAGACATATACAAATTGATGCCAGCAACAACATCTGGTTTGCCACCAATGGCGGTGGAGTTTCAATATTTAACGGAGCCACATGGTCGACCCTCACAACCAGCGATGGTTTAGCAAGTAATTTCGTCAATAAAATTCTTATAGATCCCAACGGAACTAAATGGTTTGGTACACTAGGCGGCGGACTATCGAAATTCGATGGTACCAACTGGACTACCTATACCACAGCCAACGGTCTTGCCAGCGATTCTATTCGATCGGTTTCGCTTACTCAAAGCAATGTGAAATTCTTTGGAACACCACAAGGAATCTCGAAACTAGAGGGCACAACATGGACCACTATTAGTAAAATAACATCCACAACGCCCGACTCTGTAATATTTGCAGCAGCATCGAGCAACGTTAAAAATGATAAGGAGGGCTTGCCTGGAAGTACCCTACTCCTAGATAGCGTTTCGCTAGTTGGAGTTGACAGTCAACCCTCGTGGCTGAATGGCGATTTTGAATCGTGGGAGGATGTTACCACCAATTTACTTGATGGCTGGTATACCGAAAGCCAAAACGGAGATGGCGTTTACAAAACCACCGATAAGGTTAGCGGAGACTATGCTGTTGAACTGGTAACTTATCTAGGCGATAAAGATGGACATCCTATTGCTCGGGCTGGAGTTATTCGTACCGGATACTACCCAAGAAATTGCGAGGACGACTGCAACGAAATGGGAGGTTACCCCTACTCCATTCAAAAAGATACATTAACCTTTTACTATAAGTACTCGCCAGAAAGCAACGATAGCGCCAACGTAAGTTTAAGCTTTAAGAAGAGCGGAACCATATTCCAACGAATAGGCCTTAGCCTGCATACTGCGAGCACATTCCAGCATGCAGAACTTCCTTTCGATCTTTCGCAAGCCCCTGACTCTGTGATTATCGATATTCAATCGTCGGATTGGCAGGATTCATTAATATCGTTCATTGGTTCGCGATTAATCATCGACGAGATACAGTTTAAATCACAACCATTACCCAACAGCATTATTCCCCCCATCAACAACCCCGAAAGAACGTTTAGCATATTCCCAAACCCTGCCTCAAAAACAATCAATATAAATATCAAAGGCCGCATCGAGAGAGATACCGAGTATAATATCTATAACACTACAGGATCGTTAATTAAATCAGGTAAAATCAACCGCAACATACAAGAAATCCCAGTTAACGATCTTGAGAATGGAATATACCTATTCTCCATTAAATCAAGAAGTGCTGTGGCTTCAAGCAAACTTATAATTCTACATTGATAGTTAATGCTACACTTTGCACAAAGGCCGGGCAAAAACCCGGTCTTTGCTTTTAAGGTGAATACCTTTAAATTGATAACTTTGCCATCCAATAAATCTAGGTTTTCACGGTGATGTATAAAGGAGTAATTTTTGATTTAGATGGTACGTTGGTTAATTCAATTGACGATTTAGCCGACTCTATGAATAACGTTCTGCAACAAAACAATTTCCTTACTCACAGTATCGATGCTTACAAACTATTTGTTGGCAATGGAGTAAAAAAACTTGTTGTACGAGCCCTGCCTGAAGGGCATAGAGATAATGAAACAGTTACGAAATGTTTCGATATGATGACAGAGATTTACGGTAGAAACTGCACCGCTAAATCCAAACCTTACAATGGCATTTCCAATTTACTGGATGAACTAACCAAACGAGATATAAAACTAGCCGTGCTATCGAATAAAACCGATGCATTAACCAAAGTGGTTGTAGCACAGTTATTCCCCAATAATCATTTTGAGCATGTAGTGGGCTTCACAACCGACGAACTGAAGAAACCTAACCCACAGTGTGCACTACAAATATGCAACGATTTAGGCCTTACACCCAGCGAAATGCTTTACGTAGGCGACTCTGAAACTGATATGCAAACTGCCACCAATGCAAATATGCTTGCCATTGGCGTACTTTGGGGATTCAGAACCAAAGAGGAACTATTAACCAACGGTGCTAAACATCTACTGAAGCACCCATTGGAGTTGATCGAAATTCTTTAGAATAAGAACCTATAAAACAAAAGCCCTGACAATATTTGCCAGGGCTTTTAACAAGGAACAAGTTTATTCTTTTATTATTTTCTTAAAGTCAATATTTCCTGCATTTTTAAGTTTCAGAATATAAATACCAGGAATGAAATTGCTCATTGGCACGGTAACTCTATCAACAATTTTTCCACTGTAAACTACCCGTCCTCCCATATTTACTATTTCAAAATCCAGACTCTGATTATTTCCTTCAACCTCAATAGTTAATTCTGTCTCTACAGGATTTGGGTATACTTTTACCGCATTCACCTCAGTAACTTCGTTAATACCTGTAGCAACTTTAAAGTTTGCCACTAACATCCGATCTGCACTTGCAGTAAACGAATAAACTGCATCAGTAGAGACTTCGGTGCCATTTTCTGTCCAATTCACAAAGGCATAACCATCATTAGGTATTGCTGTCAATGAAACACTGGCCCCTTGGCTATATGTGCCACCTCCAGTAATTGTACCGTAATTTTCAGGATTTACAGCAACCGAAATAGTGTATGAGACAACACATGCAGACTGAGTTATAGTGATAACTTGATTAGCAATTCCAGTGGCAGAAACAGTAACCGCTGCACTTCTCTCTGAAGATGATATATTCTCTGCCGCCGTAAATGTTATCACTCCATCCCCAATAGCAGATGCAGGGCTTACCGTTAGCCATGATTGATCGCTACTTACAGTCCAATCGGTATTTGACGTAACTTCAACCGTGGCTGTGCTGCTTGCTGCTGAGCCGACACCGACTGTCGTAGTAGAAACATTAAGCGTTGGTTCGGCAGCTGCCTGTGTAACCGTAATGACTCTGTCCGCAACACCCGATGCCGAAACCGTAACAATCGCAGCTCTTGCACTAACCGTAGTGTTCTCTGTTGCGGTGAAGACAATCGAAGCATCCCCAAAAGCCGAGGCAGGGCTTACCGTTAGCCATGCTTGATCGCTGCTTACAGTCCAATCGGTATTTGACGTAACTTCAACCGTGGCTGTGCTGCTTGCTGCTGAGCCGACACTGGCTGTCGTAGTAGAAACATTAAGCGTTGGTTCGGCAGCTGCCTGTGTAACCGTAATGGTTCTGTCCGCAATACCCGATGCCGAAACCGTAACAATCGCAGCTCTTGCACTAACCGTAGTGTTCTCGGTTGCGGTAAAGATAATCGAAGCATCGCCAAAAGACGATGCAGGGCTTACTGTTAGCCATGATTGATCGCTAATAACTGTCCAATCGGTATTTGAGGTAACTTCAATGGTGGCTGTGCTGCTTGCTGCTGAGCCGACACCGACTGTAGTAGTAGAAACATTAAGCGTTGGTTCGGCAGCTGCCTGTGTAACCTTAAAGACTCTGTCCGCAATACCCGAAGCCTAAACCGTAACAAACGCAGCTCTTGCACTAACTGTAGTGTTCTCGGTTGCGGTAAAGATAATCGAAGCATCTCCAAAAGACGATGCAGGGCTTACTGATAGCCATGCTTGATCGCTTGTTGCAGTCCAGGTCGTATTGGAAGTTACATCAACTGTTGCTGTACTATTTTCTGTGGCACCAATACTAACCGATGTTGCCGATACGCTAAGCGTAGCAGTCCCTGCGGCTTGTATAATGGTTATAATCTGATCGATAGCCCCTGTCGCTAAAACGGTTACAATCGCCGTTCTTGTAGAAACCGTTGGGTTCTCAGCTGCAGTAAAGGTTAATGTGCCATTGCCTGATGATGAGGCTGGGCTAACAGTGAGCCATGCCTCGTTGCTGATTGCTGACCAATCGGTATTTGAGGTTACATCAATGGTGGCACTGCTACTTGCTGCTGAGCCGACACTGGCTGTCGTAGTGGAAACATTAAGCGTTGGTTCTGCCGATGCCTGTGTAACCGTAATGGTTCTGTCCGCAACACCCGATGCCGAAACCGTAACAATAGCAGCTCTTTCACTAACAGTAGTGTTCTCGGTTGCGGTGAAGACAATCGAAGCATCTCCAAAAAACGATGCAGGGCTTACTGTTAGCCATGCTTGATCGCTGCTTACAGTCCAATCGGTATTTGACGTAACTTCAACGGTGGCTGTGCTGCTTGCTGCTGAGCCGACACTGGCTGTCGTAGTAGAAACATTAAGCGTTGGTTCTGCCGATGCTTGTGTAACCGTAATGGTTCTGTCCGCAACACCCGATGCCGAAACCGTAATGGTGGCAGTTCTTGCAACTATAGTCGTATTTTCGGAAGCGGTAAAGGTTATTGTACCATTGCCTGTTGATGAGGCTGGGCTTACAGTAAGCCATGGTTGGTCGCTAACTGCAGACCAATTAAGGCTGGAGGTTACAGCTATAGAAGTAGTGCTCCCTTCTGCAGCTCCAATGCTTACTGAACTTGCCGAAAATGCAATTGACTCTTCTACAATATTAAAATTTTTCCATTGATTGGCGGCTTGGTAAGCAGCCTTTGAACCTTCAGGAACATATATGGTGCAATTAGCCGGAACGTTTTCAAAAACCATGCTTCCCCCTAAAGTAATTGCTGATGGATTGGGATTGTTGGCATGAATGGCAGTTAAACCGCGACAATTAAAGAATGCGTAATTCCCTATTGAGGTAACTGATGTGGGTATAATAATTGAATTTAGCTGTGTACACCCTTGAAAAGCAGATAATCCAATGGAAGTAACCGAGGTAGGAATGGTAACCGATGTTAATCCGGTGCAATTTAGAAAAGCGGTTTGGGCAATGGATGTAACCGAGAAAGGTGTACCATAAAGGGTATCTGACGAAGGAATAACAAAAGCTCCGGTGGTAGAAGTATTGATGGCTCTATAAACTCCATATGCTCCTATTTCAACCGTTTTATTGGCGATATTTGTAGGATAATATGTTATTCCTTTTAACGTAAAAGGCATTGGCTCTTCAACATAATTGGCAAACAAACTCCACTGAGGGGCTGCACTATAGACAGAAGTAGTCCATGCAGGAACATAAAGTGTGGCATTTGTGAGATAAAAACCGGCTATTGACTGGTTTTGCAAAACAATTTGAGAAGGGTTTATGTTATAAATATGCACCGCATTTAAATGGACACAATCTAAAAAACACCTAGCATCAATGTAATTTACTGAAGCGGGTATTCTAAGGCTTTTTAAATTCAAACATCTAAAAAATGCCTGGTACATAATTTTTGTTACCGTTGAAGGGATGGTATAATCTTCATCTGTTTTACTATGCAGATATTCAACAAGTACTGTTTTGTCTTTATTAAACAATACTCCGTTAAGGAAGCTATAACCGGGATTGTTCGCATCTATTGTAACGGTTGTTAAACTTGTACACCCCATAAAGGGGGACTCTTTCAAATCAACAACAGAGGCAGGAATGTTTATTGAGTTCAGATTATTACATTCAGAAAATGCGGCATATCCAATACTATTAACAGAGTTTGGAATAGTAACTGATGTTAAACTTTCGCAATTATAAAAAGTTTTTTCTCCTATTGTCGTAAGCGAGTTTGAAAAGACAACAGAAGATAAACTCTTACAAAATCCGAAAGCCCAACTACCAATAGTTTTAGCATATAAGGGACTTGTTATCGTTGCTAATGATTCACAATTCATGAATGCTCTTTCCCCAATGCTGGTAACTGATGCCGGAATGCTTATTGATTTTAAATTAAGGTTATAATAAAAAGCGCAGTCGTCTATGGCAGTAACCGTTGAAGGAATACTATAATTGTTGCCTGCCATTTTACTGGGATAATGAACTATGGTAGATTTGTCCTTATTGAAAAGCACGCCACCGGCGCTGCAATAATTAGGATTATTTTCGTCGACAGTAATGTTGGTTAATTGAGCACCCCAGAGCGCACCACTTTCAATTTCAGTAAGAGAGGCCGATATTGATAATGTACTTATAGCTGTAAAATACATAGCACCATACCCTATATAAGTAACTGAAGTTGGAATGCTTATCGATTGTAATTTATTACAATTAAAAAAAGCCCAGTTTCCTATAGCAGTAACCGAGTAGGTTATTTCATTGTAGGTAACCGACGAGGGAATAGTAAATGCTTCGATATCTAGGCCAATAGCAGGCTCATTTTGAACATCTGTTCCAATTTTCACCGTTCTATTCGCAGCATCAGTAATACTGTATGCTGCGCCGTTAACAACAAAATCGACTGCCCATACATTAGCTGTAAGTGTTAACACCAAAAACATTAGTAAAAGTCGTTTCATACTTTAAAAATTAATATGTTTATAAAACATTCATTTGTTATTTTTTTACCCTTTCGCGCCATGTATTAAAAGGGAAAATTTGTCATCAGATTAATGAGCAAAAAAAATTAAACTGGCGTATTTATTTGTTATCAGTAGTTACAAAGATTTATCAATACGTACAAAATGCACATACAACTACTCTGATGAAAGCAGATTGAATGGTTTGCTGAATTAAAGAAAGAGATACTTACGAATTGCTTTTACGCCACTCTGAAGGCGTGATACCAGTAATATTCTTGAACGTACGGCTAAAGTTCGACGTTTCGGAGAACCCTGCTTCCAGAGCTATTTGGTTAATGGTGTATCCTGGATTTTTAGTAATAAGAGCTTTGGAATATTCAATTCTGAGTGAATTAATCCAGCTATAAAAATTCTGCCCTTCTTCTTTATTAATTAAGTTTGAAAGTGTAGTTCGGCTCACTTGCAATTCATGGGCAATATCCTCGAGAGTTACTTGTTCTTTAAGGAAGTGTTTTTCGTCAACAATTCTTTTTCTGTAATTTTTCCAGTTATAGTTGTAACTGGCTCTCATGGAATCAGGTTCAGGGTTTTCTTTTACCCCATCCAATTCAACCTGACCATTTTGAGGTTGATGCATTATTGCTGGTTCAATAAGAATAAATATCTTGGTGTAGTTGATAAATTTTACAGCAAAAAGGAAATAGAAAACAATGGTTACAACAGTAAAAAAACTCTCAAAAATCAAGTTTTGCTGAATCAATGAAACCAATGCAATTATCCCTACTAAAATAGCTCCCCTCAGCAGGTTTAAATAAGTTCGTTGGTTGAGTTTGTGAGTGTCGGAGAAGTAATTCTCCAGCTCTTTTTTGAAAAGTTTTGCTTCAACGTGGAATAGATTACAATAGTAGCAAATTTGTATGGCATAGAACACAAAAAAAAGCAAACGAATTACCATTGTTGGATGTTTCAAGCCCTCCCCGAATTCCGATAAACTGTTAAGTTCATAGTTGCCAAACATTAAGAAACTGGCAAAGTACAAAACAACAAACACCACCAGCGGTGATACGTTTTTATATAGCCTTTGTAAAGTAATAAACTGTGGGTTAAGGAGGTTAAGCAGAGCAAATGTCAGCAAGAATGCTTGCAAGGAACTTAATAGGACACGTATAAAACTAAAATACC
This sequence comes from Bacteroidales bacterium, assembly GCA_050180705.1. Classification (GTDB taxonomy): domain Bacteria; phylum Bacteroidota; class Bacteroidia; order Bacteroidales; family Tenuifilaceae; genus SB25. The sequence goes on along the minus strand of JBFXDX010000012.1, from coordinate 2,672 downwards.
CAAAAAAATGGCTTTCCTCCCAGAATATCAGCATAGGTATATCCAGCAATCCCAATATAATATAATCGACACCTAAAACCTTTAAAGAAATTCTGTAATTTTTTAAATGTTCATTTTTGGGTACAGGTACAACAAAAAAAATTATGCCTAGCAGCAGGCACAAAGTACAAAGCACAACCTCTGAAACTAAAAAAAAACTCTCCATCAGCACGCTAAATCATCAACATCAAATAATTACACAAATGATGAAGTTTATAAAAATTATGATGTTTGCATTTAATACACCACACCAAAAATAGTTAAAATTGATTTGAAAATACAACTAAGTTTAGGATGAATCTTTATTCTTGGTGCTTACATTTGACTGTTGGCTGTCCACTTGCAAATTAAAAACCCAGGTATCCATAACCTAGATTGAATCTCTAATTCAACTAAAATATTGAAATGCGAGATGATTGTTCCGTTCAAATCAACAAAGGGATAAAACTCGCAGAAGGTCTGTTGTAATACCTTTTAGTAAGGTTTTTGCCCTATGAAATTCCCTGCAGGGTTATAGTTTGCAACAATAATAATTCCTCCATCGGCACAAATTGCAACACCAATACCCACTTGGGTTGTATTCTTCCACACCATTTGTGTGTAGTGCCCCGTAGGGTAGTAATTATCCATTGTAACCACATCGTACTTGTAATCCTTTATCTCGCTGTACCAACTTTCCGATGCATCTAAAGGCGTATAGGATGATGCACTACCCCAGAAGATATTCTCGCCATACTTTTGTGCCCACTCCCCACTCCTAGGGCGATGCTTCATAAGGCATCCCTCCGATACCAGATGATCGGCCCATTTTTGGGCAAACTCGGCCAGCTCGGCCGACCATTGCAAGGATGGCGATCCAACATCCTTCCTAACCTTATTATGATGATTCAATGCAGCCTGCGCATCGGCTTTTGAAATTTTTGAACCAGTTTTCTCGGGAACTTCCTGTGCGTTAAGCACCATTGCACCTAACAAAAATGCTAACGAAATACCTAGTTTTAGTTTCATCATATTACGGTTTATTACTATAACCAAAGTTACTAAAAAAGAAAACGGATATAAACTTTTACTTAATTTAAAACTTTTAATCGTGACGATAAAACATATTAAGCCTCTTTAAACAAAAAAGCGTCCCGAAGGACGCTTTTTTATATTGAGTTGTAAGTTTACTTTAACTCGTGAATTACTATACCGCTACGGAGCTTTGGCTCGAACCAAGTGGTTTTTGGAGGCATAATATTGCCAGTATCGGCAATGTCAATTAGCTGTTTCATTGAAACTGGGTAAAGGGCAAAAGCAGCCTTCATTTCACCGCTATCAACACGTTTCTGTAGTTCGCCTAAACCACGGATACCACCTACAAAATCAATTCTCTTTGATGTTCTCAAATCCTTGATATCAAGGATTGGCTCAAGAACTAGGTTCGATAGAATTGTAACGTCGAGTACACCAATAGGGTCGTTATCGTTATAGGTTCCTGGCTTTGCAGTTAACGAGTACCATTTACCCTCAAGATACATACTGAAGTTATGCAATGCATTTGGAGTATAAATACCAGCACCCATTTCCTTAACCTCGAAACCAGCCTGTAACTTCTCAATTAACTGCTGAGCGGTTAAACCATTCAAATCTTTTACTGTACGGTTATAGTCAATAATCTTTAGTTGATTATCGGGGAAGATAACCGCCAAGAAGTAGTTGTACTCCTCGTTACCAGTGTGGTTTGGATTTGCTGCCTTTTTCTCAAGGCCAACACGTGCAGCAGCAGCTGTACGGTGGTGACCATCTGCTACGTAAAGTGCAGGAACTGCAGCAAAAATTTCGGTGATACGCTTGTTAACAGCAGCATCGTCAATCACCCAGAAATGGTGACCAAAACCATCCTCTGCTACGAAATCGTAAACAGCCTTGTTGTTCTTCACAACGTTCTCAACAATTTGATCCATCTCCTTAACCGCAGGATATGCAAAGAATACAGGCTCAATGTTAGCGTTCTGATTACGAACGTGAATCATACGATCCTCCTCCTTATCTGGACGGGTAAGCTCGTGCTTCTTAATTTTACCCTCCATATAATCCTCGAAATGGCAAGCAGCAACAAGTCCATACTGAGTACGTCCATCCATAGTTTGAGCATAGATGTAGTACTTATCCTCAGTATCCTGAACTAACCAGCCATTGGTTTTCCATTTCTTGTAGTTTTCAACTGCCTTATCGTAAGCTTCCTGTGAATGCTCATCGATAATTGGATTGAAATCGATTTCGGGTTTGATGATATGAAGTAACGACTTCTCCCCTGCTTCAGCCTGAGCCTCAACAGAGTTCAACACGTCGTAAGGACGCGAAGCTACTTCCTTTGCAAGTTCCTTTGGTGGGCGAATACCCTTGAATGATTTTATTTTTACCATTACGTTTAAAAAGTTAATCGTGAATCGTGAGTCGTTAAACGGTTTTGAGATACCTAACTAAACCTAAAATAATCTGCTTTACTTTGCTCAACTTTGCAATTATCTCATCAACTTCTTTTATATAATCTAGTTTATGAGATATTATCATTTGAGTTTCAAGTTCTGCCAGTGAACCAAGCGAGATATATAAAAAATGTATAGTCTCCTTCGAACTACTTCTGGCAC
>JBFXDX010000011.1:0-163294 GCA_050180705.1 Bacteroidales bacterium | reverse complement strand
GAGCGCAAAGGTAGTAACTTTTTCTTTCCCTCCAACTCTTTTGCCAAAAAAAAATTTTCTTTTTTCTCAGCCCCATCAGCACTTCCAGAACGTCGCTACTCCTTCAAAGCGGGTGCAAATATAGAACTCCTTTTTTTACCTCGCAAGCATCTTTCAAAAAAAAATCAAACTTTTCAAACTAAAATACGTATTAAATTGATTTGCAATAAGAAAATTTTCACAATTTCTTTCATTCAAAACTAAACCTCATAAAAAAGTCCACCTAGAACTAACAGGTGGACTTTACATCTAAATAAAATATAACTTACTTAACTGGAACATTCTTAAGTACATCAACTAAATAATCCCAAAATTTTGCAACAGTTGCAATGTTTACCTTCTCATCGGGAGAATGAGGGAAACGAATAGTTGGTCCAAATGAGATCATATCCCAATTAGGGTAAACACCTCCTAGTAAACCACACTCTAACCCTGCATGTATGGCTTTTATTTCAGGAATTTTGCCATACTTGTTCTTATAAACATCCTGCATCACCTTTAATATAGGAGAATCTGGATTGGGATTCCAACCAGGATATCCACCAGAAAATTCAACATTAGCACCAGTTAATTCAAATATTGCAGCAATCTTATCAGCTAATGCTTCTTTTGATGACTCTACTGAACTACGAAGTAAGCATTGACCAATGATTTTATTCCCATCTGAATAAACTCTAGCCAAGTTGTTAGATGTTTCAACAAGACCTGGAACTGAATCACTCATTCGAACCACTCCGTTAGGGCAACCAAAGAAAGCCCGAATAGCCTTATGCTGTGTATCGTCGATTAACGAAGCTGGCATTGATGCTTTCTCCGCTGCAAATCCTAATAATGGTTCTGTTGCTGCAAATTCTGCTTTATATATATTAAGGTATTGTGCTACCATTTTCTCCAATTCACCACACTTACCAGCAGGAACTACCACAACAGCAAATGCCTCACGAGGAATTGCATTACGTAAACTACCACCATCGATAGAAGCGACTTTCATTCCAAGTTCCTTCTCGGCATTATATATAAAACGGAATAGCAACTTTATTGAATTTGCTCGTCCCAATATGATATCCATACCAGAGTGACCACCCTTAAGACCGGTAATAGCCAACTTGTAGGCACTCATATCTGCAGGAACTGGAACTGATTTATAGTTGAATACGATATTAGCATCGAGACCGCCAGCACAACCAACATAAAGTTCGCCTTCATCTTCGGAGTCAAGGTTCATCAAGATATCACCTTTAAGCAGACCTGCTTTCAAACCAAAAGCGCCAGTCATACCAGTTTCCTCATCAATAGTAAATAGAGCCTCAACTGGACCATGAACCAAATCGGTAGATTCAAGAACGGCCATAGCAGCAGCAGCACCTATACCATTATCGGCTCCGAGAGTTGTTCCATTAGCAGTAACCCACTCGCCATCGATATAAGCCTCTATTGGATCTTTCTCAAAATCATGAACTTTATCGCTATTCTTTTGAGGTACCATATCTAAGTGTCCCTGAAGGACAACACCTTTTCGATTCTCCATTCCTGGAGTTGCAGGTTTGCGAATAATAACATTTCCAACCTCATCGATAATGGTTTCGAGCCCAAGTCCCTTACCAAATTTTACCATAAAATCGACAGCGGCTTGTTCGTGCTTCGATGGGCGAGGAATTTGAGTTAAACTGTAGAAATTCTTCCAAAGTTTTTGAGGTTCGAGTTTGAATATTTCTTTATTCATAATCGTTAATATTTAGATTAATCTATTTATTTGATGCCAATAAAATTACCTACAATTTTTAATCTACCCAAATTAAAACATAAGCGAAACGCTAAAAAGGCTCAAAAGAAAACATTTAAACAATAAATTATTATACTATATCTAGATAGACATAACAAAACTATTCCACTACAAAACAACTACTTATCATAAACTAGTCCTTCAAATACGAATATTTTGATTTTATGCTTACATTTGCCATTAAACATAATAGAAATGAAGAAAAGTATTTCGATCTTTATAATTATAGTAGCATTACTGCCTAAACTATATGCACAAGAAGTATCTCTAATTAAATGGTATTCGCTTCAAGAGGCTCTTGAACTAAATGCAAAACAACCAAAAAAAATTTTCATTGATGTTTATACTGATTGGTGCGGATGGTGTAAGGTAATGGACAAAAATACATTTCACAACTCATACATTGCCGAATACCTATCGAAAAACTTCTACCCCGTTAAATTTAATGCGGAAGGCACAGAAGATCTTACATATAAAGGGCAAGTTTTTAAGAATAAGAACCAAGGGCAACGATCGACTCATGATTTTGCCATTGCATTACTAAAAGGAAAAATGTCGTACCCAACAATAGCATTTCTTGATTCAAGCAGTACTCCTATCACGTATATTTCTGGTTATCTAACACCGGAGCAGATTGAACCGTTGCTTGTTTTTATCAATAATGATCTATATAAAAGCGAGAAATGGGAAGATTTTCTTTCGAAATTTGAAAGTAAACTTCCCAAGTAAAGTTCCCACACCGTATTACTTTGGATTAACCAGCAAATGCTTTACAGGCAACTTTGCTGTAAGACCGTATTGATATATTAACAAACGTCTATTGGCCAATTCATTCTTTCCGTCCGATATTTTCACCGAAGCATTAATTGGAATTCGGTAGTAAACCTGATCGAACTTATTTTTATCGGCCATAATGCTCATGGAACTAAAGTAATTGCTGTATGATTCAGGAATTTGCTCTGGTTCAATCTCTATTAACATTGGATTTCCTGATAGATCCGTTGAAGAAACAATGCCTTTAGTTGATGAATAACGGAATACAATATTAGATTCACCTTCAGGTTTTGTGGGAGTATACAAGATAACCTTTGAAATTGTTTCTGTACGAGTTTGCCCAATAAATAGCAATAGATATTGATTCTCGAGTTTGTCAATTTCGGCATACATCACTTTTATTGCTTCACCATCCAACGGATTATCAACATCAATTGTCATGAACTCAATTCGTTTTTTGCGAAGCATAAATATAAACTCAGCAGCTTCTTTTGCTTTCTCCTCGGTATTCTTCTCAATAATCATACTTTTCTGAATTGGCACCCTAACAAAACTGCTATCGCGCTGCACCTTGGAATAAAAGGTACTTTTCTCCTCAGCAATGTATGGACTCGTAGATAAATCGGTATAATTCACCTGAGACCTTTCTGTTTTAGGAAGATAACTATTGGTTAACGACAATGTTTTGAAATCGCCAACTGGTAATATTAAGCCAGATTTTACAATCTGAAAGAAATCAAAAATCGATTTGTCTTCTAAAAAAGCAGAGTAAATAGCGCTAGGATCGGTCTCTGTTCTACTATCAATAGATATATTAGCAATACTATACTCCTCCATTTTTTGAGTTGGAACATCTTCGATACCCAAGTACTTTTGGGCATACTGAGCATAAGGTCCAGGTGTTGTGATAGTTTGAATAACATCAATCTTAAGAGAAATCACTGTTCGTGGCAAGGAATAAACAATACCATTTTGCTTAAGATCTGGAGAATTTACAGGAACAACCTGTATACTCTTGTTGTTGCATGATAGTAAAAAAGAAAGTCCAACAAACAATAAAACTCTAACGTGCTTCATAACCTAATTATTAAACAAATTCTTATTCCAACAAATACTTAAACGCCAAAGGTAGTGATTCTATTATATTTTCGGCAGAAAGCGAATGCTGTCCCAATTCTTTTTCGGCAATATCACCAGACAATCCATGCAGGAAAACTCCAATCACAGCTGCATTTACAGATGAATGTCCCTGTGCAAGAAGACCCGAGATTAAACCAGAAAGCACATCCCCACTTCCACCAGTAGCCAATCCTGGATTTCCGGTAGAGTTAAATTGAACACTACCGTCAGGACTAATCACTTGTGTATATGCTCCCTTTAATACAATTACTATCTTATAACGATGCGCAATTTCTATTGCTCTATCTAAGCGTTCCTGCCCACAACTACATTTCCCGAATAACCTATCGAACTCTCCTGGGTGAGGTGTTATTATTGTATTTTCTGGCAAGATGTTGAGCAGATGCATATTCTGAGATATGATATTTAAAGCATCGGCATCGAGTAAAAGAGGAACATTTATACTTGAAAGTAAATTATGTAAAGCATTAACGGTTTCTTGACTAGTTCCAAATCCTGGACCTATACATATACTACTGTACTTATTATCTGGAATGCACACATCACTAATACAATTATCATTTTTATCGACCACACACATGGCCATTGGCACCAATTGCTGCGCAATAGAATAGCCACATTGTGGAATATGCATTGTTACAAGTCCAACACCAGATTTCACAGCCGACAATGCACAGAGAGATGCTGCCCCCATCATTCCATAACTACCAGCAACTATAAGAGTATGTCCATAAGTCCCTTTATGCGAAAAGGTTTTTCGGGGGAGGAATCTTGGTTTAACCTCACTAAAATCGGTATAGAAAAAAGGAGTCTGTGTTTCATCTATAATCTGATGATGCAGCCCAATTGGTAATACAATCCACTTATTTAAATATTTTTCATTCTCGGCAAAAAAGAAACTTTTCTTAGGAAATTGAAGCGTTAAACAAATATCCGATTCAATTATAGGGCTGATATTAGGGTAAGGATTTGTATCGCCAAATAAACCAGAGGGAATATCTATTGAGATAATTTTGGATGACACTGAATTAACATAATTCACCAATTCAGCAGAAACACCCTCCAATGGCCTTGTTAGCCCAGATCCAAAAAGGGCATCAACAATCACATCATCGGAATTGATCTTAGGAAAATCAGTACTTGTACAAATTGGTTTTAAAAGAACATTTATTTTCTTTAGCCTATCTAGATTTAAACTAAAATCACTGGAATATGAATTTGCCTGTAAACAATATACCTCTATATTATATCCTACACAATACATCATTCGAGCCAATGCAAGACCATCTCCCCCATTATTTCCAGGACCACATAAAACCAAAACCTTATTATAAAAAGAAATATTAGAAACAACCCAACTAAACAAAGCATAGGCTGCTCGCTCCATAAGGTCGACAGACTCTATAGGCTCGTGCTGTATTGTATATCTATCTATTTCCCTAATTTGAGGCGTTGAAAATACTTTCATGGTATAAGGTCAAAAACAAAATATCATCTTTCAAAATTAGCCTATTCAATCTTTAATTCGCAACTTTTTTGCACATAATACAATTCTTCTAAAAATCGACGACAATAACTTAACATTTATATAACTTTAAATTAATGCTTTATAAAAGCAAAGTATTCCTATATACTTATAGAACATAAATTTAACTGTTGTCTATAATTCAAAATAGAGTATTTTTGTCCAATTCACAAAAAATTGAATAATAATTAACTAAATAACTAAATTATGTTTAAAAATCATCCTAAAGGATTACTTGGAGCCGCCCTTTCAAATATGGGAGAACGATTCGGGTTCTACATTATGATGGCAATTCTGACGCTGTTTATTTCGGCCAAATTCGGTTTGTCAGAAACCACTACAGGCTATGTATATTCAGCATTCTATGCATCTATCTACCTACTCGCATTAGTTGGTGGTTTAATTGCTGATAGAACAAAAAAGTACAAAGGAACAATTCTTACAGGTCTCGTTATGATGGCTGTAGGATATTTAATTATTGCAATACCTACTCCCACTCCTGTTCCAAGCATGGGATTATACCTTACACTAACTTGTGTTGGTTTATTGGTGATAGCCTTTGGTAATGGTTTATTTAAAGGGAACTTACAGGCCATTGTTGGGCAGATGTACGACAATAATGAGTATTCAGAAAGACGCGATGCTGGATTCCAAATATTCTACATGTTTATCAATATTGGAGGTTTCTTTGCCCCTTGGATTGCAATTGGTGTTAGAAACTGGTGGTTAAAAGTAAACAACTTTGACTACAATGCTGGCTTACCTGAATTGTGTCATGAATATCTAAAGCAAGGCAATGCAATGCCAGCTGAATCTCTGAATCGTTTAACTGAATATGCAAACAATGCATACATAAATGCCCCTGCAAGCATAGATCTCACCTCATTTGCAAACAACTACCTAGATGTTTTCAATCGAGGTTTCCAGTATGCCTTTATGGCTGCTATTGTTGCAATGCTTATTTCCTTAGTTATTTATCTTAGCAATAAGAGTAAATTTCCAGATCCAGCCCAAAAAGCCACATCTAAAGATAACTCTGTAAGCAAGGAGGAAATTATGATGAGTGCTCAAGAAATTAAGCAACGCATTTACGCTTTATTCGCAGTATTTGGCGTTGTAATTTTCTTCTGGCTGTCATTCCACCAAAATGGATACTCTCTTACATATTTTGCAAGAGATTATGTAAACCTAAATGTTATTGATATAAATTTAGGTTTCACCCGAATCAAAGGTGCCGAGATATTCCAAGCAGTTAATCCATTCTTTGTGGTAACCTTAACACCACTTATTATGTGGCTATTTGGCAGCTTAAAAAGAAAAGGTAAAGAACCATCAACTCCAATGAAAATTGCAATTGGTATGGGTATTGCCTCATTGGCATACGTATTCCTAATGATCTTCTCGTTAGCACTTCCTTCAAAAGAATCTTTAGCATCAATGAGTGCTACTGACATTTCGGCTATGCAGGTTACACCATGGGTTATGGTTGGCCTATACTTCATACTAACCGTTGCCGAACTATTTATATCACCTCTTGGAATTTCGTTTGTATCGAAAGTAGCCCCACCTCACCTACAAGGATTAATGCAAGGTTTCTGGCTTGCTGCTACAGCTGTAGGTAACTCACTTCTATTTATTGGTGGTATTTTATACACAACAGTTCCCATTTGGGCATGCTGGCTAGTTTTTGTAGGCGCAACAGCCGCATCAATGATAGTCATGCTACTAATGGTAAAATGGTTAGAAAGAGTTGCTCGGTAAACAAAATAATATATCAACAGAAAGGGCTGTCGTTTGACAGCCTTTTTTTATAAAATGATGATATATTTCACATTTGGTATATTATCAAAAAAATAAACGTACATTTGCCAAAATTTGAGAAATAAGCAGCAACAAAACAACTTTCTGTCCATAACAGTTTTTTCCCGACTAAAAGATGGTAGTTATTGACTTAGGCCTCGAACAAAAAACAATTATCTAATCAAATTTAATTTATGAACATTTACGTGTCAGGTCTAAGTTACAGAATTAACGATGATGACCTAAGGCAACTTTTCGAAGAGTATGGCGCAATTAAATCCGCCAAGGTAATTACCGACAGGGAAACTGGACGTTCTAGAGGATTTGGATTCGTTGAAATGGAAAACGATGACGAAGCTAGAAATGCCATTGAGGAACTAACTGGTGCAGAATACGATGGTAAAGTTATCAGCCTTGCTGAAGCAAAACCAAAAACAGATAAACCTCGCACTGGCGGAGGTTTTAATCGCGAACGTCGTGGTGGCGGTGGATTCAACCGTGGTGGCGAACGTCGTGGCGGGTTCGATCGCGAAGATCGCGGAGGAGAACGCCGTAGTGGTGGTTTTAACCGCGAAAACAGAGGTGGTAGAAGAGAGCATTAAAAGTTCGAGACTCGATATGAAAAGCAGCCTAGGCTGCTTTTTTTGTTTTATGCAATGATCAATTCATACAACTTTCCAAAAGGGATTGACTTGTTACATGGAATAAAGTATATTTGATTAAACACATAAAACTCAATAGTATGAACTGGGGTAATTTCAAAATTGGAGTAAAACTAGCCATAGGCTTTGGGCTAATAATGCTACTATTTGGCATTTTGGGATTGGTACTCATCATTAATTTTTACAATATCAACCATAAGGCAAAATCATTAGCCCAAGAATCGTTTCCGTTAACAATGGTTGCAAATAAAATTGCCTTTGAGGCACAAAAAGCAATGTACGCCCAACGAGCATACCGATACACCGAAGAGGAGAAGTACTTGCAAGAAGGAAAATCTCATTTCGACTCACTTCGAATATACCTTACCGATGCCGAAAACTTGATAAATCAATACCCAGCCTTATCCAAATTCAAGGAATCTGTCGCAACTACATTACAGGCCTTAAATGAATACGAAAAACTGCTTGCAGAAACAGTCGACTTAAATCGAAAAAGAGCAGCAAACAATTCTATTATTGAAAAAGAACCTCAAAAAGCAAAAGAACTACGAACCCAAAACGAAGAATACTCCAACCGAATTAAAGTTTTAGGCGACTTACGCAGAACATCCTCAGATCATTTATTGAATGAATTTTTCAAGGTTGCCAAAGAAGGCATGAGAACAACAGAAATCATAACAAACGAAACAATCGAAATTTCAAAAGAATCAATAGTTCAAGCCTTAATAGGATTCAATATCGTTCTTATTTTAGCCATAATCTTTTCATTTGTGATAACCACATCTGTAAAAAAACCAATTCTTAAATGCGTTAACTTTGCAAAACGAATAGCCGATGGCGATCTTAGCCAGAGTATCTCTACTAATAGCAAAGATGAAATAGGTGAATTGATCCTAAATCTTCAAATAATGGGAGATAAACTGAACGAAATGATTAAAGACATTCTGCTTGGAGCACAAGGTATTAATCAGGCAAGCGAAGAAATAAGTTCGTTATCCCAAGCGCTATCGGATGGTGCAAACAGGCAGGCTTCATCAACTGAAGAAGTTTCATCATCGATGGAGGAAATTGCATCAAACATCCAGCAAAATGCAGAAAATGCAACCCAAACAGAGAAAATCTCTCTAAAAGCCGTCTCCGAAATAAAGTTGGGCTCCAATGCAACTACCGAGACTGCTAAAACCATGAAAAAAATTGCTGAGACAATATCAATTATCAATGACATCGCTTTTCAAACTAATATTCTAGCATTAAATGCAGCAGTTGAAGCGGCCCGTGCTGGAGAGCATGGTAAAGGATTCGCAGTTGTGGCTTCGGAAGTTCGAAAACTTGCCGAGCGAAGTAGGATTGCTGCCGACGAGATTCAGAAATTATCATCAGAAGGTGTTAATGTATCACAAGAGGCTGGTGAAAAATTATCACGTATTGTTTCCGAAATAGAACGTACAGCCCAACTTGTTCAAGATATTGCGGCAGCGAGCCATGAGCAAACAGGAGGTACTGAACAAGTTAACAATGCAATTCAACTTCTTAACGATATTACACAACAAAATGCAAGTTCTTCAACTCAACTTGCAACAAACTCGGAAGAACTCTCTGCACAAGCAGAGCAACTTAAAAACATGGTATCAACGTTTAAACTGAAATAGGTTACAACGTAAGCACAAAAAAGAGCCGCCTCAAAAAAAAATTGAGGCGGCTCTAAAATATCAGATAGATATTACTCTTTCCTATCGTTATTCATAAATCCCTGCTCTTCTAAAACAGCAAGCAAAGCTTTTGAAAATGCTACATTATCCTTTAAAGAATAACGATTATCGGTAAAAATCTGTGCCAAAGATTCTTTTTTATTCTCTTCCAACAGTTTTTTTGTTAAAGGAAGTGACTCCTTATACTGATATATTTGATCGATATCACCCTCAGAGTAATCCTGGTAAATTTCCTGATGCAGTATGCTTGCTAAAGGCAAACGATCACTTAACTCTGGAGTCTCATCAGGATAGCCAAGCACCACAGTTGTTACAGGAACTACACCTTTCGGTAATTTTAACACATCTACAATTTTCGATGCCGTATATGTTGTTGTACCCAAATAGCATATACCAAGTCCATTGCTCTCCGCAGCGATACAAACATTCTGTGCTACAAGTAAAGCATCGATTGCCGCAGTAAAGAAAGAAAGAAAATTATCGTATCCAGGGTTAGCATTCCTCTGCAAACACCATTTATTAAAGCGGTTGAAATCGGCACAGAATGTTAAAACCACTGGAGCTTGAGTAACCATCGATTGATTAAAATGGCAAAGTGCAAGTTGCTGTTTAATCTCTTCGCTTTTGGTAACAATAATACTATATACTTGCATATTGCCAGTAGTCGATGCCCGTGTACCTGCGTAAAGAATATCATTAAGCAAGTTTTCGTCAATGGTATCACTCTTGTACTTTCTTATAGAGCGATGGTTTAAAATAGATTTCATAACAAATTTTGAGAACTGTTTAACTTAGCAAAGAAAATAGATTTCGATCTAAATTAATCTCAAAACTTAGTGTTGTTCAGCAGAAAACAAAAAAAACGACTACTTATCAACGGAAAAAGATTGAGTATCTTTTTCGATTAAATACTGATTTCTGTCAGCAGAACTCCGAGATACCAATTCTCCTATAAAACCTGACATAAAGAACTGAACTCCAATAATTGCAATAACTAGTGCAATATAGAATAAAGGCTGATCGGCTACCGGACGATACTTTAGTTGATGAGACTGCGCCCACAATTTACTAATTATCAACCATAACGAAATGACACCGCCTGAAAAAAACATTAAGGTTCCTAATGTTCCAAAGAAATGCATAGGTCGCTTTCCAAATCGAGAAACAAAAGTTACAGACATTAAATCGAGAAAACCATTAATAAATCGCTCCCATCCAAATTTTGAAACGCCATACTTTCGCTCTTGATGATGAACAACTTTTTCTCCAATTTTTCTAAAACCAGCTTGTTTGGCCAATACTGGAATGTAGCGATGCATTTCGCCATAAACCTCAACACTTTTTACAACCCTACCTTTGTATGCTTTAAGGCCGCAATTCATGTCATGCAACTTTATACCGGTAATACAACGAACTGTTCCATTATATAGTTTACTTGGTATTCGCTTGGAGAATAAAGGATCGTGACGCTTTTTTTTCCAGCCCGATACAATATCGAATCCCTCCTCCTTTATCATACGATAAAGTTCAGGTATTTCATCGGGACTGTCCTGCAGGTCAGCATCCATAGTTATTACCACATCGCCGTTAGATGCAGTAAAGCCCACCTGCAGGGCAGCCGATTTACCATAGTTTCTTCGAAATTTAATGCCACGAATAACTGAATATTTCTGTATTAGTTGTTCTACAACAGCCCAACTGTTATCGTTACTACCATCGTCAATCATAATAATTTCATAAGAGAAATTATTGAGACTCATTACACTCGCAATCCAATCAGCTAACTCAGGCAAAGATTCTTCCTCGTTATAAAGAGGAACAATTACAGAAATATCCATAGATAAAATTATTCAATTATTTGAGACTCAGTGAAAGGATTATCATTCTTCTTCTTAAGGATAGCAGAAGTAATTAAAGAAATAATGAAACCTAAAATTGTACCAGAAATAATACTAGTTAGCATTGTTTTTAATGGATTCATTTCTGCAATCTTATCCTCCATTCCTTCAATTGCCTTTTCGATTTGATCCTCAGAAACACCCTTGCTACTCATAAATTCATACATCCATTCTTTTTGAGCCTCCAAAAAGTTTTTCATATAATCGGGATCTATAATTGTATTCTGAATATATGAATACAAAGAAGAAATTAAAACAGCAACAAAAGTTACCATAACACCAATTAGTAAACCTTGAGCAAATGTCATTTCTCCGCCTAATACATTTGTTCTTATTTTTTTAGTAGAATAAACAATGCCCACAATAGTTATTGCCAAAGAAACAACAGAAATTAGCAAAGATTTAAAGCCAATAGGTTTAATATCGAAAAAGAAAAGTAAAAGAGCTAAAACAATCATCACAATTCCCAAATACAGTCCATAGTTCATTGAACTAATAAACAAAGCCTTAGATTTATTTTCCATATCTTTAAAGTAGTTTAGTTTCTATGCAAATATAGACAAATTGCGAAAAAATCATCAAAGAGTTTGCAACCAATAATAATCTTGCTACATTTGCACCGGGTAAGTCTTATACGACCAGCTCCTGCTGAACTCCCCCAGGACCGGAAGGTAGCAAGGGTAAGTAGTTGTAGCGGTGCGATATAAGTAGCTTACCCACTTTTTTTTGCATTATAGAGTTCTCATTATCTGCAAAATCTAGCCTCAAGATCAAAATCCTATCTTATTTTTATATCCTAAAACATTTCGACCTAACTAAAAAAGCAATTGGTTAATTGCCTGATCTATCATATTTTTATACGCCATGCAAATTACAATTCATAAGCAATAGCCACTTTTAGATTAAACTTTTAAACCTTTTCGCTGTAAAACATCTAAAAAGTGTTAGGTAAATTATTTTTTATGGTTTAACTTTGGCGCATATTAATGTCCAATTTCTTTTAAAAATCTGCAGTTATGCAAAATCTTGATTGGAAGAACTTACCGTTTGGTTACGTAAAAACCGATTATAATGTACGATGCACCTACAAGGATGGCAAATGGGGCAACCTTGAGGTATCTGAATCTGAGTACATCAACATTCATATGGCCGCAACCGCCCTACATTACGGTCAGGAAGCGTTTGAAGGTATGAAAGCATACCGTGGTAAAGATGGTAAAATCCGCTTATTCCGCTGGGACGAAAATGCAAAACGCCTTCAGCAATCAGCAGAGGGAATCCTAATGGAAAAAGTCCCTATGGATCTATTCCAGGAAGCCGTTATTAAAGCCATCAAGTTAAACGAGAGATTTGTTCCACCATATGGAACTGGTGCTTCGTTATACCTCAGACCTTTACTATTTGGTTCGGGAGCCGAAGTTGGAGTTCGTCCTGCAAAGGAATACATGTTTGTTGTATTTGCTACTCCTGTTGGACCATACTTCAAGGAAGGATTCAATCCTGTTAAAATTGCAATTGTACGCGATAGCGATCGTGCTGCTCCTCTTGGAACAGGAACTTTTAAAGTTGGTGGAAACTATGCAGCCAGTTTACGCGGAGTAGTAAAAGCTCATGATGCTGGATATGGCTCACCTATGTACCTAGACACAAAGGAAAAACATTATATAGATGAAATTGGAGCTGCAAACTTCTTTGCAATTAAGAATAACACTTATATCACTCCAAAATCATCGTCAATTTTAGCATCTGTCACCAACAAGAGTTTAATTCAACTCGCTGAGGATTTAGGCTTAAAGGTAGAACGCCGTCCTGTTGCTGTGGAGGAACTCGAAAGTTTCGAAGAAGTAGGCGCATGTGGCACTGCCGCTGTAATTTCGCCAATTGGAGAAATTAACGATATCGATTCTGGAAAAATCTACAAATTCTGTTCAAACGGAAAACCAGGCCCTATATCAACAAAGCTATACGAAACTTTGGTTGGAATACAGTATGGAGAAATAGAAGATAAACACAACTGGATTACCATAATTGAATAATTTTCATTAGGATTAAGTGAAACCCTCAAGCCTCAACCCTTGAGGGTTTCTTATTTTCAAAATAGTCTATCATCAAAAATTATTTATGTTAAAATTCCTTTAATCAACACAAAATATGATTGATGGCAGTTAATCTACTACAATAATTTTATATTTTTCGTGACCAATAAATTAAAATAACCTATAAACAATGAAATCATTTAAAATTCTATTATTTGCTTTTTTGCTCACATTTCCATACATAGCCATCTCTAACGGTCCAGGAAATGAAAACAAGGCAGTCCAACAAATTACATTAAACAATGGATTAACAGTTATTCTCGACGAGAACCATGCCCAGCCCGAAATATTCGGATTGGTAATAGTTAAAGCAGGTGGCAAAAACGATCCTTCCGATGCTACAGGAATGGCACACTACCAAGAACATATGCTATTTAAAGGAACCACCGAACTTGGAACCATTAACTGGGAGAAAGAAAAACCTCATATTGATAAAATATTTGAATTATACGACTCGCTTGGAAAAACAAGAGATGAGGATAAACGAACTGAAATCCAGAAACTAATTAACGAAGAATCGTTAAAAGCCTCCGACTATGCAATTCCAAACGAATTGAGCAACTTGCTAAACGAAATTGGAAGCACCCAAATCAATGCTGGAACAGGTCCCGATTACACCGTCTTCTACAACAAATTTCCATCGAGCCAAATTGAACGCTGGATCGATTTATATGCACATCGATTTACAAGTCCTGTTTTCAGAAGTTTTCAAGCCGAACTAGAGGTTGTTTATGAAGAGAAAAATTTATACAACGATCAATTTCAAACTAAACTACTCGAAGAGTTTCAGAAAAACTTTTTTAAGAATCACCCCTATGGGCAACAAACACTGATTGGCTCTATTGAGGATTTGAAAAATCCTTCGCTCACAAAAATGTACGATTTCTTTAAAACATACTACGTTCCAAACAACATGGCATTAGTAATATCTGGTGATTTCAAATCGGAAGAGATTTTACCTATGATTGAGGCGAAATTCGGAAAATGGGAGAAAAAAGAACTGCCTCAGACTAAAACATGGGAAGAAAAACCTTTTAATGGACGTGAGTTCCATAAGGTAAAACTAACGCCTATCAAGGTTGCATTGTTTGGCTTTAGATCACCATCGAACAAAGATGAAAATGCACTTACAGCAGAAATCACCGCCAAACTACTAAACAATAGTTACTCAACAGGATTGCTCGACAAATTAAGCATCGACGGTAAAATCATGATTGCAGAGAGCATGCTTATGCCATATCTCGACCATGGTGCTATAATGATTTTTGCAGTTCCCAAAATTATTGGGCAAGGTTTAGATGACGCAGAAAAACTCGTACTTAATGAAATTGAAAAACTAAAAAAAGGTGAATTCGACGATAATATGCTCGATGCTGTAAAACAAGAAATGTATCGTAGACATATTACCAATATGGAAAACATTCAAAACCGAGCGCTGTTCCTAAGCCAAGCTTTTATTAAGGGTCAATCGATTGATGATGCCTTAAACTATCCCGAAAGAATCAAAAAAATAACCAAGGAAGATGTAGTTGCAATGGCCAACCAAGTTTTTGGATCGAACTATTTGGCATTATACTCTAAAATGGGCTTTCCTAAAAAGGAGAAAATTCAGAAGCCAAACTACAAACCGTTACTTGCCAACACAAATGCAAAAAGCGAATATGCAAATCACTTTGCAGACATTCCCTCACAATCACTCCGACTAAAAACGATAGATTTCAACAAAGATGTTGAGAGCATAGATATTAAGAATGGACACAAACTTCTTAGAGTCGAAAATCCACTAAACGATGTATTCTCGCTTGCAATTAACTTTAAGGTTGGGGAAAACTCTATTCCAATGCTCAAGTATGCTTCACAAGGAATATCTATGAGTGGTGCAGAAAACTTTGATGTAAATCAACTTAAGACAGAATTCGCGAAAATTGGCACTTCGTACAATGTTTGGACCGATGACAATAATATTACAATAGAAGTTCAGGGAATTGAAAGAAATCTTTCTAGAACTCTCGAACTTATTGGCATACTAATAAAGGATCCAAAACTGGAACAGTCAAAAATCAAAACTATTGTGGATGGTGAAATGACCAACCGCAAAATGGAATGCTCCGAGCCCGACAATGTTGCCGAAGCTCTACTTGAATACGGTCTATACAATGGCAAATCGACCTATCTTGATCGACTTTCGAAAAAAGAACTTAAAAAGTTACAAGCATCCGAACTTACCAACGCATTTAAACAGGCAACAGAATATAATGCTCAAATCCGTTTCAGCGGAAAAACCAGCGCAATGGAAGTTGCCAACTTGGTAAAAAAATACATTCCACTGGCAGAAACTCCAAAAAAAGACGATAGCCCATTAGATAAACTGGCAACAAATTACACAGAGAACACAATCCTATTTGTAAATAAAGCCAAAGCAAGACAGAGTAAAGTATATCTATTCATAAATGGAGAACCCTTTAAGCCCGAAGATGCTGCTAATATTGACGCATTTAACGATTACTTTGGAGGTGGATTCTCGGGACTAATTCTTCAGGAGATAAGAGAATATAGGTCGTTAGCGTATAGTGCGGGAGGTCGATTCCGCACACCAAATACCAATGGAAGCCCAAGCAATTTTGTAGGATACGTTGGAACTCAGGCCGACAAAACATTAACCGCCTTAGAAACATTCAACGATCTAATTCGAAAGATGCCCGAAAAAACAGAAAGGTTAGATATGATCAGAAACCACCTAGAGCTATCGGCTCAAACTGGGCGTCCAAGCTTCAGATATTTAGCAAGGAGTATCGAAAACTGGAAAATGCAGGGCTATGAAAGCGATCCAGTTATGTTTAAACTTCCGCAATATAAATCGATTACGTGGGATAACATAAACTCTTTCTACAAAAACAGGATGCAGAATAAGCCTGTGGTTTACATGATAGTTGGCGATAAGAAGCAAATTAACATGAAAGAACTCTCTAAATACGGTAAAATTATTGAAGTAAAAGAAAACGTCCTTTTCAAGAAATAATCAAAATTCCAATCAAAACAAAAAGAGCAACCTTTATCGGGTTGCTCTTTACTTATATTATAGTCAAAACAAACGTTACAAAATTACGGTAAAAATGGCAAGGATAAATCCTTGTCCATTTTCATTCTCAACCTAATTTAACCTAATCTAACCTAATTCATTTTTTATATACAATTGCGTTAATATTCATACCAGCACCAACAGATGCAAACATGATAATATCGCCCTTTTCTATTATATGACTATCTATTTGTTTCTTCAGTATTAAATCGTACAAAGTTGGAATTGTAGCCACTGAACTATTGCCCAATTCCTTTATACTCATTGGCATTAACTCGGCTGTGGTTTTATCGATTTTACACTGTCGAATAAACCGATTAACAATTGCCTCATCCATCTTTTCATTAGCCTGATGAATAATAATCTTCTTAAGTTGATCAGCAGGAATTCCCGACTTATCCATGGCTATTTTCATTGCAGCAGGCACATTAACCAGCGAGTATTCATAAATCTTTCGTCCATCCATTTTGATGTATCGAACTTTAGGATCTGTATCCGGATGATAAGATTTACCAAGATATAGGTACTTAGCCTCATTCTCGGTATGCGACATCATTGCTGTTGAAATAACCCCAAATTGCTCGTCGGCCTCAACCGCCTCAACAATAGTCGCTCCTGCCCCATCAGCAAAAATCATACAATCGCGATCGTGCCTATCGATAACCCTAGAAAGAGTTTCTGTTCCAATAACCAAGCATCGCTTTGCCATTCCTGATTTAATGTAGGAATCGGCCTGAATAACCCCTTGTACCCAACCCGGACAACCAAAAAGAATATCATACGGGATACAAGTATTACTTTTAATTCCTAGTAAATGCTTTATTCGCGATGCTAAACTTGGAACTGCATCCGATTGTATTGTTCCCTCACGAACATCACCAAAATTATGGGCAACTATAATCTGATCTATAGTTTCACGATCGATTCCTGCATCGGCGATAGCTTTCTCGGCTGCCAACGCAGCAATATCTGATGCACACATATCATCTGTAGCATACCTACGCTCCTCGATTCCAGTAATATCTTTAAACTTGGAGATAACCTCATCCACCAACGTATCAATAACCGATTCGTCCTTATTAAAAAAGATATGACGGGCAAATTCCTTATTCGAAACCTTTACAGAAGGAACATAACTACCCGTCCCGGTAATTACGGAATTAGTATACTTCATAAAACCAACAAAATTTGATTAGTCCCGCAGCAAAAGTAATAATCTGTAATTAAAAAACAAATATTTTATTCATAAAAATATTTATACACTTAATTAACAATACATTGTATTGATTACAAATTATAACTAAATCAGAATTTTTGATAAACAACAAGAGGACCTGGTGCAAAAACAAGTTCAAACCAATCGCCCAAACTCTCATTCAACGTGCCCATCCACCACTCGGGGATAGTTTGATTCACAATAGGATATTTAAGATTCTTGGTGTAGATAACAGTATCGCCATTGGTTGAAAAGATAGAAACCTGCTGACCTTTAAAACTATCCAGTTTAACCGAATTAAGAAAAGGCTTAAGAATTCCAGTGTCAGTAATCATTTGAACCTGCAGCCCCATACGCGCGTAATTAACTAGCAGTCCAATATTCCCGATTGTGTGATCCTCGCGCTTGCCCGTAGCACCAAGAATTGTAATAGACTTTACCCTCTGTGAAATGCACCATTTTACGGCTTTCGTAAGATCATTAGTGTTTTGATCGGGATCGTGAACAATAATGCTAGCATACTTATCCTTAAGGTGATCGTTCACAGAATCCAAATCGCCAACCAATGCATTGGGAGTAATACACAATGATTCCAAATGCTCAATAGCTCCGTCGCAGCAAACAAGTATAGGAGCATGAAGTAGTAAACTTAGAGGTTTTGGATGTTCTGGAAATTTTCCGTTGGCTAGGATAACTGCTTGCATAGCTAGTTGATTGTTGTTAGTTGATTGTTGTTAGTAGACATTACCTTTCTCCATTGGTAGTAACCAACAACCGACATTGTGGTGTAAAACACAAACAACACAGAGGTTGGGTACAAACCTTTGTAAATGTACAAGCCTAAAGATACTGAATTGATGATAACCCATAGCCACCAATGCTCAATTATTTTCCGGGCTAACATCCAAGTTGCGGTGATACTTAAGGCTGTGGTAAATGCATCGCCAATTGGAATTGGAGAATCGGTATATTGCTCAAGAATATATTCAATGGCAAAAAACAACACAACAGTTACCAGACTTAACCAAAGTACTAATTTCTTAGTAATACATGTAACGGGCAGTGAATCCATTTTCTCTCGTTTACCACCATAAAGCCAATGGTACAAACCATAGACACTAACAATCAAATAGTAAACCTGAAGTCCCATATCGGCATAGAACTTCGAAACATAAAAGATATAAACATAGAAAGCAGATGTGATAAAGCCCAACGGCCAAAGCCAAAAGTTCTGTTTAATTTCGAGGTATAGATAAATCAACCCAGCAATTGTACCTATCAGTTCGATATAGTTGTTGAATAACCAGTTTAGCATTTAGTGTTTTGTATTAAGTGTTTAGAGGTGATAAAAATATCACCCCTAAACAAATATTAAACTAAAATTCTACGCCTAATTTTAACGTAAAGTTGATTTCGGCCTGAGGATAATAATAGATACCTGAATATTCAGGATCGCCACTCTGATAAAGAGTTCGATATACCCAAGCATTAGCCTCATACTTACTATTAAGAAAATTATTCAAAATACCCTGAATATAAATTGACTTTGCACTCTTCAACTTGAACCTATAATCGACCATAGCATTGTTTACCCAGTAAGCATCGAGTTTTCTACGCTCACTCTGAGTGTTGTCCAAGTACTGCTTGCCAACATACTTACTAATCCACGACAAGGTAAGACCATTGACTGGCATAATGCTCAGCTTGCTTGCCCCTATAATTGACGGTGAAAATGAGATTGTGGTATTTCCCAAATCCTCTGGAACGGTAAGTCCTGTCTCATCACCATCTGGATGATCGGTAAGCGTAGCATAGTTAGTATAATCCTCTATCTCATTTTTGCTAAGCGTAGTATTAGCCTCCCATTTTATCCACCTTGCTGGCTGAAAGCCAATAGACAACTCCACTCCAGCCCTGTAACTATTAGGAACATTCTCCATTACAGAATAGCCCACATCTGTAAGTTCGCCTGTTTTCACCAACTGATCGACATACTTCATGTAGTAAAGATTTGCTTCGACTGTAAAAGTTTGTTGTTTAAGCCGATATCCCAATTCCCAATCGTACAAACGTTCTGATTTAGGAATAAAATTATCGGTTCCTTTCAAAGCATCCTTTAGGTCATCGCGAGCAGGTTCACGATTTGCAACACCAAACGAAGCATAAACCTCATGTGCCGACAAAAACTTAAAAGTAGCACCAACCTTAGGATTGAAAAAGTCCCAATTGTGATCTTGATTCAATCCAAACAAATCGGAATCGACTCCTTTCAACTTATAAGTTACACCGCGGTACTGAATATCGGCAAAAACGCCTAAATAGCGATTAACCTGCCAAACCGACTTAGCATAAGCATTCCAATCGGTTTTTAACCCATTGTTGCTGTACCATTCATAGTTCTTGGGCAAGCCTGCATTATTGGCCACCCACATAATACGTCCAAAATGATCGCCATCGTACCTATTCCAACCACCACCTAAGGTTAATTCGAGTGCATCTTTCTTATAAATTAACGAAGTAATTCCCCCGTAGAAAACGTTATCCATCCATTTGCGTTGTATAAAATCACTTTTTTTAATAGTATCCTCTCCAACAATAAGACTCGGAAGACCATATTTTGAATATTTTCTATCGGACTTATACTCTTCATAATATCCTTCACCATCGGTAAGATGCAGCGTTGCATTCAGTGTAAGGTTGTCATTAAACGAATGACTTGTTATTAAATGGTAATGGGTTTGCCAGTAGTTGTCTTTCTGGTCGTTATAGTAACGAGTAACGCCATTGGCATCCACATATTCGCCCGCCATATTGTACCTACGATCTACATTCATCATATAATCGGGATTGCCTTCCCAGGTAATAGCAGTGTGCTCCTCGCCATGAATGATGTTGAAGCGAACCAAACTCTTGCTTCCATGCCATGCGGCAGTGGCAAACATAGACTTATGATCAGAGCCAGCACGCTCGATATAACCATCGGAGCGAAGCTGCGAGTAACGAGCCTCGAGACTAAACTTCCCATGAATTAGTCCAGTACCTACACGCGCAGATGTCTTCCATGTGTTATAAGAACCGCCGAGCAAATCGATTGCAGCATAAGGCTCAGGATTTAATGTGGTGGTCTGAAAATTCACAGAAGCACCAAATGCAGCAGCACCATTAGTTGAAGTTCCAACACCACGCTGCACCTGAACATTATCGGTAGAAGCTGTGAAATCTGGCAAATCGACCCAATAAACACCTTGCGACTCGGCCTCGTTCAAAGGAACTCCGTTAATTGTTACATTGATACGAGTATGGTCTGTCCCCCGAATACGAAGAGTAGTGTTACCAATACCCGTGCCACCCTCGGACATAGCCACAACAGATGGTTGCATCTCCAATAAATATGGAACATCAAAGCCAGTATTACTAGCACTAATTTGCTCCTTACTCATTGTAGATTGAGCTAGAGGCATACGGCTCGACGCACGTGTAGCACTCACCACAACTTCGTCGCACATAAGCGCAGAAGAAATCAATTTGATATTGAGATTCTCATCGTTAGCCAAATCAACAGGAATCTTTTGTGTATCGTACCCTAAATAAGATACCGATAAAACATAGCTACCCTTTTTAAGCCGATTAATTTCGAAAATACCGTTAGCTCCAGACGATACACCTAGCAGTGTGTTTTCGACAACGACAGTAGCTCCAACCAATGGACTTCCATTCTCATCGACAATTCGCCCTTTAATGGAGAAACCAGCGTAGTCGGAATTGTTAGCAAATAGCAAAAAGCAAAAGAACTGCGAAAGCAGTAGCAAATAAAATTTTTTCATTACAGAAACCCTTTTTAAGTTGTTCAACAAAAATTATCGAACTACCAAAACGCTCATGGTGTGCACTCCCATTAGGCATTTGGCTTTCGAACTAAAAAAGGGGGAAGTAAAAAACTTGAGATTGTTAAATAACAAAACTCTTTTTCCCTTCGTCAGTATTATCCGAATCAGGTTCAAAGGGTGTAATCTCAGCCTTAAAAGGCACCCCCAAAAGTCGAAACAAAGTTAGAAAGGATTATTGGCGTGTGCAAATGTTTTAGGAAAGAAGTTGGCTGTGAGAAAAACTCAGGGGTTAGAATTCAGGCGTTAGAACAACGAAAAAACATGCAATAGACCAGCGGTTAATAAAGATGAAAAGAGGAACTACAGCAGCATCATTGGATGAAAAGCCGAAGTTGGGGTGGTAATATTTTTAGTATCTGCACGATTACCCCCATTGACTACAATAGTATGTTAAACACTGAGGATTTTTTTAAAATTAAAAGGCCTGGCAATCATCGAATCAATGTTAATACACATTACCCAAGGGTTAGCGCATATCTTCCGATAGGTAGGATATATCTCTGATGCGTTAGTATGTGTCTTGGGAGCGTTAGAACTCATCTTAGGTGTGCTAGCACATATCTTGATGGCTCTAGCATGTGTCTTAGACACGTTAGGATGAATCTTTTAAGCGCTAGAACATGTCTTTTGATGAATAGTATGTATCTCTGAGATGCTAGCACTTGTCTTAGGTGTGCTAGAGCTCATCTTAGGCGCGCTAGTACATATTGTAAAGGCTCTAGTGCATGTCTTAGACGTGTTAGGATGAATCTCACAACCACTAGAACGTGTCTTCTGGTTGAGAGTAGGAATCGCTTAAACGTTAACATATCTTTTTGCGATGATAGAGCCAGTCCTAGGCATGCTAGCTGTAATCTTTGTAAAGCTAAATGTAGATCAAAAAGGATATGCATAAATCTGAGATGCTGCTGAAATCATCTCATCATCAATATCACCTAAATAACTAAAGGTTTAATTCGGGATGCCTTGCATAGACCAGATGAGCAAAGCCTAATTGGCTTCAGTCTCCATTAAATCGATATAAACCGGCAGGTGATCGCTGAATCCACCGCGGTATTGATACCCCTGAAATGTTCTAAAGGGCATTGTACCCTGAAATACATTATCGGGCTCTAATAAAAAATCGGCACTAAAAACGCTAGCAAGAGATGGAGCTGTGTAAAGTTTATGCTTGGCAGAAAGTAAGCTGCGCGAAACTATTATTTGATCGATTATTCCCCATTTCCCATGGTACTTATAGCTTCCAAGACCATTCTGTTTGAGGATTGCAGATATATTGACAAAACTTGCAGTACATACGGAATCGATAGAAAGACAAGCACCAAAGCCTTTTACCACAGGATCGGACTCAGGCTCATCGTTCATATCGCCAAGAATAAGGATTCGGGCATCGGGATAGAAAAGCATTATGGAATCGACCTTCTGTTTTAGGGAAAATGCGGCCGCATACCGTCCAGACTCGGACTTTAACTCTCCACCAAACTTCGAAGGCCAATGATTCACAAGGATATGCAGCGTATCGTTGAACATAAGTCCTTTAGCATATAGGATCTCACGAGTTCGACGGCTACTATCGTCGGGAAAAGTAACAGTAACAAAATTTTTCTGGAGCAAAGTAAACCTATCGGGGCGATAAATCAGTGCAACATCAATACCACGTGGATCGGGAGACTCCCGATGAACCATTCTGTACTTGAACCTGGATAAAGGGGTCTCCTTTATCAACTTATGAAGCACAAAACCATTCTCAACCTCACAGAAACCGACAATAACAGGAGGATCGAATTGTCCCACGGCCATAATCACCTTAAAAATACCGTTGATCTTCTTCTCCATCTTACTCCAAGTCCAATGACGAGTGCCTTTGGGCGTAAATTCATCATCGCGGGTTAACGAATCGTTGAAAGGATCGAAAAGATTCTCGACATTATAAAACATTACTCTATTTCTTACCGACTGAGAATAAGAATATGAGAGACAGATAAACACAAAAACGAATAATAGCAGCTGCTTCATCGCGTAATTGGATTAACAAACCGAATTGTATGCGGCTTATCTCAAAATATAAATTTAAGATTTTTGCTAGATATTCGGTACACTGAACTTGAAATCGATGTAGTTTAGTTAAGGTAATTTATTCGATTAAATTTGAGATTCCTGCCTTCGCAGGAATGACAGCTGAGAGGTTAAAGTCATTCTTTATCACTCCACACTTGATGCAGAAGCTTCGTAACTTAACAGCATTGATTTTGAAACAGAAGTCTACTCGACACGTTCGAACGCACCTAAATCGGGCTTTGTATCGGTTAGGCGATTGTAGTTGTTAAGATCGATTGAGTACAGGTTTGATATGTCGATATTGGCAATATCCTTTGCCGGACTTAAGGTATCGAGCGCATAAATATGGTTATAGGTATCCTTGAACTTAGGATCGAGCTTAATTACGTTCTTAAACTTAGTCTCATCGCTTAGATCGTAGCTGGAGGGAACCCTTAAGATACAATCCTGAAAGTAATAGTTCATTGTAGCATCGACAGGCTGCCCATCAACTTTATTATCGATAGAAATTTCAGTACTTATACTTCCATAAATGATACTATTATAGAATGAGGCCTCGGTTAAGTCGCGAGGCTCCACATAGTAAGGGCCATCATCGACAAGCTGATAGGTGTAGTAATTGTTCAGGAGCAACGCAGGGCCGTCTCTGAACACATAATCGCCCCAATAATTTGCAATTGTACAATGGTAAAAACGATATGCGCCCCCCATTGTTAAAGCGACAGCAACCTGGGCAGAGTTTGCAAACAGACAATTATCGGCATCGATTTTTGCACCACGAGCATACAACCCGATATAGCTAGTATTTTCGATTTTCGAATGACTTAATGTCAGCGTTGGCGAAGAACTGGTCACACAGGTATCAACTACCAATCCATATATGGAGTTCTTAATTTCTGCCCAGTTTATACGATTGTTTTTACTGCCAGCATACAGCCAAACACCATTCCACTGTCCAGCCTTATCGGAGTAATAATCCTCTAACCTATCGCCACTGAACAGCACAGGGCTCTCGGGCTCGCCATCAACATTAATAGTTCCCGCAACAACCAGTTGGGCAAAATTATGGAAATACAGCTTAGCCCCAGGCTCTATAGTTAAGGAGACATTGGGGTTAACCATCAGGTAATCGTATATTAAGTAAGGCTTATCGGCACTGAAAACTGTATCGGAAGTTATTGTTTTAGCATTGAACAGGTACACATCTTGCCCCCAAGCCACCAAGTTCACATCCTGAACATTCCCATTAGTAACAAACACAATAGAATCGGCCATCAATATTGGTGAATTCTGGGAGGTAGGATCAACCGTAACCTCCACAAAAACGAAAAGACTATCCTTCGATCGCAGCGGAATATCCTCGCATTCGGCACCGCTTATTCCATCAACATTAATTCGAAATGGAGACGATGAACCACCAGCCAATCGTACCGAAGAGATTCGGACATCATACTTACTATTGTTGTAAACCTTAAAGTACTGAGTTGCCGAACCAATTGTGGTAAAAACTGTATCGAAAAGAACTGTATCGGCCGAAAAACCTAACTTTATAGATGAACTATTTGAAAAATTATCGCGCTCACAAGCAAGAATTCCAAATCCTAAAACTATTAGAACTATGTAGTATAGTGGTTTCATCATCAATTTAAAAGTTCAAAACTACATCTTTTTTTGTTTATTTCCTGCTTCTCAGATCTGTTTCAAATTCGAAACAAACAACTAAATTTGGAATCGAAGATTAATTAACAAATGCCGTAATGAGATACTACCTTGCTTTAACCCTAATAACTATTTTGGCAATGTCATGTAGTAAACGAGAAAAAGTCGATTTGATTGTAACTAATGCTAAAATATACACTGTTGATTCAGCATCCTCGGTCTACAGCAGCATGGCAATTAAAGATGGTAAAATTGTAGAACTAGGCAGCAATTCCTCTATAGTTGGAAAATATAAAGCAAACCAAACTGTTGATTTTACAGGCAAATACGTTTACCCGGGATTTATTGATCCTCATTGTCATTTTTTAGGATATGGATTAGGACTACCCAATGCTTGGCTTGCCGAAGCTAGAAATTGGAACGAAGTTGTAGACAGGCTAATCAGAAATCAGGAGCAATACCCAACAGAATGGGTGAACGGTCGCGGTTGGAATCAGAATGAATGGGATGTTAAAGAATTCCCCACCAATGAACTTCTAAACCAAGCGTTCCCCAACAAGCCAGTATATATTGTAAGAATAGATGGACACGCCGCAATTGCCAACAACAAGGCACTTGAACTTGCCAGAATTACAGCAAATACAACAATTGAAGGCGGCGAAATAGTTAAGATTAATGGCAAACCCACCGGAGTATTAATTGATAATGCAATGGAACTAGTACGTAAGTACATTCCAGAACCCTCGGCCAAAGAGAAAACGGAAGCATTACTTAATGCTCAGGCTAACTGCTTTGCGGTTGGGCTAACAAGCATACACGATGCAGGATTAAATACCGATGAGGTTTTACTTATCGACTCGCTTCAAAAAGCAGGAACATTAAAAATGAGAGTAAATGCAATGCTCAACCCAACAGAGTCGAATTACAAGCAATTTATCAGCAAAGGAATTTACCAAACAGAAAGATTAACGGTACGCTCCATTAAGATATATGCCGATGGAGCCTTAGGCTCACGCGGAGCGTTACTTCTAAAGCCTTACTCCGATGCCCCCAATAATAAAGGAATTCAGGTTGAACCTACAGCAAAACTCGATTCCATATGTAAAATGGCAAACGAATCGGGCTACCAAGTTTGCACACACTGCATAGGCGATGCGGCTGTTAGATTAATGCTCGATATTTACGCTAACTATTTAGAAGATAATAACGATAAACGATGGAGAATTGAGCACTCCCAAATTGTAGACCCAGAGGACTTACCCCGATATGGGAAACTAAAAGTAATACCTTCGATCCAAACAACCCATGCAACATCGGATATGAACTGGGCCGATGAACGATTGGGCGATCGTATTAAGTATGCATATGCGTATCAGAACCTCTTAGCACAAAATGGATGGCTACCTAACGGAAGCGACTTTCCAATAGAAAATATAAATCCGCTTTACGGATTCTACGCAGGCGTTGCTCGCCAAGATTTAAATGGAGAACCCAAAGATGGATTCCAAACCGAGAATGCATTAAGCCGCGAACAAGCACTCCGGGCAATGACGACATGGGCAGCAAAATCGTGTTTCGAAGAAAATATGAAAGGAAGCCTTGCTGTTGGCAATGTAGCCGATTTTGTTGTGCTAAACTCCGATTTAATGAACGATTCGATTCAGAATATTCCTCACGAAAAAGTAGTTGTAACCTACATTAATGGGGAAAAAGTATTTGACATTAATATGTAACCAATGGAAATATCGAAGGCCCAAAAGCATCAACTTTTAGAGATTCTTTACATTATTAAAGAATGCTCAAGACAACTACTCGAAAAAGGCGTAAAATACTGGAATAACAGTCTAGCCGATTTTAACGACATTGCCTTGGATATAGAGAAAGGTTTCGTTTATATAATTTTTGAGAATAGGGTTCCCGTAGGAACTATCACCTTAAAGCCTGATGATGTATCAAAAAAATCACTATCAATTGGCAGATTGGCCATATATCCTGCATTCCAAAAAAAAGGGCTAGCTCACCAACTATTGACATTTGCACTAAACTTTGCAAAGGAGGAAAAGTACAAAATGGTTAGCGGCTATATTCCTGTCGATGATAAATCGCTGGTTACTTTACTCGAAGAAAATGGTTTTGAGAATAAAGGCATTGCCCCTCCGCCAAAGGAAGAATTTGTAAAAATTATTTTCGAGAAGACTCTTTAACCTAATGAATATTCAGCATTTGAAAGATATTGCTAAAAAGTATATCAACATCAATAGGCTTAGCAATAAAATTATCGCACCCCATTGCTCGGCAAAGCACTCGTTCATCGTTAAAAACATGAGCTGTTTGTACTAGAATGGGAACTTTTGGATTTATCTTCTTAATTTCCTTTATAGCATCAAAACCACTAAGCACTGGCATCTTAAGATCCATCAAGATCATGTCAACATTTGGATTAACAAGGAAAACATCCACCGCTTCTCTTCCATTTTGTGCCAAATGGCAAACAATTTCTGCATTCTGCAAAACAGTTTTTAGGTAAAATAAGCTATTAGGATCGTCTTCAGCAATCAGGACACTAATTCCATTCAACTTATGCATTAAATCGGCAAAATTAAGCGATGCATCAAGTTTACTAGATGGCATTAACGTTTTGGTCAACGGCAACGTGAAAAAGAAAGTTGAGCCAACTTCGGGCTGCGATTCAACCCAAATCTTACCGCCCATTAATTCGATTAATGATTTTGAGATAGCCAGCCCCAGCCCAGTTCCTCCATACTTACGGGTAACATCTATATCGGCCTGGCTAAATCGCTGAAAGATTAAATCGATCTTATCGATAGGAATACCAATTCCGGTATCGCTGACAAAGAATTTCAAAAATGATTTGTCGGAGGTTAACTCGTAGCCAAACTCAACACTTCCCTTCTTTGTAAACTTA
Organism: Bacteroidales bacterium; assembly: GCA_050180705.1. Lineage (GTDB taxonomy): Bacteria > Bacteroidota > Bacteroidia > Bacteroidales > Tenuifilaceae > SB25. The sequence goes on along the minus strand of JBFXDX010000011.1, from coordinate 135,043 downwards.
AGTGCATTGGTGATAAGGTTATTCAGGATCTGGCGAAGCCGAACCTTATCTACAACAATATTCGATTCAGAATCGGCCAAGGAAGTTAAGATTCTAAAACTAACACCCAACTTCGCCAAATCTGGATTTGCAGTATAGTAGAACGAATAAATCTCATTTAAGAGAGTATTCAGGTTTATTGCCTCTGGTGCAATTTTGAGCTGATTAACTTCAATCTTCGAAATATCAATAATATCGTTGATAAGATTTAACAGATGATCGGCACTATTGCAAATAATATTCAAGAATTTTAGAGTCTCCTCTCGACTGGTTTCTGGGAAATTTCGCAGATATTTTGCAAAACCAATTATTCCGTTAAGTGGAGTTCGTATTTCGTGGCTCATATTTGCAAGAAATGCAGACTTTAGCCTATCGGCCTCTTCGGCCTTTTCCAACGCTTCAACCAATGCTTTTTCATACTTCTTGCTAAATGTAATATCGGTTAATACGCCCAGAATACCGACAACCGATCCGTTGGTATTTACAATCTTACATTTATATACCTTAACTGTATGCCTCTTTCCATCGACAAAAGTAAGATCTTCCTCCACCTCAATAGGACCATCCGAATTTATCGCCAAATTATCACTGGCATTACAATTCGACAGTTCCTCTGGAGTTAGTGAAAAACCATCAGGGGCATTACCAACTAACTCCACTAAACTTTTATTGAAAATAGGATATGACCCATCAAGCACTTTAAGCCATATGCCAACAGGAGCCACGCTTATAATGGTATCTAGAAGATTCTTTTGATTGCTTAATTCCAGTTCGGCTTCCTTTTGCGCTGTAATATTCTTTAGAGCGCTAATCAACCTTACGGGGCGACCCTGATCGTCATACTCGGGATAAACAGTATTATTAATCCAATAAATCTCTTCATTTCTACCTAAGATTCTAAAGTCAAGAGAAACCTTCTCACCCAGAAGAATTTTCCCAATGGCTTCTTTATAGACATCAATATCTTCGGGATGAATTATCCTTTTCCATTTTTCAAAATTATCGATATCCTCAGGCGAATACCCGAACTTATGTAACAAAGAATCACTGAGCCATTCACGGTTAAACGTTCCGTCAGGATTAAATGAAAGAATTGAAGCAGAATCGGTAGTTAATGATGAAAGCACCCTAAAATGGTGCTCCTTTTTAATCAACGCTTGCTCTGATCGAACCCTTTCAGTTATATCCTCGAAAATTGCAAGTCCTCCATCAATTCGATTGTGATCTGAAGAAAACAACGGCGCTGTTTTTAAACTCACATATATTACCGATGCACTTGTTGTAGCATGATATATTCCCTCATAAAATCCATTTTTGCCCAACATTGCATCATTGAATGCACCTAATACAGATTTATCCTTTAAAGTGTTAAGATCCAATCCTACCAAACGATTCTTTTCTGATTGAATTATATCTACAAATTTATTGTTGCAATCTGTTATAATAAGGTCACTATTGAACTGCAAAATACCTACAGGCGACTGTTCGAATAGTAATCTATACTTCAGTTCAGAATCAAGTCCATTTGATTGATTGTTTTTAAACTCTTTTGGTTCCTGATTGAACGAATTATTATCCATATTCCGAAATTAACAATTAGTCTTCTCTATCATTGATTGACCGAGGAAGTTAATCTATATTCATCATAAAACCAAGTTTAGCGAGAATATCTTAAAATACAGCTTTCGCTATTTTTGATATATTATCGGACTTGCCCATGGTGTAAAAATGAATTGCAGGCGCTCCCGCACTCTTAAGTTCCCTAATTTGATTAACAGTCCACTCGATTCCAGCCTCATACACATCACAATTCGATTTACATCCTTCCACAAGCGATACTAACTCTTGAGGAATATGCACCCCAAATACTCTAGGCAGTATGTTTAAATGATCCTTTATTGATATTGGTTTTATACCAGGAATAATTGGCACATTAATACCAGCATTGCGGCAATTCTCGACAAACTGAAAATATTTTGAGTTATCGAAAAACAGTTGAGTTACAATATAACTAGCACCGGCATCAACTTTTGCTTTAAGATGCTGAATATCGGATTCAAAATTGGGCGATTCGGGATGCTTCTCGGGATATCCAGCCACACCCACACAAAAATCAGTTTGCTTAGGCTTCTCTATCAAATTCTCGAGATATATACCTTTATTAAATTTATTAACCTGACGTACTAAATCAACGGCATACTTATGTCCACCGCGCTTAGGTTCGAACTTACCAACAATTTTATCGGCATCACCACGAAGCAAAAGCACATTCTGAATACCAAGAAAATCCAAATCAACAAGAGCATCCTCAATTTCACTGGCATCAAGACCTCCACAAATAATATGAGGAACAACATCGATTCCGTACCTAAACTGAATGGCTGCGGCCAAACCAACTGTGCCAGGTCTACGACGTACCTTTACAGGAACCACGCCCCCATCCAAATCGGGTCTATATACCACCTCCTCGCGATGGTAAGTAATGTTAATATATGCAGGATTGAACTCAACAAGTTTATCGATTGTATCGAAAATGGTTTGCACATTATGCCCCTTTAAGGGAGGAAGCAACTCAAACGAAAAAAGAGTCGACTGGGATTTATTTATTATGTCAATTACTTTCATTACGTATATAGTTAAGAGTTAATCGAAGATATTTTGATACTCCTTATTATACTTAAACAGTTTATTTTCCTCTTAATAGATCCGTCATTACATTCAGGATAACAAATCTGATGTCTAGCAAAATCTACTTGTACGCCAAATACGTTGGGATAAACATTTCCACCTCTTCAACACTAACACCCAAACGACGGGCATAATCGCGTACCTGGTCCTGCTGAACTTTTCCTACAGTAAAGTATTTTGACTCTGGGTGGGAGAAATAGAAGCCCGCAACCGATGCACCGGGTGTCATTGCATAATTTTCGGTTAATCCCATCCCCGTATTACTTGGAACATTCAACAAATCGAAAATAAATTGTTTTCCTCTATGATCGGGGCAAGCGGGATAACCCGGAGCAGGTCTAATGCCAGAATAATTCTCGGAAAGCATTTGAGAGAGCGGCAAATCCTCGTCAGGGCTGTAAGCCCAAATCTCTTTCCGGATTTTCTGATGCAATAACTCGGCAAATGCCTCGGCAAGCCTATCGGCCAATATCTTCGCCATTATTGCCTTGAAATCATCGCCCGCTGCACGGTATTTTTCAGCTATAGCATCGGCACCATGTCCAACAGTTACAGCAAAGCATCCTACCCAATCGTTCTTAACACCACTAGGTGCAACAAAATCGGAAAGACTAAGATTTGGAATACCGTCTTCCTTCTTTTCCTGATTTCTGAACTGATAAAACTTAGAGACAATCTCTTTTCTATCCTCATCGGCATAAATCAAAATATCATCACCATCCGACGATGCTGGGAATATGCCAACAACTCCAGATGCCCTCAAAAGGTTCTCAGAAACAATTTCATCGAGCAAAATATTTGCCTCATCGTAAAGCCGTTTTGCCTCGGTTCCCTTTACCGGATCGTTAAAGATATCGGGATATCGCCCTGTTATGTCCCATGCAAAAAAGTAGAAAGTCCAATCGATATATTTTCTAATTTCTTCTAAAGAATAGTTATCGAACCTAACTATTCCAGTTTGCGTTGGAACCGCAGGATTATAGGAACGCCAACTCAACTTCAGCGAATTTTGTCGAGCATCATCCAACGAGATTAAAGAGATATTTCGCGCACTATAATTCTCGCGCAACTTAATGTAATTCTGCTTTACCTGTGCAATATATGATTTGCTTCGTTCTTTGCTCAACAAATTAGACACAACACCACTCGCCTGAGATGCATCTTTTACATAAACCACTGCACCCGAATAGCCTGTATCTATTTTTAGAGCAGTATGTAATTCTGACGTAGTTGCTCCTCCAATTAGAACTGGAATATTCATCCCATTACGCTCTAACTCTCTTACCACCGAAGCCATTTCATCGAGCGATGGCGTAATTAACCCACTCAAACCTAATATATCTGCCTTATTTTTAACAACCTCATCAATGATTCTTTCAACCGGAACCATCACGCCTAAATCGATAATCCTATATCCATTGCAAGCGAGCACAACATTAACTATGTTTTTGCCAATATCGTGCACATCACCTTTAACTGTAGCTAGTACAATAGTTCCCTTTTGTGCCTGGCTCTGCTCTAGTTCAGAGGAACTGCTTAAGTATGGTTCAAGAACAGCAACCGCAGCCTTCATTACCCTTGCACTCTTTACTACCTGCGGCAAAAACATCTTACCAGAACCAAATAAACTACCAACCTCGCCCATTCCTGCCATCAACGGACCTTCTATAACATTAATGGCTGTACCAAACGTTTCATAAGCCTCATTAGTATCATCAACAATAAACTCGGTGATACCCTTTACCAGAGCATGCTGCAAACGCTTCTCAACAGATTCGTTACGCCACTCCTGTACTTTATGCACTTCACCTTTCTCCTGCGTTACATTCTGGGCAAAGGCAAGCAAACGCTCAGTAGCATCGCGTCGTCGGTTCAGAACTAAATCCTCCGTCAACTGAAGCAAATCAGAATCTATTTCAGAGTAAACCTGCAAAAGCGATGGGTTCACAATACCCATATCCATTCCTGCATTTATGGCGTGGTATAGGAAAACTGAATGAATAGCCTCGCGAATAACATTGTTTCCCCTAAACGAGAACGATAAATTACTTACACCACCGCTAACCTTTGCTCCTGGAAGGTTTTGCCTAATCCATTGGCAAGTCTCAATAAAACTAACAGCCTGCGTGGAATGCTCTATCATTCCTGTTCCTATTGCAAGAATATTAGGATCGAAAATAATGTCCTCGGGTTCGTAACTCACAATTTCGGTAAGTATTTTATAGGATCGCTCTGCAACTGCAATACGATGCTCGGTGGTTGTGGCTTGTCCATTCTCATCGAAAAGCATTACCACAACTGCGGCTCCATACTGTTTTATGAGTTTAGCCCGACGAATAAATTCCGACTCACCCTCCTTCAAACTAATTGAGTTAACAATGCTTTTGCCCTGCGTACACTGTAAGCCAGCCTCAATTGCCTCGAATCTAGATGAATCAATCATCATTGGAACTTTAGCAATATCGGGCTCCGATGCAATCATATTTATAAACTCAGTCATAGCCTGAGGTGCATTAATCAAGGCATCGTCCATACAAATATCAATGGCCTGCGCACCGCCATCAACCTGCTCACGTGCAACGGATATGGCCTCAGCATATTTGCCTTCGGCAATCAACTTTGCAAACTTTTTAGAACCGGCCACGTTGGTACGTTCGCCAATATTCACGAAGTTTGTATCGGGTCTTATCTCCAACAGCTCTAAGCCCGATAAACGGGTATATTTTTGAATTGAGGGAATTTGTCGAGGTGAATATCGATCAACTAAACCAGCAATCTTTTCAATATGCAGAGGTGTTGTACCGCAGCAACCACCAACAATATTCACTAAATTTGACTTTAATATCTTCTCAACTACAGTTGCCATCTGCTCGGCAGACTGATCGTACTCTCCCAGTTGATTTGGTAATCCAGCATTTGGATGAACACTTATCCTAAATTTAGATTTAGCGGATAGTTCCTCTATGTATGGTAGTAACTGCTCTGCACCGAATGCACAATTCAATCCAACGCTCAATAAAGGATAATGAGAAACTGATGTAAGAAAAGCCTCCAAAGTTTGACCAGCAAGCAAGCGGCCACTAATATCGGCAATAGTTGCCGAAACCATTACAGGCACCTCCCTCTGTAACTCATCGAGTACATTCGATATTGCAAACAGAGCCGCTTTGGCGTTGAGAGTATCGAAAATTGTTTCAACCAAAAGAATATCAACGCCACCCTCAATCAAAGCCTTTGCCTGTTGGCTGTACGCCAAAACTAAATCGAAGAATGTTACAGCGCGAAAGCCGGGTCTATTCACATCGGGCGACATTGATGCAGTACGATTAGTCGGTCCCATTGAGCCTGCCACAAAACGCGGCTTACTGGGATTCATTGCAGTAAACTCATCGGCAATCTTTCGGGCAATACTGGCTCCCTCGTAATTAATTTTCTCAACCCAATCCTGCATTCCATAATCGGCCTGCGAAATTGTAGTAGCATTGAAGGTATTGGTTTCAATAATATCGGCACCAGCATTTAGATAATCGCGATGGATTGACTCTATTACATCGGGGCGAGTTAACACCAATAAATCGTTATCGCCCTTCAATGGGACAGGATGATTCGCAAAGATAGTACCTCTAAAATCCGCTTCCTGAAGTTTAAATCGTTGAATCATTGTACCAGTAGCTCCATCAAGAACTAAAATTTTCTGATTTAATTGGTCTATTAGTCTACTTTTTTTCATTTTCTCGTAATCGTTAAACATAAATCGTTAAGCAAGAAGGTTCGCAGTAAAGAGTGAAAATCGATCAACAATTAATGGACAAATTACCTTCTCAACTTCGGCCAAACCTCAGCCCTACAAGTTACCACTTTTGAAATCTAAATTACCAGTAAACGCAACAAAAAGATTAAGTTTCGTAATTAAATCTTTCACTTTAATCAAGGTTGATAGTTTAACTTTAGCAATTACCCATCGATGCTCAGGTCCATTGTAACGCTCAACCAACTCATAAATATCAAAAATAGAAAGATCAACTATGTCGTGATAACGAATAAACAACTCCAATGTAACATCGGTAGTATATGCTGGAGGCGCAAAGAAATTCAACTTTTTGTACTCATAACGATAGTTATGGAAACGTGCCGAAATATCGCTCAAAACAGCTGATCCTGTTGGGAAACCACCGGCTCCCTTTCCAAACATAAACTGCTTATCATAATAAGCACCTTCAATTACAACACCGTTGAACTCATCTTCCACATTATATATATAGTCATCGGCATCGACCAATGTAGGCAATACAAAAATAGTAAAATTGTTATTATCCAGTTTCTTTAGCGTTGCCACCAACTTTATCTTCTTTCCTTGTTCCTGGGCATAACGAATATCGTACTTCGATAGATTGTGTATTCCGTAGCAGAAAGCATCGTTAGGGTGAATATAGGTTCCAAAACCATGCACGGTAAGAATTATCAACTTGTAAAGAGCATCAAATCCCATTACATCGAAAGCCGGGTTACTTTCAGCAAAGCCCAACTCTTGTGCCTTTTTAAGTGCAGAACTATAACTTTCTCCGTTATTAAAAATCCTAGAAAGGATAAAATTTGAAGAACCATTCAAAATTCCTCTAATTGAAGTCAACAAATCATTATCGTAATATTCCTCAAGGTTACGGATAACAGGTATACTGCCGCAGGCCGAAGCATCGTAAAGCAAGGCACTACCAGTTTCGCGCTGAATTCGGATTAACTCATCCAAGTGATGCGAAAGCATCGTTTTATTTCCCGACACAACACTTTTGCCCAACAATAACGCAGCCTTTACATATTTATATGAATCATCGGCATTGTCGATTAACTCAACTACAAGATTGATCTCGGGATCATCGAGTATAGCATTTGGATCTATGGTGATAAGTTTTTTATCAACGGAACGCTCTTTAAGACCCTGCTTTACACAAATCTTCTTAATATATGCCTTTGATTCTGGCACACCCTGCAAAACATGGTAAAGTCCCTGCCCTACTGTTCCAAATCCGAATAATCCTATAACCTGACGCTGAATCTGCTGCTTCTCGTTAGTTTGATTTTGTTTTGACTTATTTATTGATATTGCTTCCATTGTTTTTAGTTTTTAAAAGTTTATTGTTCTGTCATTGCCTTCGGCGAACTCGTAAACTCAGTTTCGAGCGAATAGAGAAAATCGATATTCAATTAAAATAAGATACTTCGCTACGCTCAGGGTGACAAAACTCTAATGTCTTCTACCTGACATCTGACTTCAGACATCTATATCTCCTCATTAAATTCCTTTAAATATTTCCGAATTATCTCGATTAATTGCTCATATTCAATCAAAAAACCATCGTGACAAAATTGGGAGTGAATCTCGTAGAACTTTGCATTCGGAATAGAGTTTGCCAAGAACTTCTGCTCCTCAATTGGGAAAAGAATATCAGAATCAATTCCGACGACCAAAGTGTTTGCCTCAATTGCCCCCATCGCTTTCTCCAAAGAGCCTCGTCCTCGTCCCATATTATGGCTATCGAGCGTTAGAGTTAAGGAATAGTATGTATAGGCATCGAATCGTTTCACTAACTTTTCACCCTGATAACTTTGGTATGTACAAGCACGATAGTTCTCCAACAAATCATCATCCTCATCTTGCTGTGTTATATTGTAACTACTACGGCCTCTATAGCTCAGCAATGCGATACTGCGCGCGGCGGCTAGTCCGTTTTTGCCACCATCAACCTCTTGGCGAACAAAACTCTCGTCGCTAAGTAGCGCCATTCGCTGCGATTGGCTAAAAGCCTTCACCCAAGGCGATGATTTTGCTGTAGTTGCAATTAAGGCAAGATGTTTTGTTGTCCCAGGGAACAAAAACTCCCACTCCATTGCCTGAAAACCACCTATGGAACCGCCAATGATCAACCAGATTTTATCTATCGACAAATGCTTTTTCACCTCGTTATTAACCCTAACAACATCTCTGAATGTTATTACTGGAAAATCACGTAAATAAGGCTTCCCCGAACTTGGATTGATAGACATTGCACCGGTTGTTCCATAGCAGGATCCTAAAATATTAGCACAAACAATCGGCGTTTTTTCTGGGTCAAAAACCCGTCCATCGCCCACCATCTCTGGCCACCAATCGGCAGGGTTGCTATTGGCAGTAAAAGCATGGCAAATCCAAATAACCTTATTCGGATTCTTTGATATATCGCCAAGAATATGGTAATGCACATTGATATCGTTAAGCCACTCTCCACACTCCAACTGCAACTTACTAATACTTAGGTTTCCTTCTGTAATTTTCATAGTATAGATATTAGATATCAGACGATAGATTTCAAATTGTATTAAATTTCATTGTTATTCTATACAAGTTCAAAAACGAGATTTATCTAGATGTTTAGACTAACAAAGTTGTATCACCATCAACCATTAACATTACTAAATGCTTGTTCAAAATCGGCAATAATATCGCCAATATACTCAATACCAACCGAAACTCTTAAAAGATTTGGTTTTACACCCGCAGCCAACTGCTCCTCTGCCGACAATTGCTGATGAGTTGTTGCCGAAGGTTGAATAATCAACGTTTTAGCATCGCCAACATTGGCTAAATGACTAACAAGCTTTAAACTATCCACAAATCTTGTAGTTTGATCTCCATCGCCCTTTATTGTAAACGACAATACCCCGCCATAACCGTTTTTCAGATATTTTGATGCAACCGTATGGTATGGGCTACTCTCCAAGCCTGGATAATTAACACTTTCAACTTTAGTATGGTTTTCGAGCCAACGTGCCAATGCTAGCGTATTACTGCAATGTCGCTCCATTCTTAACGATAAAGTTTCCAATCCTTGAATAAGCAAGAATGAGTTGAAAGGACTTATGGCAGGCCCAAAGTCGCGTAGACCCTCTACTCGAGCACGAGTTGCAAAAGCAATATTACCAGATTGACTTTTATCGCCAAAAGCATCCCAAAAAACTAATCCATGATAGCCTTCAGAGGGTTCCGAGAACTGAGGAAATTTGCCATTTCCCCAGTTAAAATTTCCACCATCAATAATAACTCCTCCCATACTTGTTCCGTGTCCACCAACCCATTTGGTGATTGACTCAACCACAATGTTGGCACCATGCTCAATAGGCCTACATAAATAGCCTGCACCTGCAAAAGTATTATCAACAATTAATGGGATTTCGTACTGATTGGCTAATTGTGCAAATGCTTCAAAATCGGGAATACAAAAACTAGGATTTCCGATTGTTTCAAGGTAAATAGCCTTTGTATTCTCATCAATAAAAGGTTCAAAATCGCAAGGGTTTAACCCAATTGCAAAGCGAGTCTCAATACCCAACCGCTTTAATGCAACCTTAAATTGATTATGACTTCCACCATACAAGTATGGTGATGAAACAAAATTATCGCCAGCGCTCAGAATATTGCTTAAAGCAATAAACTGTGCAGCATGTCCAGAGGACACCACAACAGCAGCCGTTCCACCTTCCAACGCAGCTAAACGCTTCTCCAATACATCGGTGGTTGGATTGCTTAATCTTGTATAGATATGACCAGGTTCTTTCAACGCAAACAGATTAGCAACATGATCAGAGTCTTTAAATAAATACGATGTAGTTTGATAAATGGGCACAGCCCTCGACAGCGTTTCCCCATCCACCCACTGACCTGCGTGTACTTGCAGCGTATCGAAATGATATGTTTGTGACATAGAAATTGTTGTTTGTTGGTTGTTGTTCGTTGATTTAATTAATGAACAACATTCGTTAAAGTATTGTGATTTTTTTTGATGCTATGCACCAAACACCCTCGCGTTGCCCGCAACGCGATAGGTTTAATCCGTAAGGATTATAACTGATTATCTACCGCATTCGACCGAAGCGGCGCATTCGAGAAGTACCTCTAAACTGGTTGTAAATAAGTAACGACAAGCAGGTGTAATAACCTGATGATACAATTGAAACTAAAATGTTTAAACTCAGCATAACGTTTAGTTTAGAGTTATAATTACCCTTTCGGGTCAGGTTTTAGCACCTTGCCTTTGGCAGCAGGTTGCTAGAGGTTCATCGAGCCTGTTCTCTCCGCTCTTCTCTATAAATCTATCCTTTCGCTAAAAGAATAGTATTTTGAATGGTACAAATATAGCGATACTTTTTATTTAAACAACGCCTTACTTAAAAGTTGATGATTTTTATGTTGATTACCTTCAGTGAACTCGCCATACCCCCTCTTTAAAGGGACGATATAATAATATTCATTTTCATCAAAAGTTTGTCACAATACTTGACTTCCACATTATGATTGACGTAATTTTGCTCAAATAAAAAACAGGACTTTGAGATCAGCAATTTAAGTTTAGGTGATTAATTAAGCAATGTTCTTCTGAAATTTTGATGACTTAGCAACATAAGAATTTCTGCCCCCCACTCAACAAATTCTTCATCTATAATTAATCACTTTAACATTTAAACTTACATTATCTTTCTATTTCACTTTTTTTAGCCTTTATGTTTTGGTTTTATGTTTTCATCATTAAAAAATAATTCATAATCAAAATAATTAAACATTCGTTTGTTTTATATGTTAATTTAGTCTCATTACAATTTATGTTGGTTAATTAACTAATATTTGAAAAAATGAAAAGAAAATTTACTCAACTTATCTCACTGATAGGAATGATCCTGGGTCTTTCTATCAGCTTATCTGCACAGAATCCTTGTACAGGATTCAAAACATTCACCATTGGTGGTTGGGGTTCTGAATGTAGAGGAGGGAATCCGGGCTGTGTGCTAGACGCCAATTTCACAGCCGCTTTCCCGAATGGATTAACTATTGGATGCGGAAGTAATACACTTACTTTAACATCAGTTACCGCAGTAAGACAAGCTCTTAGTGCAACAGGAACACCTGGATTGCTTACACCATCTTATCCAGCAACTTCCTCGAATACATTGGCTGCTCAAATTATTGGGGTTACACTAGCTGTTGGGATTGATTCGTATAACGAATTATTCTCGATTAACGATCGCGATCTTGAATCACTTATGATCGCAGATGGGACTTTTAAGGATATGACTGTTTCCGATTTCTTACAATTAGCCAACGATATTTTAGGAGGCTGTAACACGGACTATTCCTTTTCGGAAGTAAATTTTATGGCAGATAAAATCAACAAAAACTACGACAATGGCACTGTTGATTTAGGATACCTAAAATGTTATGACAAACCCGAACTTGTTCTAACTGTTGATGCTCATGTTAATTGCTTTGGAGGTAACAATGGAGCCGCGTCTAGCACCGTAACAAAAGGGGTTCCGCCATTCTATTATGCTTGGTCAAATGGCTCAACTACTGCCAACATCTATGGCCTTACAGCTGGCACATATACTTTAGTTGTAACCGACGCTGTTGGACAAACAGTACAGGGATCGATAACTATTAGTCAGCCCCCTCAACTTCTCGCAAGTGCAACTAAAATTGATGTTTCTTGCTCTGGAGGAAATAATGGATCTGTTACACTTAGTGCAACTGGAGGAATTGCTCCATATGCATTCTCTGGGGATGCAACCTCAGAGTTAGTTGCAGGTACTTATAATTATCTTGTAACAGACGCGAATGGATGTACTACTCCAGTTTCTGTAACAATAACACAACCTGATCCATTGGTTCTTACCGCAAACGTCAAAGAAAACGTCCTTTGCTTTGAAGGAAGTAATGGCTCTGTGGAACTTAGCGTTGCAGGGGGAACACCTGAATATACTTTCGGAGGAGATGCAATATCTGGCTTGGCTGCAGGAACATATAACTATACTGTTACCGATGCACATGGCTGTTCTGCAACGGCATCGGCAACAATCACTCAACCAGAACTTCTTGTGCTAAATGCTTCGGTAAAGGCAAACGTTTCCTGCTTTGGCGGTAACGATGGTGCTATAGAACTTAGCGCAATAGGTGGCACTGAACCTTACACTTTCACAGGTTTAACTGAAAACCTTACCGCAGGAACCTATGAGTTCTTGGTTACTGATGCGAATGGATGCACAGCAATAGCCTCTGCTACCATATCTCAACCAGATCTATTGGTTCTCACCGCAACGGTTAAGGAGAATGTACTTTGCTTCGGAGGTAGCAACGGCGCAGTGGAACTTAGTGCAGTTGGTGGTACTCCTGAGTATACTTTCGGAGGAGATGCTACATCCGGTTTGACAGCAGGAACTTATAGCTATTCTGTAACCGATACCCATGGCTGTTCTGCAACGGCATCCGCAACAATCACCCAGCCCGAACTTCTTGTACTAACAGCAACTGTAAAGGCAAACGTTTCATGCTTTGGTGGTAATGATGGAACTATAAAGCTTAGCGCTGTAGGTGGAACTGAACCTTACACTTTCTCTGGTTTGACTGAGAACCTTGCAGCAGGAACCTATGAGTTCTTGGTTACTGATGCCCATGGATGTACCGCAACAGCCTCTGCTACCATATCTCAACCAGATCTATTGGTTCTCACCGCAACCGTTAAGGAGAATGTCCTTTGCTTTGGTGGCAATAACGGCGCTGTGGAACTTAGCGCTGCAGGGGGTACTCCTGAGTATACTTTCGGAAGAGATGCTACATCCGGCTTGACCGCAGGAACTTATAGCTATTCTGTAACCGATACCCATGGTTGTGCTGCAACGGCATCCGCAACAATCACCCAGCCTGAACTTCTTGTACTAACTGCCTCTGTAAAAACAAATGTTTCATGCTTTGGTGGTAATAACGGTGAGGTAGAACTTAGCGCAGTTGGTGGTGCTCCTGAGTATACTTTCGGGGGAGATGCTACATCCGGCTTGACCGCAGGAACTTATAGCTATTCTGTAACCGATACCCATGGCTGTGCTGCAACGGCATCCGCAACAATCACCCAGCCAGAACTTCTCGTACTAACAGCAACTGTAAAGGCAAACGTTTCATGCTTTGGTGGTAATGATGGAACTATAGAGATTAGCGCTGTAGGTGGAACAGAACCTTACACATTCTCTGGTTTAACTGACAACCTTACCGCAGGAACCTATGAGTTCTTGGTTACTGATGCCCATGGATGTACTGCTACAACTTCTGCTACCATATCTCAACCAGATCTATTGGTTCTTACCGCAACCGTTAAGGAGAATGTCCTTTGCTTTGAAGGTAGCAACGGTGCTGTAGAACTTAGCGCTGTGGGCGGCACTCCTGAGTATATTTTTGGAGGTGATGCAACATCTGGCTTGACAGCAGGAACTTATAACTATTCTGTAACTGACACACATGGCTGTTCTGCAATGGCTTCCGCAACAATCACCCAGCCAGAACTTCTCGTACTAACAGCAACCGTAAAGGCGAACGTTTCATGCTTCGGTGGCAACGATGGTGCGATAGAGCTTAGCGCGGTAGGTGGAACTGAACCTTACACTTTCTCTGGTTTAACTGAGAACCTGACAGAAGGGACATATGAGTTTTTGGTTACTGATGCCCATGGATGTACCGCAATGGCTTCTGCTAACATATCACAACCAGACCTATTAGTTCTTACCACAACAGTTAAGGAGAATGTACTTTGCTTTGGTGGTAGCAATGGTGTTATTGAACTTAGTGCTGTAGGAGGTACTCCTGAGTATATTTATGGAGGAGATGAAACATCTGGCTTAGTTGCAGGCATTTATAACTATTCTGTAACCGATGCCCATGGATGTACCGCTGTTGCAACAGACACTATCACTCAGCCAGAATTGCTCATTCTAACTGCAACTGTTTTGAAAAACGTCTCTTGCTTTGGTGGAAATAATGGTGCTGTAGAACTATCTGCAACGGGAGGAACTCCAGACTACTTATTTGGAGGTGACGCTATAACAGAGTTACCTGCAGGTACATACAACTTCAGTGTTGTAGACGCACATGGCTGTTCTGCTTTTGCTAATGCAACCATAACCCAACCAGAACAATTAGAACTTTCAATTTCCAAGGAAGACGTATATTGCTTTGGAGGCTTTGGTTCTGCAACAGCAACTGTTACAGGAGGCGTTGAACCTTATTCATATGATTGGATTGGCACTGGTCAAACTTCGAATCAAGTAATATTCCCAGTTGGAACATACACATTGGTTGTAACAGATGCAAATGGATGCCAAATCACAGAGCAAGTAACTTTAGTTCTTATCACTTGTGACAGTTATGTAACAGTAACTCAAGGTGGATGGGGTGCTAAATGCAACGGAAATAACTGGGGTTGTGTGCTTGACAGCAAGTTCTCTACTGCATTTCCAACAGGCATAGTAGTTGGAAGTAACGGACGATATCTAAAATTAACATCGGCTAATGCTGTTCACAATCTACTTCCAACAGGTGGAACACCAGGAATCTTACCTGTAGGCACATTAACAAATCCAACTTCAAAATCGCTTAAGAATACATTAGTTGGACAAGTAGTAGCGTTAACAATCACAATTGGAATAGATAATGCTTACCCAGATTTCGCCCAAGCAGAACAACTACTCCAAAATATGATTGTAACCAAAGGCCAGTTTATGGGATGGACGGTTGCTCAACTTCTTGAAGAAGGTAATAAGGCACTAGGAGGAATAAGTGAATATTCTGCAGCAGATCTTACTAATGCCATTGATGCAATTAATAAGAACTTCGATAATGGCACTGTAGATCTTGGATTCCTTGCCTGCCCATGCGTTGCTTCTCACTCAGAGAATTACTCTATTGCTAATCTTCCAAACACAAGTGAATTCTCTAACTTTAATGAAAATGTTGTTAAGCCTTCAGACCTTGAAGTTTATCCAAATCCAACAGAAGGAATCACTACTGTGAAGTTCTATTCAAATAGTACTGCTGTTGCAAAGATTGAAGTATATAACCTAAGCGGACAAATGGTTAAGTTAATCTTCAATAGTTCCATAGAATCGAAACATACTTACAACGTCTCATTTGATAGTTCCGAACTAGGCAAAGGCATTTTCATTCTCAAAATGTCTGCTGGAGCAGATCTACAAACAAGAAAAATTATAGTTAAATAAATCGATCTAACTAAGTAAAAAGACCCTCTAGAAATTCTATAGGGTCTTTTTTCGTTTACAATTAACCTTAAACTAAAGTCCTAGTATAAAGTTGAAAATCAATATTCGAAAAACAATTATTTAATTTTATAAGAAACTACAAACTATCAACATTTAATCCGTCAATCTGACATAAATGTAACTAATGACGGTTAATGTGCGTTAAAACGCCAGCACATTCGAAACCCCATAAGCTCAAGACTTACAACATCCGCTTGACAAATTGTCCAGCAAAAAGAAATACTGAAATTAAATATGCGTGATTTTATCCTTAAACTGCACTAAAACTTAACCAAAAAGAAACACAAACACTACCCTTCGAACCAATACATCTTTATACATTTATGGCACCAACCTAAAACTTAATTTAATTATGAAAACAAAAAGTGTATTCAACAAAATGATGCTGATAACATCGGTTTTCGCATTAGCAATGATGGTATCATGCGAAAAAACAGAGACAATTGAACCTAAAGAAAATGATCAGATTTTGGTTAGTGCCACTAAAGCCACAACAACATTCTCCGAAACATTCGAAAGCGGCACAAAAACATCCTATGCTGCTGCTGCCGTTACGTTAACGACTGGATCATGGTACTTCGATAATGCTTTAATTGGAACATCGAGTAGCGATAGAAAAAGTGATTCTAAATCGGCTAGAATTACAAGCACAGGTAAATTAACCATGCAATTCAATAAAACAACGGGGGCTAGCACTGTTAGCATTTACCATGCAAAATACGGAAGCGATGGCACTAGTACATGGGCGCTTTACATGTCTACAAACAGTGGAAGTTCATGGACTAAGGTAGGATCAACTATCACCACATCATCAACAACGCTAAGCGCAGCCTCTTTTACGGTTAATCAATCGGGTAATGTACGTTTCGAGATTCGTAAACTCACTGGAACTTCGTACAGAATTAACATCGATAACATTTCCATATCCGATTACTCATCGGGCGATGATACAGGTGGCGATACAGGAACATCTGCTACCGATGGCGACAACATGATGCTCGGAAATCCATCAGGAGCTGTTGCCAGCACAACATATGCTAACAACTACCTAATGGTAAAATCGCAATATGTTCTATCGTACAATAATAGTAAACACACTTGTAACTGGGTTTCTTGGTACTTGGGCTCTTCCTGGATTGGATCGGCAGCACGTCAGGACGATTTTAGAGCAGATGCAACATTGCCATCGAGTTGGGTTCAAGTTGGAGCAACCGACTTTAGCGGTTCTGGATTCGACCGCGGGCATATGTGTCCAAGTGCAGACAGAACATCAACAACTACAGACAACTCCGCAACATTTCTAATGACCAACATGATTCCTCAAGCTCCGAAGAACAACCAAGTAACTTGGGCTAATCTAGAGAACTACTGCCGCAGCCTGGTAAGTTCTGGCTACGAATTGTATATAATTTCGGGACCTTACGGACAAGGAGGAACTGGTTCGAATGGTACTTACTCAACAATATCAAGCAAAAGTATCGTAGTGCCTTCATACGTTTGGAAGATTATTGTTGTTTTGCCTTCAGGCACAAGCGATCTATCACGCATCACATCATCGACACGAGTAATTGCTGTTTGGATGCCAAACACACAAACTGTTAGCAGCCAAGCATGGGGATACTACAGAACAACTATTGACTACATTGAGAGTATGACTGGATACGATTTTCTATCGAATGTATCGACAACTATACAAACTGCAATAGAATCGAAAGTTGATACAGGAGCAACAAGTTAATTTAACTTTCCAACATTAACTTAAAACCCCCAAATACTGGGGGTTTTTTATTTGGCTGAAATCTCATTAATTTTATCCTCCAAAATTTCATTTATTTGAATAATGAAAATACGAAAAACATCAATCATATTCTTCGGTCTTTTAATTGCTATCGCATTTATATTCACCATTAAACTAACCCTTACAGAACTTGAAGAGTGCAGTGCAATTCCTTCTCAGGATACAAATGGGGTAATCGATCTTACCAATGTCGATTTCAATAAGACAAAACTTATTGGGCTAGTTGGAGATTATGAGTTTTATTGGAACCAACTTTTGAAACCCAATGACTTTATTGATTCTACTAAAAAAACATTAACTAGCTACATTAAACTACCTAACATTTGGAACGGCTATAAAGTCGACAGCATAGAACTAAAAGGCGAAGGTTATGCAACATTCCGATTAAAAATTCTTTTCCCCGACGAAGATTTTTACTCCATTAAAGTAAACGAATTTGACTGTGCCTACAAACTATGGATCAACGGAAAAATTATTGAAAGCGGAAAAGTGGGGCGTAATTCAAACGAAGAAATCCCTTCGTGGAAACGGAATACTGTGTCTTTCTTCACAAAAGAAAAAACGGCCGAATTTGTTCTACAAGTTTCGAATTTCAATCATCGAAAAGGCGGCCCTGAAGATTTAATGTTGATTGGAAAATCTGATAGCGTCAATTACTATAAAGCAAAACAAATTAGCCTAGCATTCTTCCTCATCGGGTTATTTTTTATAATGTTTGTATACAACTATGTGCTTTACATTTATCGTCGAAAAGAAAAACAATATCTATTATTCAGTTTAATCTGCTTCGTAATCCTTTTAAGGATAATATCTACAGGAGAAAAAACCATCTATCTCATATTTCCAAATATAAACTGGGAAATAATGGTCAGAATTGAATACCTTTCCTTCATATTGGCTATTCCGTTACAATACATGTTTGTTAGAAGATTATATCCGAATGATTTATCAAAGGTACACGAACAAATAATAAACATTACAAGTGGAATTGTCATAGCATGTATACTTTTAACGCCTGTTAAAATTTTCTCATACACTCCAATTTTACACCAAGGAATTGGAGTCTTTGCCGCCACTCTAATATTCGTAGGACTTTTAAAAGCTGTAAATAAGAAGCGAGACGATGTAATTCTTATGCTATTTGGTTACTTTATACTATTTGTAACTTCAATAAACGATATTCTTTTTTACAATCAAATTCTCAATACAACATTTCTAATGCCTTTTGGTCTCTTTATAATTGTGTTTGTGAACGCAATAATACTTTCTAAGCGATATTCAATCTCATTTTCGACCATTGAAACGCTGACTCAAGAGTTGAAGTCAATAAATACAGAACTTGAGAAAAAAGTTGAAGAGAGAACACAAGAGGTTCTATTTCAAAAATCAGAAATAGAAAAACAAGCCCAAATTCTAAAAGTAACAAACGAGAAAATACTAAACCTCAGCAAATTCAAGGATCGTATAACACACATGATTGTTCACGATTTAAAGAATCCACTAAGTGTTATCACAAATGTATCTTTAATGAAAGACATTCCAGAAAAAGATATGATCATTCATGAGGCTGGCCGAGAGATGAACAACCTGGTGATGAATATGCTTGATGTGTACAAATATGAGAACACCACCATGCACCTATCTAAAATCGATATATACTTAAAGGAACTCATTGAGGACGCCATAAATGATATTCAACTTCTAGCAAAAATGCGAAATATCGTTTTCAAAATAACTGTTATAGAAAATATTAAAATTGAAGTTGATAAAAGCATAATGCATAGGGTGCTTGTTAATATTATAACTAACGCTATAAAATTCTCCCCCATTGCTGGTATTATAGAAATATATACAGAAATAGACCCCAAACTTATTAAAATATCAGTAAAAGATAATGGTTCTGGAATTAGTGCCGATAGAATAAAAACTATTTTTAACCGATTTCAATCAGGGGAACAAACTTATAATTTAGTAGCATCCACAGGACTAGGACTGAATTTCTGTAAACTTGCAATACAATCGCACGGAGGATCTATATCTGTTGAATCTTCGGAAATGCAAGGATCTACATTCACCATAAGCCTACCACTGTAAAAACAATGACACAATTCAAACAGCAATAGAATAGAACATCAACAGAGACAACAAACTAATATCAAGACAGTTACCCTGACATAGATTTTCTTTAAAACAATAGAACATATAACCATCAAAAAATAATTGTACAAATTACACTAAAAACTGATAAATATCCTTTTATTAAAAAAACAGAATTCTAACTTTGCTTGTGACAATCTCATTCACAAATAATAACGAAAGTGATTGTGTAATTAAAACCATAGAACTCGACTAACTCTAACCAAATGAAAACTACAACTATTTTTTTTGCCATTTCATTATTATTGTTCTGGCATATTAACAGTTCGGCATGTACTGTTATTGTTGCTGGAAAAAAGGCAACAATCGATGGATCGGTACTTGTATCCCACTCCGATGGTGGAGCAGATTGCCGCTTACGAATTATCCCTGGCTCGTCGTTTCCCAAAGGTACCATGGCTCCAGTATACTGGGGCATGCAGGATATAAGACCAATGGATAGTCTCGGGAAAATCATCGGTTATATTCCACAAGTTGAGAAAACATTTACATATATCCACTCGGCTCTTCCTCACATTAACGAGCACCAACTTGCAATTGGAGAAAGTACTCTAAGCCAAAGGGAAGAATTGAAATTTAAATTCGGCGAAAGTGACCAAATTATGACGGTAGAGCAAGCGCAACTCTTTGCCCTGCAACGATGCACAACTGCATACGAGGCCGTTAAATTGATAGGTCATTTAATGGAAGAGTATGGCTTTCTTCCCTCATGTATGGGTGAATCAGAAGCATTAGCAATTGCCGACGCAAACGAGGTTTGGATTTTCGAAGTTTTCGGTGTTGGCACATGGAAAAAAACGAGTGGAACTCCAGGATGCATATGGGCTGCCAAGCGTATTCCCGATGATCATGTGGCTATGATACCAAACTGGAGTACAATTAAGGAGATTGACACTCTTAAAAACGATTGTATGGCATCGCACAACTACATGCAATTTGCCATTGACAAAGGCTGGTATAATCCTTCCAATAAGGAATCTTTTATTTGGCAAAAGGTTTATACTCCAACCCTTCGCGAATGGTCAACATCAAGATTCTGGTTATTCTACTCAACATACGACCCCGATAATAGTAAATACCCAGATCGTAAGTTAAAATCTCCTTTTGACGGTATGAATCCTTACGTTCAATATGTTGAAGACCTAAGCATGTACCCATTTTCAGTAAAACCCACAAAGAAAATCTCAGTTCAGGATATTTTCGCATTCTTTAGATCGACCTTTGAGGGTACAATTTACGACATGACCTCTGACCCTGATTGGTATATCCCAGGTTCCGATGGCAAAATGGAACTTAGTCCACTCGCAACTCCATTTCCCACACGCGAAATGCAAAAATTACTCGATTTAAACTGGAGACGAAATGTATCGCGTGGTGGATTTGGCATGGTTGCTCAACTAAGAGGATGGCTACCATCATGTATAGGCGGAGTTTACTGGGTTTACCTCGATAATCAATATGTATCGCCATTCGTGCCCATATATGCAGGTGTTACAAAAATAAATCCGCTATACCAAACATACGATCCCAAAGCCTATAGCGACAAATCGGCTCGTTGGGCATACGACTTTGTTGACAACCTGATGTATCTACGCTGGCAGGATGCTTGGAAAGATGTTAAACCAGTAAGAGATGAGTTAGAAAACACGACTTTTACAGAAATGGAAGAACTGGAAAAAAAGGCATTGGAACTTTACAAAAAGAATCCAACAAAAGCCAAAGAATTGTTAACCAACTATGTTTGGAACAGAATGGATCAGAATGTTGCGGCATATGTGGAACTACGAAATCTACTCATCACAAAGTACACAAACAACAAGCAAGGCATCAACTTTTAAATGTTGCTAAACTGATAAAACAAATGAAGCCGTTAATCTTACAATTAACGGCTTCATTTTAAACCAAAAAACTCTAGAAATTGACAGCTGTTCTAAAGCTGATTGTTTTAATAGACTCTTTACTTGTACGAATTAATCCATCGCCATTGAAATCCTGAAATGTCCAACGATAATCGATTCCAAATACGGCACCCTTATAGTTATAACCAACATTTATACCCATAACTGTGCTGGGAGTTTTCCACTCTCTAAAATCCTGCACGTTATTCTGAATATAGTAACCCCTAACATCGGCAAAACCAATCATTTTCTTTAAAGTTTCGCCCATTCTAATCTCGCCACTAACCGAACGAACATGCTTTTGAGCCGATCCCATTAAATCCTGATAAGCAGCATAACCAACAATATAGCCAAACAAATCGACCTCGGCACTAGCATAAATACCGTTTAACTCTTCCTGAATTTTAAGCAGCTGCATTTGCTTAGTCACAACACTATCGCCTACAAACTGGGCTCGTTCCAGCTCGTATGTATTATTGAAATATCCAAACAGGAATTCTTTCGACGAGCGACGGTATTCAGCCTTTAAGGTTAAAAAGTTTTGAACATTATCGTTACCAATAATTAATCGAGCACCAGGCAAAGCAATACCCCAACCATAAGTGTGAGAATCGCCTCTTAATTGGGTAAAATGAGAATATACATCCAATTTAATCTTATCCTGATTAATTAAAGGTATTCCAATGTCAAAACTATAGGCGTACATCTTCGAAGTCTGATCATGAAGGTTAAATAGATCGGCCATTCTTTTTGTTGTATCAGATGGCACTAAACCTGAACTCAAAAGATTTTGGTACGCTTCGCTACGAGTTGCCCCCCAATGAGGATCATTCAATAAATAATTCCAATCATCAACTGATATTTTATCCATTCCAGTAGCATAAGCCTTGTTATCAGGGAAAGCATCAATATCATCGGGTACACCATCGCCATCCTTATCTTTAAATGCGTTATACTCGTTGAAGTCTCCTGCAAACGAAACGCCTAACTCCAAAAATCGCATAGGTCTATAGAACACTCTTGCTCCTGTAACAATTCCCTTATTAAGAGGACTCTCTACAAACATTTCCTTGGCATCGTTAAAGAAAAATTCGCCACCAAACAACGGTTTGCCGTTATACTTTTCGGTAGGCACATAAAACGAGAGTTCCCCACCATACCGTTTACGGGTGGGATACTGAAGCATATTAGAATAACCATTTACAATATTAGAATAGCCAATGTAAGTGTAATCCAATCCGCCTAGTTTGATATAAAAAGGATCCTTCTTTTTTCCGTAGCGGATGTAATATATTTTATCGAGATAATCCTGCCATTCGTCCCAATCATCTTCCCGAACATTTCCTTGTTCATCAAAGAGCAACTGAATATCAACACCAAATCCAAATTTACCAATAGGCACATCGGCACGAAGTGACAGTTGCTGAAAGTTCTTACCATCAACAGTAACACCCCCAATCACAAAGCCACCCGTAAATCTAGAACTATCGCTAGATGCTTGTATATCCATTTGCGCATTTGCATTAAACGCAAATAAAATTGGGATAACTCCCATTAGCATAAGTAATTTTGTTCTCATAAGCATTTTAAATTATTTAGTTAATTTTTTTACAACTAGTATATTTAAATCAATAAGCATTTCCTTTCGACAAGAGAGCATACAATATCCATGCTAAAATTTCAAAATCTTAATTTTTCGATTTCTTCCGTTGCCTTTTTACTATAAGGAGAATTACTTCTTTCAATCATCTCGAATAAATTTTTGGCATCTATTTTCCGATCAATCTCAATCAACGATAAGGCATAGTACCATTGTGCATCATAGTAAAATCTACTTGCAGAGTTTTTATTGATGGCTTCTAAACCAACAATGGCATCTTTGTACGATTCTACATGGTAGAAGCACATTGCACGATAATAAATCAATGTATCGTTATTGGAGTTTTGAGCATATAGTAAATTAAAATCCTGCAATGCCTGTTGATAGTTCTTTTGATTATAATTCACCAAAGCACTCTCAGTTGTAACTCGTTGTTGTATAAATCCAGTAGCAATTACCATTGATTTTTTTGCAGATTTTGATCGTTCAGCGACAGCACCTGCATTCGACTCTTTTTGAATATCTGCCGCAGCAATATTTGCCTCCTCACGTTTCTGTTCAGCCATTGCTACCTTAAAATCAGCAATCGCTTCGCTATCCTTTTTTTCTATACTTTTCGATACTACAACCTCATCAGCAAGCACGGCCTCTTCATAGGCTAAAGTCTCAGAAATAGAATCAACACTAACACTTAAATCTTCTGCAACGTTCACCTTGTCGTAAACGACTATTGGAGCAGCAGGCTTTTCAACCCTTCTTTTATCCTCTTTTTTTATCTTCTCAAACTCGTTGGCATCCTTGGCAATTGATGTTACATCCATTTTAGCGGGTTGGCTATCGGAAAGTTCAGTTGCACTCTCTAACTTCTGATTTTCGGTCATCATAGTAGAGGGTGTATGCTTTAATACAAAGAAGTATAATAACGAGGAAACACCTAAGGTTAAAACTGCAACGGCAGCAACTCTATAGATTACCTTGGGATTAAACAAAATAATCCGAGGTGCTACTCTTCTATCAACCATAGAATTCAATTCGGCTTCAATTTCGATGATCCTCTCTGGTTCCGAAAGATTCGTTAAACCTTCAAGTTCATCACTGCACATCTCACATTCAAGCAAATGCCTCTCCACAAGATTCCTCTCCTTTCCTGAAAGTTGATCTTTCAGGTATTTCAAAAGGATATCTTGACGGATACATCCTGAACTTTCATCGAATATGTTATTGTTTTCCAGCATTGCCAACCAAACTGATTATCAAATTACGTTTGCCATTCTGTATATAACTTTTTACCTGATTCATTGAATAACCGGTAATTTCAGCCACCTCTTGGTAACATTTATCTTTCAGATAAAAAAGTTCGACACACACCCGCTGTTCCTTCGAAAGATTACCCAGCTCACGCTCCAACTCTGCAACCCTCTCTTCTAGGACACTCACACTATCTTGATACAAAAACAGTTGATTTTCCATAATTTCCTCCTCGGAATTTGAAAAATCTCTCAACTTTTGATTCTGATACTTTGAATCCCTTATTATATGTAAGCAATGATTCTTTGTTACTGAGTGCAACCACGACTTAAAGTTCGAAACCTCGTGCTTACGTAAATCCACAAAGAGTTTCTCAAAAATCTGCATCACAGCATCCTTGCTACTCTCCTCATCCTTAAGGTACTTCATACAGATTGAAAACACAAAGCGAGTGTACCTTTTATATAGTTCACCTACAATCTGCTTATCGCCGTCATTCTTGTATAGGGAGATGAGGGCAGTGTCGCTTAGTGTTGTTATGTTGACCGAATGGTTCAATGATTTTCGCGTTCTGGATTATTGGAGTGATGGAGTGATGGATAGACAAAACAGACTTCACTACTTATCTGGCATTCTATCAAGCCAATCATTCTCCAGTTCTTTTCTTTCTAACGATTTCACAAGTTGAATTAGTTCATTCTCCACCTGAAAATGCAAAACATCTATCTCATTAAACTCATCCTCAGTTATCTGCTCTGTAACAAACATAGAATAAAAGCAAGAATGCAATTCACCTGATGAGCCAAGTGCAATATATAAATGTTTTAAATATTCTTTTATACTTCGTCGGCAATACCCTTCTGCAATATTTCTACTTATGCTCTGAGCAGCATCAATAGCGTTGGATGCAATTCTTTTCAACTCGAACGGTTTATTCTTTAGCAATTGCCACGTTTGTCGATACAATCTTATTGAATCATTCCAAACATTTAATTTCTTATAACCTCTATTAATATTCTTTCTCTCAACCATAAAGCACCCCATTAAAGTTCTCCATCGCTCCAATCATCCACCACTCCAAGTTAACTAATATTCAGTTGATTAAAAAATATTACAACTTTTTTCACTCCATTTTATGGAAAACATCCCCCCATTGTATCCACTAGATAAACAATCACAAGTTTAACCTAATTCAGAATATTATGAAAACTTTAATTTCAACAATCGGAGTGCTACTAATCAGTTCGTTTATAACAATTAGCGCACAAACTGGAATGATATCGGGGTTGATTACCGATAATTCCACATCAAAAACAATACCTGGAGCAAAAGTTCAAGTGTTCCAACACGGAAAAATAGTTGCTGAAAAAGCAAGCAGTGCCAATGGAGCATTTGCATTATCAATTGCCACGGGGAAATACGATATCAAAGTATCGGCCAGTGGGTGTGAGATAAGCGTGAAAAAGAATATAGAGGTGAAGCAAAACTCAACCACAAGGGTAAACTTCTCGCTAAACCTTTTACTGCTCGATAAGATTGCAAAAGAAGAGGAAAAAGCAGATAGGTCGAAAAAGATTATGACGATGGCTGAATGCGCATACGCGCCTGTATCTATTGCAAGTGGGGCCATTGCTTACGATGAACTTCAGGTTAACGACTTTAACACAGAATCGTACGATGTTATCAACGAGAACATTTTCAAGGATGTAATAAACAATCCTCTTTCAACCTTTTCTGTTGATGTTGACAGAGCTTCGTACTCAAATGTTCGCCGATTCCTTAGCCAAAACCAAAAACCAGTTAAGGATGCTGTAAGGATTGAAGAACTAATCAACTATTTCGATTACGATTATCCACAACCCACCAACGGACATCCATTTTCAATTACCATTGAAGCAGACAAGTGTCCTTGGAACACAAAGCACCAATTGTTTCTAGTAGGTTTAAAAGGTGAGAATATCAACGAAAACGAAATCCCCGCGAACAATCTAACCTTTTTAATCGATGTTTCTGGCTCAATGAGTTCACCCAACAAACTACCTTTACTAAAGCAAGCCTTTAAGTTTTTAGTTGAGAACTTACGTCCACAGGATAGAGTAGCAATAGTGGTTTATGCAGGCGCTGCAGGTGTTGTTCTGGAATCAACCCCAGGAAATCAAAAAGAAAAAATTATTGCCGCACTAGATATGTTACAGGCTGGTGGTTCAACTGCTGGTGGCGAAGGAATAAACCTTGCGTACAAAATTGCAAAGCAAAATTTCATCAAGAATGGGAATAACAGGGTGATACTTGCATCCGACGGTGATTTTAATGTAGGATCTAGCAGCGATGCCGAAATGGTTCGATTAATTGAAACGAAACGTGACGACGGTATCTTCCTTTCAATCCTTGGCTTTGGTATGGGTAACTATAAGGATTCAAAAATGGAACAAATCTCCAACGCTGGGAATGGGAACTACGCCTACATCGACAATATTCTTGAGGCAAAGAAAGTTTTTGGAACAGAACTTTGGGGAACACTTTATACTATTGCCAAGGATGTGAAAATCCAAATCGAATTCAATCCCACAAAAGTTAAAGCGTACAGATTGATTGGCTATGAAAACAGAATTCTAAACAAGGAGGATTTCAACAACGATAAAAAGGATGCTGGTGATATTGGTTGCGGACACACTGTAACCGCACTTTACGAAGTAATCCCTGCCGATTCCGACGAAGAGGTATCAAACGTTGACCCGCTTGAATACCAACAACAAACCAAGGTAAACAGTAAGAATCTTATGACCGTGAAAGTTCGTTACAAAAAACCAAACGAGGATACCAGCAACTTAATTGTAGAAAAGGTTGAAGCAGGCAAAACTAAAAGCACCAACAATCTAGTGTTTGCATCGGCAGTGGCTGAGTTCGGAATGCTACTTCGCGAATCGGAATTCAAGGGCAATGCAACTTTTACCGATGTTTTAAAGAGAGCAAAAAACTCTGCAGGTTTAGATGAATATGGCTACAAGGCAGATTTTATAAAAATGGTTGAAATGGGAGAAATGCTTTATAAGTAAAACAACTAGCCTCATTAAATACGAACCCTGACAGAGTTTTAAACTCTGTCAGGGTTCGCCCATTCATATATCTATAAAATTCTGACAATCATTTATCTATAAATATTTTTACTATATTTATAATATTTCTACTATAAATATAGTATTTATTGAATTTATCTACTATATTTGTAGTAGATAAATTTTCATACTATGAAGCAACTAACAAAAGCGGAAGAACAGGTTATGCAAATCCTTTGGGATATAAACGAAGGTGTTGTTAAAGATTTGGTGGACAATTTTGAGGAGCCTCGCCCAGCATACACTACTGTGGCAACAGTTTTGAAAGTACTAGAAACTAAAGGGTTTGTCACAAAAAAGAAAATTGGCAACACCTACCTCTTCAATCCAAACATTACTAAAGACAACTATACTCATTTTCAGTTCTCAAACCTACTGAAAAATTACTTCAACGGCTCGTTTCCTAAGATGGCTACATTCTTTGCCCGTGAGAACAAACTTAGCATAAGCGAACTTGAAGAAATGATGAAAATGGCCGAGGAAGAACTTAAAAAAGATAATAAATAGTATGGATAACCTAATATTATACTTAGCAAAGTCATCGCTTGGGATAGCATTATTCTACTCAACCTACTGGCTTTTCCTGAGAAAACACACATTGTTCAACGTAAACCGGCTATTCCTTTTACTAGGAATTACCATTCCCCTTATTCTGCCTTTCTTTGAAATTCAGTACACAGCAACCACCATCAGCCAAGGAGCAATATATACATTCGATCAACTCGATAAAACATTCAAGTCGTTGTCAACTGATACATCGAGTGAACCCATGAAAGAATCCTTAAACTGGTTAAATATTGTTGCAATAATTTACCTTACAGGAATAGCAATATTCTTTTCAAGGCTGCTATGGCAAACTATTGAACTCTTAATTCTAATTCAAAAAAATGGAATTCAAAAAAGGGAAGGATTACGAGTAGTTGAGAACAAAAAGTATGGTCTACCCTTCTCATTCATCAATCTTATCTTTTTAAATCCAAAATTTCACTGTGGAACTAATTTAAACAGCATACTAACCCACGAAAAAGTGCACATTCGTGAAAAACACTGGTTCGACCTTTTACTGGTGGAACTTATTACTGTTTTCTTTTGGTTCAACCCTTTTGTTTGGTTAATCGAGCGCTCAATCAAACAAAATCACGAGTATTTAGCCGATCAAGGTGTTCTTGCGCAGGGGCACAGTGTGGGTAAATACCAATCAATTCTTATCAATCAAATTATGGGAATGCAAATTATTGGGTTAACCAATAACCTTAACTATTCCCTTAACAAAAAACGAATGACAATGATGACTAAAACTAAAACCTCAAAAAAGCAAGCATTCAGAATGCTTTGGGCGCTTCCTGCAATTGCATTACTGCTTTTAGCATTTGCAAAACCAGCATATGTAATGGATACTACAAAAAAAAGTATTTTAATATCAGCACAAGATTCAACACAACTTTTTCCTTTTACAGGAAGGGTTGTCGACGGAACAGGAGAGCCTCTTAACGGTGCTTCAATTGTTGTTTATGGTAAAACAACTGGAACAACCTCAAACAAAGATGGAATTTTCACCATTGAATTGGACCAGTACGACCAGATTGTAATTTCTTATGTTGGATACACAACCCAAAGGGTAAGTTATAGCGAAATTGAATCAAAACTATCAAGAAAAAAGGACAAACTGATTAATTTCACATTAGTAACAGGGGTCGTAAAACTCAACATTGATGAAATAATTAGCAAAGGTGCTCCTGACATCACTATCTCTGAAAATAAAGAAAATAACAACGAAGAAGTCTTTGTTATTGTTGAAGAAATGCCTTCGTATCCTGGAGGACTATATGCTTTTGCAAAAGAGATAAAGGAAAAAATCGGAAAACTAAATCCAAGAGGTAAAATTCAAGTTGATTTTACGGTAAATTCAAATGGAATTACCACTCCAAAATATGCAGAAGGTAAGGTAAATTCAGAAACTAAACTTTTGGAAGCTATTTATTCCTTAAATCAAAAATGGTCTCCAGGCAAACAAAGAGGGATTGCCGTTCCAGTTAATTTTTCAATAACAACTAACTTCTAAAATAAAGAACCCTGACAGAGTTTTGATCTCTGTCAGGGTTAATATAAAATAAAATTTTAATCAATCATATCGAATCCACAGAAAGATTGGATTACCTTCGGCACTTTAATTCCATTTGGGGTTTGATTATTCTCAAGTAACGCCGCAACTATACGTGGTAACGCAAGGGAACTACCATTTAAGGTATGCGCAATTTGGGTTTTCTTATCGCCATCCTCTTTATAGCGTAACATCATACGGTTTGCCTGGTACGACTCAAAGTTCGATACAGAACTAACCTCCAACCAACGATTCTGCGCAGCAGAGAAAACTTCAAAGTCGTACGTTAACGCTGATGTGAAACTCATATCGCCACCACAAAGCTTAACAATGCGGTATGGTAACTCTAATTTCTTAAGAATTCCCTCTACGTGCGACACCATTTCCTCCAACGATTCATAAGAACGATCGGGATGTTGAACCTGAACAATTTCAACCTTATCGAACTGATGTAAACGATTCAATCCACGAACATCCTTACCATAAGAACCGGCTTCACGACGGAAACAAGGAGTGTAAGCAGTCATCTTAACGGGTAATTGTGATGCATTAAGAATAACATCGCGGAAAATATTAGTAACAGGAACCTCTGCTGTAGGAATCATATAAAAATTATCTACCTGCATATAGTACATCTGACCATCCTTATCGGGCAATTGACCTGTACCGTAAGCAGAATCCTCGTTAACCATATGGGGTGGTTGAACCTCGCGGTAACCAGCAGCAGTATTTTCATCTAAGAAGAAGTTAATAAGAGCACGCTGGAACTTTGCTCCTTTACCTTTGTACACAGGAAAACCTGCACCAGTAATCTTAACACCCAACTCAAAATCGATAATATCATATTTTTTCGCCAAATCCCAGTGAGGCATTGCGTCAGCGCCAAGATCTGGAACATTTCCACCTGAACGAACAATAACATTTTCGTTTGCACTGTGTCCAACGGGGACTGAAGTGTGAGGAAGGTTAGGAACTTGCATTAAAAGTTTCTTCAACTCGGGCTCAACATCGGACAATTCCTGCGACAATGATTTTGAAGTTTCTTTCAACTCAGCGGTTTTAGACTTTGCCTCGTTTGCCTCAGCAGTTTTACCTTCGGCAAACAATTTTCCAATCTGTTTTGCAAGGGAATTCTGTTCGGCCAAGTTGTTGTCCAATTGCACCTGAATTGCTTTACGTTTATCGTCCAAAGCAATTATGTTATCTATTATAGCACTAGCATCGAAATGCTTAACGGCTAAACGCTTGATAACCTCATCCTTGTTGTCGCGAATTACTTTTAATGTAAGCATATACTCAATATTAAATCGATATTATACTAAAAACGGTAGCTAAATTACATTTATTAGTTAAACGTTAAAAGTTAAATGTTAAAAGTTTTAGGGATTATGGGTAATTTTTTACTTCATAAAAAAGTATCTATAATTCAGTAGAAAAAAAAACTCCTGTACAACGCATGCACAGGAGTTTTTGTATAATAGATAGTTTTCTATGCTTCTGCAGGTAACACAGATACGTACGACTTGTTGTCGGTCTTTTTGCGGAACGTTACAACGCCATCGATTAAAGCGTATAATGTATGATCTTTTCCAATTCCTACATTTTGACCAGGATTGTGTACAGTACCTCTTTGGCGAACTAGAATATTTCCAGCTTTTGCCATTTGACCACCATAAAGCTTAACGCCTAAACGTTTGCTATGTGATTCTCTACCGTTTCTTGAACTACCAACTCCTTTTTTGTGTGCCATGACTTGATAATATTTTTGTTATTACGCAACAATTTCTGAAATCTGAATTTGAGTATATTGCTGACGGTGTCCGTTTTTCACTCTATACCCTTTACGTCTTTTTTTCTTGAAGACGATAACTTTATCACCTTTAACGTGATTTAAAATTTTAGCAGTTACCGAAGCATTTGCAACTTCTGGTTTACCAATGGTTACTTTACCATCGTTATCAACGAGTAGAACTTTTTCGAATTTTACTTCAGCTCCAGTCTCGCCTTCTAAAAGGTTAACAAAGATTTTTTGATCTTTCTCTACCTTCATCTGCTGTCCTGCAATATCAACAATCGCGTACATCGTATCTTTATGTGTAATGTTTAACTTATTTTTGGCTTGCAAAAGTATAAAAGATTAATTAATCGACAAAGAATTAATCACTTTTTTTCAATAAATTATCTTACCTCCACACAAAACAAAGGAAACAAAGCGTAACTCATTTTGATACATTACTAGAGTGTACCGCTATCAAAATTTAACTATACCACTTTGGGGCTAATGCGCCATGTGTTTCTTCCACTAACTTATTAACAGTTTTTGTCAACTCTGTGATATTCGTATCCTTGAATGACTCGTATGGAATTTCGGGTAAAACCTTAATCGTAAATGTCTGAACTAAATTAAATATACCTGGTCGGGGAAACACATCTTTTGAACCATTAATGACTAATGGAAGAATAGGTACCCCCGCTTGCTGAGCTAAAAGAAAAGCACCCTCTTTAAAACGCTTCACCCTTCCATCGGGCGTTCTCGTTCCCTCCGGAAAAATAAAAACTGAACTTCCCATTCTTAGATTTTTCAACCCTTCATCCAGCAATTTTTTGCTACTAAATACATTTTTCCTATCAATCAAGATATGCCTATTTAGAAGCAGATTCCAACCAATTACTGGTACCTTGATAAGTTCTCGTTTCGAAACCCACTTAAAATGCATGTTGATTCGATATAACAATGCTATATCAAAAGCACTCTGATGGTTTGATACAATTACATATACCCTATTTTTATCGATATTCTCTTTTCCCTCAAACCTAATTCTCCAAAATGGATTGAGCCAAATGTAAAACATTGCCCACAAAATTGAATAACGGTGTAAATACCAAAGCCTTTTATCCCACCAAAAAGTCAATATCCAAACTGCAAGATCAATAAAGAATAAGAGAAAAGCAGAGACAGCAATAAAAACCCACACACAAATTGATACTAAAAGTTGAAGTGAATATTTGAGTTTTTTCATTGAGTTTAATAACTTTGGTTCTACAAATCAATGCAAAGGTACTTTTAACTTCTAAACTCGCAACTATGAAACCATTTAAATCGGCACTTCCTTTAGCCACTTGGCTTTTAAGAATAACGTTCGCAGCATTCATCTTTATCAGCAACATCAAAGGGGTTAATCCAATTAATCTGGAAAGTTTGAACTTCTATCTATCAGTATTAATGCTGGTAATGTCTATTTTATTAATTGTCGGTGGTGTTTTATCAAAACAGACACTTACTATTATTGCAGCAATAATCATAGGCCTTATTCTTATTTACCGATTAGTTGTACCTTTACCAAACTTAATATCGGCATCTACATTCAAGCAGGTTCTTTTAATTGCGCTTTCGTTCTTTTTTGTAAGCCGAGGCAATTAAGGTGAGATAATTTAACAGTGAAATATAAACCTTTTACATTTTATCATCGTAAGTTTAATTGTCATTTTCGCTGAAATAATTTTTTTTCAACAAATGGCATTAACTTTGCAAATCTTTTAAGAAATTTTTTCATGAAAAAACTACTACTTATCATTGCTGTAATTCTAAATCTATCCTTAATAGGTTTTGCTCAAGACAATACTGTAAGCATGGATACAATCATTCTTGTAAGTAGCAAAAAAATCATAGGAAAGGTTCAAGGTGTTGGATCATCCAAGATTACAGTTTACAGAGCAGACACCCAGAAAATCGAAGAAATAACCCGAAAGCAAATTCATAAAATACTGTACAGTTCAGGCAGAGTCGAAGCATTCAATAGCATGGCTTTTCAAGAACTGGATGCAACAAATTTCCAAGCGGTTATTATAACAGAAAATCCTGCCGATGTTGATGGGTTATATGCCTACGGCGAAGTAAAATCCAAATCTGGAAAAACTAGTAAAACGGCCAAGGCTGCCGAGAAAAATGCACGAATTAGATTACAGCGAAGAGCGGCTGCAATGGGAGCTCTTTATGTTCTCATTACCAAAAGCGAAACTCGTGGTGGGTACAAAGAAGTTCCAACACATTTCTACGAAGGCATTGCATACGGAATTGACCCACCGAAGGAAGGACAAAAGAAATAACATCAACAAAAATAGTCGGGTACTAATTTTAAGGATAGGTGATTTTTAAAAAAGTCACCTATCTCTTTATCGGCCAAGGCTAAATCGACAATACTTCTCTCATGCCGTTTCCCGAGCAATAAACTTCGTAATTTAGTGATTGCAGGGTGTGCTATACTTCCATCGCCAATTCTTAAATCATCAATAAACCCTTTACTAACATTTACAACGATTTGGAGTTTTCCAAATTTACAATCAACATAACTATCGACTTCATAAGTTGGGGAATAGCCATAGGTCCAGTCCCATGTAGAATACTTTGATTTGACCAGATCATTTATCGTCAAAGTATCAGAATCTGTAAGTTCAACCGCTACGGAGTCTTCAAAGGAGCTAAGCATATAACCAACTACGAATTCTTCAAAGAAATTTATATCGATTGGATTCGATAAAAAATCAGCAATGTTAGCAACGGTACTCCGTACTGATTTCACAGCTTTATCGTGATATTTAGACAGATCTACACTGATAACTTCATTCAACTTATCTAAATCGGATTGAAAAAGTAGGGTGCCATGATGCAACACTCTATTCTTGTAGATATGCTCAGCATTTCCCGATATTTTCTTGCCATCAACCCGGATGTCGTTCTTCTCACCCAAATATGCTTCAACACCGAAACCACCAAGTATTTCGATAATTGGCTCTGTGTATTTCCGGAAATCGACAAGTTGCCCCTCTACCCCGTTCATGATAAAGGTAAAGTTGACATTACCCAAATCGTGATAAACAGTGCCACCACCCGACAATCGCCGAACAACAGGAATCTGATTCGCTCTCACAAACTGATGGTTTATTTCGGCATTAGTATTCTGGTGTTTTCCAACAATCACCGATGGCGCATTGCGATAAATAACAAAGAAATCATCCTGCTTATGCTTAAGCAGATACTCCTCGGTCGCAATGTTGAAAAACGGGTCGTGATTCTTTTGATGGAGAATTTTCAGCATAGTAAAAGAATTGTTAGTCAAATATAACAAACAAATAGGTATAGATGTTAAGTAAAAATAAACGTATTAACTTCGAAAAAACAGGTCTTGCCTTATTAATTCATTTTTACTTTCTTTGCGAACTCAAAAACGATTCAAAATGGAAACCTACGAAAGCAAAGTTGTTGCAATAAAAAAACGATCTGAGGATATCTTCAAGGTTCTTTCCGATTTCAGGAATTTTACACCTCTTGCTCAAGAAAAATTGGAGAACTGGCAAGCCGAAGAAACAAGTTGCAGCTTTAGCTATCAAGGCATGGGGCCTTTTGGAATAAAGATAGTAGAGAAGGAAGAGTTCTCGACCCTGAAATTCACTGGAGACGAACGTATTCCACTAGAATTTTTCCTTTGGATTCAACTAAAAGAAGCGGCACCTTACGACACCCGCATGAAAATCACCATCAAAGCAGAACTCAACATGATGATGAAAATGATGCTGGGTAAAAAACTTACCGAAGGTGTAAATACGCTCGCCGAAGGAATTGCCAATGCATTTAATGCCATGTAGAAAACATGGCTAAATCACAAATGTAATCTCCTTAAATGCGAAAGATCGCTCCTGTCCATTATCGGTTCTCAGCAAAAGTTCGCCTGTTGGCCTAACGCCAACTATCTTTGCCTTAAACTCATCAT
The DNA here is from genome assembly GCA_050180705.1 of Bacteroidales bacterium. GTDB lineage: Bacteria > Bacteroidota > Bacteroidia > Bacteroidales > Tenuifilaceae > SB25. Next base: position 99,505 of record JBFXDX010000011.1, on the reverse strand, counting down.
TACTTGCACGGTATGTGCAATAAATATCTTTCCGATATAGTTTATTAAGGTACTCAGAGTCAATTATCGATACATCGTTAGATTGTACCTGCTGATATCGTTCTTTAAAGCAAGATAAAAATTCCTCCAACGATTGCCGTAAATCATAAATCTTACCAGTTTCCAAAATTAACGAGGTTGGATTAGGTAATTCGGACGAAAACTCTTTTTGATTCAAATTTATACCTATTCCAACCACAGAAACATTTAATTGCGACGAGCTAAAACTATTCTCAATTAAAATACCGGCAATCTTATTGTTTCCTATATAGATATCGTTCGGCCATTTTATAGCAACCTCTTTATCCGCTAAATATGCACTAATCCAATCGCAAACCGAAATAGCTACAACTTTCGATATCAGGAACTGTTCCTCAACTTTCAAAAAAAGAGGTCGAAGTAGAATGCTAAAAGTAAGATTCAACGCAGAGTCACTCTCCCAAATATTTCCACGCTGACCACGACCAAACTCCTGATACTTCGCGGCAATAACCGTCCCCTCTTCTCTTCCAGCACTTGCAGCACGCATACAAACATCGTTTGTAGAAGAAACCCTATCGAACCAACTGATATTCAAAACCAACTCACTATTACAACACATCTTAGTCTTTATAAGCTTTTGGCAAATTTAAGGCTTTATTTCGTGACTTCAATTTAACACAAAACTCATAAACGAAAAATGATCATCATAGTTACAGCGAATAATAACCAAATACCCTCTAATAAATATCATTATAAAAAACATTCAATTGAAATATTTCATACTTTACCGGGGCTAATTTGAACTTACAATGGAACCGATATTTTTCAAAAATCGACAAGGCTTCCGAGTTTGGTTAGAAAACAATCATCTTGAAGAAAAGGAAATAATTGTTGGATTTTACAAAGTTTCAAGCAGAAAACCCTCGTTAACATGGTCAGAATCTGTTGATGAGGCCATTTGCTTTGGCTGGATCGATGGAATTCGCAAATCAATTGATGAAGAGTCGTATTGTATTCGATTTACACCCCGTAATCCAAATAGCACATGGAGTGCTGTCAACGTAAAGAAAGCAGAAACACTCATCGTTACCGGTTTAATGCAGCCCTGCGGTCTTAAAGTATACAAGCAACGCAAAATCGAGACGGGTAAAAAGTATAGCTACGAAAATAAACCAAATTCGCTCCCCGAAAATTTAATCATCAAATTTAAAGAAAGTCCTGTAGCGTGGCTATTTTTCAACGCTCAACCTGAATCATACAAAAAAACTATATACCTATGGATACTAGATGCTAAACAGGAAAAGACTCAACTAGGTAGACTTGAAAAACTTATTAATGCATGTAATCTAAAACAAAGGTTATTTTAAAAAAATGCTGTACATTCGAAACTTACAACCAAGATTGCAAAACATCAATCTAATGATAATCAACCCGCCATATAATAAAGCACAATACAGAAAGCCTCAAAGCCATTACCAATATAGGAAAATGGCCTATAAATGATGGAACCTTTTAAAAACACTCACGTTAAACCAACTAAAACACTCAAAAATGGATATTTTATATATTGAAGGAAGAATTGATGCACCGCAGATTAATGCCAATGGAGACAAAGGCTTTTTCGAAATAAAAGGCAAATCGCTGCCCGAGGATGCTATTGAGTTTTACAGACCTCTGGAAAAGTATATTATTGAATACGCAAAATCGCCCCAACCAGTAACTACTATAAACTTAAAACTGGAATACCTTAACTCATCATCATCTAAAAAATTGCTGGATTTAATTGGACACATCGAGAAGATGGCTAGCCAAGGCTATCAAGTTGATTTAAATTGGTTTCACCGTGAGGATGATCAAGATATGATTGATGAAGGAGTTGAATTTGCGCATATGACATCGTTAAAAGTAAATTTTATTGCCGAACAATAATTCGCAACTATGATTAAAAGATTCTTGCTTATAGCCTGCTGTATCACTTCGCTGACCCTTATCGGGCTTTCCCAAACAAAATCTCTTTCCACAACCCAACAAAAAGAGGTTCAGGAGAATTTAAATCAAGCTAAGGATCTGGAAGCATCTGGCGATTTTAACTCAGCCATCTCTCTGTACACAAAAACAGCAACAACCTACTGGGTAAATGGCAGTCCCAACGAGGCAAAATCGATATTTCTAAAAGCAATAACACTTAGCCAGAGCATTGGAAATAATAATGCGTTAAAATTGCTCTACACCGATATTGCGATGATTGATGTTGATCAAGAGAATTACACCGAAGCAATATCATATTTCGAGAAGTGTCTATTGATAAACCGCAAGCAGAATCGTAAACCAGAAGTTGCATCAACCCTAATTAATATTGCCAATACCTACAAGGACTCAGAACAACCAAAGCAAGCGCTTAAACCAGCCGAAGAAGCTAATAGCATTGCACGCGAAATTAACGACTCAAAATTACTCCGAAACACCTACTCGTTGCTCTCCGAAATTTACGATGAATTGGGAGACTCAAACAAATCGGCCGAATATTTCTCGCTATACACTGCATTTAGCCGGAAAATACAGCGCGACGAAATTCAGAAAAAGGAAGCCGAAGCAAAAGCAATTGTAAACCAAGCACAAAGTCAACTCTCCGACATCAAAAATCAAAAAGAATTAACGGAGCAAGAATTGAGTGCAAAGAAGCAAGCTCTAGAAAACGTTTCGGACAGCCTTGCTAAAGTCGAACAAATAACCCAAGAGCAGCAAATGAAAATTAATTTGCTTAACAAGGAAAAGGCATTACAGGATGCTACCATCAAAAACCAAAGATTAGTACGAAATATTTTCATTGTAATAATATTAGCCACACTTGGTATTGCTGGGCTTATTGCACATTACTATTTACAGAAAAAAAGATCCAATGAGAAGTTAGAAAAGCAAAATTTCGAAATTGCACAGCAACGTGATCTAATTGAGGCCAAAAGCAATGAATTAATGACTGCTTTACAGCAAATAGAAAAGCAGAATAGAAATATCACAAGCAGTATCAATTATGCCCAACGAATTCAAGAAGCGCTACTGCCCACTTACGATATGCTTGTCTCTACAATTAACGATGCATTTATACTGTTTCAACCTCGCGAAATTGTAAGTGGAGATTTTTACTGGTTCTCGGGCTACGATAAAACGAGTTCAAAAGATTCCAAATCTAATAGGCATTTCATCAAACTTCAGCCAAATGATTACAGTGGCAGTGGTTTTCTAATAACCGCAGTTGATTGCACAGGCCATGGTGTTCCAGGCGCATTTATGTCGATGATTGGACTTAACCTTCTCGACACAATTGTTCGAAGTGGAATAACCACACCAAATCTTATCCTAAACGAGTTACACCACGAAGTTCGACATCTTTTAAAGCAGGAGAACAACGACAGTCGCGATGGTATGGATATGGCTCTATGTCACATCACAAATAACGGGCAAACCGTTGAGTTTGCAGGTGCAAAAAATCCGATTTTGTACATCTCTAACGGAGAACTTATGCAAATAAAAGGGGATCCGTTTCCAATTGGAGGTCTACAAAAAGAGGACAAACGCGAGTTTAATTTGCATAGAATTGATATAGATTCACCAACTAGTTTCTACATCTTCTCCGATGGTTTTGTGGATCAATTCGGAGGACCCGAAGGACAAAAATTCTCATCGAAAAGATTTAAGAATCTGCTCATGGAAATCCATGAATTACCAATGATACAACAACAAGAGATTCTTGAAACAAAACTAGAGGAATGGCGCGGATCTGAATTTGACCCAATAGATGATGTGCTTGTAATTGGTTTTAAACTCAGCGGAAAGCCAATAAATATTTAAAAAGTTGATCTAAATCAACCACAATAAACTCTGTGTCTAAAATCAGTTTTGTTATTTTAGCAATCTAAATTATTACCATGAGATTCATCAAGATATCCTTCTTAATCACTTTACTCACAGTAAGTATTACTTCCATTGCACAGGAAATGCAATCGAACATTTATACAGATGCTGAAGGTCGAATTTATGTTAAGGTCGATTCACCAATCTACTTCTTTGTTTCACCCAACAACGATTCTTCCAACAAAACCTTGATTCCAAGTTCCGACTCGCTTGCCAACCCTATGTTTTTTGATGGTCCCGGACGACACTACTTTGCATATGAGAACAACGGTGAAAAAGTTCGCTACTTGGTTTATGCCGATGCTAAAGGACCTCGTCCTATTGTAAAGGTTGAACAAGGACAACTTTTTGCAAAAGGTAAACGACTCTATGTCGACATTGCTGCTAAAATATCGATAACAGCCAAAGACGATTATTCTGGAGCAAAATCAATTTTCTACGCCATCAAGGATTCTGGATTTACGCCCTTCAACGAAACAATCACGTTAACAAAAGAAGGCGAGACAGAACTAAAAATATTTGCAACTGATAACGTTGGCAATATAAGCGACACATCAATCTACAAAATTGTTGTATCGCCCGAAGCTTTATTTAAAATTGACAACATATACTTTGAAACTGCAAGTGCTCGATTACTTCCCGAATCGTTCAGCAATCTAGATGAAATGCTTGGAATTATGCAAGAATTTCCTGAGTTACTTGTTGAAATTGGAGCCCATGCCGACGCAAGAGGATCTTCAGAATCGAATATGGCATTGTCGGAACGAAGAGCACAAGCAGTGACCAACTACCTAATATCAAAAGGAATTGAAGCAAATAGACTGAAAGCAAAAGGATATGGCGATACCCAAGTAATTAACGAATGTACCAAAGGTGTTAATTGCCCCGACTCTAAACACAAACAAAACCGAAGAGTTGAATTCAAATTCTCATTGCCCAAACAACGATAGTAGGCTCGAAAATCAATGGATATGCAGATCAAAAATAAATACATCTACTCTTTAGTTTTTCTATTACCTGCGTTCTCTTTATTTGGACAGCAAGAAACAAAGACTTTTTACATCGATTCATTAAATCAATTGTACGTTTCGCCTACTGCTCCCGTAAATATTTATGTTGGAACTAAGGCCGATGGCTCAGATGCCATTAAAATGGTTGGAACTGATAAGAAAGGAGACCCTCTTTACTGGAACGGACATGGCCCAATTAAGATGACACATTTAGACCTATACTTAGGCCGTAAAATAAGGTTTGGGCTTTTTGCCGATGGAATTCCCCCTGAATCGAAACTTTTATTCAACAAAGCTGAACAAGCGAAAATAGACGAAACGATTTACCTATCGGGAGGTAGCGTAATCGAAATCAATGCTACCGATCAGGATGCAGGACTGAATAAAACCTTCTATTCAGTAAATGGTGAACCTTATAAGGAATATAACGATCCTATTGTTTTTGATAAGGAAGGTGCATACGAATTAAGGGTATATTCGGTAGATAATATTGGAAATAAAGAAGAGGAAGTTGTGCGCAAGTTTATTATAGATAGCACACCTCCAATATCCACATTGAGCACAGAAGGTGATAGATATGAGGATATACTTTCGGGGCGATCGCTCATACAAATTACTGCAACCGACTCATTTGGTGTAAAAGATATAAGATACAGTATAGATTCTTCTGAATTCAAAATCTACACAAAAGAAATACAAACCGCTAGAATAAAAGAAGGAGAACATTCGGTACAATGGTTTGCTACCGATAAAGTTGGCAATAAAGAAAGCATTCAAACATTCACATTCTTTGTCGACAAAACTCCTCCCATGGTCTTCGAGGAAATACTTGGAAATTCTTACATGATTGGCAACAAAGAGTTCTCATCGGGACGAAGCCAACTAAAAGTTGCTGCTGTTGACAACAAATCGGGCATAAAGGAAATATACTATTCGCTCAACAATGGGGAATTCAACAAATACATAAAACCCGTTGTGCTTTCAGACATTATGGGAACCATGAATGTAAAATCATATGCTGTGGATAATGTAAACAACCGTAGCCAATCGGGAGCAAGTTCAGAGTCCTTCACAATGCCCACAATCGATATAACAGGACCAACCCTTACCTACAAACTTAATGGACCAAGATTAATTCAGCATGACACGCTATGGATTGGACCATCAACAAAAATCCAGATTAATGCAAACGATCAAGAAGCTGGTGTAAACCGAATTGTTTATGTTATAAACAACTCGTCGGAAAGCGAATACTCAGAACCCTTTAGCATCGAGCAGAATGGGTACTTTCTTATTAAATGCACAGGGTTTGACAATGTAGACAATATCAACTTTCTTTCGTTCGAACTTGGGGTCGACAATACTGCTCCTGAAATATTTACCCACTATAGCGTACCTCCATACAAAAAGATTGAGGAATATGGTGAAACAATTCCAATTTACACTTCTGATCTAAAAATATACCTTGGCGCTACTGATAATGTTTCGGGTGATATCAACTTAACGTATTCTATTGATGGTGGAAACCCGGTAAACTATAAAGCACCTATCGAAAAGTTTAAATCGAGAACAACCTATTCTATCATCATTACGGCTACCGATAAACTTGGCAATAAAACTCAGCAAGAATCTAAATTTAGAATAGAATAATAGTTTAGAAAAGGATGCAAAACGGCATCCTTTTCCTTTTATAAGCAACTAACCATCGGCACCGTAAGTTTTTTGATGCTCACTATTCTTGCTAAAGACCTCATCAGACGAATCGTCAACATCCACCAATTCTACGCTTTTTGATTTTTTCAAATTAGCATTACTATACTCTTCCGGCAATGCTGACGCAACAATCCATTTCAGACCCGACTTATAGACAAATACACATTTCTCATTATCCCAGTAAAAATTATAATGAGGAAAGTAAATCCAACGATGATAATAATTCTGAGTTGGAGCCCAGTATGGATGATAAACAACCCGCCGAACCCAGCGATTATGCTTTTTTACGACAATGGTTTTATGACTTAAATTTGACTTTGCCATATCCATTCGTTGCCCATAAACAGTTGCACCACAAAGAAGAACTATAGCAATAGTTAGAATAAATAGTTTTGGTTCGTATTTCATAAAAGAGTTGTATTTCGGTTATAATTAAAATACAACTCGCCCTCAAAATACCCTACCTTAAAAATGATTTAACCAAACCTTAACATTTAAGCAGCTCAATTGATATAAAGTTTCGAAAATTTTGTAACAAGAAAAAAGATCATAATATGAACCTTCGAAAATTCACAATCCGAAAATTGCTTTATTTTTCAGCGGCAATAATACTGACATCAATCACAATTTTCACTTCGATTTTTTTTGTACAACAAAATACCTCCCGTCACGATAAAGAACTTCTACAATCCATCGAAAGAATAAATCAGTACAACCTTAAAATGCAACTTGCAAAGGATGAATTTCTTTTCAGAGATGCATACAACAGCCAGTTATACCAAACAAATTCGAGTATTAACTCCCGCAAAATGGATAGTCTTACAACATTAACCTTGCAAGAACTTAAATACCTTGAGCAAAACTTTGGGAATCAACAAATCGCTGAGATCAAAAAGCAAATCACTCTTTATCATCAAAATTTCAACTCATTCAAAAATCTTGTAATAACACGAGGGTTTAAGGATTACGGTCTAGAGGGCGAACTTCGAACTAAAATTCACATGGTTGAAAAAACGGTTAACCTTAAAGCCGATTACCGATTAATGAGCAACATGCTTATGCTCCGAAGGCACGAGAAAGACTACATTATAAGAAGAGATACCTCATACCTTCGAAAATTCTCCGATGCTGCAAAAGTTGCATTACAGTATGCCTCGAATAATTACGGAGGGACAAAGAGTGAAATTTCTCAACAACTAATTGATTACAGCAAACTATTTCAGGAATATGCCTTGATTGATGAAAAGATTGGAAGAAACGACAATCTGGGTGCATTGGCAGAACTCAACAATCAATCAGAATTATACACTCAGCAACTTGAACAAATAACCAAAGAGTTAGCAACTAAGATTTTAAAAAATAATTTCAAGGCTCACCTTAGCATGTTACTGCTAATCATGGCAGTATCAATACTTGTTTTGCTAATATTCGCCAAGATAAGCAGACACATCACGAAAACCATAAAGTCAATCCAATCAATAATAAAGAAACTAGGCAAAGGAGAATTGCCCAAACCTATTGCTATTATTGGTAATGACGAATTTTCGAACATGGAAAACTCCATAAATGATTTAAGCATTGCGCTAAAGAATACGCGTGACTTTGCCATTGAGGTTGGAAACGGCAATTTTTACTCCGAGGTAAATGTATTTGGCAATACGGGTGAACTCGGATCGCGGCTACTCGAAATGAGAAAAAAACTAATGGAAGTCGCCATTCAGCAAGAGAACAACATAAAGGAAAATCAACGACGTAGTTGGCTTAACGAAAACCTAGCAAAAACTGCCGATTTGCTTCGCGCCAATAATTCGGACACCACATCCATATGCTTCGAATTTATTCATCACATAATTAAAGCAACCGACGCGCTGCAAGGGGGCGTCTTTTTACTTACAAAAAGTGAAGAAGATGGTAAAGAGTATCTCGATTTAATTGCATCGTACGCCTACGATCGCCGAAAATACATTAATAAACGTTTCGAAAAATACGAGGGGATCATTGGAGCGTGTCTATACGAAAAAGACCTTGTTTTTATCACCGACATTCCAAAAGATTATACACATCTAACAACCGGACTTGGAATTGCGAATCCATCGTGTATTGTAGTAGTTCCCTTACTAACCGATATGGACGAAACTATTGGAGTTTTGGAAATAGCCAGCCATAAGATTATTGATGATATTCAGGTAGAATTTCTGAAAAAGGGTTGCCAAAATCTCGCATCATCTCTCAAGTTCTTTAATATGATTAGCGAGAATGAAAAAATTATTGCACAAATGAAACTGCAAACAGAGGAACTCATGTCGAGCGAAGAGGAACTAAGACAGAACATGGAAGAATTAAAAGCAACACGCGAAGACATGGAGCGCAGAGAGGAAGAACTTCTCAAAGAAATCAGAAATTTAAACCATAAAATCTACTCAATTGATGTTGAAGTCGACAGTCGTTTGGTTCGAAACTAAAAAAAGTATCAAAACGTTACCCTAAACTCAAACATAAAGGTGCGACTATCTAACCTATAATCGAACTTATATTGATTATTTTTAATTAAATATCGCTCGGCATCGAAAGCGTTCTTAACTGAAATTCCAATTTCAGATTTTTTGTTAAACCTAAAGGTTCCCTTAAAATCAATCGAAAACCAGCCATCCACATAATTATTAGGTCGGTAATTTTCCATATTATCAAACTTATCGGAACTGCGCCTATAAACCTTATTCTGATAGTAAAATAGAGACGATACTGTAAACCTATTGTACCTATAGAAAGCTCCAGCTTTTACAAGCAATGAAGGAGCCCAAGTTATTCTCGAATCACTCTTGGTAATGGTAGTGTCCAAAATATTCTCATCGATACGCTGAGAATAGGAAGCATTTGCAAAACCCGAGAAATTCTGTGACGCATATTGTGCTGCCAACTCAACCCCAACTGTTTTTAACGAGTAAATATTAGTAATCAAATTTGCATTGGCAACACTATAGGCTATCTGATTCTCATAATTTACCCAAAAGGTATTCAACTGAATATTAAGCGTAGACAAGGGCTTCCAAACTGCACCAACATCAATATTCGTAATCGATTCTGGTTTTAACTTATCTATATTTGAAGCCATTATATCGGTATTTAAACCAAACATTTCGGTTGGCGATGGAGTACGAAATGCCCTTCCATAAATTGCCTTAACAAGCAAATTCTTACGAACAGTATAAACCATTGCTACTCTAGGGGTAAACATCTGAAAATGCTTTGACTTACTCGAATTAAACATCAAAGTATCGTTATAGTCAAAAAACATTCTATCGAAACGTCCACTTGCGGTTATTTGAATTCTATCGAATAGTTTGGGCGAAATATATTGCAAATACGAGGCTATATTATACACTGGCTTTTTATATATGTACTCTAACCACGGATTTAACTCATAGTAATCATCATCAAAATTCTTGCCTCCATAATTTAAATTGACATTAGAGTTATGGGCATGATCGCCATTATAAAAGAACACGGAATTCTCTGCTCCAAAAATCACATTATGATTCTTATGTTGATAATTCAACTGTGCTCTAAAGAACAAATCTTTGGCGTCGGTATCAAGATATTCCGAAACTCCATTAGGATATGCTCCCCCGAAGCCACCATTGGGATAAAGCCTCAAATCCCAATCTACACCATGAATCTGGAAACGCGAAGTAAATTCATAATTTAACTTCTTACCAACTCTTTCTGGAGCATATTTTAATGCAAAAATCCTACGGTATTCCTTCATATCCTCAGGTCTATCGGGGATTCTAAAAACCCACCCATGCCCTGTTTGAAAATCCCAACGTTGCTCGTGGTATTGAAACATCAAACCTTCATAAAGGTTTTTACCGTAGATCTTTGTAAAAAGATAGGAATTACTTCGACTATCATTTATTCTAAACTTAAGAGGATTTCCAAATTCGTCAACCCTATCAGATGCATCGAGCGACATGTATTCGTTCCCATCGGTATTTGAATGGCTGAAAGATGCAATAATGCCAAAATCATCATTCTCAGCACCAGTTACTACATCGTAATACTGATAATTATGCGAGCCAAAACGGATTCGCGCATTTCCTATCCTATTTATATCGTTAACAGTTAATGTATTCAACGTAATCACACCATTCATGGCATTCGAGCCATACAATGCACCTCCTGGCCCACATATAATCTCCGCCGAATTTGAAAAATTTAAAGGTGTAATCTCCCATGTATAAGCAGTTCCGTATAAATTATCGTTAATTGGAATTCCATCAACCAGCATCAACAAATGATTATTGTTCCAACTCTCAAACATACCCCGAAAACCTAATGTTCGTCTTTCATAGTCGCGAGATCGGAAGAAACCTGAATAAAAAGACAGCATCTCGTTTAGCGAATTCCACCCATAGCCTTCCACCAAATCTTTAGAAGCTGCATATATTATATTTGGAGCATCCGACGGTTTTTGTTCAACCTTTGAGGCCGATACTACTGAAATACTTAAAAGCTCCTCCAATCCCAACTCATAGATACTATTATCTTGCAATGTATCGGGTACATGCTGAGCCTTCGCAAAATGAATATTTGCAACAAATACAAGAATCATCAAACACAAGTATTGCTTAAGTTTCATGCAAATCAAGGCTCAATAGTTTTTAACAATATATTCCGAACAAATGAAATTTCCAACACAGAAGTATTCAATATCACACTTTATTTTCAATCAATAATTCTCAATATACCATCAAACAAGATTGTTATAAACCATTAAAAACGATTCATCCTACAATCAACCAACTTCATTCACTATTATGGCTAATTCATCCTTAAATTTTTATTATTTATATAGACACACCATAGTTTTGCAATCTCATTATCAAGCATTAAGAATTGATTTCAATTAAGAATAATTAACAAACATTTAACATTGAACACAGAATACAGGAAACGTTTTTTGGTAATTTTGTGCCCGAAGTTTCCAAAAAAAGATTTATGAACGAAGAATTTAAACAGATTGTAGAAAAGGTTTGTGCACTTTATACACGCTATGGTATAAAAAGTATAACAATGGATGATGTAGCATCCAATCTTGGCATTTCAAAAAAAACGCTATACAAATATGTTACAGACAAGGATGATCTTGTTGGAAAAGTTATCGATATACAAATTGAAGGAATACATTCTGATTTAGACTGTAAAGATTGTAAAGATTTAAATGCCATTGAAGAATTGCTAATAGTCAGCAAATTGGTAAACCAAAAATTGAAACATATAAATCCTGGTACTCTTTACGATCTAAAGAAATATTATGCCCACCACTACGAAAGATTTGCAAACGCACGACGTGAGAAAATGAATACTAACATTATTAACAACATAAAAAAAGGAAAAAAAGAAGGCTTATACCGCGAAGAGCTTAACGAATCTATAATTGCAAAATTACAACTAGCAAGAATCGAAAGCATTGTAGATAACGCTTATTTCAGTATCGAAGAATTTACATCCGCCCAGTTTTTTCAGGAGATATTTGTTTACCATATCCGAGGTATGGCAAACCAAAAAGGTATCGACTTTTTAGAAACAAAACTTAAGGATTTTAACATTGACGATTTAAACACCATTTAACTAACATGACTACAACAAGCCAGATGATGAAACATTTACTAAGGAGTTCGCTTGCTGTTATACTCCTGCTGAATTGCACTTTTAGTATGGCTCAAGAAAGCCAAAATTTCACGTTTAGTCTAGCCGAAGCACAGGAATATGCTTTACAAAATAATTTAACACGAAAAAACGCTGCATTAGATGTAGAAATAGCAAAGAAAAAGGTTTGGGAAACCACCGCTCAAGGGTTGCCTCAAATTACTGGAGCTGCAGATTTTCAAATGATCCTAAATGACTTACCTAGCCTTGAATTTCCAGGTGAGAATGGTGAAGTTATGAAAATTGAAGTTGGTGAAAAAGCCAATGCTACCTATAGTGTAACTGCATCACAATTGATATTTAGCGGACCGTACATTGTAGGACTTCAAGCATCAAGGGCTTACAAACGCATGTCTGAAAATGCTTTATCAAAAGCAGATCGAGACATAAAAGCCGATGTGGCTAACGCTTACTATACAGTTCTTTTATTGCAGGAAACAAATACAATTCTCGATTCGAGTGTTGCAAACCTACGCCAAACCTACAAAGATGCTGAGGCTCTATACAAAACAGGCTTCACCGAAGAATCGGATGCAAACCAGGTTAAGGTATCGCTATCTTTGGTTGAGAGTTCCTTCAAGGAGACAAAAAAGCAACTAAAATCGGCAGAGAATTTTCTAAAGTATCAACTAGGAATAGAGAATGGAGCGCACATTGCCTTAACGCAAAAACTTGATGAAATGATTAAGGGCTTTGAACCAACATTAGGACACGGAGACATTCTTGATGCGAATTCAAACATCGACTTAAAAATCATGGACAACCAAATTGAACTCAATAAACTACAAGTTAAACTCGAGAAATCGAGTTATCTACCCAACCTTTCAGCTTATGTAACATATCAACGATTACACAAAGAGCCTCAAGTTAACTTTACACCTACATCAATTTTAGGAGTACAACTTTCGCTTCCAATATTTTCGAGCGGAATGAGGAACTCTAAAGTTCAACAGGCTAAGATGGAGCTCGATAAATCTATCAACTCCTACAATCAGGTTCGCCAAAGTTTAGAGATGGATCTTGTTGATGCATCTGCACAGTTAACTGTATCGTGGGAAAAATACACCAGCCAAAAGGAGAATAAGGAACTTGCCGATAAAGTTTACCAGAACTACAGAATAAAGTACGCAAAGGGAATGGCATCGCAGCAAGACCTAATTCAAGCCAACGATAAGTACTTGCAAGCGGTTGGCAACTATATGAGCGCAATTGTAGATTTATTCTCGGCTCGAATTAGGTTGGATAAACTAACCGGGAAACTTTAAATAAACATCGAAAAAACAAGAACGACATAAATTATACAGTATGAAAAGAGTCGCAATCATAATGCTAATGGCAACCTTAATATTCGGATGCACTAGCACAGAAACCCCAGAATCAATCAAATCTCAAATTTCGAGTCTAAAAGAAAAATCTTTACAAATAGATAGCCAGCTGAGAGAATTGGAAAGCAAACTGGCAAAGATGGAAGACGACAGCAATACCGCTGGTTTAGTTCCAGTTCAGGTTCAAAACATGCAACTTGGCACTTTTGAGCATTACTTCTTAGTTAACGCTCAGGTAGAGATGGCCGAGGAAGCACAAATACGCCCCGAAGGTAGTGGTCAAATTAAAAAGATACATGTTGCCAAAGGACAAAGAGTCTCCAAGGGCGATCTAATTGTATCGCTAAATACCAGCATTCTGGAGAACAGCATTGCCGAAGTTAAAATTGGGCTTGAACTTGCTACCAAGGTTTACGATAAGCAAAAAAGTCTTTGGGATCAGAATATCGGATCGGAAATTCAATACCTAGAAGCAAAAAATAACAAGGAAAGCTTGGAGTATAAGCTAAAAGCGCTACAATCGCAACTCGATATGTCGCTAGTAAAAGCACCGTTCTCAGGGATTGTCGATGAAATTTACTCAAAAGAAGGAGAACTAGCATCGCCAAGTAGTCCACTTGTTTACCTCATCAACCTTGAGAAACTAAAGATTGAAGCCGATGTTTCGGAGAATTTACTAACCAAAATTAAGGTTGGAGATATGGTAACAATCAAATTTCCGACCTACTCCGACATTGTTGTAAACGCACCAATTCACAGAATTGGCAATGCTATCGACGGAAAAACAAGAACCATAAAGGTGGAGATTTGGCTCGATAATGTTAAGGGGCAAATCAAACCAAACCAAATTGCCATGCTCAGCATAAAGGACTTTGAAAGTAAAAAAGCCCTAGTTGTTCCAAGCATCATTCTAAAACAAGATAGCAAAGGCCTTTTCCTTTTTGTGGCATCGAAAAGTGAAAACGGAAAAACCATTGCTTCGAAAACATATGTAGAAACAGGATTATCGTACAACGACCGCACCGTGGTTACAGGAGGATTATCGGAAGGACAGCAAGTTATAACCTCTGGATTCAACCAAATTGGAAACGGTAGTTTAATTGATATTCGAAACTAGAATTCGGTCATTATGAGCACTGAAACTTCAAAAATAAGAGATTTTAAACCCACAAGCTGGGCATTAAAAAATAAAAACACGGTCTATTTAATATCGGCCATTATTGCGCTTTTCGGAATGGTGGCCTATAAAGGCTTACCTAAAGAATTATTCCCAGACGTTTACTTTCCTACAATGATGGTTAGAACGGTGTATCCGGGCAACCCTCCCATTGATATGGAAAACCTGATTACCCGTCCACTCGAGAAGGAACTCGAAAACGTTAAGGGTCTAAAGAAACTTTCGTCGACATCGTTACAGGATGCCTCATTGATATTAGTTGAGTTCAACACCGATGTAAATATTAGCGATGCGCTTCAAGTTACCAAGGACGCAGTTGATAAGGCTAAAAGCGAACTTCCCTCCGATCTTTTGGAAGATCCAGATGTTGATGACATCGATTTCTCGGAATTTCCAATTATCAACATCAACCTATCTGGAGATTTTTCTATAGAAGAACTTAAAAAGTACGCCGAATACCTAGAAGATGAAATTGAGACAGTCCCCGAAGTATCAAAAGTAAACATTCAGGGTGTTGAGGAAAGGGAAATTTCCATTGAGGTTGATATGATCAAGATGGATGCACTTGGCCTAACATTCAACGATATTGAAGTAGCCATAGCATCGGAAAATGTTTCGATGTCGGGAGGTGATATTAAACTGGGGAAATCGCGTCGTTCGATTCGTATCCTTGGCGAATTTCAAAGCGTTAAGGAGATTGAGGACATTGTTGTAAAGCGCGAACAAAACAGAACCATTTACATGCGCGATGTTGCCGATGTTATAGATGGCTACAAGGAAGCCACAACAAAAGCACGTCTCGATGGTGAAACTGTTGTTTCGGTTCAGGTGGTAAAGAAAAGCGGCGAAAACCTGCTTAAGGCTACCGATCAAATATTCGAAATCCTCGACAAGTCAAGAGAAAGTGGAGCAATTCCTGCGAAAATGAACATTACACTTACCAACGATCAAAGTGATTTAATCCGCAAACAACTCTCGAACCTTGAGAATAGCATGATAATGGGTGTTATACTCGTGGTGTTGGTTCTTTTCTACTTTCTGGGAACAAGAAATGCGCTGTTTGTTGGTACCTCGATACCGCTATCGATGCTCATGTCGTTCATGATTCTTAGCCTTATAGGCTACCGAATTAATATGATTGTGCTCTTCTCGTTGATTTTAGCACTGGGTATGCTTGTGGACAACGCCATTGTTGTGGTTGAAAACATCTATCGTTTTGTTGACAATGGACATAAACCATTCGAAGCGGCGAGACTGGCTGTGGGCGAAATTGCCATGCCCGTTATATCATCAACCGCCACAACCCTTGCAGCATTTTTGCCACTGGCATTCTGGCAAGGTATCACCGGTGAGTTTATGAAGAATCTACCAGTAACGTTAATCATTGTTCTAACATCGTCGTTAATTGTTGCACTGGTAATAATTCCGGTAATTACCGCCACGTTCATAAAGCATGGCGACGAAATGCACGACAATATACCCGACAAGCGTAAAGCATTTCGTATAGCAGGAATAATCATTGGAGTTGCCATTCTGTTTTATCTTTTCAGGTGGTTTATTCTTGCCAATTTGCTAAGCATATTTGCAATAATAGTTTTTCTAAATGCCATTATATTTTACAAAATAGAGCGTTGGTTTAGGTACAAATTCTTAGGTTGGTTGGAAAATACCTACAAGAAAATACTTACCTATGTACTAACCGGTCGCAGACCATACTGGGTTACAATTGGCTCATTCGGATTGCTTATATTTACTATTGCATTCTTTATTATAAGGCAACCAGCGGTTAAGTTCTTTCCATCCAGCGACCCTAACTACATTAACATTGTAACCGAACTTCCAATAGGATCGGATATTGAGGCCACCGACTCAGTTGTACATATCATTGAGGCCGATTTGAATAGAATTTTAGCGCCAAACAAGAACATTATTAAATCGATTCTAACTACAATTGGCACTGGCGATCCTGAAGAGTGGACTGTTTTTGGCGACCAAATAAACAAAGCGTTAACCACCGTTACTTTTGTTGACTACAAGGATAGAGGCGGAGTAAACACCTCCAAAATAATGCAGAAACTAAGTAGCGAATTACAAAATAAATACGCTGGTTTCCAACTCTACTTCACACAGGATCAGATGGGACCTCCGGCAGGTAAAGAAATCAATATAGAAGTTAGCGGCCCTGAATTTGACAAAATTCTAGAACTCACCGATTCCATCGAATCGTACATCAACACATACGCCATTGATGGTATAGAAGGCTTAAAGTTGGATTTGGATATTGGAAAACCAGAACTAATAATCGAAATCGATCGTGACAAAGCCCGTAGGCTTGGCTTAAGCACATCGCAGATTGCCTACAATATTAGGACATCGCTTTACGGACGCGAAGTATCTAAATACAAAGAGGGCGAAGATGATTACTCAATTCAACTCCGCTACTCCGACAAATACAGATACGATCTACCAACATTGCTGAACCAAAAGATAGGAATTATGGAGGATGGACAACTTCTACAAATTCCAGTTTCGTCGGTTGCTTCGTTTAAGTATTCAACCACGTATGGCTCGGTTAAGCGTAAAGATAGAGACAGGGTTGTTACCATATACTCCAATGTTATAAAGGGATATAATGCAACTAAAATTAACGAGCAGCTAAAGCAAATCCTCAAGAACTTCAAAATGCCCGAAGGTTATAACTACAGCTTCACCGGGGAACAAGAAGAGCAACAGGAATCGATGGCTTTCCTCGGAAACGCTATGTTAATTGCACTTGCTCTTATTATGCTGATTCTTGTAACACAGTTCAACTCGCTAATGCGCCCATTAATAATTATGACCAGCGTGCTATTCAGCACAATTGGTGTATTTGGAGGACTTGCAACATTCAAAATGGATTTTGTTGTGGTAATGACAGGAATCGGACTTGTATCGTTAGCCGGAATTGTGGTTAACAATGCCATCGTTTTAATCGACTACATTGGGCTACTCAAGGAACGTCGCAGGGTTGAACTAGGGCTACCCGAAGGAGCATTCCTTCCCGTAAAGGATGCCACAGAGTGCGTTATAGAGGCTGGTAGAACAAGGCTACGTCCAGTACTGCTAACCGCCATCACAACTGTACTCGGACTTATTCCTATGGCAATTGGTATGAATATCGATTTTGAGGGAGCGTTAAGCAACTTTAACCCCGATTTATACTTTGGTGGCGATAACGTGGTATTCTGGGGTCCAATATCGTGGACAATCATTTTCGGTCTATCGTTCTCCACATTCCTAACCCTAATTATTGTTCCAGCCATGTACAGAGTAACCGTACAGCTACAAAAGAAATTCATGGTTTGGTCTGGGCAAAGAGCAAGGCTTCACGATAACAACGGAAATGCCAAACAGTAAATACTAAATACTTACAGAGATACTCAGTAGAAAGGAGCACATGATGCTCCTTTCCTTGTTTTTATCTCGATAAAACTTAAACCGCATCACTTTTGTCTGACATCGAATGTGTTCATTCAAATTGTTGAATCCAAAATATGATTAAATTTGCATGATTTTAAAAAATATAACTAACAAATGGCAATACTAGAAGAACTCAGCGAACAGGAGATTATCCGTCGGCAGTCGCTGGACGAGTTGCGCAAGTTGGGAATCGATCCCTATCCTGCTGCAATGTATCCAGTAACACATACCACCGAAGGAATCATCTCCGATTTTGAGAGCATGTGCTCGCAGCAAGCCAATGTATGCATTGCTGGCCGAATTATGGCGCGCCGAATTATGGGAAGCGCTTCATTTTTCGAACTACAGGACGAAAAAGGTAAAATTCAGGTTTACGTCAAACGCGATGACATTTGCCCTGGCGAGGATAAAACGCTTTACAACTCTGTATTTAAACGTCTTTTAGATATTGGCGACATTGTTGGTATTAAAGGTTATATATTCCGCACACAAATGGGCGAAGAGTCCATTCATGCACAGGAGCTAACTCTTCTCTCCAAATCCATAAAGCCGCTGCCAATTGTTAAGGAAAAGGATGGTCAGGTTTTCGATGCAGTAACCGATGCCGAGTTACGCTACCGTCAGCGTTATGTTGACTTGGTGGTTAACCCTCAGGTTCGCGACACATTCCTCAAGCGTGCGAAAATTATCAATACCATGCGCGATTTCTTCAACTCCAAGGGTTACCTTGAGGTTGAAACCCCTATACTACAGCCAATCCCGGGTGGTGCTACGGCTCGTCCGTTTATCACTCACCACAATGCGCTGGATATTCCATTGTACCTGCGAATTGCCAATGAACTTTACCTAAAACGTCTTATCGTAGGGGGATTCAATGGCGTATATGAGTTTGCAAAGGATTTCCGCAACGAGGGAATGGATCGTACCCATAACCCAGAGTTCACCGTAATGGAGATTTACGTGGCCTTTAAGGATTACTTCTGGATGATGGATTTTACCGAGGAGATGCTCGAGCGCGTTGCCTTGGCATTGCACGGCACCACCAAGGTTACCATCGGCGATAAGGAGGTTGACTTTAAACGACCATTCCGCCGTTTAACAATGACAGATGCAATAAAAGAGCATACAGGAGTTGATATCACCGGAAAAACCGAGGATGAACTTCGCCAAATCTGTAAGGATTTAGGCATTGAGGCCGACGAAACAATGGGTAAAGGCAAGCTGATTGATGCAATCTTTGGTGAAAAATGTGAGCATCACATGATTCAGCCCACATTCATCATGGATTATCCCATTGAGATGTCGCCGCTTTGCAAGCGCCACCGCAACGATCCTGAACTAACCGAACGCTTTGAGCTAATGGTTAATGGCAAGGAACTCTGCAACGCCTACAGCGAGCTAAACGACCCAATCGACCAGATGGATCGCTTCCAGGATCAGCTACGTTTAAGCGAAAAGGGCGACGACGAGGCCATGTTTATTGATCAGGACTTTGTGCGTGCCTTGGAGTACGGTATGCCAACCTGCTCGGGTATGGGAATTGGAATTGACCGTCTAACCATGTTCATGACCAACCAACCATCCATTCAGGATGTACTATTCTTCCCACAGATGCGCCCCGAGAAAAAGGCGCAGAAGGATTCGCCCGAGGCATACGCCAGCAAAGGCATTACCGCCGAATGGGTTCCCGTGCTACAGAAAATGGGATTCAACACCGTGGCTTCGCTGGCCAATACAGCACCAGGAAAACTGTTCAACGATATCTGCGGATTCAACAAGAAGAATAAGTTGGGATTAACAAACCCAAGCATGGACGATGTAAAACGCTGGGTGGAGTAGGCGTTGTTCGTTGTTTGTTTTTCGTTGATCGAAATATAGAAGGGGCCAGTTTACGACTGGCTCTTTTTGTTTACCATGATAAAAATAAATCATTAGGGATATGCAATAAATCGCCACAATAAGCATCAAAAAGACACTTACACCCTATAATTGGATAGAATTATCCTCTTTTTTAAGGATGCATCCCACTCCAGAGTACCCTTATCCTCGTACTAGACAGATGAATCCTCAAAATTGACAGATGTTTCCGACTTTGAAGTACCCTCATCCCCAAAAAAGATAGATGAATCTTCAAAAAAGATAGATGCATCCTGTTTCGAAGTACCCCTATCCTCAAAATGGATAGATGCATCCTATTTTGAAGTACCCTCATCCTCAAATTCGATAGATGCATCTTCAAAATTTGAGGATGCATCCTGTTTTGGAGTACCCCCCTCCACTTCATTTGAGGATGCATCCTCAAAAATGATAGATGAATCCGGTTTTGAAGTGGGAGGGGGTACTTCGGAAGTACCCCCTCCCACTTGCCAAGTCCCCCCCCCAGCGATGATAATGAATAGCTCTGTCAGGGTTTTAAACCAAACAGGCATTAATTTATGTTGCTTTCCATTGGAATTACTTAACTTTTTATACTTTAATTGATCTCAAAACCGGAAAATATCTAAAATCAAATCATGGAAACTCTATATCGAGATAATCAAAATTGCGAGATTATTGCAGTTTCTCGCAATTTATTCTATCTTGCATAAAAAATATAAAGATGATAGAAACACCTCCAGCATATAAAGAAAACAAAAATACCATTCCATTAATGATAGAATTACAGCAAAATGGAATATTAAAAAAGATTCAAGATGACTATCTATATTGGGATAAAGTTAAATATAAATCAGACAAATATAATCCCGAAGAACTCTGGAGTGCTATAAAACTACATCGATTACTAAAAGGTAATTCGGTCAATTTTGGAAAGTATATATTTAGATTTGTAGTTTCTGATTATATGCAAAGAGCCTTACACCAATTTGATATGCATATAGGAGGAACTTTAGGAAGCAATATTGGAATTGCTGAGACTGATAAGACAAAGTTTATCATTAGTTCTATAATAGAAGAGGCTATTTCTAGTAGTCAGATAGAAGGCGCAAATACTACGAGAAAGAAAGCTAAAGAAATGATTCAACAGGAAAGAAAACCAAAAAATAAATCAGAATTAATGATAATGAACAATTTCATAACAATGAAATATATTGTTCAACACAAAGATGATGAATTAAATTCTGAAAATATACTCTTCATTCATAAACTAATTTCTAATCAAACATTGGATAATCAAGAAGATGAAGGAATATTTAGAAAAGGTAACGATGTCCATGTTGTCAATCATGTAAATAGTGAGATAGTTCATACTCCACCATTAAGAGAAGACTTGGAAAGTCTAATCAAAGATGTTTGTTATTTTTTTAATACTGATTCCAAAGATTTTATACATCCCATAATAAAAGGATGCATAATACACTTTATGATTGCCTGGATACACCCATTTGTTGATGGAAATGGAAGAACAGCAAGAGCATTATTCTATTGGTATATGCTAAAAAAAGGGTATTGGCTGACAGAATATCTCTCAATATCACGAATCATAAAGGACACAAAAAATCAATATGAAAAGGCTTTTTTATATACGGAAGTGGACAATAATGACATGAGCTACTTTATTACATACCATGTAAAAACTATGGAAAAAGCCTTTGAGGCATTAAAACAATACATTAGCCGTAAGCAAAGAGAGGTTTTTCAGGCCGCTAAGTTTATGAAAATCCCGATGATCAATGAAAGAATGGCTCAAATTCTTAAAATTATTAATGATGATTCGGATAGAATCTTGAATATAAAAGAAATTGAATCAAGATTTAATATTTCAAATTTCACTGCCAGAGCCGATCTAAAAACCTTAGTAACTCTTGGCTTTTTAGATGTAATACAAGTAAACAAAAAGAAACAGAATTTTATTAAAGCAAAAGATTTTGATAAAGTCTTAGGAAAATACCAACTGTAAAAAAGCCAATGTTCAGTTTAGCCGAGGTTGTGAGATAAAATAAGCGAATCATGTTCGGAGGTGGTTAGACCGCTGTTATTTTACAGGCTTAACCCAAAGAATAATTTTGTACTTTATTCGGTATACATTTACAAAATAAGATACAACTGGAATTCATTATTTTTATTTCGAGGTTTCAGTGAAAAAACAAATCAAAGTCCACAACAGCAAGGTATCCTTGCATAAGTTTTGCTAATTTTACTGAAATTCTTAAGAGTTAAGAATGTGCTTACGTCCCAAAAAGAGACACACAAACAAAGGCAATTCTCAAATACTAAAAACTATAAAAAAGGATAAGTATGAAATTATCAAACATCCGAAAATGTCCTGTATGTGGGCATAAAATGTCGATTAAAGAATATTTAAGCGAAGTCTTCTTAAACAACGCGAATGTATGGCAATGCGGGAAGTGTGATGCGTTTCTAACCTACAAGAGGTATAAGCTAACATTTATATTAGCACTTCTTCCCATTATATTTATGTTTAATTTGGCAAATCTATTCGACAACAAACTTATTGGATACCTATCCATGATACCAATGGCAATTCTTTGGGCTCTAATCATTTTTATAGTAACGTCTTTTAAAGAATTCAAAATAAAGGAGTAAAATAAAATACCTATAAATTAGCACGACTTCACAGTAAATGTATGCCACAAAATAAAATATAAAAGATGCATAGCAAAAAACACTCAAGTATTGTAAATAGAATAGTAAGATTATTTTTTAGATGCTTTTTCATTCTCTTCCTGCCTAGTTCTTGTGTTGGACCATATATGTTACAGCATACGCTGCAAGAGTACAAAGTTTCATTGAACTATGAACATAACTCTAAAATAGATACATTAAAGAGCAATAAAAAAGTTTGCATAAGGATTCTCGATGAACTACAAACAAGCGACACAACCAAAGTAAAGGATAACGGCTTTCTTGTTGTACCACTAGTTATAGCCGGTGGATACAAAGGAGATTTCACAGTAACACTTGGCAAAAATAATGTTGATCCTTCCTTTCCTGAATTTGTGTTGGGTTCTTTCCAAACAGAAGTCTATAGATCTGGGAATTTTAACCTTAAAGAGAGAACATTTCTATCTGACTATATTCTCAAAATAACCTTGCTCGATTGTCAGATATCAACACAATATCATAAAGACCGCATAAGATACGGTAGGCATTCTAGAGAAAATTGGTTATTAAAACCGGTAACAGGAAATTTTATCGTTAAGGTTCAATTATCAAAAAAAAGAAATTTAGTTTTTGAAAAAGTTTATTCAAGTACAAAATCATCTCAACTCGAAACACAAAATTTCAAATCAGAACACGAAATGAACAAAAAAATGATGGAGGATTTTGCACAAACTGCCTCAATTGAAATAAAGGATATTATTGAAACTATCATTCAGGATTTGAATGAACAAATACAATAGTTTCATTCAAAAGAACAAAACTCACGATTTTCGTTCCACCGCCTTAGGATCCAGTGCATCCTGCAAACTGTTACCAAGCAGATTGAATGCAAGCACCAGTAGCATAATTGCCACACCGGGCAGTATGGCCAAATAGGCCTTGTCCATTATAATATAGCCGTAATGATCCTTAATCATTGTTCCCCACGATGGAATTGGGGGCTGAACGCCTATTCCAAGAAAGCTTAGACCAGCTTCCAACAAAATTGCCGTAGCAAAGTTACTTGCCGAAACTATTATGATTGGGCCAAATATATTAGGTAGTATATGCCTAAAAATAATTCGCATTCGGCTAAATCCAAGAACCGTTGCAGCCTCTACGAACTCCTTCTCTCGAATCGATAACACCTGCCCTCGAACCAAGCGAGCCATATCAACCCACATTGTTAACCCTACGGCTACAAATATTTGCCAAAAACCTTTGCCTATAACCATGGTAAGCGCAATAACCATAAGTAGGGTTGGAACGCTCCATACCACATTGATAAACCACATTACAACATCATCAATCCAACCTCGAACAAAACCCGCCAACGCTCCAAGCACAATGCCAATTATCAGCGCAATTCCAACCGCTATAAATCCAACAGAAAGAGAAACTCTTGCACCAATGATCAGCCGACTAAGCAAATCGCGACCAAAACGGTCGGTACCCAGAACAAACTTACGTGTTACAATGCTCTCGGCCTTTACTTGCTGCTGCAAATCGGGGATAGACTTCACCATCGTTTTGCCATCAGCCAATATAAAACATATCGAATCGGACTTAGTAACTGGCTTTACATCGGGGTTAAGGTGATATAGCACATTCGCAAGGGAATACTTAGTGATTATCGGGGTTGACTCAGGAATAGAGTTATACTCTTCGAGTTCGATAAAATCGTCGACAAAACGCCAACTATTAACAGGAATCTCTCTATAAATTGACTCCTTGCCATAAAGCATTGTTCCCAACCATGATCTACTAGGCTTTTGCTCCTGCCTCCGAACCATAACCATAGTTACCTTAGTTCCCGGCTTACAGGTAGTCAACTCCAAATGCTGATTGTTCGAGAACGGAGTGGAATCGGGTGCAATTAAGTACCCAAGCAGTGCCACTACAGCAGTAATGCCAATAAAAGCCAATGAAACTACTGCAATCCAATCGGAAAGCAAACGGCGCATGGCAATTTGCCACGGCGAGCCACTACGGGCAATCTCCTCTAATTTATCTGCCTTCCTTTCCAAATTTGACCTCCAAATAATCCGGCAATGGCCGAATAACTAATGTAAAATGGATATATCAGCTGTAAAGGTAAAAAAACAAGCATCAACTTTAGCTGATTTGTCCGTTTTAGGAAAACAAAAAGCAAGGGAAAGTCCACAGCGGTTTTAACAAGCCAAGCAATCAGTAAATTATAAATTGATGAATATCCTAGTAAAAGCAATACAGACAAACTTACAATCCACAAATTGAACAGCAGCACAATTAAAGCGACTGAAATAGTATCAAAATCCTTATACCCTGATGCCTTTGATGCCCAACGCTTACGACGACGAATAAAACCAGCAATGCCACCATCGAACCGAGTTGACACAAAGCCCTTGCGGCTTAAATCGAACGACAGCCTATTTCCTTTTTTCCTTTTTTCTGAATGCAACAAAAACATATCGTCACCCGACGAAATATCGGCACGAAGCGATTCCGAATTCACATCGATTAAATCCTTTCGGAAAGCCAAATTTGCCGAGGCAGCAATAACTGGCCTACCCAATCCAAACGAGCCTACCGAAGTTGCCATCAGTGAAGCATAGTCTAACGCCTCGAACATATTCACCAACGAATGATGGGTTTCAACAATAACTGGTCGTTGAGTCAATGCGTAGCCACTATGCTCCATCAAATCCGAAAGCCAAGTAGTGGAAACAATACAATCGGCATCGGTAATAGCAATCAGGTCAAAATTAGAGTTTTTAACTCCTTCGATTATTGCCGACTTTTTTCCATTGACATTCGAAAGTTTAATCAACTTAAAGTTGAAGGTTCTACTGATAGAATTGATTAGTTCGGAACTACCATCGGTGGAATTATCGTCAATAAAAATCGCCTCCCATAATTCATAGGACAAAACCTGAGCATTGAAAGAATTTATAAGACGTTGAAGATTCTTCTCCTCGTTACGAAATGCAACAATTACACTTACACCTTCCGCTTTAACACATGATTTTGATTGATGAATAGATCTAAAAAAGCCTACCAGTAGCAAAATCAACAGAACTGCATAAAACGAGGAAAATATTATGGTGACAAAAAAAATCATACCTTATGCTTTTGCATAAATTGAACCAGTTCTTTTTGTGCTGCGGCAATTTCGTCCATAGGACGAGCAATATTGAAACGAATCCAATCGATACAATTGGGGCTAAAGTGCTCGCCGGGAATCACAGCAACCTTATTTTCCTGATAAAGCATCGAGGCAAACCAAAAGCCATCGGTAAAACCTTTAGGAAGTTTCGCCCAGATAAAGCAACCTCCATCAATTTTAGGAATTTCGAAATTCAATTCCTTCAGCGTACCACTTAACGATAAAAACGATTGGGAAATATTTTTGCGAAACTCCGCTTTATACTCAACTGCATAATTATTTTTCTCCAGATAATTAGCAAGTGCTTGCTGCAGCAACGAAGGAGCACACAAACCAATATAATCGTGAACCGATTGCAAACCAGCAGCGTGAACCTTATCGTGAATGATATAACCTATACGCCAGCCAGTAATGCAAAGCGATTTGGAAAAGCTACTCACGATAAACAACCTCTCATTTATCGATTGAACAGGAATATATGGAGGCTCATTGAAGAAAAGTGCGTCGTAAACCGCATCGAGAACCAAGTAGAATCCTAACTTATTTGACAATTCTATCAAAGTATCAACTTCGGTCTTTGAGAAAACTTTTCCGTAAGGATTACCCGGCGAACTCACAAAAATCAACTTCACATTTTTATTAATAATTTCCTTTGATAGTTCAGCCGCATCGAAAGTCCCCTCATCGTTTAAAGGAAATGCGATAAATGGCTGTCCAAATATCTCGGGCAACTTGCTGTAACTCTCGTATGCAGGATCGAACGCCAAAACGGAGAAATTCTTACCAATCAACTTTAAAAGATAAGTATAAATCAGAGATAAACCCTCGGTTCCGCCTTGGACAACGAGTAGATTGTTAACTTCAACTTCATACTGTTTCGCAATCAATTCGAGCAATTTCAAATTTCCAAGACCCGGCGCATACTGATGAATATTGGTATGAGAAACATCGTTCAACTCACTTATCAGTCCGACAGGAGGATTAAAGCCTGGAATACCCTGCGCAAGATTTATCCCGCCATGCATTTTAACCTTATTGCTGAAGAAACTTATATAAGAACCTTTCGGTTTATCGAACAATTCCATTTTATTGGGATTTTCAGCTAAGATAGTTCAAATTAGTTGTTAGTTGATCGTGAAAAATAAAACTCAAACGGTTATCTCACAAGTCCTGTAAAAATCAGAATACAACAAGAGCTAAACTTCATTTCAAAAGTTTGAAATTACGAATGATTGGTTAATTTTGCCTTTCGTAAAATTAAATAGGGAAATTGTATGCGTAAGATTTTTAATTCAATACTCATTATTCTAGTTTTTTCTATTATTTGCACATCGTGCAGCAATAAGGATGCTGTAACGATAAGTGTAAAAGTTAAATCGTACGAAAATAGCGTACTCTACTTTTCGCGTCTCGACTTCAATCAATCTGTAATTTTAGATTCTGTTAAAATATCGGAAGGCGATAACACCAAGAAATTTAAAGTTAAGCAGGGAGCAGAACCTACATTCTACACTGTAAATGTTAAAAACAGTGGAGCAATAACCCTACTTGCCGAACAAGGAGAAAAAATTACGGTAACTTTTGATACTAAAAATGCATTAGATTACTCGGTAAATGGCTCGCCAAGTTCATTAAAGGTTCAAACGCTTGCTGTTTCGTTTGCAGAATCGAAACTAAAAATAGAAGAACTTAGCAAGGAATACGTGAAATCTGAAAGTGAATCTAGAAAACTAGAACTACAAAAAGAGTTCGATTCAATAGTTAAGGAACAAAAGGAGTTTAATCTTAAGTTTATCAAGGACAATCCTCTATCAAAGGCAAATGTCATGGCTATTTATCAGAAATACAATGATAATCTCTATCTTTTCGACAGTTCTGACGATTTAATAACAATAAAAACGGTAGCATCAGCATTGATGGCTCTTTACCCAGAATCGGATTACACAAAAGGCATGATTAACGATGTTAAAAGAATTGAGAAAATCATTGCAAACAGAAAAATGCAAAACATGATTAATAATGCCGAAATATCAATTCCCGATTTAGAGATTCCCAACAAGGATGGTGTAAAGGTTAAACTATCGAGCTTAAAGGGTAAGGTTATTCTTTTGGACTTTTGGGTTACAGGAAACACTGGTAGCCTTTTAGATAACCGCGAGTTGCTCGAAATATATTCACAGTATAAATCTAAGGGATTTGAAGTTTATCAGATTGCACTTGATGAAAGTAGGGAAGAATGGCAAAATGTAATTGAGAATGCTAATTTGCCATGGATAAGTGTATGCGAAGGCGGCAAAGGATCGCATGCAGCATTGGTCTACAATGTATCTCAAATTCCGGCAAACTACCTTATTGGTCGCAACCAAACTATTATTGGAAAAAATCTTTACGGAAGTAGTCTAAAAAAAGCATTGGCAAATGCTTTAAAATAATATAGTAAAGTCGATTTCTTCGAAAACAGAAAATGTCCGAAAATAAGAAAATATACTTTGCATCGGATTTGCATTTAGGGTTACCCAACCTTAAAGAAAGTTTACCCCGCGAAAAGTTATTCAACTCGTGGCTCGACAGCATTCGGGATGATGTTGCAGAACTATATCTTTTAGGTGATATTTTTGATTTTTGGTTTGAGTACCGACGTGTAATCCCCAAAGGATACACTCGTTTCTTAGGCCGAATTGCCGACATGGTAGATAGCGGAATTCCCGTGCATTTTTTCACAGGAAATCATGACGTTTGGATGTTCGACTATTTTCCGAAAGAGCTAGGTGTTGAAGTACACCGTCAACCAATAACCAAGGAGTTTTACGGTAAAAGATTCCTATTAGCTCACGGCGATGGACTTGGCCCTGGCGATCCCGGCTATAAACTACTAAAAGGAATCTTTACCAGTCCAACCCTGCAGTGGATGTTTTCGAAGATTCATCCAAACTTTTCGCTATGGTTTGGAAATCAGTGGAGCGTTAGCAGCCGTTACTCTAAGGAAATAACGCATCAATTCAGAGGAGAGGACGAGCAAATCACAAAATTCTCCAGAATAACTCTAGATAAAGAGCACTTCGATTTTTTCATTTACGGACATTGGCATTCTCCAATAATTCACCGTCTCGCGAAAAATTCCAATCTAATTGTTTTAGGCGATTGGCTAGTAAGTAATACATACTCGGTTTGGGATGGTGAAACTTTTAAACTAATGCGATACAACCAAAACCAACCCGATGATGTTATTGATTTAGTAAAACTTTAAACTAAATCAATCTGCAATGAACTTTCTTGCTCATCTATATTTATCGGGAAATGATATTGAAATTAGGCTCGGAAATTTTATAGGCGATTACATCAAAGGAAAACGCTTTGACCAATACCCTGCGAAAGTTCAAACAGGAATAAAATTACACAGGGCGATTGATTCTTTAACCGATAATCATCCTTCAACTAGAATTTGCAAAGAATTACTCAAACCTGCATATGGTCGATATGCGGGTGTTGTAACCGATGTTTTGTTCGATCATATACTTGCCAATGAATGGGAGAATTATTCTCACCGAAATCTTAAGAATTTTACCAGAACCTTTTATATGCAAATGCTGCAGCAACATCATCTTCTACCTCCAGAAGTTCGACGTTTTCTACCATTTATGATACAGAGTAACCGACTATACTCATATAAATCGACCGAAGGAATTCATCGAGCATTGGAGATAATGTCGAACCACACAACCCTGCCAAGCAAAACCGACTATGCTATAGAGCAGCTCACCGAAAACATAGACATATATAAAACCCATTTCAATCTGCTTTTTGCAGATCTAATAAATTTATCGATAAATGAGTATGAGATTACCCTAGGTTAATGACCAAACCTATCGGAATCGAACTTTAGTAAAATAAATAGTAGTATTGTGAATGCCCAAAGCGAAGATCCCCCATAGCTAAAAAAAGGCAACGGAATTCCAATCACTGGGAAAACACCAATGGTCATTCCCACATTCACCACAATATGAAAAAATAGAATTGAGACAACTCCGTAACCATACACCCTAGCAAAACCCTCGCGTTGACGTTCTGCTATTCTTATCAAGCGTATCAACAGATAAAGGAATAAGCCAAGAATAACTGTAGAACCCAAAAAGCCCCACTCCTCTCCTACCGTACAGAAGATAAAATCGGTACTTTGTTCTGGAACAAAATTATACTTAGTTTGAGTTCCAGACAGATAGCCCTTTCCTATAAATCCGCCAGAACCAATTGCGATTTTGGATTGATTAACGTTATAGCCCCAACCCAGCGGATCGGATTCAATACCCAGCAAATCATAAATACGCTTTTGATGGTGAACATCGAGAATATTCTGAAAAACGTGCCCCGTAGATAATGAGAAAAAAATTGAAACAGTTAGAAATGCTATCCAAAGGTATGCCTGTCGAAAATGTGCTAAAAAACCATAGATCAAAGAAATTACAATTCCAATAACAATTGGAAAAATAAAATAATATGAACTTTTTATTTTAAAGTCAAGCAATTCAGCTGTAAGATACATTAGCAACCCAATACCACCAATGGCTACAGTTAATCTTATAGCATCCTTGTATCTACGAGTTTGCAATGCAAAGGCTAGAACTGTTCCAACATAAAGAAGAACCATCACAAGGATTGGGCTGAACATTAATGTCACAATAAAAAGGCCAACCAAGAATGCAAGAAAAGCAAGAATCCAGCCAGGCAAACCCTCGCGATAAAGAATCAATATAAAAGAACCGAAAACCAATGCAGAACCTGTATCGTTCTGTAGTAAAATAATTCCTGCAGGCAATGCGATTATTAGACCTGCCTTAATATACGATGTAAGATTATTCAACTTAAACCCATATGGCCCCATCAACTTAGCCAAAGCTAGCACTGTGGCAAACTTGGCAAACTCAGCAGGCTGCAATCCAAAAGATCCAATTTGAATCCAAGATTTAGAGGCATTTACAACCTTTCCAAACACTAAGGTTGACATAAGTAAGGCTATAACCAGCCCATATATGATATACGAAAAGACAACATAAATTTTACTGTCGCTAAGCATTACCACAATCGCAATAATAAAAGCAAAACCAATCCAAACGAGTTGCTTCCCATACCTTTGGCTAAAATCCAGAATACTACTATGCTCCTCACTATAAACCGCAGCATAAATATTCATCCATCCCATAAAAACTAGCAGGATGTATATAAAGATTGATGTCCAATCGAGATTATCTATTATCTTACTTCTTCTTTCCACGACGATCTAATAGGTTTGCTTGTAAAATATAGTTTTCTAGACCTGGACGAGAAATACTATCTTTCAAATATTTCTCAATCATTAAGCTAGCAATTGGAGCTGCCCAAGTTGCACCAAATCCTGCGTTCTCGACATATACTGCAATTGCAATTTTAGGATCATCTTTAGGAGCAAAGGCAAAAAACACAGAGTGATCCTCACCGTGCGGATTTTGCGATGTTCCTGTTTTACCACAAATTCTGATATCGGGTAAAGCAGCAATCCGAGCAGTTCCACCACCTCCAGGCTCACAATTTACGGCTAAATCCATGCCCTCAATTATATACTTGAACCATGTTGAATCTATCGAGGTAGTATGTTTTTCGTCAAATCTTGTATCAATAGATGGCACCCCCTCAATCTGTTTTATAATATGAGGAGTGCGATAATAGCCTCTATTAGCAATTGTTGAAACCAAGTTTGCCATCTGCAATGGAGTTACCAATAACTCACCCTGACCAATTGACAACGAAATAATGGTTAAGGAATTCCAGCCTCCCTTTCTAAAATACCTGTTATAAAAATTTACAGAAGGCACTGTACCTTTTAATTCATTGGGAAGATCTATCCCTAAACGGTTTCCATATCCAAAAGACTCCACATGCGATTTCCAATTAGAGAATCCATCTTCGATAGAACTGAACTTATTATCATCGATAATACTTCTAAAAACATAACAATAGTAAGCATTGCACGACGCTGCAATTGACTGTTCCAAATTCAGAGGTGATGCGTGATGATGGCAACCAACACCACGACCAATAGGATATCCACCTTGACAAGGATAACGAGTACCCGGAGAAACCACTCCTTCCTGAAGTCCAATAAGAGCATTTACAACCTTAAATGTGGAACCAGGAGGATACAATGCCATAATTGCCCTATTAAATATTGGCTTTAATGAATCGTTCTGCAGCATTCTAAAATTATCGGCTCTATCACGTCCAATAAGAAGTTCAGGATTATAGGATGGACTAGAAATCATTGCTAAAACCTCACCAGTTTTGGGTTCAATGGCAACAATACTTCCAATTTTATTAACCATCAACTTCTCGCCGTATTCCTGCAAATCGGCATCGATAGTACAAGTCAAATTCTGCCCAACTTTTGCAATAGAGTCATATCTCCC
This sequence comes from Bacteroidales bacterium, assembly GCA_050180705.1. Taxonomy (GTDB): domain Bacteria; phylum Bacteroidota; class Bacteroidia; order Bacteroidales; family Tenuifilaceae; genus SB25. The sequence continues at coordinate 66,995 of JBFXDX010000011.1, read as the reverse complement.
CTCTTCGTATGATCCTTTAATACGATTGTGTACATCAACCATGAAAATATTTACACCCTTTGTGCCACGCAACTCTTTCTCATAATACTTTTCAATTCCGGTAATTCCTATATAATCTCCAGTCTGATAGTAAGGTTGCTTCTTAATAACAGACTCATCAACCTCACCTACATAGCCAAATAAATGTCCTGCCATAGGATGTGGATACGTACGAACAGTACGAGGCTGCACCTCGAACCCTTGATATTTATATAGAACTTCCTGTAAACGAGCATACGATGAATCGGGCAACTGCTTTAGCAAAACTACCGATTTACGAGGGGAATAGCCTTTCTGCTTCTTTATCTGTACAAATGCATCCTTAATCTGATCGACAGTAAGTCCAAGCATTGTTGCAAACTCCAAGGTATCAAAAGGCTTAACCTGATTTTTGACAATCATCAAATCGTAAACAACCTGATTAGCAACAACCAATTTTCCATCTCTATCGTAAATAAGACCTCGCGCTGGATATTGAGTGATATAGCGCAATACGTTGTTGTTTGCCGAAAACTTATAGGAACTGTCGACAACCTGAATGTAGAATAACTTTATAACAAGAATTGCAAATGCAAGGATTATGATCCCCGAAACAATATACTTTTTATCTGTTGTTATATTTAACTGCACAGCAAACCTACTTTCTACCCGAGCGTAACAACTCAAGTATTACAATGAAAAATGAAGTAACCAAGGAACTCAACAATATCCTGAGTAAAGTCATATGAAAATGATAAAACGAGAAAGTCTCGAAAATAAACAACGTAAAGTGATGGATAAAAACCATTATGAGAACATAACGAACAAACCACTCAACACCACTATTTCCAATACCTGGAGAATCGAATCTATTCAAATCATCACGATAACTCATCCATGATAGTACAAAAGGACGAACAAATGATAGAACAAGAGTTGCAGATGTATGCAATCCAAGCGTATTCATGGAGTAATCGACAGCAAAGCCAGTGATAAATCCAATAACCAGCAACAACCAACCTGGAATACTAAACGGTAAAAGCAGAATAAACAGAATATAAATGTAAGGATTGATATAGCCTCCCAAATTGATATTATTCAAAACAAATATCTGTAAAGCTATCAGCACTACAAAAAGTAACAAATACCGAGGTAACTCTTTAATCATTGCTGTTTTTTATTTCAAGTTTGGTAATTTCCGGTTTATCGAACGATTTTACCACATATACATGATCTAATCGTTTAAAATCCGATAGCAACGAAACTCTAATGGTAAAGAAACTTCCATCCTTTTTATGAAACTCAGAAACAGTTCCCAGTGGAATATTACGAGGAAAAATGGCCGAGTAACCACTGGTAACCACTGTATCCCCTGCTGTAATATCAACATGCAACGGAACATCGCGAAGCACGACCTCTCGATATTTCAAGCCATCCCAAGAAAGAGATCCAAATACACCTGACTTATGGTGTTTAGCCGAAACCTTAAGATCCAAATTTAACAGAGAAATGACTGTACAAAAATCGCGAGAGACCGAAGCCACAACACCTACAACCCCATCATTCGTGATAACCCCCATTCCATTATCGATACCCTCGTTGGAACCTACGTTGAGCGTAATAAAATTATGCTGATGACTAATACTATTATTCACTACACGTGCAGGAATGTACAGGTACCTTGCACCATGTAAACTATCTATATGAGGCGTAATCCCTTTATCATCAAGTGTACTTCGTAATCGTTCAATTTCATTTCGAAGAGCCACGTTCTCTAGTGTCAACTCAATATTCGAACGCTTTAAATTCATATACTGGCCAATGTTACTAAACTGGCCAGCAACAACACCCGAAATACCTTTGGTTAATCGTCCCACTTGTGCTTTCTGATAGTACGTTGTATCGAGATACATCGCCATAGAAACCACAAATAGTAGGATGAATAAGATTACAAAGTGAAACCGTTCAAGGAATCGAATAATATTATTCATTAGCTTACTTTAAACCCTCTACTCGCAATGAGTAGAGATATCGATTTTCACTATATCTACTAACGCATCAAGAATGGGAACCTATCCACATTCTTTAATGCAATACCAGTTCCACGGGCAACTGCATGCAATGGATCTTCGGCAACATGGAAAGGAATATTAACCTTTTCGGAAAGTCTCTTATCCAAACCACGAAGCAATGCGCCACCACCTGCAAGGTATATACCCTTTTGAACGATGTCTGCATAAAGTTCTGGAGGAGTTTGTTCCAACACATTAAAAATAGCAGACTCTATTTTCGATAACGATTTATCCAAGCAGTAAGCAATCTCCTGATACGAAACAGGAACCTCAATTGGAAGTGCCGTCATAAGATTTGGCCCACGAACAATAAAATCGGCAGGTGGAGTGTCCAAATCGGGCAATGCAGATCCAACCTCAATTTTAATGTCTTCGGCTGTACGCTCTCCAATTTTAACATTATGTTGATGTCTCATATAGGCCTGAATATCGGATGTAAATCCGTCTCCGGCAATACGAACCGATTTATTGCAAACAATACCGCCAAGAGCAATAACAGCAATCTCTGTAGTACCACCTCCAATATCAACAACCATGCTTCCTTCTGGCGCCAAAACATCTAACCCAATTCCAAGTGCAGCAGCCATTGGCTCATAAATCAAATACACATCGCGTCCACCAGCGTGCTCGGAGGAGTCGCGAACCGCACGAATCTCAACCTCGGTACTACCGCTAGGAATACCAATAACCATTCTTAACGACGGAGTAAATACCATATTCTTGGTGTTGATCATTTTGATCATTCCACGAATCATTTGCTCGGCAGCGTTAAAGTCGGCAATTACCCCATCGCGCAAAGGACGAATAGTCTTAATATTTTCATGGGTTTTTCCATGCATTGCACGAGCTTCTTCGCCAATCGCAATCATCTTTGATGTCGACTGATCAATAGCAACAATCGAAGGTTGATCCACCACAATTTTGTCGTGGTAAAGAATAATAGTATTGGCTGTCCCCAGATCGATAGCCAACTCCTGTGTCAAAAATGAAAAAAGTCCCATATCTTAAGAATATTATGATTTTAATGTTTAAAATGTCTTACTCCTGTTACCACCATTGCAACATTGTTGCTGTTACAGAAATCAACAGTTTCCTGATCTCTCACCGAACCTCCAGGCTGTATTACAGCATTGACACCTGCCTTATAGGCCTCCTCAACACTATCGGCAAATGGGAAAAATGCATCAGATGCCATAACGGCTCCCTTTAGACTAAATTTGAAATTATGAGCCTTATCAATGGCCTGCTTCACAGCATCAACACGAGAGGTTTGTCCAACACCACTCGCTATAAGTTGCTTATTCTTTGCAAAAACAATTGCATTCGATTTTGAATGCTTTACAATGATATTTGCGAAAAGCAGATCATCAATTTGCGCCTGTGTTGGCGCAATATTGGAAACAACCTTTAAATCATCCTGTTTTTCTTTGTATGAGTCGCGCTCCTGCACCAATACACCATTTAGCAATGTACGGAAAGTATGCTGAGGTAACTCAAAATCTTTCATCACCAACAAAATCCTATTTTTCTTTGATTTAAGAACAGCAAGAGCATCATCGTTATATGCAGGAGCAATAAGAACCTCAAAGAAGATCTTGTTCATTTCTTCAGCAGTAGCAATATCAACGACTCTGTTCGTAATAATCACACCACCGTATGCCGATACTGGATCGCCAGCCAAAGCATCAATCCAAGCTTCCTTAATATTCTGTCGAGTTGCCACACCACAAGCATTATTATGCTTTAAAATTGCCACAGTAGCATCGGCGAACTCCTTTATCAAGTTAACCGCAGCATCAATGTCTAGTAGGTTGTTATACGAAATCTCCTTGCCATGTAACTGCTCAAAATGCGATGCTAAATCGCCATAAAATTCACCCTTTTGATGTGGATTTTCGCCATACCTAAGAGAATTTAAACCCTCAATGCTTTTATTGAATGATGACTGAGGAAATTCGCGATTGAAATACCCACAAATAGCTGTATCGTAATGCGCTGTAGTGCTAAAAGCCTCAGCAGCGAAGCGTTTTCGTTGATCTAAATTTGTTGAACAGTGATTATTTTCGATAATTTCGATAATTTCGGAATACTGATTGCGATTCGAAACAATAACAACATCCTTGAAATTTTTGGCAGCAGCCCTAATCAACGAAACCCCACCAATATCAATCTTCTCAATTATTTCTGGTTCCGATGCTCCCGATGCAACAGTTTGCTCAAAAGGATATAAATCTACAATAACCAGATCCATCTCAGGGATTTCATACTCCTGTAATTGGAATTGATCATTCTCGTTATCTCTTCGGGCAAGAATACCTCCGAAAATTTTAGGATGAAGCGTTTTAACTCGACCACCAAGAATCGACGGATAGCTAGTTAAACCCTCAACCGGAAAAGCATCTACACCACAACCTTTTATAAAATCGAGAGTGCCTCCTGTTGAGTAAATTTTAACATTGTACTTATGCAATAATTTTACAATTTCGTCGAGTTTATCCTTGTGATAAACAGATATCAATGCAGTTTTTACGGGCTTAAAATCGTTCATTTTTCTGTTTTTCAGGGTTATAGAAATTTAAACGCTTGATTTATTTGAATTAGTAAAAATGGTTAAAAGCTTTTAAAAATCAATATGACATGGCAAAAATATCTAATTATTTATTAACAACAGCATTATTAAGCCTAAGTATTACAACTAACCTAAATTTTAAAAGAATTCTTAGCTGATACTGAAAAACACCAACATTAAACCTTGAAGTATATATTTTGTCAAAAAAATTCAGAGTATTTAACAGTTTGTTTTGCCATTTGGTACTTGGTTTTAATATTTTTGTTTATCGACAAAAAATAGACGCATTTAAAATCGTTTTTGGTATATAACATTTTGAATCTAACAACATGAAAATTTTCCGTCCATTCATAGTGCTTATTCGTTTAGCTCGCGAAAGTATGCAATTTGCCTATCAGGCAATTACAGCAAACAAACTCAGAACATTCCTATCACTGTTTGGCATAACCATTGGGATTTTTGCGATAATTTCGGTTTTTACAATGGTCGACAGCCTTGAAAAAAATGTTCGAGATAGTTTACAATCGCTCGGAGATAACGTAGTATACGTACAAAAATGGCCCTGGGGTGGTAATGAAGAGTATCCTTGGTGGAAATATATGAACCGTCCACAACCCACTATCGACGACCTTGAGGAAATTAGAAGAAGAAGTAATTTAGCAGAATCGGCCTGTTTCAATGTTGGATTTAGAAATACCGTTAAATATCAAAAAAACGATATGTCCAATACCACTATCTATGGTATTAGCACAGATTATGATAATATCAGAACATTCGATTTAGCCGAAGGACGTTTTTTCTCTCCTTTCGAACTTAATGCAGGTAGAAATTTAGCCGTAATTGGACACAACATTGCAAGGGATCTTTTTGAAGGAGCCGACCCAATTGGCAAAACCATTCAGGTTGCAGGTAAAAAAGTTAGCGTTATAGGAGTATTCACAAAAGAAGGCAAATCGGCAATAGGTGAAGACAGTAACGATGATCTAGTTTTAATACCAGTTGAAATAGCAAAAACATTGGTCGATTTCCGCAGGAATGGCCCATGGATTATGGTTAAAGCCAAACCCAATGTTAATGTTTCCGATTTAATGGATGAACTAAGAGGTATTCTCCGGTCCTCTCATCGGCTAAAACCTCTCGACGACGATAATTTTGCGCTAAACCAAATTAGTTTAATGAAGGATAGCCTCGACGCCATTTTCGGATCAATAAACTTTGCTGGAGGATTTATTGCATTCTTCTCCATTATTGTAGGCGGTTTTGGAATAGCAAATATCATGTTTGTATCGGTAAAAGAACGAACTAGCCAAATTGGTATTCAAAAAGCACTAGGTGCAAAACGTTACTTTATACTTATACAATTTCTTTATGAATCAGTTATTCTTGCTGTTCTTGGCGGATTTATAGGACTGTTGCTAATATTTTTGGGCACTATACTAATTAACAACACCACAGACTTTTCAATTTCTTTAACCATACCTAATATTATACGCGGATTGCTTATTTCGGCTGTAATTGGTGTTGCATCAGGATTTGTACCAGCATGGATTGCATCAAGATTAAGCCCTGTTGAAGCGATAAATACAAAGGCTTAAGATTCTTATATAAAATTTTATTTCAGCACCAATAAAAAAGAAAGATCACTTAAACTAAAAGTGATCTCTCTTTTTAACTATAAAACGTTAGAAAGCACGGGCTGCACGAACATTTAATGTTTGGGTTTTATAATTACTTGCTGTATAGCCACTGTTAAAATAGAGGATCTTCGCCCAATCAAGACTACCCTCTGTACTTGACCAATAGGTTCCATCAACAAAAGCACTTCCCCCATTGGCAACAGATGTAGTATTAATTTTGATTTTATTTTTAGCCATTAATGACAACTCACCTATCGAAGGTAAAAACCAATCGGAATATCCATTTAAAGTTAGATCGTAGCATTTTTTCGCTGCATAATTTCGAGTACTAGCAGTATGAGCTGCAATAATCTTATTAGTATTAGCCAATCCAGTTCCAACAGTAGTCCCTGTTGCTCCAGTAGTTACATTCGCAAGATCATACCATGGTACAGCAGACGCTTGATCTACAGTAGCACAAACCAATCCAGTTCCGTCAGTCGTATTAACATAAAATATAACACCGCCTTGATACATTAATCCAATATAATCAGCTTCGGTTGTTGCCCCAGCAGCAACTAGTTCTGCAACCGTTTTACCAGCAGCAACTAAATCGGCAACTGAAACTCCTGCTGAAATTAAATCTGCAACTGAGACTCCTGCTGTAAGCAAATCTGACACAGAAACCCCTGCTGCTAGCATATCTGCAACAGAAGCATTCGCCGCAACCAATTCTGCCACAGTAATCCCTGATGTAATTAAATCAGCAACAGAAGCACCTGCTGCAACTAAATTAGTTACAGACACTCCTGCTGTAAGTAAATCGGATACAGAAACCCCTGCAGCAAGCATTTCAGCAACCGGAGCATTTGCTGCGACCAACTCTGCCACAGTAATTCCAGCCGAAATTAAATCAGCAACGGATGCTCCATCTGCTAATAATTCTGAAACAGTTTTTCCAGCATCCAATGCAAATTTTATCTCCAAAACTCGTAATCGAGCCTCCAACAAATCCACGTAAGCCTTCGTGGCTGCATCCTGAGCATTGGTAGGGTTCGCCAAGTTGGTTATGCTTTCACTGTTCATATCCTTGGTGGCATACACCGTCAGATCGGGTTTGTTCATGATCTGCGCATCTCCATCAGTTGCCGTCCAGTCTGCATTAACGTTGACCTCAGCATTAGCCGCAATTCCATCGAGTTTACTCTTATCGGCTGTACTCATAAAGCCATTTACTGTAGTAGTTGCAACACTATGAGCATGACCACCCGCTGCAAAGTCATGGGTAAAATTAATCCACTTCCCGCTAGCAGCATCATACTTAAGTAAATCGCCATCCTGAGGGTTACTTACTCCAAAGGCTGCAGTGAAAACTGGATCAACTTCGGATGTCAAATATGTCTTTAGATCACTAATTTGACTCTCACTGATACTGATGCCTGTCGATTTATTCCACGCAGTAAAGTTAGGATCGGTCTCCAAGGTCAAGTAGGCTTGCAAATCACTAATCTGGCTTTCGCTAATCTCGATTCCTGTTTTCTTATCCCATGCCGTAAAGTTAGGGTCAGCCTCCTCGGTTAAGTACGCCTTCAAATCACTGATTTGACTTTCAGCAATCACAATTCCTGATTTCTTGTCCCATGCAGCAAAGGCTGGATCTACCTCGGCAGTCAGGTAAGACTTCAGGTCACCAACCTGACTCTCGCTAATTTGAATGCCTGTGGATTTATCCCATGCAGTGAAGTTGGGATCAGACTCTGAAGTAAGATAATTCTTTAAATCGCAAATCTGACTCTCACTAATCACAATTCCAGTTTTCTTGTCCCATGCGGCAAAGGTTGGATCAACTTCTGCAATCAGATAAGCCTTCAGGTCTCCGATCTGGCTCTCGCTAATTTGAATACCTGTAGATTTATCCCATGCTGTGAAGTTGGGATCAGACTCAGAGATGAGGTAATTCTTTAAATCACTGATTTGGCTCTCGCCAATTTGAATACCTGTGGATTTATCCCATGCTGTGAAACTGGGGTCGGTCTCCGAGGTTACCACGCTACCCAAATCGCTAATCTGACTTTTAGTAATACTGATTCCACTTGACCTGTCCCATGCCGTAAAGCTTGGATCGGTCTCATTGGCGCTCTCCGCCACTTTAGCATACATGGCATACGGAACGCTAAGCAGCGGGCTAACCCCAGTAATCGTGTAATCACTTCCCCCATTTAGGTCAATCTCCGACTTGATGAAGAAGGGGCCATTCGCCCAGGTCACAGCATCAAAACTGGACTCATTTCCTATAATAATGGTTAGCAAGCCATTGGCATTTGTTGTAGAGGTCTGAGTTTCCTCGTATACAGCCGACCCTTCGGCTGAGCCCTGAAGCAGACTTATCCGGATACCTACATCCTTACTGCATACCAACTGGTTGTTGCTGTTTCGTACTACCGCTTGGTAGTTAATTTTTTGTGGCAATTGCGCAAATATGCTTCCAACTATAAGAAGTGCCACCAATAGCGTAAATAGTTTTTTCATTTTCACCTTTCTTGTTAATTGTTTCTTTCTGATTATCACAACCTAATTCTTAATTATTCTGAACGTTTTCACAGTTCTGCCTCCATCGGACACCCGTAAGAGGTAAATAGAGGGTATGTAGTGCCCCATGCTGATTCGCATCTCACAGCCCGAAATACGCTTCTGCTCCAGCAACTTTCCCTGCATATCGAACAGGAGATACATAAGGTCTCCTTCCGACAGTAGCACTGTGGCATCCACCTTCAACATCAGGTAATCGGTGGTAGGATTGGGATATGCCAATACCGTTAGTTCCACCCTATTCAAATCGTCCACGCCAGTCTCCACCGAGATTTCGTACGGCTGCTGAACACCCTGAGCCAATGAGCCATCGCTACCAAAGTAGGTAGTAAACACCAACTGCCCTACCGTGTAGCTGGCGGAGTCATTCCCTGTAGCCACCCCGCCTGCTGCTGGAATAACGTCTTGGGCATTCAGTCCCAATGCTCCAAGCACCATGACCAGCAGAACCATCAACAGTTTAATTTTTCTGTTTAACATTTTAGTTCTCATTTTTTTCTACATTAAGATTACATCACCAGCTTTGTCCACGTTAAGCATCAAGGATCTCTCCTGCCTACTACGTTTTCGTCTCCGGCTAACAAGTACAAATACGGCAAGCGTTAAAAGAGATAAGATGACCTGTGCATACATGGCAACGCTGTTTTCAATGTCAAACTTAACTCGTAATTCCCAAAGGAAACCGATGAGTAAACGAACGGAAAGCACCAATCAACGAACGGTTGACCTTGGTATATTATCGGCAAAAAAATAACCCTATCTAATTGATAGGGTTTGTATTGAAGTTTATCTTTAAATGCCCAGCATCTGTTCTAGTTCCTCTTTCTTCCGTCGCGCAACAGGAACCGATGTTCCATTATTAAGAACCAGATAACCACCATCGGACTGAACATATCGGCTAACATGGTTAAGATTTACAATATGCGACTTATGAGAGCGGAAGAACACTGAAGAATCCAGTAACGACTCAAATTCCTTTAAACTACGCGAAACTATTTTTCGTTCACCGATTTTATTAAAGATATTAGTGTAGCATCCATCACCCTCTAAATGAGTAATAGCCTCAACATCAAACAAGATAACCCCTTCATTGGTTGGAATTGCCATACGTTTCAATCCTAACCTGTGATTATCTAAGAGTACATCAAGAAATTGCTGCTGAGATGTTTTGTACTGTCTAAATTTATTAATTGACTTTGCAAGCAATTCTGGATCAACAGGTTTTAACAAATAATCCATTGCCGCAAATTGGAATGCTTTTAAAGCATAGTTATCATATGAGGTTACAAATATTACAGAGAATTTTGGGTTAGGCATCATCTCAAGCAAATCAAAGCCAGTTCCATCCTGCATCTGAACATCAAGGAAGACCAAATCAGGGTTAACTCGCTGAATTAACTTTACGCCATCAACAACTCCATTCGCACAGGCTAAAATATCAACCTCCAAACCAGCAGTTGCTAACATATTCTGCAAAGCAACCCGGGCGTTTTCCTCATCATCAATAATTACAGATCTAATCATTCTACGTATTCTACTCCAATTCAACCAAAGGCATTGTTAAAGAAACCTGAGTTCCTCTTTTTGATGGATTTATGGTTGACAAATCCACAGTATCGGCCTTAAGTTCAAAGTTAAGTTTTTGGTTTAACATACGCAACCGATCTCGCGTTACCTGCATGCCAACACTTTTATGAGATTTAAGGCTCTTGCTTTCAGATTTTGTGGCATTAATGCCTAAACCATTATCAATAATTGTACATTCCACCAAATTATTTACACGCTTAAAACGAATATCAATCATTCCCTTTTCATCTAAACCAGCAAAGCCATGAATAATAGAATTCTCCACAAATGGCTGAACAAGCATCGGAGGAATCTCTACAAACTCAGAATCGAGAGCCTCATCAACAGTTATGTTAAAATCGAACTTTCCTTGAAACCGCTGCTGTTCAAGTGTCAGATATAAATCCAATGTTTCAACCTCTTTTTCCAGTGTGATAAAACTATGCATCGAACTATCCAGTATATTACGAATAAGTCCAGAAAATTTTGAGAGAAATACTTGTGCTTGCTGAGGATTATTTTCGCCAATATAACGTTGTACAGAATTCAGAGAATTAAATAAAAAGTGAGGATTCATCTGGGTACGAAGCAATCTATTCTCTATCTCCACCACTTCTTTACTTAACTCTGACTGCTTTTGAATATGCTTGGATCGATACCACAAAGCAATCAACAACCCGGTTATTAATACAAGTAAAAGGGAGCCAATAACCAACAGTTTACTTTTTCGCTCACTCTTTAAGGTTAATTCATGTTGTAATTTTTCGGCAGAGAGTTGTTGTATCTGCTGCTCCTTTTTTGTAGACTCATACTTGGCCTCCAAATCCGCAATATCTTTCTTTAGAGTTACACTCAAGATAGAGTCATTCAAGTGGTTATATTGCTCCAAAAACGTCAATGCTGTTTGCCAACTACCAAGATTTTTATATATTGTATAGCCTGCTTTTGCAATACGAACCTGTAATTCAACCTGATTTAGCATCGATGCATATTTCGTTGCTTTCTGAATATATATCCCTGCCTCCAAACTACGTCCTAATCCAATCAACGACAACGCCTTAAACAAATAACTCTCAGCCAAATTAACCTTATAATCATTTTTCTCGTTAATATCTATTGCAATTGATGCATACTCATCTGCTTTAGCAGGAAATCCCTGCTTAAGATATGCATCGGACATATTCTGATAAAGATTGGCTAACTGAGTCTTACTCTTCATTTCTTTATAAACAGGCTCTACTCGTTTAAAGTTGATAATAGCAGAATCGAGCACGCCCAATTCCTTTTGCACCATGCCAATATTTTCATAAGTAAGGGCACTTTTCATCATCAAGCCTAACTCATCAAATAGTGCTTGTGCCACCCTATAATATGATAGAGCTTTGGAATAGTTCTTTAAGGAATAAAATAGTCCTGCAATGTTACCCGCACAATTAGCCGAACTCGCCTTATCACCCAACCGTAAACTTAACTCATAGAGCTTAATAAATTGTTCAACAGCTCCCTTAAAATCTCCGCTGCGGTAATGAATTATGGCAAGTGCATTCAAAGAGTTTACCCGAAATCGATAATACTCCTTAGATGTATCGCTAAGTTCTAGTATTTTAGAAAAAGAACTTCGAGCCGAATCGACATCTCCTTTACGCAGATATGCGTTACCAATACCATCTAGTGATGCTGCTTGCAATTTTATATTGTCTAAAGCAATAGCCAGATTTTTGCTTCGACTCAACAATACCAAAGCAGAATCGAACTGTCCGAGTTGAACCTTATAGGCACCCCTATAAATAAGAGCTTTACACTCAACCTTTCGATCTTTAATCCTCAATGCGTGAGCATATGCTTCATCGGCACAAAACAATCCTACTAAATTATTTCTTTTCAAGTATTTATCACTCAAATGAGTCAGCATTCTACTCTTTTCATCATCACTTATCCCGCTTAGAACTTGCCGAATGCTGTCTATTGTAGTATTATTATCGGCCCAAGAATAAACGCTTAATAGAACAAAAAATATAATTAACTTCAACTTCTCACTCATATGTTAATCTATTCAATTTTATATCACATTTCTCATACTGTGAAAATAATAAAAGTTAATGAATAGACAACAGTTCACCAACTTCATTTGTCAATTCTACAAAATTAGCAACAGATAGTTGTTCTGCTCGTTTCTGGGCAAATTTTTCACCAATTTCAACGGAAGGAAATGCCGAACGAATTGAATTCCGTAAAGTTTTCCGACGTTGGTTAAACGATGCTTTAACCACTTTTACAAATAGGCTCTCATCACAACCGAGTGAAACAATATCATTCCGAGTCAATCGAATAACCGCAGATTTTACCTTTGGAGGCGGTGTAAATGAACCCTCGCTAACCGTAAATAGATAATTGATATTGTAGTAAGCCTGAAGCAAAACACTGAGAATTCCATAGGTTCTTGATCCTGGCTTCTCGGCAATTCGAAGGGCTACCTCTCGCTGAACCATTGCAACAACCTCTGTAACTTGCTGACGGTTCTCTAAGACTCTAAAGAAAATTTGCGATGAAATATTGTAGGGTAAATTTCCAATAATTGCCAAACTGCCATCAAACTTACTGGATAAATCTATACTCAAGAAATCTTCATCCAATATATTCTTGCTTAATGCAGGGAGCGTAGCATTAAGGTATGCAACAGACTCCTTATCAATCTCAACCGCCCAGAATTTATCGCCATACTTTGCAAGCAAATCAACAGTAAGAACACCCATCCCTGGCCCTATTTCCAATATACTATTCACATTGTCAGCCAACAAACTCTCTACAATTCTTGAAGCGGTGCGCTTATCATGAAGGAAATGCTGTCCTAACTCTTTTTTCGGTCTAACTGCCGGCATAACTATTTAATTAAATGATTTATAATTTACCGGGGAAGACTTATAGAATCAGCCTTTACCGATGTATTTTGTAGTCCTGTTGAAATTCTCATAAGTTTAACCGCTGGTCGAAATGAATCTGTTCGGGTCGCCGATGAATCCACTACAGGTTTCAAACGTATAGGTCTATCTAAAACCGAACGAAGTTTATTCACCAATGAATCGCCATATATATTCGTTGCGATAATTCGCCCCCGTCGATCTACCAAAAAATTTGAAGGTAACTTTACAACTCCCAGTGAATTAAAGATTGTAGAATTATAGGGATCAGTCTCTGTTACATGCATCCAGTCTAAGGTATCGCGAGTTATAATTGATTTCAATGAATCCTCAGAATAATCGGCAGCCACCTGAACTATTACAAAACCTTTCTTGGCAAAGTCTCTATACAACTGCTTATACATATAGGGTTGCTTTTTGCAAACAGAACACCAATCGGACCAGAAATCAATCAATATCAACTGAGCCCATATACCAGGAATATTTACAGTACGTCCATCAATCAAATTAAATGATAATGAAGGTATAGTATTCCCAACCTCAAGCCTCACCGCATTCCGCTCAAGGCTATACAATTTTTCCTTAGAGTATATATAATTTCTAAAAGATTCAACTATTGGTTTTCCCTTATAAACCATACTCAAGCAAGAATCAGTTTTTATATATTCTTTGGAATACTCACTGTAAGGAAACAACTCATTCACAGAATCGGCATAAGCCATTAAAACAAAAATTGAGGTAAACGAAAAATAATTACTCCTCATATGCGAAATTCCATAATTGCGTACTTCACGATTTAGAGAGTCGACCCTAAAATTTATCGATTTAGAAATACTATCCTCCGCCAGCGTTTTAATACTATCGGGCAATTGAGATTGTAAATATTTTAGTTCAGAATGATATAGATTTAATTTATCCTGAACACCTTTTAAAACAGCGGATTCTCTTGAACCTACAATAGAGTAATTCGCCAAGGATCCTCTAATTTCAACAACTTCACCAGATTTCACAATTAACACTATCGGAAATAAAACTTTATCAGTAGTAATTGCTAGTACATCAGAATTAGAGGTAAAGAAACGAAGTTTTGCCAATCCTTTCGAATTCGATTCCGAAGAATCGACCACGACATTTCGTTCACCATCCCACCGGCAAAGGTAAATCCAAGTATTTCTAGCATCATCCAAACGAACATTTACTTTTACAAGTTCTGGTGATGATGAACATGACATTAAATTGAGTAAAAAGGACAAACCCAACAAGTAAAAAAAAGGAAAAAAGTTTCTAAACCCAGTATTCTTCATAAAAAACTCTTAAAAAAATTAAAAACTCCGCAAACGTTTTACTTCTGATTTTTCAGAAAAACTCAGCTCAAAATTAACGAAAAGATAAATTGAACTTGGTTGAATATCATCATTTTTTATTAACTTGGTGTGGATTTCTGATTAATTCCTCATCAAATAAACTTCAATATTCTTAAAGCATGAAATACTTAGCATTCGACAAAGAACAGCTGGTTAATTTGGAATATTCCTTAAACCGCGAAATTCTAAGTACAAACCGAGCTGGTGGATATTTCAGCACAACAATCATACTTTGCAACACCCGTAAATACCATGGTTTAATGATATTACCAATCGATGAGTTTGATGGAGAAAACCATGTATTACTATCAAATGTCGACGAAACCGTTGTTCAACATGGCTATTCGTTTAACCTTGGAATTCATCGCTACCCAGGTATCTACGAACCGCGTGGACACAAGTACATTGTCGATTTTGAATATGAACCAACTCCTACGCTTACCTATAGAGTAGGCGGTGTTATACTCAAAAAAGAACTGCTTTTTGTGCATAATGAAGAGCAATTTATGATACGATACACACTAATCGATGCGCACAGCCCTACCAAATTAAGAATAAAACCATTCTTGGCCTTCCGGAATGCACACAATCTAAGCAAAGCAAATCACTGGGCAAATACTAAATATCAAACTTGCAATAATGGAGTTCGATACAAGTTATACACGGGATTCCCGTTCCTTTACATGCAGATGAATAAGAAAAACGAGTACATAGCCTCTCCCGATTGGTACTATAACATTGAGTACATGGAAGAACTAAAACGAGGCTATGAGGGACATGAGGATTTACTTGTTCCAGGATACTTCGAAATTCCTCTGAAAAAAGGCGAAAGCATAATATTTTCGGCAGCCACATCGGAACAAACGCCATCAACTCTGCTAAAGAAATTCAATGCAGAACTATCTCGTCGTAATCCGAAGGATAACTTCATGCACTGCATAGCCAATGCGGCACGGCAATTTATTGTTCAAAAGGGAAAGCGTCACGACATTATTGCGGGCTATCCATGGTTTGGAAGTTGGGGGCGCGATACATTTATTTCGTTACCAGGATTAACACTAGGACTAAACGATGATAAAAATTGCAAAATAATCCTCGACTCGCTCAGCCATGATCTGAAAGACGGACTATTTCCTAATATGGGAAATGCCAAATCGGTTGCCTTTAACTCTGTTGATGCTCCTCTTTGGTATTTCTGGGCCATCCAACAATATTTTCTGTACACCAATAATCATAAAGACATTTGGCTCGATTACGGAAAAAAAATGAAAACTATCCTAAAAGGATATCGAGAGGGATTAGCCTTCAATATAAAAATGCAACCTAACGGATTAATTTGGGCTGGCGAGAAAGGGTTTGCACTAACATGGATGGATGCAATTGTGCACGGCAAACCAGCAACTCCGAGAATAGGTTACCCTGTCGAAATAAATGCGCTCTGGTACAACGCCATAATGTTTACAATAGAACTTGCAACACTAAACAAGGACTCTCGATTTGTAAAAGAATGGCTACCAATTGCCGATTTAGCAAAAAAATCGTTCGAGGAAATATTCTGGATACCCGAAAAAAATTATTTAGCCGATTATGTTGACGAATTGGGTCAGAATAAAGACATCAGGCCTAATCAGATTTTTGCGCTATCGCTACCCCACAGTCCTATAAGCGATGAAAAGAAACTCGGAGTTCTAAACATCATTGAACGGAAACTATTCACACCTAAAGGATTAAGAACCCTATCACCGCAAAATCCTGAATACAAAGGCCGATATGAAGGAGATCAACCAACAAGAGACTCAACCTATCATCAAGGTACAGTTTGGCCATGGCTACTTGGCGCATATGTTGAAGCATACTTTAAAATACACGGAAAAAGTGCGCTACCAATTGCACAAAACATTGTAGACTCCATTCGAGAGGACATTGATATTCATGGCATATGCTCGGTGGCCGAAGTTTATGATGGAGATCCTCCTCAACGCCCAAACGGATGCATATCGCAGGCTTGGAGCGTTGCAGAACTAATCAGAATTATTAGAATGATTGAAAAATATAGCAATTAACAACAAATAATAGCCATTAGCATGAGAGTTTTAATGTTCGGATGGGAGTTTCCTCCACATATCACAGGTGGTTTGGGAACTGCTTGCTTTGGTTTAACCCGGAGTATTGCGAAGCAAAACGTAGATGTAATTTTTATTGTTCCAAAGGCTTTTGGCGATGAAGATGGCTCCTACGTTCGCTTAGTTGCTGCCGAGAGCATTGACGTTTCGCACACCAATACGCAATTAGAAGAGTTCTGGAAACACATACAATACCTAGAGATTAGTTCAAATATTGTCCCCTACGTAGATCCTGAAGAGTTTAGAAGAATCATTGAGTCATCAGAACTTGAATCGACAGATATTAGCACCTTTTCATCAAGAAAAAAATTCAAATTCTCAGGAAAATATGGTCCAAATTTGATGAGCGAAGTTACTCGTTATGCCATTATTGCAGCAACTCTGGCTTCCGAAAATCATTTCGATGTTATTCACGCTCACGATTGGCTAACCTATCCAGCTGGCATTGCTGCTAAAATGGTATCGGGGAAACCACTTGTCATACATGTTCATGCCACCGAGTTTGACCGCAGTGGCGAAAATGTAAACCAAAACGTTTACGACATTGAACGCAGAGGAATGGAAGTGGCCGATAAAATAGTCACAGTAAGCCATTACACCCGAAATATTGTTATAAACAGATATGGCATACCCGAAGACAAAGTAATCACGGTTCATAATGGAGTCGACTTCTCGAATCGCGAAGATGTTGATCTGAACAGAGGTGTTTCAGAAAAAGTAGTAACATTTCTAGGAAGAGTCACCTTCCAAAAAGGTCCCGACTATTTTGTCGAAGCTGCGAATAAGGTGCTAAAAAAGCATCCAAATGTTCGCTTTGTAATGGCAGGTAGTGGCGATATGCTAAATCGCATGATCCGACGAGTTGCTAAATTAGGCATTGCAGATCGATTCCATTTCACGGGCTTCCTAAAAGGTTCCGATGTAAATCAAATGTTTGCCTTGAGCAATGTGTACGTTATGCCATCAGTATCGGAACCATTTGGAATTAGTCCACTCGAAGCAATGCGCTCGAATGTTCCAGTTATAATCTCGAAACAATCGGGTGTTTCAGAGGTACTTAAGTACGCCATTAAGGTTGATTTTTGGGATGTCGATGCGCTAGCCGATAGCATTTCTGGATTAATAAGCTATGATGCTCTATCCAACTTTTTCATTAAACACGGACAAGAGGAAGTCAATAACCTTAAGTGGGATAATGCCGCAACACAGGTTATCAACATATACAATTCTGTAGTTTAAAAAAATGTATTCACATAAATCAATATAAGTGATGAAGACAATTTGCTTTTACTTTCAGGTACATCAGCCCTATAGGCTCAGGAGATATCGCTTTTTCGATATTGGGAAACACCATAATTATTTCGATGAATTTGCCAATCGTTCCATAATGCGCAAGGTTGCTGAAAAATGCTACCTTCCAGCCAATCAACTAATGCTCGATCTTGTTAATGAATACGGTTCACGGTTCAAAATCTCATACTCAATTTCGGGTACAGCACTTGACCAATTCGAACTGTATGCACCCGATGTTCTGGATAGTTTCCGAAAATTAGCAAAAACAGGCTGTGTTGAATTTCTTGCCGAAACACACTCCCACTCATTGTCATCTCTTAAAAGTCGCGACGAGTTTTATCGTCAAGTCGAAAGCCAAACAAAAAGACTCGAAGAACTAATTGGATACAAGCCCAAAACATTCCGAAATACAGAGTTGATCTATTCCGACCAAATTGGAGAAATGGTAGCCGACATGGGTTACAAAGCAATGCTTACCGAAGGAGCCAAGCATATTTTAGGATGGAAAAGCTCCAACTACGTATATGCCAATGCAATAAATCCAAAACTCAAATTATTGCTTAAAAATTTTAGACTTAGCGACGACATTGCATTCCGATTCTCGAACCGCGAATGGAGCGAGTGGCCATTAACAACCGAAAAATTTGTTTGGTGGCTGAATAATATCGATCCCAACGAGGAAATTGTTAACCTTTTCATGGACTACGAAACTTTTGGCGAGCATCAATGGGCCGAAACTGGAATATTCGATTTTATGAGAGCCCTGCCGGATCGAGTATTGTCCAATTCCGATTTTGAGTTTCTCACTCCGTCCGAAGTTGCCGACAAGCATCAGCCAATTGCATTATTGCACGTTCCCTACCCCATATCTTGGGCTGATGAGGAACGCGACCTCACAGCATGGCTCGGAAACGAATTGCAGGACGAAGCATTCAACCATCTTTACTCCTTAGCCGAACAAATTGATAAAGTTGATGACCCCGAACTCAAAAGGGATTGGCTCTACCTTCAAACCAGCGACCATTTCTACTACATGTGTACCAAATGGTTCAGCGATGGCGACGTTCACAAGTATTTTAATCCTTACGATACGCCTTACGATGCATTCATCAATTTCATGAATGTTTTAAGCGATTTCTCAATTAGGATAAAATCAAAAAAATTGGAGCAAACATACTTCAGCAAAACACCTCATTCTGCCGAAGAAATGGAAATTCTTATTCATCTATACAAAACAAAACTGCTGGAACTCGTTAAGATTAAAGGTGGAGAGAAAATTTCAGAATTCGAGCCAACACCTGAAATACTTGAAAACACTCAGGGAAAGATATTTAATACCACTCAAGTAAAAACAAAAAAAACAACAAAATCAGCCACAAAGAAAAAGAAAGAGGCAAGTTCAAAGAAAAAAACTACGGCTAAGCCAACTAGCAAAGAGGCAAAAAAGAAAATCTCTGCGTCGAAAGCAAAACCTACAAGCAAAACAAAAAAGACGAATTGATGAATTGCAAACAATAAAATACAATGGACATGAAGGAAAAACTATTAAAACCCGATTACTTATTCGAGGTTAGCTGGGAAGTTTGCAACAAGGTGGGCGGAATTCATACTGTAATTTCGACCAAAGCGTTATGCTTGGAATCGGAACTAAAAAACAACTACATTCTGATTGGCCCCGATGTTATAAAAGACATAGAGAGCAACCCTGAATTTATTGAAGATACAAATCTGTTTTCATCATGGAAGAATAAAGCCTTAGAAGAAGGACTTCCAATTCGAATTGGGCGATGGAACATTCCATGTAAACCCATCGCCATAATAATAAACTTTGCAGGTTTTATTTCGAGAAAAGACGAAATATTTAAGAGTTTTTGGGAAGAGTATAAACTCGACTCAATTACGGGTCAATGGGATTACATCGAGCCTGCTCTATTTGGCTATGTTGCTGCACGGGTAATTGAAAGTTTCACAAATTTTCATCTTAGCCTAAGGCACCGGATTGTTGCTCAATTCCACGAATGGATGACTGGTACCGGTTTGCTATACCTAAAGAAGAATATGCCACAAATTGGCACCGTATTCACAACTCATGCAACTGTATTAGGCAGAAGTATTGCAGGCAATAACGTTCCATTATACAGCAACATGGAAAAATTCGCACCAGACAATAAAGCTCGCGAGTTCAACATAATCTCCAAACAATCGTTAGAGAAAATAAGCGCACAGGAAGCCGATAGTTTTACAACCGTTAGCGAAATTACAGCCCGAGAGTGTGCCCATTTCCTTGATAAGAAAGTAGATCTAATCACTCCTAATGGATTCGAAGACTCTTTTGTACCCGAAGGTGAAGAGTTTAAACTAAGACGACTAGAAGGTAAAATTAAGTTTTACGAAGTGGCCGAGGCTATGCTTGCTCACGATGTTGCTAAGGATAGCATAGTGGTAGGCATAAGTGGCCGATACGAATTTAAGAATAAAGGCCTCGACGTTTTTATTGATGCCTTGGGAAAATTAAACAAGGAAGATGATTTAGATAAGGAAGTTTTGGCATTCCTTCTTATTCCAGCGGGTCATCATGGTCCACGGAAAGATGTTTTCCAAAATTTGAGGGATAAAGACAAAGATTATGAAAACTACATAATACTTGACGACACACATGTCACCCACTACTTAAACGACCCTGAATCGGAACCTATACTTCGAAAAATAAGATCGGTTGGATTGAATAACTCATCATCGGATAAGGTGAAAATATTCTGGGTACCCTGCTACCTCAACGGGGATGATGGAATTTTCAACAAACCATACTACGATTTACTTATTGGTATGGACATTACCGTTTTCCCATCGTACTACGAACCCTGGGGCTATACACCACTCGAAAGCCTAGCATTCAAGGTTCCAACAATAACCACATCATTGGCAGGCTTTGGTGATTGGGTGAATCGTCATTATAGTAAACCTAAAGAATCCATAAAGGTTATTCATCGTATCGACGAAAATGACAATGAAGTTGTTGAGCAAATTACATCAAATCTACATTGGTTCATAAAACTCGATCTTCGGAAACGAAGTGAATTAATGGAAAATGCTTCAGATATAGCAAGCATTGCTCTCTGGAAAAACTTTATAGACTACTACTACGACGCATTCGACAAAGCGCTTACTTGCGTAGGGGAACGCACTCATCGATTTATGGAGTTCGAACGCCATGAGGTACTTCCATCTATCGAACGCAAGTACAGAGTGAACCAACCATCATGGATTCGATTACTTATTGAAAAAAGTTTGCCCGAAAAACTTAAATCTCTCGACGACTTATCTCGCAATCTATGGTGGTCGTGGAGCATTGAAGCCAACGAACTATTCGAATCCATCGACAAAGATTTGTGGGTAAAATGCGAACAAAATCCAATCCTTTTCCTCGAGAGAATTAGCCTTCCTCGCTTCCATGAACTGGAAAAAGATTCTGAATTTGTTGAGAAACTTCATTCCACCTATCTGATGTTTACATCATATATGATGAAGAAGTACCAACGGAAAGGGCCTAAAATTGCCTATTTTAGCATGGAGTTTGGTCTTCACAGTTCTCTAAAACTTTACTCTGGAGGATTGGGAATTCTTGCTGGTGACTATTTAAAAGAAGCATCGGACAGTAATGTTGATATGGTTGGCATTGGCCTTTTATATCGATATGGCTATTTCACTCAAAACCTTTCTGCTTCGGGACAACAGATTGCGGTATACGATCAGCAAAATTTTACACAAACACTTGCCTCTCCAGTAAGAGACGAGAATGGGAAATGGGTCACAACCCATGTAGCACTTCCAGGACGCCTAGTTCATGCTCGTATATGGAAAGTAGATGTTGGCAGAACCGAACTGTACCTACTCGACACTGACTTTGAAGACAATTTGATACAGGACAGATCAATCACACATCATCTTTACGGTGGTGACTTAGAAAATAGATTCAAGCAGGAAATGATACTTGGCATAGGAGGTGTAAGAGCTCTTAATGCATTGGGTATTAAGGCAAATATTTTCCATATAAACGAAGGTCATGCTGCATTTATAGGTTTAGAGCGATTACGCGACTATATCTGGAACGAGAAACTAGCCTTCTCTGAGGCTGTGGAGGTAGTTCGATCTTCAAGTTTATACACTACACACACACCAGTTCCCGCAGGACACGATGCCTTCCCCGAAGAGATGGTAAGGGTTTACATGGCACACTATCCGGAACGATTGAAAATTACTTGGGAGCAGTTTATGGATCTTGGCAGAACCACACCAAATGACAGCACTCAAAAATTCTCCATGAGCAATCTTGCTGCTAATCTATCGCAAGAGGTTAATGGTGTTAGTTGGTTACACGGAGAAGTTAGCCGCAAAATGTTTGCAAATATGTGGCCTTGCTACTTTCCCAACGAACTTCACGTTAGCTATGTTACAAACGGGGTTCATTACCCAACATGGGCCGCAAAAGAATGGAGACAACTTCTTGAAAATAAAGAAGAGAAGTCCAACGAAGGCTACTCTCAACCATTATGGAATGATCTGGAAAACATACCCAATTCAAAAATATGGGATATAAGGAATTCATTACGCCAGCGGCTAATCGACTTAATAAGCGGACGATTAAGCGAACCTGGCATGACAAGATTCGAAAGTCCTCGTCAGGTTGTTGAGATACAAGAAAAACTCAATCCTAAAATTCTTACTATTGGGTTTGCCCGAAGGTTTGCCACGTACAAGCGTGCACATCTACTATTTAAAGATTTAGATCGATTAAATGAACTGGTAAACAACCCCGAGCGTCCTGTACAATTCTTTTTTGCAGGCAAAGCTCATCCCAACGATAAAGCAGGCCAAGATTTAATCAAAAAAATCATAGAGATTTCTAAACAACCCCGATTCTTGGGTCGTATTGTATTTCTTCAAAATTACGACATGGAATTGGCCAAGCATATGGTTCAAGGCGTAGATATTTGGCTAAACACCCCTACCCGACCACTGGAAGCATCGGGAACCAGTGGGCAAAAAGCGGTAATGAATGGAGTTCTACACTTCAGCGTACTCGATGGCTGGTGGGTTGAAGGCTATCGCGAAGGTGCAGGCTGGGCTCTACCAATGGAGAGCACTTACTCAGAACAAGAATTCCAAGACGAACTAGATGCTGAAATGATTTACACAATTTTAGAAAATGAAGTTGTTCCTGCATTTTATCAGCGGAATGATGATAATGTATCAGATAAATGGGTAGGTTTTATCAAAAAATCAATAAGCCAAGTTGCATCCAATTTCACAACTTTAAGGATGATAACCGATTATCAGAATAAATTCTACAGCAAACTTTATCAACGTTCATCGGAACTAATAGATAACGATTACGATGCTGCAAAGAAAATATCGGCATGGAAACGACGTGTCACCCGAAACTGGGAAGAGATCGAGGTAATTCAGGTCAAACAATTCAGCATATCGCGTGAGGCTATTTATATTGGAAAAGAATACACCGCTGAAGTCATACTAGACCTCGGCTCGCTTGGCCCCGACGAAGTTGGTATTGAAATGGTAGTTGCCGATTTAATTGAAAGTAAAGAAGTGAAAGTTAAACTGGTACACGAATTTCAACTTCAATCGGTAGTTGGATCACGGGCTACATACATTCTAAAAATTATTCCCGTAGAACCAGGAGCATTCGAGTGTGGAATAAGAATATTCCCAAAAAACTCAATGTTACCCCATAGAATGGATTTCTGCATGGTTAGATGGGTATAAATCACTTTGAGATAAATGGCTGATATTGTACTAATCAGCCATTTATCTCAATAAAAAACAGCTTCTCACAACCTATATTTCGCCTGCTTTTTATGGCAATACGTCCACAAATTAACTCAGTTCGTCAAGATTTGATGAATTGATAAGTATTTTGAAAATTTTATAAAGTTATTTTTGCATATTAGCAAATTCAAACAAAAGAATATTCATGATTATTGTTCAGAAACCAGATCAAACTAAAGGAAGAGAGATTGCCTTAACCATTGGCTTTTTCGACGGAGTGCATGCTGGACAT
The DNA here is from genome assembly GCA_050180705.1 of Bacteroidales bacterium. GTDB lineage: Bacteria > Bacteroidota > Bacteroidia > Bacteroidales > Tenuifilaceae > SB25. The sequence continues at coordinate 42,788 of JBFXDX010000011.1, read as the reverse complement.
AAAGCATTAATCGACAATGTTCTAAAAGTAGCAGAACTCCAAAATCTAGGATCAGCCGTTCTTACATTCTGGCCCCACCCAAGGTTAGTTCTACAAAAAGATCCTGAAAAACTTAGATTCCTGACCACACTCAATGAGAAATCAAAAATTGTATCCAAGTGCGGAATTGATTTTTTAATCGTACAGGAATTTACACCACAATATTTCAATCAGGAACCTGAAGCATACATAAAGACACTGGTAAAAGAATATCACGTTAAGCATTTTGTTGTTGGAGTCGATCATCGCTTTGGGAAAGATGGCAAGGGCGATTCAAGTTTACTATTACAATTAAGCCAAGAATTGGGGTATACGGTTCAAATCATTGAAGAACTTCTAGTTGATGGTCTTAATATTAGTTCCACAAAAATACGTGAGGCTTTACAAAAAGGTGATCTAGACAAAGCCAACCAAATGTTAGGATATCCTTATCTCATAACGGGGGCTGTTGAGTCAGGCAAACAAGTAGGGCGACAAATTGGTTTTCCTACCGCAAATATTCGTCCTAACGATCCACTCAAACTCATTCCGCAGGAAGGAGTTTACGCTGTTATTGTAAACATTGATGGAGAAATAAAGCAAGGAATGTTGAATATTGGTTTTAGGCCAACCGTAGAAAATAGCCGCAGACAAACCATCGAAGTTCATATTTTTGATTTTGACAAAGAAATCTATAACTCGGGAATAGAAATCGCTCTTATGAAACGTCTTCGAAACGAAAAACGTTTTCAATCTATTGAACTTTTGAAACAGCAACTTGTTACAGATAAAGAAAATGCAATTGAAGCATTGAAAGATCAAAACTCCGATTCTTTTCAAAACTTATTCCTAACTTTGCGTTCAACAAAGTAGTAAACAACATTAAACTTAACATAATGGAACAAGCAAACACCTCCTTACCATATAAGGTTAGGGACATTAAACTTGCCGATTGGGGAAGAAAGGAAATTGAGATTGCCGAAAAAGAGATGCCAGGATTAATGGCTATTCGCAAAAAGTTTGGTCCTCAACAACCTCTCAAAGGAGCACGTGTTATGGGTTCGCTTCATATGACCATCCAAACCGCAGTTCTGATTGAAACGTTAAAGGAACTTGGGGCTGATGTTCGCTGGGCTAGCTGTAACATTTTCTCAACTCAAGACCACGCTGCTGCTGCAATTGCCGCTGCAGGTATTCCAGTTTTTGCTTGGAAAGGCGAAACTCTTGAAGAATACTGGTGGTGCACAGAGCAAGCATTATCGTTTCCAAACAGTCAAGGTCCAAACCTTATAGTAGACGATGGTGGCGATGCAACCCTTTTAATTCACTGGGGCTACAAAGCCGAAAACAATAAGGAATTCCTCAACCGCAAAGCAGAGAGTCACGAGGAAGGCGTAATATTAAACCTTCTGAAGGAGACGCTTGTTAGAGAACCCAACAAGTGGCACAATTTAGTTAAAGAATGGAAAGGAGTTTCGGAAGAAACAACTACCGGTGTTCACAGACTATACCAAATGAAAGAACGCAACGAATTGCTTATTCCTGCAATCAACGTTAACGACTCGGTCACAAAGAGCAAATTCGACAACCTTTATGGCTGCCGCGAATCGCTTGCCGATGGTATTAAGCGTGCTACCGATGTTATGCTAGCGGGTAAAGTTGTTGTGGTTTGCGGTTATGGCGATGTTGGTAAAGGCTGTGCCAAGAGTATGCGCTCATACGGTTCACGGGTTATTGTAACAGAGATTGATCCAATTTGCGCATTACAAGCCGCAATGGAAGGCTTTGAGGTTAAAACCATAGAAGATGCTCTTGACGAAGGAAATATCTATGTTACAACCACAGGAAACTGCGATATCATCACCCTTGAGCATATGTATAAAATGAAGGATCAATCTATTGTATGCAATATTGGTCACTTCGATAATGAGATTCAGGTTGACAAGCTAAACAATGACACGAACATCAAGAAAGTAAATGTAAAACCACAGGTTGACCAGTACTATTTCCCCGATGGAAAGTCGATGTTCCTTCTTGCCGAAGGTCGTTTGGTTAACCTTGGATGCGCAACCGGCCACCCAAGCTTTGTGATGAGCAACAGCTTTAGCAACCAAACCCTTGCTCAAATTGAACTTTGGACTAAGAAACTAGACATCGATGTTTACCGCTTACCAAAACAATTGGACGAGGAAGTTGCTCGCTTACACCTTGAGCAAATTGGGGTTAAACTAACCACGTTAAGCCAAAAACAAGCCGATTACATTGGTGTTAAAGTTGACGGCCCATATAAACCAGAACACTACAGGTATTAAAAACTCGATATTCAAAACAAAAACTGCGAAGCCAATAGGGTTCGCAGTTTTTATTTATTTTGATTTATACTCTTTACCGCCATCATCACCTTTTCATAGCCAGCTCGCATTAAAGGTGTTTCGGCAAACTTTTCCTCAAATTCTTTCTCAGACATACCAGCCAATTGCTCTGACGACAAATCATTCAGTTCCATATTTTGAAGTTGATGATGATTTTTTACAGGAGATTTTTTATTCCAAGGACAAACCTCCTGACAAATATCGCAACCAAAGCACCAACCATTAAGCATCGAATACTCCAGTTCTGCCAACGGTGCTTTTTTCTCAATGTTAATATAAGATATACACTTATTGGCATCAACCACACCAAGTTTAACTATTGCTCCCGTAGGGCAAGCATCAATACATTGCGTACAATTGCCACATCGATTAGAAACGGCCACATTCGAAGGCTCAATCTCCATATCAACAATTAGTTCTCCAATAAAAACAAATGAACCTAGAGTCTGATTTATCAAGTTTGAGTTCTTCCCTATCCAGCCTAATCCAGACTTAACAGCCAGTGCGCGCTCTAGAACTGGTGCAGAGTCAACAAATGCACGTCCATTCACCTCACCAAACTCGGCTCTAATTCTAGCCATCAAATCGAAAAGCATACTCTTAATTACGCTATGGTAATCTGGGCCCAAGGCATATCGTGATATTTTAGGCGGATTTATCACAATGGGTAAATCGTCCCGTTTGTAACTAATCAAAACGCTAATAACAGATTTTGCATTTGGAACAATCAAAGCAGGATTCATCCGCATCTCGAAATTCCGGGTCATATAGGCCATATCAGCTTGATGACCTTGAGAAATCCAGTCCGAAAAACGCTCCTTCTCCTCCACCAACTCCTCTGCTACAGTAACACCACACGCATCGAATCCAACTTCAGCGGCAAGCTCTACTATTCGTTGGTTTGGAATCATTTTGGTTGTTCATTGATGGTTAATACAGTGGTATGTGAATGACCTATTGACTAATACACTTATCGCCCAATTGATTTTCCTCTCACCACATCCCAAACTCCCTTCATAAATCCAAGTCCATAGCCATATAACTGAATAAGGCTAATAAACATAGCCAATTTGCCTACAAGCAAACTCCGTTTACGGATTATTGCGTCAATATTTACAACAAACATAAATAGCAATAAAGGAAGAATAAATATCCACGAAAGGAATACTGCCAGCAATACAAGTCCAATTGTACCCAACGTAAATGCAAGAGGTAAAAGATGAACCAACTTCAACGTTCCTTTATTCCTACGCGACAGCGTTACACGGGCATACCCGAAATTGTATACCTGACGAAAAAACTGCTTTATACTGGTGCGGCGTTTATGGTAAACATAGGCATCGCTTATCAAGCCAATCTTAAAACCCTCCTTATAAATATTTATGCTCAACTCAATATCCTCGCCAGCAGCCTTGCTTGCAGCATAACGAACCGAAGGAAAACCACCAGTTTTTTGAAACACCTCCTTTGAAATTCCCATATTGAAACTACGGGGATAGTACTTGTCCAGTTGCTTCTTTCCACCACGAATTCCACCAGTAGTAAAGAATGATGTCATTGAGTAATCTACAGCCTGCTGAAGATTGGTAAATGATTTATCGGCTCTATCTGGACCTCCGAACGTATCAACATAATTCTCGGCTAAAGACTTACGAACGGTTGCAATGTATTCGCCAGGTATAATACAATCGGAATCGAGAATAATAAAATAATTGCCATTGGCACGCTTCATTCCGTAGTTGCGCGATTGACCAGGGCCTGTATTGGGTTTAAAGAAATATTTTATATCAAAAACAGACTTATATTTTTCTATCTGTTCGGTACAAGTAATGGTTGACCCATCCTCAACAATTACGATCTCAAAATCCTTATCGGTTTGTTTCGAAAGGCTATCCAGCAACTCCTCAATCTCATTGGGACGATTATAAACAGGAACAATCAACGAAAGTTTCAAATTCTCCATATAGATAAACTATCAATAATAAAATCGCTTAAAATTAGTTACTTTTATTGCAATTCAAAAAATGCATTTCCCGCCAAAAGGCAAGCATATTCAAATTGGCTCGGCTGTATTTTATAGAACACAGAGCTTAACTTCGTCAGAAATGTTGATGCATACATCAACTTCTAACTAGAAAAGGACTCTCAACGCAATACAATATTCAAAATTCAATTAAATTTGATTGTATTTTAAACTATAAACTATGCAGGAATTTCAGATTGACTCGGAGTACATTCAGCTAGACCAACTACTAAAGGCTTGTCGCATGGCTAATTCAGGCGGCGAAGCCCATTTCTTAGTCGAAAATGGAGATGTAACTCTAAACGGAGAAGTTGAAACCCGTAAAAGGGCAAAAATAAGAAATGGTGATATTATAGAGGTATTTGACGAGACCATTAAGGTGGTGAATAAAAATAGTTAATAGTTGCCTATTGATAGTTGTTCGCAAAATATATTGTAAATTAATAGCAGCAGTAAATCATTATTCTCCAGTTAAAAACTACAAACTAGGTAATATGAAAAAGTCAATCCTTCTCACATCAACTATGCTAATAGCATTCCTTATGGGATGCAACAGCAATAAGAGTTCCTACAAAGCAGAAGAGTCTAGCCAAATGATGGATATAGCTGCCGACTACGAAGCGGCTCCGATCGCGGCAGGGCAAGGACACCAATCCATCGATGCGGAATTTAAAAATGAGGGCAAAGAGGTTTCGCCCAAGATTATCAAAACGGCCAACATCAGCATGGAGGTGATTGATTACGCAATATCGAAAAAACAAATCGACTCCATAATAATTGCAGCTAAAGCATACATTACCAGCGAGGGCTTTCAGCAGTCGGACTTGCAGCTAGGAAACAATATGGAAATAAAAGTTCCTGCTGTTGGGTTCAACGGATTGCTTAAATCACTCACATCGGTTGCAAAAAGGGTCGATTACCAGAACATTAACACGCAGGATGTAACCGAGGAGTATATCGATGTTAAAACGCGAATGGAGAATAAGCGAAAGGTTGAAAAAACATACCTAAACTTACTAAGAAAGACCAAAAGCATTGAGGATATTCTGAAAATCGAAAATAAACTTGGTGAGATTCGCGCCGATATTGAATCGGCACAGGGAAGAATGAAGTATATCGACCATCAGGTTAGCTTAAGCACAATATCACTGTACTTCTACCAGAAAATAGAGTTCAAGTACACTCCAGAGGAAATGCCCAGTTTCTGGCAAAAAGTAAAAGAAGCGCTACACGCAGGCTGGAGGGGAATTGTTTGGATTTTGATTTTCTTCATGAAAATATGGCCAGTATGGGTTATTACGGGAATTGTATACTTGGTTTGGCTAAAGACAACTACCACAAAACAAAAAAAGTCGGAGAAGAAAAAGAAAAAGAAAGACAAAAAGAAAAACACCAAAGAAGAATCGCTTTATAGCACAAACATAGACGATAACTAAACCGAAACTTAGAGATGTAGAGCGGAGTGGGCTTTACACCATCAACAAGAAAGAGATTTAAAGCGGGAATCGACAGCTAACAAAAAAGAGATTTGTGCAAACCATCTGTACAAATCTCTTTTTGTATACCGATATATAACCGAACTAAAAAACTCATAGAAAAAAATTGAATTATTCTTGCAGATCTTGCCTTTATAAATTTTAAAATCCCAACGCATTTTTCTCGATTTTTGGGGTAACAAATCCACCTCAATCCCCATTAAATAGTGTTTTTGCAAATACTCAAAACACACATTACCATGGATATATTTTACATCGACCTAAAGTCAAAAGATGAAGGTGTATACGAAATGCATCGTAGTAAATGCACTCATCTTCCTAATACTGAAAACAGATACTACCTTGGGCTATTCTCAACATGTAAAGAAGCAATAAAAGAAGCAAAAAAAGCATTTCCACAAACAAAAGGATGTGAACATTGTTGCAACTCCTGCAATATAAGCATTAAAGAACGTTTAAAAATAAAGATTGCCTTTTTATTCTAAGTTTTTATAACGATAAATACACAAAAAAGCGTGTCTATATCACGCTTTTTTACATTTAAACACTCAACTAATTTGTATGATCGAAAATCACCTTCCACTCACCATCAATCTTCTGCCATAGTAAAGAGTAGTAGCCTCCCAAGGTATCAGTCTCCCTTTCAAGTGTCCATTTACCAACCACAAACATCTGTTTTTCATTCATTGGCTCAAATGAAATATAATCGAAAATCAAACGTCCCATTGCCCCCTTATCGGGATAAGCCTTTTTGTAATTATCCAGAGTGGTTTGCCACCCCTTGGTGAGTCCTCGATGTCCCAAGAAGCGCAAACTGTCGGACTTCCAGTAACCATCCATAAACCCATCTATATCGCCATTGCTCCAGCATTGAGCCTGCGAATTCATTGCGGTCGTTATGCCCAGCCTGCCCTGCTCAAAGTTAGTGCTACGGCAACTAAGCAGCAATAGCAAAACAATTATTGGCGTAAACCTTTTCATATTACACATCATTTAGTAAATTACCGAAAACTATTTGCATTAATTCCTTCACAACTCATAAAAGTATAAAATAAGAATCAATTCATTAATTGACACTGCCATATTTTTCATCAAGCAACGAACAAAACCAAAATATAAGAGTTAATGAATGAATAGAGGTACGTTACCATGAGTTTGATAAAATCAATAAAACCTATTCTGAAAAGCGATAAAGCCGGCGGTATTGTATTAATCATTTGTACGGCCTTCTCGCTATATTTTACCAACTCTATTTACGGAGATGAATACCTGCAATTCTGGCAATCAAAGATTGCCGGGTTAACCGTAGAGCACTGGGTGAACGATGCCTTAATGGCCATATTCTTTTTGCTGATTGGGCTTGAACTCGAACGCGAAATATACCGGGGCAAACTATCGAACCTGAAAGATGCCATACTACCAATATTCGCAGCCTTTGGAGGAATGCTGATTCCTTCGTCCATATACACGATTTTCAATTTTGGAACCCCCACCCAGCCCGGCTCGGGCATACCAACCGCAACCGACATTGCATTTGCTCTGGCAATTTTAGCGTTACTTGGCAGCCGGGTACCTGTATCACTTAAAATTTTCCTAACGGCTCTTGCTGTAGTCGACGACCTTGGAGCTATAATTATTATAGCAATGTTCTACACCAAAACAGTATTGCTGGTAAATCTTTTCATTGCCTTGGGCATTTACTCCTTACTCATACTTCTAAATACACTCAAGGTTAAAAACCTTACTCCATACCTGATAGGAGGCGCAGTGATGTGGTTTTTCATGTACTCTTCGGGAGTTCATGCCACCATCACGGGCGTGATGCTGGCCTTTGCAATTCCGTTTGGCAATGGCTGTAAGCAAACACCATCCCACAAACTACAGCACTTTCTGCATCTGCCCATAGCATTTATTATTTTACCAGTATTTGCGCTTGCCAATACTGCCATCGTAATAAATACAAACATGGAGCATATGCTTACCCAAAACTATAGTCTTGGAATAGCATTGGGACTTATTATAGGCAAACCACTAGGTATACTACTACTCTCCTACATTGCCGTAAAAACAGGAATTGCCAAGTTGCCTCCAGGAATGACCTGGAATACTATTCTCGGTATAGGATTTATAGCAGGCATAGGATTCACCATGTCATTCTTCATCACCCACCTCGCCTTCGATGACGAATCTACAATAAACAACTCCAAGCTGATTATTATGATTTCATCATTGGTTGCGGGAATAATTGGCTTCTTTAGCCTGGCCCTTACGCTTAACCAATCGCAAAATAAACTCGATCAGCATCCATGAATTCTAAAACTTATAGAGAATACAGTTTTAAGTAAAAGTCCCCACAAGCGTAGATCTAACAAATTTTACGATAGTATTAATAGGTAAAACTCTTGCGGCAGCACTGCGGCAGTCAAGAATGGACTCCCGAAATTGTGCCGTAACTCAACAGGAGTAGCTCCAAAGTTTGGGAAGATACCCCGTAGAGCTTCAAGGGACATTCCCCTTTGGGAGCAGACACCAAGTAGAGTTGCAAGAGACTTTCCCCTTTGGAGGCAGATACCCTGTAGAGCTACTAGGCTAAGTCCACCCTTGGGGCAGCTATCCAGTAAGATTACAGGGCACATTCACCCTCTGGCGCAAACTCACGGAAGCCCTTTGGGCTAAAAACAGACGCCAATGTAAAATTACCGCAGCAATGCATTTAAATACACCTACAAAATTCAAACTATTCTATATCAAATCCACATTGCAGGCAAAAACTTATTTTTATGCAAAATTTGAGGCATAAAATAATTGTGCGCAAAAAATTCACTTTTCGACTTGGGATTTAGTCACTTTTTAACTTAGGGGCTACACTAGACGTATAACACACTTTAGGGTATAAAAAAAGGGGAACGATTGTTCCCCTTCGTAGCGAGAGGCGGGATTGAACCGCCGACCTCATGATTATGAATCATGCGCTCTAACCAGCTGAGCTACCTCGCCATCGGTTTAGCGGTGCAAAAGTATAAAATAATTTTTTACCTCCAAATATCGTTACAGTAAAAACCTAAAAAAGTTTGGTCTAATTATTGAATATTAACAGCCACTGTTAATAAATAACTAATTGAGAAACAATTGAAATATAGCATAAAATAATATATTGCATATCATTAAATAAAATTATTAGCCATGAACGTAGATGAAAAAGTTGCAAACAAAGTTGAACTGGAATATTCGATAAACTCTTCTGCAAATATTATCTTCCAGCGATTGTGTACTCCTCATGGCCTTTCGGAATGGTTTGCCGACGATGTAAATCTCCGGGGTAATGTTTTCACTTTTATATGGGATGACTCTGCTCGTGAGGCAGAACTGATAGAAAAAAAGGATAATAAATTCGTAAAATTTCGATGGATCGATAACGATAGCTACACGCCAAGCAGCTCCTCGCACTTTGCTTTTAAACTTATTAAGGATGATATTACCGGAGAACTAACATTAATTGTTACCGAAGAAATTGACAACTTTGACGACATTGATGAAACCACATCGCTTTGGAATCATCAAATTGGTGAGTTAAAAAGGGTTATTGGAGCTTAAGCTTTCAAAATATTTTATCTTATTGTTATTGGAAAAACCATTACATTTGCCTTTGCTATTTCCAATAAAGATTAATTTGTGAAAACACTTCATCGTTTTATACTAAAGTCCTACCTCGGACCACTGGTAATGACCTTTTTCATTGCCATGTTTATCCTTTTAATGCAGTTCCTGTGGAAATATATCGACGATTTAGTTGGAAAGGGACTCGATTGGAGCGTTATCTCCGAGTTATTACTATACGCATCGGCCGGACTTGTCCCCATGGCGCTTCCGTTAGCCACACTCCTTGCATCACTTATGACTCTGGGAAATCTAGGGGAGAACAACGAGCTGCTTGCCATGAAATCGGCAGGTATATCATTACCTCGGATCATGGTTCCGCTGATTTTTGCAACAATATTTATTAGCATAAGCGCATTCTTCTTTTCGAACAATGTGCTACCCTACACAAACCTTAAAATAGCGTCGTTGCTTTACTCTGTAAAACAGCAAAAACCAGAACTAATCATAAAGGAGGGCGTTTTCACCAATTTAATTGAAGGTTACAGCATAAAAGTCTCGGACAAAGACCCTAAAACTAGCCTCCTAAAAAAAGTACTGATCTACGATCACAGTTCCGACAAAGGGAATACAACGGTAACCTATGCCGACTCGGGATACATGAAGCCCACTTCGGATCAGCAATTTCTTGTTGCGACACTTTTTAGCGGGTATTCATACAAAGAAATAACCGATAATAAATCGCCCCGCAAAAATCCAACAAGTAAATTCCCAGCACAAAAGCAAACATTCGAAAAGCAGGTTATTGTTTTCGAACTAAGAGGATTTGGATTGCAGCGTACCGATGAAAATCTTTTCAAGGATAGCTACCAAGCCATGAATCTTAATCAATTGAGCAATGCTAAAGACTCCTTGGTTAATGCATTCAATATGCAGGCCGAAGCATTCTCGAAGAATGTTACCCGCAACAGTTTAATGCGGAACCCAAACTGGTACACAAGAAAACAGGGCGTAAAAACAACCTATAAAATAAACATTGATTCACTCTACACTTCGTTAACCCCTGTTCAAAAGCAAAATGCAGTTCAGCATGCATTGGATTATGCAAGATCTTCGAAAAGTTACATATCATCAACAAAAGATGAATTCTTCTACAAAAAGAAATACATAACCCGGCATATAATTGAGTGGAATAGAAAATTCACCCTTTCATTTGCCTGCTTCGTATTCTTCTTCATAGGAGCTCCTCTTGGTGCAATTATTCGAAAGGGAGGATTGGGCATGCCTGTTGTGATATCGGTTCTTTTCTTTATTGTCTACTATATTATCACAATATCTGGTGAAAAGTTTGCCCGAGAATTAGTTTGGAATCCTATTTCGGGCATGTGGGTATCATCATTTATACTACTTCCATTAGGAATATTCTTATCGTACAAAGCTACCAACGATTCGGCTATAATGAACGCAGATTTTTACATTGAAGCAGCCAAAAAGTTTATGCGTCTGAAAACTAAGATCAAAAACAAAGTGGCCGAACGTAAAAAATAGCCTCTCCCTAATGGAGCGTAAATCCTAATAACAAAAGAGCATGAAAATACTCGTAGTTGCACATAAACCTCCATACCCACCTGTCGATGGAGGAACACTTGCAACGCTTAATATGTGCTTAGGTTTGGCTAAAGTGGGCAATGAGGTTTCTGTTTTAACATTAAGTACATCTAAGCATCCTAGTTCGAAAGAACGAATACCTTCGGAAATTAGAGCATGTTTAAACTTTGAAATTCTCCATATCAACCTGTCCACAAATGTTCTGAGAAACATTTTCAATATTTTCTTCTCACGGAAACCCTATAACATACAGCGATACCTCAGTCCAATCTTCAAAAGACTCCTAAAACATAGCATACAGGAAAAAAATTACGACATTGTTCAATTAGAGGGACTATATCTTGTCCCTTATATTAGAACTATTCGTAGCGCTTTTAATGGGCCTATAGTAATGCGCGCCCACAATGTAGAGCATCATATATGGGAAAACCTAGCTATTGACGAAGAGAACAAACTGGTAAAATTGTATTTCAAGATTCTAGCACACAGATTATCCCATTTGGAAAAGAATCTGCACAAAAAGGTTGATGCTCTTGTTGCCATTAGTAATCCTGATAAAGAATGGTTTCTTAGTAACAATTTCGACAAACCTTCAATTACAATACCTGCCGGGTACTTCCCAAACAATAAGATATACGATGTGGAGCCACCTGATACTCCTGCCATATGCTATATTGGAGCATTAGACTGGATGCCTAACACCGAGGGGTTATTCTGGTTTATCGATTGGGTTTGGCCTCGGATTCAAGCAGAAATACCAAACATTGAACTACACATTGCTGGTAGAAATGCATCCGAAGAACTAGCAGAAAGATTAATGGTAGAACGAAACATTGTTTTCCACGGACAAGTAGCCGATTCTGCTGAATTCCTTAATAAGTTTCCAGTAATGATTGTTCCTTTACTATCGGGCAGCGGAATACGGGTTAAGATTATCGAAGGCATGTTTCTAAAACGCGCCATCGTTGCTACAAGCATTGCTGCAAAAGGAATTGAAGTAACACACGGAGAACACATCCTTATAGGCGATTCACCAGAGGTTTTTGCCACATCGGTATGCAATTTACTAGCATCTCCCGATACTGCAAACACGATTGCTACAAATGCAAAGGAATTCGCAACTAACAACTACGATGCAGAAAATATAGCCTCGAAACTAACCAATTTCTACCAAGATCTCGCCAAATGATTTCGATATACATATTCTGGGCTCTTCTGCTTTTTATTTTATACTGCTACGTAGGCTATCCGTTAATTCTGATTCTGCTTGTAGGAATAAAAAAATATCTTGGTAAAAAAACGCCACAACCCAATGATTTCGAATTGCCCGAAATAACTATTCTCATAGCAGCATATAACGAAAAAGATATAGTTGATCAGAAAGTTGAGAATACATTATCAGTCAATTACCCATCACATAAAATCCATCAACTATGGGTTACCGATGGATCAAACGATGGCACTCCTGATCTTCTAAAAAAATACTCAAATATTACGTTAGTTCACAAAGACGAAAGAGAAGGTAAAGCATCGGCAATTAATCATGCCATGAGATACGTGAAAACACCTATCACCATTTTTTCCGATGCTAACACAATGCTTTCAGAAAACTCGTTACTCGAACTGGTCAAACCTTTCTGTAATCCCAAAGTAGGATGCGTTGCTGGCGAAAAACAGGTATGCATGGACAGCCATGCAGGAAGTAGCTCTACTGGAGAGGGAATATACTGGAAATACGAATCGTTTATCAAGTACCTTGAATCCGAAACAGGATCAACATTAAGTGCTGCGGGCGAACTTTTTGCCATAAGAACTGAACTTTTCAAAGCATTAGAAACGAACACGATCCTAGACGATTTCGATTTATCAACCCATATCGCACAAAACGGACACGCTATTATATACTCAAAAAAAGCAATTGCTACAGAAAAAGGATCATTGAACTTTGATGAGGAAAAAAAACGTAAAGTAAGAATTGCTGCGGGCGGATTTCAAACCCTTTTTAGGAGATACAAACTACTCAATCCTTTCCGAAATCCTGCATTAACATTCAAGTATCTATCGCACAAAGTTCTTCGCTGGACAATAGTACCGCTTGCAATTTTGCTAATCCCATTCATCAACCTTTTTATTGCGATAAACTCTCCCTCCTATTTATATACGATTACCCTAATCGGCATCTTACTTTTTTATGGATTGGCTTTAATAGGATACTTGTTAAAAAACAATCGGGTTAAATTTCAGGTTTTCGTACTTCCATACTACCTCATCATGATGCACATTGCAGAGATTCAAGGATTCATGCGGTTCATCATGAACAAACAGGATGTAAAGTGGGAAAAGGCACAACGTGAAACATGATAAATGTTGTAAGAAAAAATCGATTCATTATGCTATTTTTGCAAAAAAATTATACATAGCAATTCACAAACCATGAGCATAAATAGTAACCAACCAATAAAACTCAACTCGATAGAGGAAGCCCTTGAAGAACTTCGAAATGGCAGAGTAATTATTGTTGTTGACGATGAAGACCGGGAGAATGAAGGAGATTTTATTGCTGCCGCCGAAAAAATTACTCCCGAGATAATTAACTTCATGGCAATTCACGGACGTGGACTTATTTGCACATCGCTTCCCGAAAAACGGTGCGATGAGTTAGAATTAGAATTAATGGTAGGTAGAAATACCGCGCTGCACAATACCGCTTTTACAGTTTCTGTTGATTTGTTAGGACATGGATGTACTACAGGTATATCTGCACTAGACAGGGCAAAAACAGTTAAAGCTCTAGTTGATCCTTCCACAAAACCAGAAGATTTAGCACGTCCTGGCCACATTTTCCCATTAAGAGCAAAAGACAAAGGAGTGCTTCGCAGACCAGGACACACCGAAGCAGGAATTGATCTAACCCGCTTGGCAGGGTTAACACCAGGCGCAGTTCTTGTTGAGATTATGAACGACGATGGAACAATGGCTCGTTTGCCTCAACTAATTGACATTGCCAATAAATTCAACCTAAAGATTATATCGATAAAAGACCTTATTGCAAACCTTCTTCGCTCCGAAAGTATCATTGAGAAAGGAGTGCAAGTTAAACTGCCTACCGAGTTTGGAGATTTCAACCTTATTCCTTTCCGTCAAAAATCGAATGGATTAGAGCACGTGGCCCTAATCAAAGGAGAATGGGAAAAGGACGAACCAATACTTGTAAGAGTTCACTCATCGTGTGTAACTGGCGATATATTTGGCTCCTATCGTTGCGACTGTGGACCTCAACTTCACGAAACTATGCGAATGATCGACAAAGCTGGAAAAGGTGTTTTGGTTTATTTGAATCAGGAAGGAAGAGGCATTGGACTATTTAACAAAATCCACGCATATAAATTACAGGAAGAGGGTTTGGATACCGTTGAAGCCAACCTAGAGCTTGGTTTCCTTGACGATGAACGCGATTATGGTGTTGGAGCCAGCATTCTACGCGAAGTTGGCGTAACCAATATGAGACTAATTACCAATAATCCGAAAAAGATGATAGGATTAGAAGGATATGGTCTTCATGTTACGGAAGATATTCCCATGGTTATTCCTCCAAATCCATTCAACGAATTCTATCTCCGCACTAAGCATGAGAAAATGGGTCATATCAACCTATTCAAGCATAAATAAGAATTAAAGGATTTGCAAAACCTTAACAAAACTTCACACCAAATACGCACATGACCGCTCCTCGAATTGTTTATATGGGAACACCTGAGTTTGCTGTTGAACCCTTAAAGGCTATTGTTAATGCAGGATACAACGTAGTTGCCGTTGTTACCGTTCCTGATAAGCCTGTTGGGCGAGGACAAAAACTTCAGGGTTCGCCTGTAAAGCAATTCGCTGTAGAAAATGGTCTATTAGTTCTTCAACCCGAAAAACTTAGAAACGAAGACTTCATAAATCAACTCCACGAGTTGAGTCCAGACATTGCTGTAGTGGTAGCATTCAGAATGCTGCCCGAATCGGTTTGGAGTTTACCAAAGTTAGGTACTTTCAATTTACACGCATCGTTACTTCCCCAGTACAGAGGCGCGGCTCCTATTAATTGGGCTGTAATTAACGGTGAAAAGAAAACAGGACTAACCACGTTTCTTCTTGATAGGGAAATTGACACGGGTAACATCATCGATCAACTAGAAGTTGATATTGATGAAGATGAGTCAACTGGTGAACTACACGATAAACTCATGAATTTAGGCGGTTCGATGGTTGTTAAAACCATACAGAAACTTATTGATGGTGATTTTGCACCTATTCCGCAGAAAAAACTTATTGATGGTGAATTAAAATCTGCGCCGAAAATATTCAAGGAGACCTGTAAGGTTGATTGGAGCAATTCCCTAAAACAAGTTCATAACTTTATTCGTGGCTTAAGTCCATATCCTGCGGCTTGGAGCGAAATGGTCGTTTCAATAGATGGTTCGGAAAGCACTATTCCTGTTAAGATATTCAGAACAAAAAAGTTGGATAAGATTCACAATACCAATCCAGGATTAATCCAAAGCGATGGAAAAAAGTACTTACACATATCATGCTCGAATGGACTCGTCGATATACTAACAATACAACAGGCGGGAAAAAAAGCCATGCAAATCGACGAATTTCTCAGAGGATGGCATAATACCAAGTTTTTGAGAATGCAATAGTAAATTGAAGAAAGAAAAGATGTAAAACTATCTTTTCCTTTTCCTTAAATAAATAGTTTGTCCAACTTCAGGCTCCTCTCCTACCTTCATTCTATTTTTCCGGTAGAGTGATCTCAACTTAACTCCATACTTTTGTGAAATAGAGTACATCGTTTCGCCGCTCTCTACAGTATGTACAGAGTGATTTCTCTCTGCTCTAAATCGCTTGGGCTGAATGTATAGTTCCTGACCATCTTTAATCGCTGAATCTTTCTTTAACTCATTATACTTACACAACTGCCAAGACATCAAACTCAACTCTTTAGCAAGCGATTCAAAAGTATCACCCTCTTTTACAACTATATACTTTATTCTATTGCGGGTATAAATTGGCCGGGTTTTGTAAATATCAATGGTGTAACCATCAACATCAACAAGTTGACCAGTGCCTTTTCGTGGCGACTCAACATCAACACTCACTCCACTATCGAATTTATACAACTCATTATCCTCAATAATTTTAATCAGCATATCGGCATATTTAGGATTTGTTGCATATCCTGCCTTTTTCAAGCCGTGTGCCCAACCTTTATAATCTGTAGACTTTAGATCAAAAAGCGTAGAGTATCGCTGCCCGCCCCTAAGAAATAAACTATGATCCATGTATGAACCTTCTGGATTTTTGTATTTTCGGAAACACTCTTGCCTCCTATCATCATCGTGATACATTTTAGGACCATTCCAATCCTTATGACACTTTATGCCAAAATGGTTATTTGCCTTTGTGGCCAAAGAACTGTTGCCATTATCGCTCTCGAGCATTCCCTGAGCAAGAATGATACTTGCCGGCACGCCGTACTCTTTCATCTGCCTTACGGCAATAGGTGAGTATTTCGAAATATAATCTTGCCTCGATATCTTTGACTGTCCAAAACTGGTATAAACACAAAAAATCACAAGAAAACTAAGTATAAATCGTTGCATATCATTGTCTATTTAATGGAACAAAAATATTAAACCTGCCAATAGATCCAGCAAACTATAGCAAGTAAAATTGAAAAAAATGTTAAAGTTGAGAGTAAATCTCAAATTAAAATTGTTCTAGCAATAAAATGACGACAACCGGTCAATCAATATTTAAGGTTAAAAACTGATTCCAAAAGGCATCCTGTGGCGGGTTTGCAAAAATCGTTACATTTTCATCGGTTATTGGATGCTTGAACGAGATTGAGCGGGAATGTAAATGGATACCGCCATCGGGATTTGAACGATCAAAGCCATACTTTAAATCACCCTTAATCGGACAACCAATTTTTGAAAGTTGACTCCTAATTTGATGATGCCTTCCGGTTATCAAGTCAATCTCCAATAAGAAGTAATTTTTAGTACCTCCAACTAAAGTGTACTTTAAGCGTGCCTCCTTTGATCCATGAACCTCGCGAGGGTAAACAAATGATTTATTCTTTTTAGTATCGCGAACTAAATAATGCACCAACAAATCGGAATCCTGTGGTGGTCTATTCTTTACAACAGCCCAGTACTTTTTAGCAACCTTGCCCTCCTGAAACAAATTGTTCATTCGGCTCAATCCCTTACTAGTCTTAGCAAAAAGTACAACCCCGCTTACAGGTCTATCTATTCTATGAGTTACCTCGATGAAAACATTCCCTGGCTTAGCATCACGATCCTTAATAAATCGCTTAACCTTATCAAGCAACGACTCATCGCCAGTTTTATCAACCTGCACAATATCGCCACAAAGTTTCAGTACAGCAATATAATGGTTATCCTCATAGAGGACACGATCTGAAGTAAAATCCATCATTACACCTATTCTTTATTCTGAGTCCTAACTTAGTATTGTTCCCGATCGTTAGGGAAATCTCTTGATTTAACATCCTTAATATATGACTCAAAAGATCCTCTCATTTCGGCATATAAATTATGGTAACGACGCAAGAACCGAGGCGAGAATTCCTGAGTAATTCCAAGCATATCATGAGTTACGAGCACTTGTCCGTCAACTCCGCCACCAGCACCAATACCAATTATTGGAATTTTTAACTCACTAGCAACCTGAGCTCCCAGTTTGGCAGGAATTTTCTCCAATACTATAGAGAAACAGCCAGCATTTTCTAACTCGTGAGCATCTTTAATCAGTTTATTTGCCTCCTCATCGTCTTTTGCTCTAACTACATAAGTTCCAAACTTATGAATCGACTGAGGTGTTAATCCTAAATGCCCCATAACGGGTATGCCAGCAGACAAAATTCTAGTAACTGAATCGATAATTTCGGCACCACCTTCAAGCTTAACAGCATCGGCACCGCTTTCTTTCATGATTCTAATTGCAGAACTCAATGCTAACTTAGAGTTTCCCTGATATGTACCAAAAGGTAAATCAACCACAACTAACGCACGCTTAACAGCACGCATAACTGAACTAGCATGGTAAATCATCTGATCAAGCGTAATTGGCAATGTCGATTCATGACCAGCCATAACGTTCGAAGCGGAATCACCAACAAGCAAAACATCGATTCCAGCAGCATCTAAGATGCGAGCCATTGAATAATCGTATGCTGTAAGCATGGCTATTTTCTCGCCACGCAATTTCATTTCATGCAAAACATGGGTTGTTACAACCTTTACACCACCTTCTGTTGACATACACTATCTCTATTTAGGTTCATTTCGCAAATGTAAGGCAATATTCTAATAAACTAGCTATTTACCATAACAAGTTCGTACATACAAAACAATAAACTAGTATGGCACACTATTACATCATAATAATCAGACATCGCAAACTGACACATTGTCATCAACATAAATATCCACCTGATTAAAAATACATTACATCAAATTCTACATAAATACTTCAACTTTCAACTGACAAACCAACCTTCAAAAAAATGAAAAAACATGACAGATTGATTGCTTAAAATGATTTTTATCCAATGGCATAGTCATTGATAAATCTGAAGTGTTGAAATAAATAAAACAAATACCACATAGAATTAAATAAATACAACAATGGGTAAAATTATTGGAATCGATTTAGGAACAACCAACTCATGTGTTTCTGTAATGGAAGGAAACGAGCCGGTTGTAATTACCAATAGCGAAGGAAAACGCACAACTCCTTCGATTGTTGGTTTTGTTGAAAACGGAGAACGCAAAGTTGGCGATCCTGCAAAACGTCAGGCAATTATCAACCCACAAAAAACAGTTTTCTCGATCAAGCGTTTTATGGGAGAAACTTATGATAAAGTTGCGGCTGTTGAAGTACCACGCGTGCCTTACAAAGTAACCCGTGGCGAAAACAACACTCCACGTGTTGATATTGATGGAAGACTTTATACTCCACAGGAAATCTCTGCTATGGTGCTTCAGAAAATGAAAAAAACAGCAGAAGATTATCTTGGTCAAGAAGTAACAGAAGCAGTTATCACTGTTCCTGCATACTTTAGCGATTCACAACGTCAAGCCACTAAAGAAGCAGGTGAAATTGCAGGTTTAAAAGTTCGCCGTATTATCAACGAGCCTACAGCAGCAGCACTAGCTTACGGTCTTGATAAAAAAAATAACGATGCCAAAGTTGCAGTATTCGATCTTGGTGGAGGTACTTTCGATATATCAATCCTTGAATTAGGCGATGGTGTATTTGAAGTAAAATCGACAAACGGAGATACTCACCTAGGTGGTGACGACTTTGACCAAGTAATTATTGACTGGTTGGCAGAAGAATTCTTAAAGGATGAAGGCATCGATTTACGTAAAGACCCAATGGCTTTACAACGTTTGAAAGAAGCTGCTGAAAAAGCAAAGATTGAACTTTCTAGCACAACTTCAAGCGAAATTAACCTGCCTTACATCATGCCAGTTAATGGTATTCCAAAACACTTGGTAAGGACATTGACCCGCGCACAATTCGAAAAACTGTCTGACAATTTGTTCCAAAGAACAGTTGAACCTTGTCGTAAAGCTTTAGCCGACGCAGGTCTTCAGGCTTCAGAAATTGATGAGGTTATCTTGGTTGGAGGCTCAACCCGTATTCCTCATGTACAGCAAATTGTAGAAAAAATCTTCGGTCGTACACCTAACCGAAGCGTAAACCCCGATGAGGTTGTTGCAGTTGGTGCTGCAATCCAAGGTGGTGTTTTAACTGGAGAGGTAAAGGATGTGTTGTTGCTTGATGTTACGCCTCTCTCATTGGGTATTGAAACACTTGGTGGTGTTTTCACCAGATTGATTGATGCAAATACAACCATACCAACACGTAAATCGGAAACATTTACTACTGCTGCTGACAGTCAACCGTCTGTTGAGATTCACATACTTCAAGGCGAACGTCAACTTGCAAAGGATAACAAGACAATCGGACGTTTCCACCTAGATGGACTACCACCAGCCCCACGTGGAGTTCCCCAAATTGAGGTAACCTTCGATATCGATGCAAACGGTATTCTACACGTTACTGCAAAGGATAAAGGAACTGGTAAGGAGCAAAAAATCCGCATCGAGGCTTCATCGGGCCTTACCGACGAAGAGATCAAACGTATGCGTGAAGAGGCTCAACGTAATGAATCTGCCGACAAAGAAGCAAGAGAGAAAATTGATAAAATCAATGCTGCAGACAGTATGATTTTCCAAACTGAGAAACAACTAAAAGAGTTTGGTGATAAACTCCCTGCAGACAAGAAAGGTCCAATAGAGCAAGGGTTAGCAAAACTAAAAGAAGCTCACAAAAACCAAGATATTGCTGCTATTGAGGCTGCAACCACCGAACTAAATGCAGCATGGCAAACAGCATCAGAAGAGATGTATAAGGCTCAGGCTGGACAGCAACAAGAAGCAAATCCAACTGCCGATGCATCTTCGAATAGTCAAAAAAATGACAAAGAAGTAACCGATGTTGATTTTGAAGAAGTTAAATAATAATTTCAGAAATTAAGAAGAAAGGCTGCTATTATATAGCAGCCTTTCTTCTTCTAGAACAACTAATGCACTTTGGTGTTTAAAAAGAAAAAGTAAATTTGTAAGGAATATAAAAAGGCTTAATTGATGAAGACTATATTTCTATCAGTTTCTATACTTATATCATCGCATTTCTGCAGCGCTCAAAACGACACTTTAAATAAAATTGATAGCCAAAACAGAAAGCAAGGCTACTGGGCCAAATCTTATCCAAATGGCAAAATGGCATATGAAGGCAGGTTCAAAGACGATAAACCTATAGGAGAATTTAAAAGATTTCGTGAAGATGGTTCGCTAAAGGTCACGCTAAACTACAATGAAACTGGAACTTACTCCAACGTATCGTTTTTTACAACCGAAGGAAAAGTAATTGCTCAAGGATACTACATCGGAAAGGATAAGGATAGCCTCTGGCAATACTTCAATTCGAACTCGAACATTGTATATGAGGAACGCTATAGTAAAGGTGTTAAAAATGGAAGATTTAAGCAGTACTACAGCGATGGCAAAACATACGAAACAATCCCTTATGTGAATGGCAAAATGCATGGCACAATGGTTCAATTTCATTCTAACGGATTAAATAAATCAATCATAAACTTCAAAAATGGAGTACAGCATGGTAACATAAAAGTTTACTATGAAAATGGAACGCCGAGAGTAGAGGGCAACTATCTGGATGGACTAAAAGATGGAGAGTGGAAATTCTACTCCGAAGATGGGAAACTAACCGAGAAACTAAACTTTACCAAAGGTAAAGCCGAAAACTACAACCAACGAATTGAACAGGAAAACAAAGAAATTGAGAAACTTCTAAAAAATGCAGGACGAATTCAGGAACCAACCGTCGAAAGTTTTCTGGAAGGTATGGGAGCCCGTCAATTTTAGATTATGACAATAAACTATGATGTTTAAACATATTTGTGGGACACTTCTTACAGTAATATTTGTAAATGCAAATTTGTTTGCACAGGATAAGTATTTTATAGCATTTACTGACAAAAATAATTCTCCCTATAGTATCGAGAATCCGTCCGAGTTTCTCTCCACCCGATCTATTAATAGAAGAATAAAACAAAGCATAAGTATTACCACAGACGATTTACCAGTTAACCCAAGTTATATTCAACAAATAGCACAGTTGGGTGTAAGCATCGATTTTTCACTTAAATGGTTCAACGGATTAGCTATTACAATTACAAACATCAATCAACTCTATTCAATCCAAAACTTACCATTTGTAAGTAGCACAAAAAAAATATTTGATTCCACTATAAAAGGGACAGAATTATCTGTAGACATCAAAGAATCAGAACTCGATAAAAGCAGTTCTTCATTAAGCAATGAACTGAACTATGGAAACTCATCATCCCAAATTAAAATGATAAATGGACACATTCTCCACAACAATGGGTACCTTGGTGACGGTATAGAAATCGCAGTTCTTGATGCTGGCTTCCTTAATGTTGACAATCATTCAGCATTTGACAGTCTTAGACTTAAAAACAGGATTCTCGGAACCAAAGATTTTGTTAATCCTAATTCAAATATATACCAGGAACATTACCATGGTACAATGGTTCTATCAACAATGGTTGCTTATATCGATGGCCAATTAATTGGAACGGCACCTCATGCCAAGTATTGGTTAATACGAACTGAAAATGCAAACATAGAACAACTTTATGAGGAATACTGCTGGGCTGCTGGAGCCGAATTTGCAGATAGTGCTGGAGTTGATATAATTAATACATCGTTAGGCTATACAACTTTTGACGTTACCTCGCAAAACCATACTTATAGTGATTTAAATGGATCGGCAACACCAATTACATTAGCGGCCAACTATGCATCTGACAAAGGAATGATTGTGGTTGCCAGTGCTGGAAACGACGGAGCATCGCCATGGTACTACATATCGGCACCAGCCGATTCGCCAAAAGTGCTCACCGTTGGAGCAGTTGATATCAATAGAGCAAAAGCCGCCTTCAGTTCGTTTGGACCAACCTATGACGGTAGAATTAAACCCGACGTATGCGCAATGGGACAATCGGCAACGGTTGCCAATGCAACCGAAGGTATCGGAACAGCAAACGGGACATCTTTTTCGTCCCCAATAATGGCAGGAACAATAGCATGTCTTTGGGAAGCAAAACCCAATCTCAGTGCAACCGAAATAATTCAACTAGTAAAAGAAAGTTCAAGTCAATTTCAATCGACAAACAACAGTATAGGATATGGAATTCCAGATTTTGCCCTTGCAACAAAATCAACTGTAAACAATCAGAGAATTTCGAATATCAAAGTATACCCTAACCCATTCAACCATTCGATAAATATTGTTCTACCAAATACAAACGACACTGACATTGATTATACAATCTACTCGATAGAAGGAAAAGAAATTGTGACTAATAAAATCACCGTTTCGGGAAATTCGTTCGAGATAGTGTTTCCCAAACAACTATCCATGGGCAACTATATCATCAGGGTTGCTACTAATTCGAGAATTTATTTCTGCAAAGCAGTAAAGCTATAGCAATGAGCAACAATTATACAAAGTTTACGCTTTTCGAGTTGAATAAACTCATTAAAGAAACGATTGAAAAATCGTTACCAGAAACCTACTGGGTTATTGCAGAAATAAGTGAGATAAACGAACATTCTTCGGGACATTGCTACCTAGAACTAATCCAAAAGGATGAAACTTCTGATGCAGTAAAAGCTAGAGCTAGAGCAAACATTTGGAGTTACACCTATAGAATGCTCAAACCCTACTTTGAAACAATGGCCAACCGACCATTAAGCAGAGGAATGAAAATACTGGTCAATGCCCAAATTGTATTCCACGAACTCTACGGTTATAGCCTAAATATTCTAGATATTGAACCGAGTTACACTCTCGGCGATATTGAACTAAAGCGACGCGAAACCATTGAAAAACTTACGGCAGACGGAATACTGGATATGAATAAAGAATTAGAACTTGAACTAATTCCTAAAAGAATAGCCATTATATCATCATCAAATGCTGCAGGTTTACAAGATTTCATTAATCAACTTACAAATAATAGCTATGGTTATAGCTTCGAATACGAAGTATTCCAGTCAACCATGCAAGGCGACGATGCAGAAAAATCAATCATTGAGTCCCTTTCAAAAATATACGACAAAATAGATTGCTTTGATGCTATTGCAATGGTTCGAGGAGGTGGAGCACAAGCCGATTTATCGTGCTTTGATTCCTACCTATTAGCGTCAAACATTGCCCAGTTTCCTCTTCCTGTTATAACTGGCATTGGACACGACAAGGATGTTTCTGTTGCAGACATGGTGGCACACACCTCTGTAAAAACGCCAACTGCTGTTGCCGAATTTCTTATCTCGAAGTTTATTCAAGCAGAAACTATAGCATCCGAGTTAACCAATCAATTAATTAATATCACAAACCAAATCACTAAAATTGAAAATGACCAGTTAAGCAACTTACAACTGAAATTTCAATATAGCAGTTCTAATGTTATCTATAACAATACTAGAAAAATTGAAAGTATTTCTAAATCATTACCGTTTCTATCAAGGCTAGTTATTGAAAACAGTTTTAAGACCATACAGTCAAACCAAACCCGAATTCTACTTACAACAAATTCAATTATCAACAAAAATACAACACGAATCAAGAGCAACAATATCAAAATACAAAGTTTTCTTCCTCAGAAGTTCATCGGTGAAAGATTAAAAATAAACCACATAGAGCAAATAGTCCACAACCTTAATCCAGAAACACTTCTTCAAAAAGGATACTCAATTACCTACTACAATGGAAAAATTTTAAAGGACTATACTAAAGTTAATGAAAATAGCGAAGTAAAAATAAAACTTAAAAAGGGAACCGTATTTGGAAACATCACACGTAAAGAAGCGTAATATATGCTAAATATTATTATATGAATTCTTTATTTTTAACATAAAAAGTTTACATTTGAACTTTGTACGTACTGAACATCATGTTATTGTAGATTGAAAAAGAAAGCAAAATATCTTATCGTCTTGTGTACAATTTTGTGGATGCCAATCTTTGCTCAGGTTACCCCACTAAAATCGACCGTTGACAGTCTACTACAGATTGCCAAAAAGACATCCGGAATTGAAAAGGTAACAGTCTACGATAAACTATCGAGACTTTATTGGGACTCTAAACCCGACTCATCGATATATTATGCATCATTAGCGCTTACCGAGGCTCAACACGATAAAAGCGACATTAGTTTCGGAGAAGCATACAATAGTTTGGGAAATGCATACTCATCGAATGGCGACTATGAATTATCAATAGAATACTACACTAAATCGAAAAATCATAGGGAACAGGCTAATGACCTTGTAAAAGTTGCGTATTCCTTAAATAATATTGCGATTGCCCAACAAAGCCTAAAGCGATTCAGTGAATCGATAAGCACATTAAAACAAGCCGCTGAAATTTTTGCATCTGCTGAAGATTACAAAAACGAAGGATCTGTTTATCAACAAATTGCTTATCTATATAGAAATTTTCATGATTTAAACAAATCTCTCGAATCGGCCATAAAGGCTGTCAGTATATATCAAAGTCATAATATTTCGGATGGTTTAGCAAACAGTTACAATTTCATAGGGTCTCTACATAAAGATCTAAAAAACAACGATCTTGCCGAAGAATACTATATGAAGGCTCATGACATATGGTATAAAAACAAGGATGATTATGGACTCTCTTCTGCCTATAACAATTTAGGAATTGTATATGAAAGTAAAGGAGATGACCAAAAAGCATTAGAATTTTATTCAAAATCTTTAGACCTAGCCATAAAACTTAAAGACGATAATGGAGTCTCGGTTGCGTACAATAATTTAGGCTATATATACACTAAAATAAATCAAATAGATAACGGAATTGCAGCATATATAAAGTCTCAAGAAATTAGTAAATCTATTAAAGATAAGGACGGCTACTTAAATACCTGTAACAACATCGCAATAGCATATCTTAAAAAGAATGATATTACCAAAAGTGAAGAATATGTAAATATCGTCGTCAACGATTTTCCATACATATCTGACCCTGCAATAATTCAAGAAACCTATAAAATACTGAGCGATATAAGTAGTCGTAAAAATAATTACAAAAAGGCCTTCGAATACAAAATGAAGGAACTAGCCTACAATGACTCGCTTTACAATAAACAGCAAACCCGAAACATTATTGAAATGCAAACTCGCTTCGAAACCGAAGCAAAAGAGCGGGAAATTCAACTTCTTAAAAAAGATAACGACATTAAGCAATTAGAATTCGAAAAACAACGCTTCCTTCAACGAATCCTATTCATAATCTCTTTACTATTTCTTGTAATTTTAATTAGAGGCGCTGCTAGTCTTAGGTTTATTCGAAAATCAAACAAACTCTTAGCCAGACGAAATATTGAGGTTGAAACTGCTAACACAAAACTTAAAGAATCTGAAAAGAATTTAAAAGAACTTAATGCAACAAAAGATAAACTTTTCTCGATTATTGCTCATGACCTTAAGAATCCGTTCAACGCTTTAATGGGTTTTAGCGATTTGCTTGATAGAAATTATAACTTTTTATCGGAAGAGGAAAGACAGGAATACATTGGAGTTATAAGCGATTCAACTCAAAATCTATATAAACTCCTCGACAATTTATTACAATGGACAAGAACACAAACGGGCTCCATTACCTACATTCCCGAAAATTTCAAATTACAATCGTTAGTTAAACAGGAAGTTGATATACTTGTGCCTAATGCAGAAAAAAAGAAAATCAACATAAATATTAAAATTGACGAAAATCAAACAGTACTTGCTGATAAAAACTCTATAGCTACAGTAATTCGCAACCTAGTCAGTAACGCCATAAAATTTACCTCCAATGGAGGTTGGGTCGAAATATATGCACAACCCAAAGATAATTATATGGAAATTTCTGTTAGCGATTCAGGAGTAGGTATTAAAAGTGATGATCTGGACAAAATATTCATGCTTGATGGATCTTTTACAACGAAAGGAACTGCAAATGAATCGGGAACAGGCTTAGGACTTTTGCTATGTAAGGAGTTTGTCGAGAAAAACAATGGGAAAATATGGGTAGATAGTCTTATGGGAAAGGGCAGCTCCTTCTTCTTCACTTTACCCATTTCTAATAAATAAACTCCTATTTTTCAAACACAATCACTTACCTAATTTTCACAAATCGGGTAAATTAGATTAATCTTGCAATTTCCATCGCATGCTTCCAATATAAAACTGACAGTCAGCCTACTGTCAAGAAAAAACAATAATCCTAAGTTTCCTCATAAATTAGTAACTTTGGACAATATTTCTAAACTATGTATAGGTATTCCATATTCTTATTTTTATTGCTTCTCTTAAAGGTAGGTTATTCGCAACCCTCAAGTTCCCTTGATAGCCTTTATCTACAAGTTCAAATAATGTCAGTTGAAAACCCTCAAGAAGCAAGGCATTTTTTATCAGAGATTGAGAAGCAAACAAACCTTGCTAATACCAGCAACGCAAAACTAAAGAAACACACATCGTACGCAGAGTTTTACATTGCAAACAAACTATGGGTACAAGCCTACACCCACATCGATAGCGCATTGGTAATTGCAAAAAAAGATAGGGACATTGTCCAAGAATTAACATTACAAATTCTACTTAGCAAATCGTATTTCAGCTCTGGGGAAAAAAATTTAAGTCTAAAAACATTAAGCAACGCGCTAAAATCTGCAACAAAATATAAGGATAACGGGTTAATCGTAAAAATTAAAATTGCACAGGCAGACTACAACAAACAAGATGGAGGTTTTACTGAATCAATAAAACTAAAAAAACAGGCACTAAACTCGATACCAAAGGGAAACAATGAAACTATAATGGCTGAATGTTGGCAAAGCATAGGGAGCTCCTATTGGCAAGCAGGGCATTACAACGAGGCTTTAGAGAACTACTACAAAGCCCTAATAGCCAGAGAAAAAAAAGCCGATACGCTAGGCATTATTCAAACCCTCAAAAACATTGGATTAACGTACCGAGAACTTGGACATTACGAAAAGGGGCTATTAAATTTAGATCGAAGTTTATCTTTAGCCCAAAAAATCAACAATCAATACGAAGTTGCAGAAATTCTTAACATAACTGGAAGTTTGCATTTCAGATTCAATCGGTACGATGAAGCCATTAAATATTATAACAATAGTTTGGCTATAAGAGAAAAACTACGATTAATCCGTTCTCAAACAATCAGCCATATAAATATTGCACGGGCATTATCCCAAAAATCGATGTTTGAGGCTGCACTTCAACATTTAAGCACAGCACTTTCCTTACAGGAAAAAATTGTAGATCCGCTCGCAGAATCATCGACATTAACAGAAATGGGAAACCTAAATCTACAAAAAGGAAATGTAGCAGAAGCTTTACGACGATACCTAATGGCTCTAAAACTCCGCGAAACATATGGCAAAGATGAAGATATTGCAAAATCGTTAACCAATATTAGCCTTGCCTATCGACAGTTAGGCATGCTAAAAAATGCGCTAAAATACTTAGAACAAGCTCATGACATTATTACCAGCAAAGAAATAAACACCAATGATGCCGCAT
The DNA here is from genome assembly GCA_050180705.1 of Bacteroidales bacterium. Taxonomy (GTDB): domain Bacteria; phylum Bacteroidota; class Bacteroidia; order Bacteroidales; family Tenuifilaceae; genus SB25. The sequence continues at coordinate 14,365 of JBFXDX010000011.1, read as the reverse complement.
ATATCCTACAAAATCTAGGGCACATCTATCTAGATAAAAAAATGTATGCAAAGGCTCTAAATGTGTATAAAGAAGCATTAACGCTTAAAGAAAAAGGTGGAGACGAAAGTGGTACTGCTAAAATCCTAAAGAACATTGCTCAGGCGCAGTTGCAAATGCATCAACTAAATAGCGCAAGAGCATCGTTGGCTCAAGCACTTAAAATCTCGAACCGAATTAAGGACACAAAGGATATTGCTGACATTTATAACGAAATGGGAAATGTAGAGCGTCAAGCAAACAATTTTGATATTGCTATCAATCATTTCAACAATGCAGCCAAGCAATACGAATCGCTATCGAATTTTAACGGAAAAGCGTTATGTCTAAGAAAAATTGGTGAGATACAAATACTAAAAAAACAGTTTTCCGAAGCCGAACAAAACATCGATCAATCCATCAAAACAGGATTACAAACAGGAAATGCGTACCTAAAATCGCTTAGTTATCTTGCCAAACACGATTTATACAAAGCAAAAGGAAATTTCAAACTTGCACTTGAGTACTACCTAAAGCACACAAAAATTAACGATAGCTTGGAGAGATTCAAGCGTAATGAGACAAATCTGGAAGCCCAATTAGACCTTGAACTAGACCAAAAAATTACCGAAATAAAAGTAATGGAAGCCGAAGTGGAAGCATTAAGACAGAAATCGGCTCTTGATAATGCTATTATTGAGAAACAAAGAACTTTCCGCAATTTTCTAATTGTCATAGTACTTCTTTTCATCACCCTAACGGGGGCTGCAATATTCGGATTTTTACAGAAACGAAAATACGCTGGTGCTCTCGAAGAAAAAATAGATGAAATAAAACTGATTAACGATAAACTAAAACAATCGGAAACGCATTTAAAACAAACGGTACAGACAAAAGATAAACTTTTCTCTATTATCGCCCACGATTTACGTAGTCCATTTACAGCCCTAGTTGGCCTATCTGATGTATTAGCATCAAATGCAAATGATCTTTCTACCGATGAGATAAGCGAACTCAGCAAGCATATACAAACATCGGCAACGGGAGTTCTTGCCCTAACCGACAATCTACTAAGTTGGTCCAGAAGTCAAACCGGAAGATTAACGCTATCACCTAAAAACTACTCAATAAAGGAGATTGTGGACAAGGTTATAGAAACTGCCTTAATCCCTGCAAACGAAAAAGGCATTAGCATAGACAGTAAAATTGAATCAACCATAAGTGTTTATGTTGATTACGACACAATGACTACTGCAGTTAGAAATCTTATTAGCAATGCTATCAAGTTTACGCCAACTGGAGGAAATATCACTATAACAGCAGTAAATCATAAAGAACATATAGAAATTTTAATCTCTGATACAGGAGTAGGAATTGATCCTAACAATCTAACAAAACTTTTCAGAGTTGATGGAATTACAACTAAAGGAACCAACCAAGAAAATGGCACAGGATTAGGACTTATGCTCTGCAAGGAGTTTATTGAGAAAAATAATGGATCAATAAAAGTAGAAAGCACTCTAGGACTAGGAACTACATTTAGAATTGAATTACCCCAAATACAACCAAGCAATGACGAAAAAAACTCTTAAGTATAGCGAAGCTATTCAAGAAATTGAACAAATAGTCGATCAAATAGAGTCAGACGAACTTGATATCGACGAATTAACTGAAAAAATAAAGCGAGTATCGGAATTACTAAAATTCTGCAAAGCAAAACTTCGTAGCACCGAGGAAGAAGTTCAAAAAATCATGAAGGATTTTGAAGAAGCGTAAAATTGTACTTAGAATTTCTTTTTCTTGCTGAACAATTCTCAAAATATCCAACATTTTATATATCTTAATGGCAGCAAAGATATAGTATAACTGTAATTCGTCATGGCATACAAGATTCTAACGGCATGTGGTTCTGAAAAACTAATTCAGGAGGTTGAGTGCATACTTGGACTGGCCGAAGATGAGTTTCAGGTTCGTTCCATTACCGATGTAGAAAAAATAATTGCCACCATTTCGGAATTCAACCCAGATATACTACTTTTTGATGTACACTTCGCCAACAATGCTGCTGCCGACATCCTTTCTGTGATAAAAGCAGATCCATTAACAACCTATACTCCAATACTAGCCCTAGCCGACTTTCTTCAGCCCGAAAAGATTCAAGCCCTTTTTCATGCTGGTGCCGACGATTTTATTGGACAACCAATTTCAGCATCGGAACTTATTCAGCGGATAATGGTTGGAATACAACGAGGAAGACTGCTCCAGAAACTAAAGGATCAATCGAATCAACTAAACGACATTTCTTCGGCCATAAGTAAGGCTGGCAACTCAATTGTAGTTATTAATGATCAGGGGCAAATAACCTGGGTAAACGAAGGTTTTAAACTACTTTACGAGTGCACTCTCAGCGAATTCAGAAAAGCGTATGGAAATAATCTTTTCAGTCAAGAAACCAACCCAAATACCTACAATGCATTAACAAAATGCAAAGACTTAGGTGAATATGTAACATACGACAGTACTTGGACAACTTTTAACGGCAAAGAAAAGTTTATCCAAACAACGCTTACCCCTATTTTTGATTCACTCCAAAACTTTAGTCATATCATAGCCATAGAATCGGATATCACCGAACTTAAAAATATTGAAAAATCACTTGAGGAAAAACACAAGCACCTTCTCTCAATTACCAAAAACTTAGAAAATGCAAATGCTGTTCTAGAAAAGCAACAACAAGAAATTCAAATTCAATCGAAATTACTTGAGGAGGAAAAGTTAAAATCCGAAAATCTTTTAAAAAATATTCTGCCATGGGAAGTTGCATATTCCCTTCAGAAAAAAGGAATCTACAAGCCCAAAAAGTTTAAGGAAGTTTCGGTTATGTTTACCGATTTTGTAGGATTTTCGAAAGTAAGCGTTGCTTACGAGAATATTGATGAGTTTCTAAATGTACTCAGTAACTATTTTGAGGCTTTTGATGAAATTACCTCTCAGCGATTTATCGAAAAAATTAAAACGATAGGAGACAGCTACATGTGCGCAGGAGGTCTTCCTCGTACCAATCGAAGTCACCCTTTCGACACAGTTCTTGCCGCTTTAGAAATTCAACGCTATGCAAAAGCAATGGCAGAATTAGCCAAAGAGGAAAATAAATCCATATGGTCGTTAAGAGTTGGCATTCATAGCGGAAGTGTAATTGCAGGAGTTATTGGTAAGCATAAATTTGCCTACGATATTTGGGGCGATACAGTTAACGTGGCAAGCCGCATGGAAACCGCATGCGAGACAGGAAAAGTAAATATATCTGAAACTACCTATGCTTACATAAAAGACTATTTCACCTGCACTCCTAGAGGTAAAATACCTGCAAAAAATATCGGCGAAATAGAAATGTTTTTTGTTGAGCGAATCAAACCTGAATATTCCGAAGATAACGATGGATTTATTCCAAACGCAACCTTCCGCAAAATACTTTCATCGCTATAAATATATCTAACTTATATAAAGTGATCTACCTATTACTTCTGTGCAGCATCTTCGGCATTGGAAAAACTAAATGGTAGAAGAAAACGAACATCTTCTACTCTAACAATTTTGCTTCCACCAACCATGAGTACCGAAAAAGGCTTTGCATTAATATTCCGATACTCAATCATTACCTGACGACACGCACCACAAGGAGATATAGGCAATTGAATTAGCTCATCCATATAACTCGCAACAATTACCATAGATACTATTGGAACCTTAGGATACTTAGCCCCAACATAAAATAAGGCAACTCTCTCCGCACATAATCCAGATGGATAGGCACCATTCTCCTGATTACTTCCACATATTATTTCACCATTTTCTAATAGCACTGCAGCACCAACCCTAAAATGGGAATAAGGCGAGTAACTTGTAACTAATACGTCTTTGGCTTTTTGAACTAATTCGATTTCTTGAGGAGTTAACTCCTCAACTTTTTCATATTCAGAATACTTTACTATGAATTCCTTAGATAGGTTCATTTTGTAATATTTAAATTAGAAAACTGCATAAAAAACATCTACAGTAGTCCTCCAAAGGTAATAATTTGTTACAAAATGCAAAACTTTACATTTAAAGCTTCATCCTTCTTGGCTTAATCATGTTCTCTGGAGCCAAAATCATATCTAACTGCTCTTTCGTAAGCAATTCTTTTTCAAGCACCAGCTCATACACTCCTCTATTGGATATTAATGCCTCTTTTGCAAGCTGCGTTGAAACCTCGTAGCCTAAATACGGATTGAGTGCTGTCACTAAACCAATACTGTTATAAACCATATTTTTACACCGATCCTCGTTGGCTGTAATTCCATCAACACAGCGAAATTTCAATGTTGTCATACCATTCTTAAGCATTTCTATTGATTCAAATATGCTCTGTACAATAACTGGCTCAAAGACATTCAGTTCCAACTGACCTCCCTCTGCAGCAAGAGTTACCGACAAATCATTTCCAATAACCTTAAACGCGATTTGGTTAACAACTTCGGGAATTACAGGATTAACCTTTCCTGGCATAATAGAAGAACCAGGTTGCATAGGAGGAAGATTTATCTCATTAATACCAGTTCGAGGGCCTGATGAAAGTAATCGTAGATCGTTACAAATCTTCGAAAGTTTTACTGCCAAGCGCTTTACCGCCGAGGAATACATCACAAAAGAGCCTGTATCCTGAGTCGCTTCCACAAGATTCTGCGCTAAAACAAAATCAATACCTGTGATTCGCCTCAAATTAGCCAAAACTTTCTCAGCATAATCAGGCTCAGAATTTATTCCAGTTCCGATTGCTGTTGCCCCCATATTAATCTCAAGAAAGAGCTTGGAATTCTGATTTAATCTATCAATCTCCTCTCCAAGAGTTACAGCATAGGCCTCAAACGCTTGGCCTAATGTCATTGGAACGGCATCCTGCAACTGAGTTCGCCCCATTTTAATTACATGAGCAAACTCTTTGGCCTTACTTCTAAACGCACCAATCAACAATTCTAAAACTTTTATCAATTTTATGTTGGAGTTATAAAGTGCAATTTTAATAGCTGTTGGGTATGCATCATTTGTGGATTGCGATAGATTTACATGGTTTAACGGATGACAATACTTGTACTCTCCTTTTGCATATCCCATAATCTCAAGTGCACGATTGGCAATTACTTCATTAGCATTCATATTGGTTGAAGTACCTGCACCACCTTGAATCATATCAACTACGAAATGATTATGGAATTTTCCGTGGGTTACTTCCAAACACGCAAGAACGATTGCATCTTTTACCTTCTCATCAATTAAACCCAGTTCAAAATTAGTTTCAGCCGCAGCCTGTTTAACCATAGCCAAGGCATCAATAAGTGCAGGATAAAAATTTAAGGTAACCCCTGAAATATTAAAATTCTCAATAGCTCTTAAAGTCTGAACACCATAGTAAGATTCAGCAGGTACATCTCGCTCTCCAAGCAAGTCGTGTTCCAATCGCGTGCTTCCCGACTCATACTGTGAAGCAGGATTTATCATTCTATTATTAGCATGACGCATTCTACGTTGAATAACACGAGTGATATTAGTCAAAACCTTAATGCTCATCTCTGCGTTCTTACTCAACAATTCATAGGTTACAATAAAAACTGTAGTTTGTTTTAAAGCCCGCGCTGAGGTTGAATGGGGGGAATTACTAGCCCAAGCGCCTTCACCAAGAAAATCGCCACTGGAAAAATAAGTCAATTTAAGCTCTAGACCATACGGATTACTTTTAAACAGCTCCACCTCTCCATCGTATATAATCATTATCCCTTCGCGTGGCCCATTTTCTCTGAATAGCATATCCCCGGCTTCATACCTATGCTCTGAGGCATTTTTAGCGAGACTACTCAACTCTTGCTCATTTAACCCCCGAAAAAGTTCAATCTTTTTTAGGAAAGTAATTACCGTACTATTATCCATGACATAAATATTTATTGTAGACAATTAAACAATAGAGATTCTGCAAAGTTAAACCTAAAAAGAGTCCTTATTCTAAAATGAAAAATAATAACTACGTATTCTTCTTATTATCAAAATACTTTATAAATATATGGCATTAAACAACATTACAATTTAAGAAGATTTAACGTATTATCGCAATAAGAGAAAAGAACAAAAACAATTCTTTCAGAATATTTCATTGTAACAATAAAAGAAAAAGGGCATCCTCTCGGATGCCCTAGATCTCCTTTTCTAATTAAACCAATTAACCTTTTATAAAGTTAACACCAACCTTTTCGATACTAATTTTACTATATTGATTTTCTATTAATTTCTCATTAAAATAAGTTATAATTTGGTCAAGCATAACAGCTTGCGATGTGCCCATGGGAATATATTTATAAATACTATTCACCAACAACTTCAACTGATTCTGATTTGCAATTAAAACCTGAACAGGATCTACATCCACAAATTTAATAACACCTTCAAACTTTCGTAACTCATCTAAATTTGAAGCAATTATCTCCTGCATTTGTTGATATGATTTTGCAGCAGGAGTATTCCGTCTTGAAACAATCGCAATGACGCACATTGAATTAGGATCTATCACAGGAGAACCACTGTTTCCAAAACTGGTAAGGCCATCTATCTGAAGGTATCTTACTCCATTAGGATTAGCAAACGCTGACGAAACAGTTGCATTCTTAATTGACAAGTTCTGACAGCCTGCATTAAAACTAAGCATTGCGACTTGTTGCCCAATAGGATAACTATGGCGTTCACAAAGAGTTAATCCTGGTATATCTTTAAAGTCGGGAAAATCTATATTAAAAATAGCATAATCGGATTGATTGTTGGTAAAGCCAATCTTTAAATCGTTAACAAATTCTGCATAATCAATCTTCATCGAAGCCGTTATAGTATTAGCATCCTCATCTACAAAACGAATTTCAACCTTCTTTGCTTTGTTTTCGTAGAATGCCTGCTCTGATGTAACTAATGAATTTTTAACTTTAAAACCTGTTAAAGTATCGATTATAATACCACGCTCGTTTAAAAAATTTAAACTGCAAACTGAGGCAAAACATGATTTCCAAACTTTAGTCAGCATAGAGTATCGATTTAGGTTTAACTTAGTTAAAAGGTATTCACAATAGAAATAACAAATATTAAAGTCACCAGAAAGAAAATAATGAAAACCCCCACATCTACGCTAAACTTCCTGGAAACAGAATCGATAAATAACGAAAGTTTTTTCATTAGATTTTATATTTTAACGCTCATTGTTTATGTGTCAAAAGTATGGTCTTTTAATATTTGAACAATGTGTCAAATCGGTCAAGTTTTTACAATGAAAACTTCAAACAAATACATAAACACTTATATTTGTGAATCAATTAATTGCGATAATTTACTTTTTAATTTATATTTTCTGACACAACATGATTGGGAATCTAAAATCGGAAGTAGAACTTAAATTTGGCAGGAAAATATCTTACCAAAAAGATTGCAACATACTATCTAACAGCATAATAGAAACAACCAAAGAATACATCAGCCCTGCAACTCTAAGAAGGGTATTCGGATTTTTATCAACGAATTCTAATCCGTCACGTGTCACGCTAGACATTCTATCCCATTACATAGGGTATAAAGAATGGGAAGATTTTGTACAAAATCATATAGCAAAAAAACAAGATAGTAATTGTTCTACTTTTGAATATTGGGATATAGCTCAAGAAAACGCCCAAGCTATAACTGACAACACAATTAAATATATAAGTATCAAGTCGGGAATAGAATTTAGCAAAACAGTAAAAAGACAATTCCTAAAAGAACGATTAAATACCTTTATTAATGGTGATTATACGGCAACTGCAATTATTGCACCTGGAGGATATGGTAAATCGACACTTCTTGCTCAATGGAGCCTAGAGAGGAATAATAAAAAAAGAAACAGCAAGGATATTATCTTATTTCTAAATGCAACCATGCTAGACCAACTTGCTTCAACTGATACATTTGTTGAAACATGGCTAATGCGCCTACTTGGTTTAAAAGTTGACAGTAGTTTCTTAAATGACATACTCCAAAACGAACAGCAAGTACCGGGGAAACTTATCGTTGCCATAGATGCATTGGATGAGATTACGTCGCAAGGTATAAAGCAGGAAAAAATATTTAAATCACTTATAGAACTAACCGATAAAGTTTCGAAACTAAGGAATGTTAAACTCATTATCACAACCCGAATATCAACATGGAAACTATTCTCATCGTATATCCGAAATAAATCGGACTGGTATTTTATTGGTAAAGAGGTATTCAACAGCAACGAAGCCAATATTCCGCCACTGAATTTCGAAGAAATTCAAAATATCCTCGACAAAACGGTTAATACCAGTTTCTCCAACAGAATTCTTGTTCATGAGATGAATCCCGATTTCATCAAAGTCATTTCATACCCATACTTTTTACAACTATTCATACAAGTATATACTCCTGAAACAAAACATCTTTTAAATGACCAACTCGCTATTCTAAGCGAATTTCTAAAAAAGCAAGTCTACTATGCACCGTTTGCTGATGAAAAAATTGACATTCTGAATCAGATAATTATTCTATCTAATTATGGAACTAAGTATGTGATGAAAAATGAACTAAAAGAAATTTACCCGATTCACCTCAAACTATCGGGAAATTACTTTTCGGCATACGAGGATCTGAATTCGTTCGGAATCATTTCTGAAGAAACACAGGTAGACTCATTTGGAGGATATTCAAAATATATTAGAATAACGAATCAGCAACTAATGTGCATGCTTGTTGTTCAAAATTTGATACGCAAAGAACAAGGAATTCATTCAAAATTGTTCAGCTGGGTAGAAAATAATTTGATAGAGCCAGAACTCCAAGCCTCTATAATAGAGATTCTATTTAAACTAGCCTACAAGGAACGTATCACAAAGCCCTTGCTCGATTTTTTCAAACTAGACCCAAATATTCTTGAATTTACGCTATCGAAACCAAGCATTGCAATTACTCTACGAACCGATAACTACATGAGGAATATATTAATTCCCCATTATGCACAGCATCCAATTGCACGCAAATTTCTTTTCGAAAACAATGCTGACTTCAATCATATTGTCGATTCATTCACATTCGGCATGAAAATGTACCTTGAGTACTCAAAAAACAGTTCCGAGAAACTTTTTGCCAATACGATCCTAGCCCACATTGGATTCATAGCAATAGATACACCTCTCGCTTTGTACCATTTTAATTCCAGCAAAAATGAAGACCCCAAAAAATTACCCGCAAACATTGCAGGATTATGGTTCTCGAACATTATGCTTCACGAATCTTTGATGGGAAATAATAATGCATCTGTATGGATTGATAATGCAGCAATATTTTCTTCTGAATTCAAATCCGACGAGGATAGAATTGACTTTGCAGAATCGTTTCTGCCCTCATTAATACTGATAGACAAAATCGACTCATTCTCGAAGTTCATAAAACTCACAGATAACTTAACAGCACCAAATCATCGTTCATCGATAAATTATTTGTTAACTAAACTTTACCGACTAAGGGTTGAGAATACCAACATCAGCAATGCCGATAACAGTACAATAGAACAACTGTACAGTTTCCTTGATCCTTTAAAAAGTTTCTCGGGAACTATAATGGGTGAAGTTATGCGTGCAAAATACTACCTAAGCATCAGCAATTTAGAAATAGCGCACAACTGCCTTCGAAATGCGATTGAACTCAGCAACATAGGGAAATATAAACTAGCCGAAATATCGCTACTTCAGGATTTATCGATCAATCTTATACAATTGGGCGAAGACCAAAAGGCTGCAGATTGTGAGGATTACATCAACAGCCTCTGGAAAATATCAGGATTTAAACGTAGGCTTCCCTAAATGTTTGTGTGATATTGCACAAGATGCTCTATCGGGTAACGCAAATATTTTGATACACTAAATCCATTTTGTCCAGCAATTAAATTTAGCCTTTCGCTAAATAAACACCCAACAGAGCCAATCACCCCAATTGGTAATTCTGATAAATTTGAAAACACCTCCAAATGGTGCTTATACATCATAAACAAAGCCTCATCAACAATTTTGGTTATTGCAGGATGACTTATATTTTCAACCAGAAAAGGAACAAACGATGCTAAATATGCGGATGGCCTTGGGCTGGAATACGTCATGTTAAGAATATGGCTTAACTGAACATTATATTTCTCTGACAACTTAGCAGAAAGATCAGCAGGCAAATACCCATAAAGGAATGATCTTAAAAGTAACCGACCCATATATGCACCGCTGCCCTCATCACCCAAAGCATAGCCCAACGAAGGAGTTTTACTTTCCAATCTGGTTCCATTATAATAGGTAATATTCGATCCTGTTCCTAGAATAATAACTACTCCTTGTTCATTTCCAAATAATGCTCGAGCAGCGCCTAGCGCATCGGACTGTGCACTAACCCTTGCATTCGAAAAAAATAATTGTAGATAATTTGCCACATTCTCGCCACGCTCCTGTACACCGCAACCCGATCCGTAGAAATAGACACTTTTTATATCATCGGGATTTATATCTGTAGGAAAGTTATGCCTAAGCGCACTCATAAAATCAGCCTCAGTATTGAAATATGGACTAAGTCCAATTGTTTCGAAATTGGCAACTTTAGAATTACCATCAATTATCCGCCAATCGGTTTTAGTGGCGCCACTATCTGCTACAATAATCATTATTAGAAGAATTTTGAGTTTTGACTGCAATAAGGACTAACTCCTAATCTTCGTCAAAAATATAAACAACAAAAAATAACTTTTATCAAAAGTATTATTTTCGACTTTTCTTAACCTTTTTAAGAACCAACAAATTCATGGGATTTACAGTCATTCCTTCAACATCTACCGAAACAAATCGAACCACCTTATCATAATATAAAGGAATTACTACCGCACGATTGATAACCAACGAGTCCATTGTCCTATAATCCTTCAAGCGTTGCTCATACAAGGGCTTCAACAATGATTTCTTATACAAATTATCAAAATCTGGATCAGAAAAATGCGTATAATTTGGACCCTTAGGCGAAAAGTTATCACTTAAAAATAGAGCAAGGTAATTCTCTGGATCAGCATAATCGGCTACCCACGATCCACGAAAAACAGAAAGTTTTGAATTCGCCATCATTTCTCGATAAGCAGCACCAGGTAATACATTAATATTTATGGAAATACCTACCTCGCCAAGTTGATGCTGAATAAACTCACATAGATCCAAATAATCGTCGGTTGTAGAAATTGTTATTACAGGAAGACCTTGCCCATCAGGAAATCCAGCGTCGACCAACAACTTGCGAGATAATTCCGGATTATAGGTAAATCCCTTTGTTGCATTCATAAAGCCTGGCATACCAGAAGGAACAAAACCGCCATTGGCCGGGTACCCCATATTGCTTCGAAGATAAAGCATCATTGCATTCCTATCAAATCCGTAGCCTATTGCCTGACGAATTCGCGTATCGAGTAAAGGTGAATTATGAGTCACAGACTCCATTGAATCAACTAAAATTCCTAGATACTCAGTATTAAGGTAAGGACCAGTAATCATCTGCACGTTATGTGCATACTTTGGATTTAACTCGCCAGTTCGCGTAAGCAACTCATCCTTTGATGCCGCGTGAACACCCGACAAAAAATCGATATTACCCTTAATAAATTCTAAAAACTCCGACTGCTTATCGGCAATAAACGATACTGCAATGGATTCTAAATATGGCAAGGAATTCCCATCCTTGTCCTTTTCGAAATATCGATTGTTTTTTCGTAAAATTAACCGCTCTCCTTCTTTCCAGAATTTCATGTAAAAAGGGCCAGTTCCTACCGGATTGCGACCAAAATCATCGCCATATTTTTCTACAGCTTCACGAGGCACAACAAAGCAATAGGGCATGCTCATTAATCCTAAAAATGCAGGGAATGGTTTTGCAAGATGAACTACAAACACGCTATCCGACAAAACTTCGCAACCATTTTCACCACCGTTAAAATCGGTATCGAGTACCGACAATACCCATGCCCCTGGCGATGCTGTCTTAGGATTGAGTATGCGGCTAAACGTGTACACAAAATCAGAAGCAACTACTTTTCGACCCTGTGAATTTTGAAAAACTATATTATCATGAAAGTAAACATCGTTACGAAGATGAAAAGTATAGGTTAAACCATCATTCGACACATCCCAACATTTTGCAATGCAAGGCTCTACAGTAAGAGAATCGGACAGCTGCACCAATCCATTATAAATCTGGTTCACAGGCCAAATCAATGCAAGATTTCGAGCAAATGCAGGATCAAGCGATGTAACTCCTTTACTCTCGTTATACCGGAATACCATACGGTTATTGTCGCGATCTAACGAAGGGTGACATCCAACCAAAATAATTGCAAAAAATATAGAGAATACAATTCGTGATTTCATTGCTAATATTATGCAATGCCAAACGTACAGAAATTTAAGGAAATTGCAAATTTAAGAATTAACCAAAAGTTAATCGTTAATAATATAAAAGGTTAAAGGAATTCACCGAAAAAAGAAAATAAAAACGGAGTCGCTTGCTCGACCCCGTTTTTACACCCTAAAACTAACCTAAATCAACTAAACCTTTAACCAACTATTAACCCTAAAACCTAATCTATAACCTATAACGCAAATTTACGCCTAAAGTTTCATATAAATCAAGTCGAAAACGATGATATAAAACACCATTTCTAAAACCACCATCATCACTATAACACAGTACATTATACTTTAAAATACGGCGTATTTGTTAGCACTTTTTAACCTTCAATAAATTGAGAATTTTAACAGTTCCAATGGGGTTAATTCTACCTCCCAATGGCGGTAATTTTGCAAATTCCCGTGCCCTATTCAACATAAGATTTAAGTAATTAGTTTGCCCCAACCAAAAATTAACCGATAAGCAAATCTTTGTTATCATAGATACTTGGGGAGCTTAAACTCCGGCTTTAATAAAATACAATTGACACTTCTACCAGCAAATTGCAACTGGCTGTGACATTTCGGGATAGTATACTATATTTGTGTTTAGGAAGTTCACAAAACGACAAAGTTTGGAATGGTTAAAGTAAAAACAATACTAAATAATCGTCGCTCTTTGTCGCCTACTACAAAACCAAACGTCAATGATGTACCAAAAACTTTCGCAATCGCCAATGTTCAGAGGGTTAAATCCCGACGAAATTAAAGACCTGCTAAGCAGGATAGGACATTCCATAAAATCGTTTAACAAAGGGCAAACCATAGCCCAACGCGAAGATGAGGTTCGCAACCTGTGCGTTGTTGTGGAAGGAAGCGTTAAGGGTGAAATGGTTGATTTCTCTGGGAAGATTTTAAAAATTGAAGAGATGCACGCTCCAATGCCCATTGCCCACGCTTTTCTGTTTGGAGAACGCAACCGATTTCCCGTTGATGTAATTGCATTGGAGGATTGTAAAATCCTATTCATTCCAAAGGCCGATTTTATGCGAATGATGCAGCAAAACGTAACAATTCTAGGCAATTATTTAAACGCAATATCGAATCGAGCACAATTCCTCTCCAATAAGCTGTGGTTCCTCTCCTTTAAAACAATTAAAGAGAAGATTGCCCACTACCTTTTAAACATATCGCGCAGCGAAATGAAAACAACCATTATTTTACCCAAATCGCATCAGGAACTATCAGAGTTTTTTGGGGTAACACGTCCTTCATTAGCCCGTGTATTTGCCGAAATGGAGGAGGATGGCGTAATTGAGGTAAACCGACGGGAGATAACAATTAAGAACAAAACTAAACTTATGAAAATGATAAGGTAGTTAACTACCGAGTATTAACTTTGTTGAATTTCATTTTTTGATCGTCGCTTCGCACCCTCAAGCATGTCTTCTTTCTGATTCTTCATTCCTGCGCAAGCAGGAATCCATCTTACCCTCTATATATAAAAAGGTTTTATTCGCCATTTCACTAAACCCACACATCACATAACAAACTATAGAACAACGTCTTTCAGGATAAACACGAACAAGAAAATTCCATTTTTACAAACAACAGCCAATACAACGAATAACTACAAGAAAAAAACACACAAACTAGTTATATACACTACACAATTAAAATTATTTATTTTTTTTTACTAATCTTATTTTAGTCAGTGGAATATTCGTCAACTTTATCTCAAAATAACTCAAAAAACAAAAAAATTAGCTTTATCTTAACTGCCCCATTTTATAACTTAAACCATATTTGTAAGCAAAAACAACATA
>JBFXDX010000010.1:0-167550 GCA_050180705.1 Bacteroidales bacterium | reverse complement strand
CACCTCCACCCTCGATGCAACGGCCAAAAACAACCTTATTAATGCAGAAAATAAATTGAAACAAGGGCCCTGCCTTAGCAAAACTATCATGAATTCAACTTGGAATAGTAAACTTACAATTAAAATTGGAGTACTAATGGTACTAATGCAAAATATAACAGGCAAACAGGAATATTAACGTTTAGTTCAACTAACGCTATTACTGACCAAAATTTGCTACATGAGCTGCTACATGCGTACCAAACTAATTTGTACGGTAGTAGCTATGAAATTACCATGACCCACGAATTTGAGGCATGGCTTTTGGTGGATCTTTACTTGATTAGACAAGGAAAATTAGCAGATCAATTGACGTGGACAAGAGTTTTATCAGATGCAGGTAAAGAAGCATATTTTAAATGGTTAAACTCAATGCTAACACTTGGAAGAGTTGAATGCAATATAGGAGGCGATAACCTCTGCAAAGTATTTAGGGATGAATTGGCCAGAAGAGATTCAATATATTCTAACTATAAGCCAGGTGATGGGAATTTTAATACAATTAATAATTTACTCGGTAAATGCAAATAATATGAAAACAATCACCATAAAATTTATAACTGCAATAGCAGCGATGCTGTTAGTTCAAAGCGTAAATGCCCAGTTTGGCTGGGTGGAAACCTCTGCGTCTGGAACTAAAAGTTCTTTCCGGTGTTTTAAAAACCCTAGCGATAATAAAGCAATTTACGTTAATCAAAAGTATAATCAAGAAGAAATTTTAAAAGAATACCCCATTAGCGCATTTGCTGACCCAAGTTTTTTAGGGTATAAAACTGATTTACACGACTCTTTTCTAAAAGCTATTTATGCATCTATAGAAAAGGATAAGATAAAGGAACTTGCCCGAAAAAATGAAAGTTTTGAACTAGGTTTCGACTTAGACCAAGATGGTAATATTTTAAGAATCATTTTTACACTTGATACTGCAACGCTAATAACTGCTAATGAACTTTATAATTTAGAGGAGAATATTAGGAAACTTTTTGTATTTAAACCTATCCGAAAAGCAAGCGTTAAACTTTCTGGGGGCTTCGGAATTGGTACAAACTTTAAAGAGATATTGATAGGAAAAATCCCCTATATTCGTAAAGCTGAAGAAAGACAGCGTGAAACCGAAAGGCTGTTTGGGAACTAACATAAATACAAACAGGAGTGTAAAAACTCCCGTTTGTTACAAAAACATAAAGAAAATGAAAACAAAAGGTTTGTTAATATTAGTTTTTCTTACCCTATTAAACGTTTTATCGTTTGCTCAAATTAGCGGTAATCTTCTAAAAATTCAGGGTGAAGCGGTAATTTACGAAACACCAGAGAATATGGTTATTAACATTGATGTGAGAGTACTTGACTCTTTATACAGTAGATGTTCCGATTTACTAATTCAACAAAACAATAGCCTAATAACCCTACTCCAAGAAAATTCTATTCCTAAAGAGGCCATTACATCTGAGCAAATAAAAATTGACCGTAATTTTAACTTTGTAAAAGAAATACTTGAGCAGGATGGTTATTCAGGAAATGTAAACGTAAAAGTAATTCTAAAATTTGACACAAAACATTTAAACGATTTGATGAATCTACTAAAAAAGGATTCGTTAAATCTCACTTACAGTGTATCGTTTCAACTCACTGCAACTCAGAAAGAAAAATTGCTTATGGATGCTACAAAATTGGCCATTACCGATGCACAAAATAAAGCAATGCTAATAGCAGAATCTTTAAAATTGAAAGATTTGAAGATCAAGGAGATTAATTATGGCTATCCGTTTAAAGGTAGTGAATTGATGTTGTCCGATGAAGTTTACTATAAAGCAAAACTAGACAATGACTTTCTTGTTTTTCCTAGACCAATTGAAGTAAAAAAAGGAATAAGTATAATTTGGGAGTTTAAGCAGTAGTTCTACTACTGCTCTCCGTTTACTTCGATGCCCCCTCGTGCTCCATTCTTACACCAACGTTTGCCAAGCCTTTTAAGTCGTCAACCCGCATGGCCTGCTGTATTTCGACACGGTAATCGCCCTTGCTGGAAAACTTTACTCCCTTATGGTAAAGAAACTTATTGTCGTAAATTCTTCCTTTGCCTTTGCCTAGCCATTTACCACGATCATCAGCGAGATCGCACTCGAAAGTGTCGCGAAGAAATGCTCCATTCGGAGCATGAATATCGATAAAAAGATATAGATTCTGAAACTGGTAATCGGTCGTATTCCGAAGGTTAACATACAGATTGTACGCCGAAACGGTATCGACTACCGGTATTGTGAAAACAGCCAAACTGTCGACATTCCACTTATCGTTGGGAATTGTAACGGACTGATCGAAATCCGCACCAGGATCACATGCCGTAAATAATCCCGATAAAAATAGCAGAGAAAAAATAGCCCTACGCATTTCGAGTGTTTTGATTTCCTTTGAACCGACTTCTCTTCTTCTTTTTCTTATTCTGAGCTTTTGCATCGAACCTAGTTAAGCTGTCCTCCTGCAAACCATCGGTAAAACCTAATGGCTGATTGCTTTTAGCATTATCATTACTACTCTCAATCAACTTATTGGCTTTTAACCCTTTCTTATTTAGCTCAGCAATTTCCTTAACCCGATCGACAGAAACCTCCACTAAATTAACAGACGATCCCTGATCGCTACTAAACCACATGGAGCGCTTAAAAATATCGGTTTTGAAATGAAAATAGGTTGCCTCCTTGGTTTCCAACGGAATTTGTGTATCGGGGAAATCTTTACGGGCATCTATATAACTATCCAACTCATAGTTCAAGCAGCACTTCAACTTACCACACTGCCCAGCTAGTTTCTGCGGATTCAAAGATATTTCCTGAACCTTGGCAGCGTTGGTACTTACCGAATCGAAATGTGAAATCCACGACGAGCAGCAAAGATCACGCCCACACGATCCAATACCACCAATACGTCCAGCCTCCTGACGAGCACCAATCTGACGCATCTCAATTCTTACCTTGAACTCCTCGGCCAAAACCTTGATTAATTCCCGAAAATCGACCCTATCGTCGGCAATGTAGTAGAATATGGCCTTGGTTTTATCGCCCTGATACTCCACATCGCCAATCTTCATGTTAAGATTCAGATTTTCTGCGATACGACGGGCTTTAATCATCGTTTCATGCTCAAGCGCAATAGCCTCAAGCCATTTCTCAATATCAACCTGCTTTGCCTTACGGTAAACCTTCTTGAATTCAGTATTCTGAGAATTATAACCAACACGCTTCATTTGCCGCTCAACCAACCAACCTGTTAGCGAAACTACACCAATATCGTGACCTGGCGAAGCCTCAACAGCAATAATATCACCCTTGGCTAAATTCAACAAATTTGCATTGCGGTAAAATCCCTTGCGAGTATTCTTAAACTGAACCTCAACTATATCGTAAGTTTGCAGCGTTTTAGGCAGATCGGCAACCCAATCGTACGAACTAAGCTTCACACACCCCTGTGCATGGCATGCGGTATGCTCAGTAGCTTCGGTTCCCGTTATTATCACACCTCGTGAGCTGGTACTTTTTTCCATGTTAATTACATTGTAGGATTTGCAAAGTTAACAAAATTAGTTAATAGTTGATTGTTGTTCGTTGATGGTGAAATCATTTAACTAATTAATTACTTCAACGGCTTATTAGGTACCAGTTTTATCATTCGCATTGCAAAATGTGTAAACACAATTGCGGGATTTCCATTCTGCATAATGCACTCGTAAGCTTGTGTAAACTCATTGGTAATGCTAAAAATATTATCAACTCCAATAAACGGTGAGAATTTGGAACCAAAATCGGCCTCATCGCCCATTAAATAGGAAATCTCATCAAGACCCGCATTCAGCATCAAACTCTCACGGGTTAAACGCAATGAATAATTGAGAAATTCCTTTTGATTCTCGCGACCAAGCCGGGCAATATCATCAACCCAATCCAGTAAACCCACAACATCCTTGGCATAACAAAGTCGCATCAACCTCCGGTAAAGATCGAAATACTCATTCACATTACTATCAATAAGCTGCAATGCGGTGTAGAAATTTCCATTGGCAATGCGGCTAATATCGTGAGCCCTTTCTGGTTCAAGGTTAAACTTCTCGAGCAAAGCGGTTGCTATACTTTCACGGGTAATTGGGGGAACCATAATTTGTTGAGTACGCGACAGGATGGTCTTTATAATCAAATTCGGATTCTCACTAACCATCAAAAAAACCGTTTTGGCAGGAGGTTCCTCAATCATTTTGAGCAATTTATTGGATGCCTGATTGTTCATACGCTCGGGCAGCCAAATTATCATCACTTTGTAGTCGTTCTCAAAACTTTTAAGGCTCAACTTACGGATTACATCTGTGGCCGTTGCAGTGCTAATAATACCCTGCTTATTCTCCATCCCAATCATCTCGTACCAATCGTTCTCGCCAAAGTACGGATTTGTAATCAGAGCCTCGCGCCAAGTTGTAAGAGTATCCTCAGATTTGTCAGATTCATCATCGCCAGCACTTTCAGCCTTTGCCTTTGCCGGATACACAAAGTGTAAATCGGGATGAATTAACTTTGATAACTTTTTACACGATGGACAAACACCACAGGAATCATCTTCTCCCTTATTATCGCACATAATATATTGAGCATAGGCAATTGCCAATGCTAATTTTCCGGTTCCTGCAGGTCCAACAAAAAGCTGTGCATGAGGAATACGATTCTCTTTGGTGGCTAATACTAGGCGTTGCTTAACCTTTTCCTGTCCAACAATATCCTTAAACTGCATTATTATCTTTCATTTTATTCCAGATGTCAAACTTACATTAAAAATATCAGTTTTTATAAAGGCAAAACGAAGAATTCCTACCTTCGCAGGAATCACTGTAGCGAAGAACTTTCATTGGCTGTAATTCCGCACCTTATGCGGAATCGAACTTGAGAGTTCGCCAAAGGCAATCTCCTTAAATAAACGGTATTAAACCATAACGTCAAATAAAAAAACGAAAGAATTTACTAGAAATGCATTCATTTTTTCTGTCATTTTAGAATCTTACATTCTGTCTATTTCGAAATCAATCGTTTGCGTGAAAAGACGTTAAATTCAACTTACAATTCGAAAGCAATTCGTAATTTTGTTACCGAAACTAATAAAGTATAGGACTATGATATCGATTGACAACTACAACTTTAATGGCAAGAAAGCCATTGTTAGGGTTGACTTCAATGTTCCCCTCGACAAAAAGACCTTTGAGGTTACCGACGATACCCGCATCCGCGGAGCACTTCCAACAATTAAGAAAATCCTGAAAGATGGCGGATCGGCTATTCTAATGTCGCACCTTGGCCGTCCCGATGGAAAACCACAAGATAAATACTCGTTAAAGCATGTTTTACCAGCTATTGAGAAAAATCTTGGAATGAAGGTTAAGTTTGCATCTGACTGTGCAGGTGATGAAGCAAAAAAACTTGCCGCTGAACTTAAAACAGGCGAAGTTCTTGTTCTAGAAAATCTCAGATACTACGAAGAAGAAGAAGGCAAGGCTTACAGTTTACCCGAAGGCGCTACCGAAGAGCAAAAGAAAGAGGCTAAAGCAAAAGTAAAAGAGAGCCAAAAGAATTTCGTTAAACAACTTGCTGGCTATGCCGATTGTTATGTAAACGACGCCTTTGGAACCGCACACCGTGCCCATGCATCTACAGCTCTTATTGCAGCACACTTTCCCAACAATAGTATGTTTGGCTACCTAATCAACAGCGAGCTTAACGCTATGGATAAGGTGCTTAAGGCTGCCGAAAAACCTTTCACCGCAATTATGGGTGGTGCAAAAGTTTCCGATAAGATTCTAATTATCGAAAATCTTTTAAATAGAGTTGATAACCTGATTATTGGTGGTGGTATGACCTATACTTTCATCAAAGCTCAGGGCGGAAAGATTGGTAAATCTATCTGCGAGGAGGATAAACTCGACCTTGCGAAAGAAATACTTGAGAAAGCAAAAGCAAAGGGTGTAAAGGTTTACCTTCCTGTTGATGCTGTTAATGCCGATGCTTTTGATGCTAACGCAAATACAAAAATCACTGCAATTGATCAAACCCCCGATGGTTGGATGGGGTTAGATATTGCATCTGAATCAGTTAAAATACTATCGAAAGTTATTTCTGAGTCCAAAACTATCCTTTGGAATGGTCCAATGGGAGTGTTTGAGATGGAGAAATTCGCTCAGGGAACTTCCGAAATTGCTAAGGCAATTGCTGCTGCTACCGAAAAAGGTGCATTCAGCCTTGTAGGTGGTGGCGATTCTGTTGCTGCGGTAAACAAGAATAAACTAGCCGACAAAATATCGTACGTTTCAACTGGCGGTGGTGCCATGTTGGAGTATATGGAGGGTAAAGAACTTCCAGGTATTAAGGCTATCAGAGGATAATATATTTTATTCTAACTTTGCAACCCTGTCAAGACCATAACCTTGGCAGGGTTATATTTTTAAATCAATGGACATAAAATCCAAAATATTCAACATATCCAGCAACGAAGAGTTTCAGGAGGTTGCTCTTGAAGTTTTTCGTCATCAATACAACACCCTTAAGGTTTACAACGAATATGTGACTCTTTTGGGTATTGATCCAAATAGCGTTGATGTCATTGAGAAAATCCCATTCTTACCAATACAGTTCTTCAAAACCCACGATGTAATTGGCAACAACCTTTCGCCTGAAATTGTATTTACTAGCAGTGGCACAACAGGTGTGGAGACCAGCAAGCATCAGGTATCGGACTTATCGCTTTATGTTGATAGTTTTACCAAAGGATTTGAATTATTCTACGGAAAACCTAACGATTACTGTGTTCTAGCATTACTCCCTGCATACTTGGAGCGAACAGGCTCATCGCTAGTGTATATGGTTGATGAGTTGATAAAGCAAAGCAATAATCCCAATAGCGGCTTTTTCCTAAACCAGTACGATGAACTTGCAAACCTACTCGTTAAGTTGAATGCCAGCGGACAAAAGTGCATATTAATAGGAGTAACGTTTGCATTGCTCGATTTGGCAGAGCAGTACAACCTAAACCTTAGCCACACCATTGTAATGGAAACTGGCGGGATGAAAGGCCGCCGCAAGGAAATGATACGTGAGGAATTACACGCCATTCTATGTAAATCGTTTGGGGTCGATGCAATTCACTCCGAGTACGGAATGACCGAGCTGCTTTCGCAAGGGTATTCAAATGGTAATGGCATTTTTCGCTGTCCTCCGTGGATGAAAATTCTGATAAGAGACCCGTACGACCCGTTACATTCCAAAACCACCGCAAGCAGCGGTGCAATAAATGTTATTGATTTAGCCAACGTAAACTCCTGCTCATTTATTCAAACGCAGGATATGGGAAAACTCTTTGCCGATGGCAGTTTTGAGGTGATGGGAAGAATGGATAATGCGCCGATTAGAGGATGTAATTTGCTGGTGTACTAATACAGAAGTAAGATGTCTGACATCAGATAAATCAAATGTTAGAGAGTTTTAAACTATAAACTTTCCCTCTCGTTCGAATTGAGAATGCGCTTTGTTATCATCCTTACAGGAAAACGAGCGGCAACAAACCCAATAATTAAAACAACCAAGAGTATTAGTCCGATATCACCAAACTGAATATCTACAGGGTAAGCATCGATAATAAAGTTGCCTCGCCCCTCAAGCGGAATCAATTTAAAGGTAATTTGCGCCCAGCAAACAATCAAACCAAGGATTGTCCCAATAATAGTTCCACCAATCGAGATCAGCAATCCCTCCGCCATGAATATTTTTCGGATTAAATCGTTGTCGGCACCAAGACTACGAAGAGTCTCAACATCCTTGCGTTTTTCAATTATCAGCATCGATAATGAGCCAACAATGTTGAAAGAGGCAATTATCAGGATTAATGTAAGAATCATCCCAATGGCAAACTTTTCCGATTTCATGGTTCGGTAAAGCGATTCGTTCTGCTGATAACGGTTCTGTACCTTAAAATTACTGCCAAGAATTTGTTCAACTTCTTGCTTCAACTTCTCAGGCTTATATTCTTTTGTGGCTTTCAACTCTACCGAGGTTACCGTTGTTGAATCGTAATTAAGCAAATCGCGAACAACCTCAACCGGTGCTATAACATACTGCGTATCGAAATCCTGCTCAACCGCAAATACTCCCGATGGCATTATATTCTTCCTCCCAAATGCCGATTCGACTGACAATGTTGTCTTTCCCCGTTTGGGAACATATATGGCCAATGGATCAAAATGTGCCAAACTCGCATTTAAATAATATGCAACTCCCTGCCCCATTATCGCCATGGGTTGACTTCCATTCCAAAGCTTAAATTCTCCGTCAACCAGCATTGAATCAACTCCTGTTAAATCGACATAATTACGGCTAACACCTTTGATTATTCCAATGTGTTGCTTGCTCCGATAACGGAACAATGCATTCTCCTCAAGGATTTCGGCAAATACAGCGACTCCTTTGTGATGACGAATCTTATCGAACTCAGCGGTTGTGACACTAAATGTTTTACCCTCTCGTGGTAAAATACGAACATCAGAATCGATACTAGAGTAGAGTCGACCAATAAGAGAATCGAAACCATTGAAAACTGAAAGAACTATCACCAAAGCCATAACCCCCGTAGCAACGCCCACCAGCGATATTATAGAAATAATATTTATGATGTTGTGCGATTTTTTCGCAAATAGGTAACGGCGAGCTATGAAAAAGGGTAGACGCATGGATTTACTGATAGTTGTTTGTTAATCGTTGTTCGTTATTCCCTAGGCTTTTTTACAGACATAAAGGATTTCATCCTTTGGTAATGCATAGCGATGCACCAAATCGGCAGGTAAAGTTTTCACGTAATCATTCTCATCAACAGTAAAACCAGCACTACGCAAACGATCGCCATAATCTCTTCCGTACAAACGTAAATGGTCGCGTTGCTGGTAATGCTTTTCACGAAGTTCTGGTGTATTGAACGATGAATCTTCTAACGTTTTCTCCATCGATAAATCCATTGGAACCTGAAGAATTGCAAATCCTCCGGGTTTCAGCACACGATAAATCTCCTGCATTGCCTTATGATCGGAATCTACGTGCTCAAGTACATGGTTACAAATTACAACATCGAACTGCGAATCGGAAAATGGAATTGCCTGCACATCCATTTTCACATCGGCCCAAGGCGAAATTAAATCGGCCGTGATGTATTCCAAATTCTTCTGCTTTTTGAAAAGTTTCAGGAAGCAATACTCTGGAGCAATGTGCAATACCTTTTGAGGTGCCGTAAAGAAATTTGTTCTCTCGCGTAGGTAAAGCCAAATTAACCGATGCCGTTCCAACGACATGGAATGCGGCGCAAGGGCGTTTTCACGCACATTAGTTCTACCGTATGGTAACAACTTGCGATATTTCTTTCCCGAAATTGGATCCTCGAACCGATTTCCTCGATAAAAAATACCTAATGTTCTCAGTGCAAACGCCGCAAAAAGTTGAAGATAATGACGAGGTATAAACCTTGTGGTGAAAGAGATAAGGAATTTTATCATTGAAAAATTACTGATTTAACAAACGATCGATATTCTCGATATAATCCAAAGAATCATCAACAAAAAACGCCAACTCAGGAATAACGCGAAGTTGGTGTCTAACACGTTTACCAAGCTCCATTCTTATGGTTTTAACATGATGACGAATTAACTCCAAAGTAGCCTCGGTGCCCTGTGTTGGGAATATGCTAATGTAAATTTTTGCTAATCCAAGATCGGGACTAACCCTAACCGACGTAACGGTTATCATTTTACCAGGGAATAACGCTGCTCCCTCTCTCTGAAAAATCTCTCCAAGGTCTTTTTGAATCAACCGCGCAACCTTTTGCAGTCTTGTTCCTTCCATACTTTTCTATTCTTTTTTGCAAAGATACTCTTTAATAGCGAAAAAGAGATTAGTGAATAGTAAGAAGTTCATTGTTTGCGATAATTCGATCAACGATTTACGAACAACAAACAACAAAAAGTCCTTATTTTTGTAAAAAATTGACAATTCGATGACCGATAATAAATACTGCATCACGCTTAGTGATTATATCCAACGCAAAAGCATTGAGGTGAATATTGGCGGAACTCCTATGGGCGGTAATAATCCTGTTCGGGTTCAAACCATGACCACCACAAACACCAACGATACGCTTGCAACCGTTGAACAATGCATAAGGGCTGCTAAGGCTGGTGCCGAATACGTTCGTATTACAACGCAAGGCGTGAAGGAGGCCTCGAATTTGGAAAATATTAAACGTGAACTGATAAATCGAGGGTTCAGCATTCCGCTTGTTGCCGATGTGCATTTTAATCCTGCAGCTGCGCTTGAGGCTGCAAAGCATGTGGAAAAAGTTAGGATTAATCCAGGAAACTTCGTTGATCCTCGTGCTAAATTCGAAAATATAAATTATACCAACGAGGAGTATTCTCAAGAGCTAAACAGGATTGAGGAAAAATTAATTCCTCTTCTCGAAATTTGTAGTAAACGAAAAGTTGCTTTAAGAATTGGCGTTAACCACGGCTCACTTTCCGATAGAATTATGAGTAGATATGGAGATACTCCAGAGGGCATGGTTGAATCGGCGTTGGAATTTCTTCGAATCTGTAGAAAACATAAATTCGATGATATAGTTATTTCGATGAAATCGAGCAATACCAGAGTAATGGTACACGCTGTTCGGTTACTAATAAGCAGGATGAACCAAGAGGATATGTATTATCCTTTACACCTTGGTGTTACCGAGGCTGGCGATGGCGAGGATGGACGAATAAAATCGGCTGTGGGCATTGGAACTCTTCTTTCCGATGGAGTTGGCGATACAATTCGTGTTTCGCTTACCGAAGAGCCCGAAAAAGAGATTCCTGTTGCACAGAAGCTGGTTTCGTATTTCAACAATCGACAAACCAACCCTAAAATTAATCCAATTAACAATTTGCCATACAACCCTTATAGTTATTTGCGCCGAGAAACTATCAACATCAACAATATTGGATCATCGAATCTTCCTGTTGTTATAGCAGATCTATCGAATCAAAAAAATATAAACGAGGCTATTATTAACCAATGGGGCTGGTATTTGCAAGAGAAAATCTGGAAAAGAAACGATATCGCTGCCGACTATTTTTGGGTTGACAATGCTCAACTCAATTCATCAACAAATACCGAAGGTTTGCCAATTATCACAAATCTCAAACGGATTAACTACAGCAATTTGGTAAATACAGAATTGTTGAATCGCTTAAAGGAAGATTCGAAATCAATTCTTATTCTCGAAACCAGCAACACAAATGGATTCGCTGAGCAACGCGCCGCATTTATTCAGTTAATGAAAGCTGGAGTTAACTTGCCCGTGATTATTCACCGTTACTATTCCGATTCCAACAAAGAAGATTTCCAATTAAAAGCCGCATCAGATTTTGGCGCATTACTTATCGATGGTTTAGGCGATGGCGTTATGATTACAGCTCCAGCTATCCCCAATAATGATATTTGCTCAACAGCATTCACTATTCTTCAGGCCGCACGGACAAGAATATCGAAAACAGAATATATATCGTGCCCAGGATGTGGTCGTACACTATACAACTTGCAGCAAACACTGCAAAAAATAAAAACCCATACATCACAACTTAAAGGGTTAAAAATTGGAGTAATGGGCTGCATTGTAAATGGTCCTGGCGAAATGGCCGACGCCGATTACGGTTATGTTGGTGCTGGCCCTGGATGTATTACACTTTACAAAGGGAAAGAGGTAGTAAAGAAAAATATTCCCGAAGAAAATGCCATTGAGGAGTTAATCAACTTAATTAAGGAAAACGGAGATTGGAAAGAGTAACTTTGCACTTATTGCTAGAGTACCTTTTGTTGTTTTATAAAATTACCGAGTTCTTTGTCCATTCCTAAAATGTGGTTATACCACCAATCCTTAACATATAAAATTACTTCTTCTGGCTCAGCATGGTTTGCCGATTTGAAGTTTAAATTGAACATAGAAATATGATATATATAATCCATGTGGATTTCTCGGTGTTCCTTGTACCTAGGGTAGTTGTATTTTTGCATTAAAGCCTCCTCCTTTTTGAAATGTTTCAAGCCATAATCGCTCAGTTTCGACAAAATAACGGCAAATTCAATTGACCGAGGATGCAATACCTCCAACTCTATAATTTCATTTATCAACTCAAAAATTTTCTGATGATCTCTATCTATTGAACCTTCATGAAACAAAAGATCATCAGACCATTTTAACCTATCCCTAAAGTCAGCCATATACTATTACAATATTTTTCTGGTATTAAACAGGCGTATTATCAACTTTGTTCAATCAATAAATCCTAAGCACTACCATTACTCTTTCCTCTTTTCAGAGATGCCCATATTCCCACAACACTCATCACTGCAAACACTAAGAAAGTTGAACTAATAGCCCAAATAAACTGCTTATGGTTTGTGGAATTTATGACCGATTTACCTACATATAGATGTAAAATAAGAGCAGCAATTCCCATACTAATCATTTGTCCGGTAAGACGCATTGTTCCAACGGTGCCAGAGGCTAATCCCAAATATTTTTTCTCAACAGCCCCCATAATTGAGTTTGTATTGGGCGATGAGAAAAGCCCAAAACCAAGACCTAGCACACTAAGCGTTAATAATAAATATATTGTTGATGTTTCCTGATTTATTGGTGTTAACATTAATAACCCTAATGCTGATATTGCCATTCCGGAAGATGCAAGAATTCGAGGATCTACTTTATCGGATTGTTTTCCCGACCACGATGCTACTGCGGCCATAATAAGAGGTTGAATCACCAATACCATTCCAGCGTCCCGAGGCGATAAACCTTTAATATAC
Organism: Bacteroidales bacterium; assembly: GCA_050180705.1. Classification (GTDB taxonomy): domain Bacteria; phylum Bacteroidota; class Bacteroidia; order Bacteroidales; family Tenuifilaceae; genus SB25. The sequence continues at coordinate 154,603 of JBFXDX010000010.1, read as the reverse complement.
TGCAAGTATAAACTAAGCACAAACGTAACCGCAAAGGTTGTTGCATAGTTAATTAGCGCAGCTAAGTTTGCAAAAGCAAAAAGTTTATTCGTTTTAAATAGATTGATATTCAGAACAGGTGATTTTAACTTTAACTCAACCCGAACAAACAGCAATAAACCAATGAAACCTACTACAGTAAAACCTATGGCGAATAAATCGGGTAACTGCGAAAAGCCGTACATGAAAATACTCATGGACGGAATATATATCAATGTTCCAAGATAATCGAAACTCTCATTTTTATCTTCGGCCCATTCTGCTCTAATCGATATTCGGGTTGCTATGGCGGCTGGAAGTCCAATGAGAATTGGCACGTAAAACAAGCTGTGCCAGTCGAAAAGCGAAATCATAAATCCTCCAATAATTGGTGCCGTCGACAATCCAACGTACACAGCCGTAACATTTAATCCAATGGCCTTTCCTCTCTCCGAAGGTGGAAAAACAGATGTAATCAAAGCGATTCCTGTTGCAAAAACCATTGAACTCCCCAAACCTTGAATCACCCGAAATGCAATTAAAAATGCACCTGTTGGCGATATTGCACAAAAGAACGAACTAACCACCAAGATTATATTTCCCCAGAAAAATATACGCTTACGACCAACAATATCGGCCAATTTCCCCATTGGTACTAAAAAAACTGCGGATGAAAGCAGATACGACATTGCCACCCAACTCATACCAATGGCATTCAATCCAAAATCCTCACTAATCGTAGGAAGTGCCAAATTAATTGATGCTCCAATAAAGGGCGTGATAAAAGAAGTTATCATCACCAAAATCAACACTAAATTCTTGCTAACCGCTTTTTCCTGCATTTTTAAACTTTTATCTTATCAACAAAAAGAAAAGGCAAATGTTATCAAATATAACAATGACCTTTTCCATAAAATAAATCAACGCTTATACACAAGTTAAAACCGAAGCGCCAAAGGTATATATTTGGTTAAAAAATATTAGAATCGCGAAATCTTTTATAAAAAGTATCTACCTTAGCAATTAGTTTAACAATTAGTTGGAATAAATGGCTAGGATTCTGGTTGTGGATGACGATTCCACTTTCTGTTTAATGCTAAAAACATACCTTTCGAAGCAGGGACATCAGGTAAACGAAGCCTTTTCGTTTGATGAGGCATCTCGATTAATTCACGCAAATAAGTTTGATGTTGTTTTATCGGATTACCGATTACCCGAACGCAGCGGAATGGATGTTTTAACCGAGGCAAAGCGTAAACAGCAATCCACAGTGGTAATTCTAATGACCGGCTATGCCGATATTCGTTTGGCTGTAAAAGCCATCAAACAGGGTGCTTACGATTATGTTACCAAGCCAATCAATCCCGATGAGATTCTTGCCGCCATTAACAATGCCTTAGCGTTGGATTCGCAAAGTAAACCAGAAACAGCGTCAACTGACAGTTTCATCTTTATAAAGGGAGATAGCGATTACAGCCAACAGGTAAACAAGTACATCAGCATTGTAGCTCCAACAAACTTATCGGTAATAATTCATGGCGACAGTGGAACCGGAAAAGAGTTTGTAGCCCGTCAAATACATAGCGAAAGTAAGCGAAATAGTAAATCGTTTGTAGCGATTGACTGCGGTGCTCTGCCTAAGGAACTCGCTGCAAGCGAATTTTTTGGCCATATAAAAGGATCTTTCACCGGTGCTATTTCCGATAAAGTGGGTCAATTTGAGGTTGCAAATGGCGGAACGCTTTTCCTCGACGAAATTGGAAATCTACCATACGACGTTCAGGTAAACCTGTTACGAGCAATTCAGGAGCGGAAAATAAAAAGGATTGGTAGCAGCAAAGAAATCCCTGTTGATGTTCGGATCATTGTGGCAACCAACGAGAATCTGCTCGATATGGTAAATCGTGGCAACTTCCGCGAAGATTTATACCACCGTTTAAACGAATTTTCAATTCGAGTAGCACCTCTACATGAGCGCAAATCGGATCTTTTAATATTTGCAAGAACATTTCTCGATCAGGCAAATCGTGAATTAGGGAAAAACATCAATGGATTTAACTCCGATGTTATGGATGTGCTAATGAATTACACATGGCCTGGTAATCTACGCGAACTAAAGAATGTTATTCGTAGAGCAGTTCTGCTTGAGCAAGGCTCAATGGTATCAATTGCAAATCTGCCTATCGAAATAATCAAAAAAGAGCACTCATCAACTGAAACCAAGAAACCTGAAGGTGAAAATCTAAAGGAGATGAAGGAAAAGGCTGAGTATGATTTGATTCTATCAACATTAGAAAAAGTCAGATACAACAAAAGCAAAGCGGCACAACTACTCGATATAGACAGAAAAACGCTCTATAATAAAATGAAACAGTACGGAATTCCCTATTAATTTATATTTCTACTCTATAGCTAAAACCCTGAAAATAGATGTTTCCAGGGTTTTTATTTAGATCCCAAAACAGGAACTAAAATATTAAGTCTCAGAAATTGACATTTCTGCTTATTTTTCTGAAATTTGATTTTCCATTGAAAAAACTAAACCCTAAAACTTAATACTATGGACGAAAATGGATTTGACTTCAAAAAATTAATTGATGATTCGAAAGAAACGTTACTAAACCCTAAATCGTACTTTGCATCAATGCAATTGGGCGGAGGCATGGGACAGCCTCTCATTAAAGCATTAATATATAGTGTTATTGCCGCAGTATTTACATTAATCTGGAGTTTCTTGGTAGTTGGTGGAATTGCAGGCGGTGTATTTGGCAGCGCAGTAGGCATAGGTGCATTCTTCGCTACAATTATAGGCGGAATAATAGGCGTATTTATTGCAGCACTAATTATTCTCCTTATCTCATCTATTTGTAATGGTAATAATGATTTTGAAGCAAGCCTTCGTGTAGCGGCATCGCTAATGGTTATATTTCCTATTAGCGCACTGCTATCTGTGTTTAAATTTAACTATTACCTAGGAACAATTATAAACCTCGCAGTAAATCTTTATTCGCTATACTTGTTGTATATCGCAATATCAATCGCTTTAAAGGGAAAAGAGCAAACAGCCAAAATCATTGCCTATGTTCTTGGAGGTTTACTTATTCTGTTCTTTATTATTGGATTAGCGGGCGGAGCAGCGTTGAGACATGGCATTAAGATGGGCGCATCTAAGTATGAACGGGAATTAAGCAAAATTGAGAACGAAATGGAAAAGGCTGCTAAAGATATGAGCGCCCAATATGAAAATGAATCCGAGGATGCAGAATCGGAAGAAGCAGACAAATATGCCAAGCCTGATGAATTTCCTAGCAAAGCACTCGGTGAAGTTCAGGAATATTTATCCACCGGAAAACCAGTACTCTCGGAGGAAAAACTACAGCGATTATTTGATGCCACCTCCGAACTTCAAGATTATGACGAAAGTCAAGGTGACGAAATAAGTAAAGTTCTCTCCAAGCATGGATATTCGAGCATGCTCGATTATACCTCCGACATGGTTGTTGCAGCGTCTGGTTTCGCTGCAGTTGCCAGTCTAAATGCTATGGAAAATATGAAAAATTCATCTAAAGAGGAACAAAAAAGTGCAGAAATGTTCCAAATGGATAAAGCATTAAAGGCTGCTGCTTCACAATCAATATCTCTTGCCAAACTGACAGAAAAAGATCTATATACCATTTACGAAAATTGGGACTTGGCTGTTAATCTTGATAAAAAGAGCAAAAAGGAATAAATCACATCAAACAAAATTAAAAAGCCTCGATTTATCGAGGCTTTCTTTTATGCAGTTATCTATTTAATTCCTAATTTCTTAGCAATATCAGCAGGCAGTGCATCTTTATGAATCATTATCGCAATTGTTTTCATCCGAACAAACGGTTCAGACATATATAGATAACCATTATAAACACCATCGGTTCCCCAACTATTCTTGGTGTAAAAATAAGCCGTTCCATTCTGATCGGTTGCCAATCCTGTTAAATGCATTAAATGATCATCGGTAGATGCAAGATTGTCGAAATTTTGTTGCCTATTGGTTTGATCAACATTTATTTCTGGTACAGGATTTTCGAAACTGAACAATTTTGTCTTTCGCTCTTTCTCCGATAAACCGATCCATCGTTCCTTGTCGCTACCAGACATTTCTTCTACTCTATCTTCGGGTAATACGGCAACCCCTTTATTATATGCAAAGCCTTTCTCACTCACATCACCATCCCAACAAACTGAATATCCATTCATTATGGCGTTTTTCATTATTTTAATGAACTCCTCCAAAGGAACATTGTAGTAACTACGATGAGCCCAGTTATCGGGTATTTCGAGTATAAACTGAGAATAGTATGGGTGATGGCTGAATGATGTTATCTCAATATAATCATCGGGGTTGAAATTAACACCAGCAAGCGCAGATTGCTTAACATTGGGTGATACTCCTAAATATGCATCGAGCACAGTATTAAATGCAGGAAGCCAAGCCGTTGATAACTTTCTATTAGGATTTTCAACTATGGCACCAAGATAAGCCTTCAGTGCAGATTCTAGTTCCGCATGTGCATGAATATCACTTCCGTAGTTCAACCCTGAATATTCTTGCTCTGTTACCATTCCCTTTGCGCGAATAACATCCATTACATCGTGGGCCTGTCCACCTTGGCTAAAGTTATTATGTCCCTGATAGCGGACATAATCAATTGCCTTACTGGTGTATGCCTGACGAGCAAAAAACATTTCCGAAATATCAAATAAAGGTTTACCCATTCTTAGCAATTCAGACTCAATAAACGATGTCGTGGCAAAACTCCAACATGTTCCTGTTCTCTGCTGATTCTTAACAGGAGAAGCCTTAACCTCTTTTACCATATTAAACTGGAATCCTTGTTCTTGTGCAAAACTTACGATACCTATTGACAATAATACAGTTGTCAATAAAAGAATACTCAATTTATTCATATTCAGGAGTTTTATTTTTCATGTTATAATCGAAAATTAAGAAAAAATATTGAATTACAATGCATTTCATTAAAAACGAAAATTACTCATCGAAACATTTTTTACATAAAACGTTCGATTAATATATTTTTTTACATCTTTGCATTACTAAACCATTTTTAAAATTAACCCTGAATCGATGCACAGGGCGAAAGTTTATTTGGCAATAATTGCGTACGTAGTCTTGGTGAAGAAGCTTTTTTCTAGGCCTCTTCTTAAGTTCTTACGCCATATCAAAAGAAAATATAGGTTGCTGGTTTCTCTTTTTAAAAGCAACACACTCTCTTATTTTATTCAATTTTCCTCACATTTTGCAATATTCTTTAACCCATTGAATTTGGGTTTAGAGAGTGGCTATTTAGTTCAGTTTTTAAGAATTTGATTTTTCTTGTTTCCATGTAAATACAATGTTCTAACCCTGAAATGAACACTTGTATTATACAAACGTTTATCTGCTTTTAATAATATAACGAACCTAAATTAAATACTATGAGAAAAAGCTTATTTACATTTCTATTATTGTGCGCCTACAGCACTATGACATACGCTGGGGGAATTGTAACCAATTCCAACCAAAGTACTCAGTATGTAAGAATGCTAGCACGCGATGCATCAACTAGCATCGATGCAGTTTATTATAATCCAGCAGGTTTAACCAAACTGGCCGATGGATTTCATTTTTACTTTAGTAATCAGTCTATTTTTCAGAAAAAAACAATTGAAAACACCTACCCTTACCTAAACGAAAAAAAATATGTTGGGGACGTAGTTGTTCCAGTTTATCCAGATTTTTACTTTGCTTACAAAAAGGATAAACTGGCTATTAGTTTTGGATTTCAACCAAATGCAGGAGGAGGAACTGCCAAATATGACACAGGCTTACCGAGTTTTGAAATACCTTATGCATCGCTACCTGCAACACTTTCGGCAATGTACGTCGCAGGTTTTTGTACAGAATATTCTGCCGATATACAGTTTGAAGGATCAAGTGTTTTCTGGGGTGCTCAACTAAATGCCAGCTATGAACTAAGTGATATTATATCGGCATCACTAGGCGCACGAATGATTTTTGCAAAAAACACCTATGATGGACATATCAAGAGTATCATGATTAATCCTCAACACCCACTAATTAACCCATCTGGAAACTTAATGTCTGCATCGGCATTCTTTACTGCAGCAGGAAATGCAACATATGCAGCAATGACCTCAGATCAAGAGGTTGATGTAGTACAAACTGGAACAGGATATACTCCAATTCTTGGTGTTAATCTAAACCTTAATGATAAACTTAATATTGGTTTAAAGTACGAGTTTAGAACAAAACTTGAGCTTGAAAACGATACAAAGAAAGACTTGGTAGTTCCGCAGTTTGAGGATGGAGCTAAAGTTCGAAGCGATATTCCTGCGTTACTTTCTGTTGGAGCCAGATACTCTGTACTTCCTCAAATGCGTATAAGTGGAGGTTTACACTATTTCTTCGATAAAGATGCTACTATAGAGAAAGCTCCCGGTGTAAAAAAGGATATAAATGGCAATATGTATGAACTATCGATTGGTGGGGAATATGATCTTACCGATAAGATTCTTATCTCTGCAGGTTATCTTTACGCAAAAACAGGAGTTGGAACCGGTTATCAAACAGATTTAAGTCATAGCTTAACATCAAGTACTGTTGGATTTGGCGGTGAATTCAAGGTTAACGAAAACCTTACTCTAAATCTTGGCATGCTTTACACCATGTACACCTCAGATGCAAAGAACAGTTCATATACACTGGCTACAACCCAGGTTATCAACTATAAGGAAACCTACAATCGTACCAATATTGATTTCTCAATAGGTATAGGCTATCATTTTTAATATTTAAATTACTACCTTAGTCGGGGTTAGGCTATTCCTAACCCCGATTTTATTATTAACGGTTATGCAAAAATTATTTTATTCCATTATAGTAATACTAATAGCATTGCAAACCCAAGCACAAACAGTTGTGCAAAGTCCGTATGCAGCAGAGCAATCGCATCCAGAGTTGAATATCGATAAGATTTCTTTTTACGCCGATTCTACCGTTATTAATCTAACTGTTGTTAATAAACTTGAACAAGGCGGTTGGTTCTGTGCCGATAAAAACATATACATCGAAAACCCAAACACTCGTCAGCGATATCAACTTGTTAAGTCAGTTGGAATTCCGAATTGTCCCAATACATACAACTTTAAGAAAAAGAATGAACTCTTATCATTCTCGTTAATCTTTCCACCAATACCATTAGGTTTAAGAACAATTAACCTTGTTGAGAACTGCGATAAAGCATGCTTTAGTTTTAGAGGAATTATACTTGACGAAAAACTCAACAAAGATATCGGAACATTCAACCAAGGAATGGAGTTTTATACCTCCAATAAAATAGATGATGCAATTGCTTGTTTTGTCAAGGTGGTGGAAGACATTCCTTCGTTCCCTACGCACGTTTATGGTTATTCGTTTTATCACCTAGTTGTAATCTATCAGAATCAAAATAACAACTTAACCGCAAAGTACTGGCTCGATCGCTTAGAAAACTCGTCACTGCCCGATAAACAATACTTTATTGACGCCATAAAGAAAAATAAAGGGTTACCCAAATAAGGCCATAAAAATAAACCCTGACTCTTAGATAGAATCGGGGTTTTTAATATCAATAAAGGGTATATTAACTTATCTCCCAATCGAATCCATCCTTGCGATCGCGAACAACTACGCCAAAACGTGCTAATTCATCGCGGATTTTATCCGAAGTCGCAAAGTCCTTCCGAGCCTTTGCATCTAAACGCATATTAAGAAGCATTTCAACAAGATTCGAGGTTAATTCCGCATGCTTAGAACCACCAGCCTGTTCATCGGTAAGTCCAAGAATATCGAATATAACACCCCTAAAGGTCTTATTCAACAACTCTAAATCGGATTGTGAAATAGACTCCTTGCCTTCGGCTAACGAATTGATATTACGTACCCAATCGAAAAGAATTGCAATTGCGATAGGGCTATTCAAATCGTCATTCATAGCCTCGTAAATTTTGCTAACTAATTCATTTACATCAACGGTTGATTTATCTGAAGCCTTAATCTTATCAAGAATTCTATTTGCAGTCATCAGTCGTGCAAGCCCTTTCTCTGCAGCCTGAAGAGCCTCATTCGAAAAGTCCAACGTTGAACGATACTGTGCCTGAAGTATGAAAAACCTGATTGTCATTGGACTATATGCCTGCTGTAGCATCTTATGCGATCCGGTAAACAACTCCTCAAGCGTAATAAAATTGCCCAACGATTTACCCATTTTCTGGCCATTAATGGTTATCATATTGTTGTGCATCCAGTAACGAACCGTTTCTTTTCCATTAGCAGCAACGCTTTGGGCAATCTCGCACTCGTGGTGAGGAAACAGTAAATCCATTCCTCCTCCATGAATATCAAAAGGCTCACCAAGATACTTTGTACTCATAGCCGAGCATTCCAAATGCCAACCAGGAAATCCATTGCTCCATGGCGAAGGCCAACGCATAATATGCTCTGGATTCGCAATCTTCCAAAGAGCAAAATCGAAAGGATTCTTCTTTTCATCCTGCCCATCCAAAGTACGTGTATTTGCCATTAAATCATCCAACACACGTCCCGAGAGTTTACCATAGTTGTACCTAGCATTATACTTTTCGATATCGAAATAAACGGAACCATTCTTCTCGTAAGCAAAGCCATTGTCGATAATCTTTTTGATTAATTCTATCTGCTCAATAATATGTCCAGATGCACGAGGCTCAATACTAGGCGATTTTACATTCAACATTTTCATTGCATCCTGGTACCTATTGGTGTAATACTGAACAACCTCCATGGGTTCCAACTGTTCCAACCTCGCTTTTTTAGCAATTTTATCGTCTCCTTCATCGGCATCGTTCTCCAAATGTCCCACATCGGTAATGTTTCGAACATATCGAACTTTATACCCTAAATGCTGTAAATATCGAAAAAGCAAATCGAAAGTAATTGCCGGACGAGCATGCCCCAAATGTGGGTCGCCGTAAACAGTTGGGCCGCAAACGTACAGACCTACATGAGGAGGGTTAACTGGTTGAAATTCTTCTTTTTTTCGGGTTAATGTATTATAAATAAATAACTTATTGTCCATGATAATAAAATTTACAATAATAAAGAATGATTGCTAAATATAGATATGTATGATGTGCTACTAGATTAGCGGCAACATCGATGAAATAGGGTAGGTATGTAGTGCATTGTTCTCATAACAGGAACAAAAATAAGCATTTTTATGCAAAGCAAGTTCTTTAAATATATCATTTTATAACCGTAAAATTATCAAATTGTTCTATCCTCAAAAAAAATTGATATTTATTTCATTTAAAAGTTATTACCTTGCTAGTCTTTTCAAAAACGAGGTTGTATGAAACAAGTTAAACATCGATTAATGAATTGCTTAGTATTTATAATACTTTTAGCATTCAGCACAATTACCTACGCGCAAAAAGGAATCCCCTTCATCACAAACTATTCGCTGCCTGTAAGCATGAGCACTCAAAACTATCAAATTATTCAGGGCGATAATGATATCATTTTTGTTCTCAATCAAAACGGTATTTTCAGTTTCGATGGATATAGCTGGGAGCAGATGCCCATTTCGGGTCAACCTATTGCAATGGCCTATATAAATAAACTGTTCATCGGTGGAGATCAAGTTTTGGGTTACTTTAAAAAGAATCTTCAAGGAATTAATATTTATGTCCCGATAGAAGAAAAAAAGTCGGAACTATTTTACCTATTTCATCATTTTAATAATACTCTGTATGCTGCCGGGGTTGATGGAATATATAAAATACGACGTGTTGAACCATATACGGTTGAGGTGTACTATACCGAAAAGGATAGTACCCAAATTATAACTGATATGTTCAATATTGGCGATAAATTTTTTATTATCAAGAATAAAAAGTCAATTTTTCAAATTCATAGGCAGGACATAACACCAATAAACATAAGCATTGCTAACGGAGAAGAAATTACCTTCAGCTTTACGCATAACGATACTCAAATACTAGGAACCTCCTCAAATAAAATCTACCGTTTCGACGGGCAACGTTGCACTCAAATCTCAATAAAAGATCAGAATTACCTAAATGCAAGTTACCTAACTGGCGGAATATCACTCAACAATAAAACCATTGCCTTATCGACGCTTATTGGTGGATGTGTAATATTAAACAGCGAAACTGGTGAAACAAAGCAAATTGTAAATTATGCTTGCGGCTTACCCGACGATGAAATTACTGCAATGGGAAAAGATAACCATGGTGGACTATGGCTCATTCATGGAATGGGAATATCGCGCATCGACACAAATATTCCTATCAATTCCTATCATCATATTGCTGGTTTAATGGGAAATATTCTCTCGGTTGCCAAACAATCTAACAATCTATTTATTGGAACAAGCGAAGGATTATACAAACTTGTTGAATCGAAAAGTTTTGCCACAAGAACGGTAGAAGTTCCTAAACGCATTGAACAAAGAATTCCGAAAATTCAGGACGAAAAAAAGAAAACAATCATAGAGCAGCCTATCAGTATAAATCAACCCCAAGAGCAAAAGAGTAAAGCAAAGAAGGGTCTTTTCTCTAGATTATTTGGCCGAGAAAATATAGAACAAGAAGTTGCCGTTGAAACAGTTCAGGAAAAACATCCTGTATCCGAAGAAAAAAGGAACAAATAGAAACTCAAAAATTAATAACCCGAAAGCAAATACGAAAACTAATCTCGGTTGACTATAACTACGAAAGAGTTAGTGGAATAAGCGGAAAAGCAACACAACTATTACCATGGAACGGTAATAGTGTACTTGCAGCAGCAAGTGCTGGTTTATACAATATCCAATCGAATCTGGTAACTCCTATTATTAATGGAGAATATATCACTTGTTTATGTCCATGCTTAAACACAAAAAACACAATCTATATTGGAACTTATGAAAAACTTTATGTTTCCAATTACAATGATAAAAAGTGGATAACAAAACCATTGATAACCCTTCCTAACGAGAAGATAATATCAATTGCAGGACTGTCCGAGACAAGTGCTCTTATTGGTACCGATTATAGAATATATAAAGTTGATCAGTTAAACTCACAAAATCCAACATTTACAAATATTACTGGGTCTACAGCCAATATTGCATCTCCTGCAATTCGAAAAGTTAACAACGATATTATTGTTGTTACACCAAATCAAATTTATAAATACTATCCAAAAGGCGATAGTATTGGCATTCACCCTGATTACATCAAACAAAGTAACTACAAAGCATTCTGTTCAAACCCAGAACAAACGTGGCTTCGGTTAGGATTGCAATGGACCAATTATCCACAAAATGAAACTAATAATAGGATAGCTAAATATTTAGGTTTATTCGACAGAGTTAACTATGTTAACTACGTTGACAGTAATGAAGTCTGGGTAATTAACGGCTATAACCAAATCTATAAACTTTCGCCTACAAAGGCAAACGACACACTCTCGAATGTTAATCTTTATGTAAGACAGGTTTTAGACAAATCGGGAAATAATCTGAATACAGACTATGTGAGATTAGAGTCGACCAACAATGCCTTTAAAATTAAACTTGGAGCTCCTTTCTATTTGAAAGAAAAGGCTGTAGAATATCAGTATAAACTCGAAGGTGTGATGCCAGAGTGGAGCGATTGGGGTAATACTCCGGAAAAAGATTTTCCATTTTTTCCTCCAGGCAATCACGTTCTGAAATTCAGAGTTCGAGATGCGATGGGAAATATTAGCAAAACACACGAATACCCATTCAGCATAACACCCCCATTTTATCAAACAATTTGGTTTTACCTTTTAATTGTGGCTTTTGCCATTACAACAATTGTTCTTCTTATTCAAATTCGCGAACGCAAACTACAAAGGGAAAAACAAGTACTCGAACAAAAAGTGAAGGAAAGAACGAAAACTATTGAAGAGCAGAAGGATGCTTTAGAGGTTCAGCGCGACGAGATAATCACTCAACGTGATCAAATAGTTTCACAAAATCAAGATATTATTAAAAGTATTTCATACGCTAGACGAATTCAAACAGCAGTAATGCCTAGCAAAGAAATTGCTGATAATATTCTGAAGGACTATTTTATTCTACTTAAACCCCGCGATATAGTTAGCGGTGACTTTTTCTGGATGGCTCAAAAGAATGGAAAAATAATTGTAACAGCGGCAGACTGTACTGGTCATGGAGTTCCTGGTGCATTTATGAGTTTACTGGGAATCACACTTCTAACAGAGATAGTGAAAAACATTGAGGATATTCACCCTCATATCATCCTTAATAAACTTAGAGTAAACATCAAACGAACACTGTCGCAAGCGGGACGAGAGCATGAGGCAAAAGATGGAATGGATATCGCACTAAGTATAATTGATACACAAACCAACAAACTATCATTTGCTGGAGCATACAACCCATTATACCTTGTGCGCAACTCGGAACTAACAGAATACAAGGGAGACAAAATGCCCGTTGGAATTCATATTAACGAAAAGGAATCCTTTACTCTTCACGAGATTCCACTTCAAAAGGGTGATTGTATCTATATGTTCTCCGATGGATATATCGATCAGTTTGGAGGAGCCGACAATCGAAAATTTATGTCGAAGAATTTCAAACAACTCCTCGTAGATGTATCAACTAAAGGAATGGAAGAACAAAAAATTATTCTAGACGACACCATTGATCAATGGATTGGTCCACACGACCAACTAGATGATATTTTAGTTATGGGAATCAGAATATAAGTGATATAAAAATAGAAAGAGGCCAAAAGCCTCTTTCTTCTTAAAGGTTCTGAACAACTAACTATTTTAACAAACCTTTTGCAAATTTTTCGCCAATAACCTTTAGCATATCATCTGTCATCGTTTCGAGATTCCACTTTGGTTTCCAGCCCCACTCTTCGCGAGCGCAAGAATCATCCATGTAGTTTGGCCAACTATCAGCAATTGACTTCTTGATAGGATCAACGTTATACTCCATTGCAAACTCAGGAATACGTTTTTTGATAGCGGCATAGATCTGCGATGGTTCAAAACTCATGGCAGTGATATTGAAACTATTACGATGCTTTAACTTAGTAGGATCGGCCTCCATTAACTGAACGCAAGCATCCAACGCATCGGGCATATACATCATATCAAGATAGGTTCCTTCGGGAAGTGGGCAAACAAACTTCTTTTGCTGAATTGCACCGTAGTAAATCTCAACAGCATAGTCGGTAGTACCACCACCTGGCAATGTTACATTCGAAATAATACCAGGGAAACGAACGCTACGAGCATCAACTCCAAAACGATGGAAATAATAATCGCTTAGCATTTCGCCAGTAACCTTGCAAACTCCATATATTGTGGTAGGACGCATTACCGTATCCTGTGGAGTATTATCGTGTGGCGACGATGGTCCGAAAGCACCAATCGAACTTGGTGTAAAAACGGCACATTTGTTCTCGCGAGCAATCTCGAGAGAATTTATAAGTGCACCCATATTTATTTTCCACGCAAACTGAGGATTCTTCTCACCAGTTGCAGATAACAACGCTACAAGATTGAAAATGGCATCAATCTTATACTTCTTAACAACCTCAACAAATCTTTCGGTGTTAAGCGCATCCAACTCTTCGAATGGACCGTTTTGCGCAAGTTTCACGCAAGAATTGCAATTGATATCGGTTGCAACTACGTTGTCGTTGCCGTATATTTTTTGAAGATGTGGAACCAACTCAGAACCAATTTGTCCACCAGCGCCTACTACAAGGATATTCTTCATAGTATCAATTTATTAAAATAATGATTTATAAAATAGATTTGGTAACAAAAGTATATCTTTTGATTTATATTTTATATGATTATTGTCTGTTTAGATTAATATTCTTAAGCATAAAATAAGAATATAAAAAAAGTTATTAGGAGAAGTATTGCGTTTCGATGAAAGGATAGAATTGAACCAATAAAAAAAGCCGCCAAATAGGCGGCTTTTGTGGGCCCAGCTGGGCTCGAACCAGCGACCCTCTGATTATGAGTCAGATGCTCTAACCTGCTGAGCTATGGGCCCAAAAAAATTGCAATGCAATTTTCAAATTGGAGTGCAATATTACATATTTGCATTCAATTTTTCAATACCCTAACGTAATTATTTATGTCGAAAATATTATTTCAACCTTACAGTCAGGCAAATATCAAGAATATAATTTTTGATTTAGGCGGTGTTGTGCTGGATATTGAGTACAAAAAAACACTTGATGCATTTAAAAAACTGGGTGTCGATAACCTCGAAAACATATTTACGCTATCGTCACAAGTGGAACTTTTTAATAAACTCGATTGCGGATTGATTTCGCCCAGCGAATTTCGAAACGAACTTCGTAATCACATAAAACAAGATTTATCGGACGAGGCTATTGATAATGCCTGGAACGCACTTCTTCTCGACTGGAATAAGGATAGACTACATCTTCTGGAAAAACTAAAAAATCATTATCAAGTTTATTTGCTGAGCAATACCAATATCATCCACAGCAACATCTACAATGCATGGTTAGCCAAAATCGCCAATGGCAAAAACTTAAAAGATTATTTCGATAAAGTTTACTACTCGTACGAAGTGGGATTGAGAAAACCAAATCCAAAAATTTTCAACCTTGTACTACAGGAAAATGGGCTAATAGCGGAAGAAACACTGTTTATTGACGATACCCTTGAACATATAGAATCAGCAAAAAAACTAAGACTACAAACGTATAACATCAAACCCAAAGAAGGGGAAACAATTACAGATCTATTCAAGTAACCACCAACAAGACATCAATGCTCAAATAGAATAAATGTCAATACTATAAATAGACTTTGCCCGTAATTATCCCCCATAATTCTATGCTAAGAACTCGACTGCAGGTTGAAAAACCCGATTAAAATTCTCATCGACCTGCAGTGAATTTGAATTGTTGAATACAGGGAATGGAACCTCGTGAGAGTATTTATATGGAAAATCCATCTCCTGAAAAATACTCTTCACCTTACTTTTGATGCAAGCGAAGGTTGATTGGATATGATTCGAAGGAATTACCTGATCCTGTTTTAGGGCAATAATCCGAATCTGATCCCAAATCTTCTCCATTCGCTCCTGCCGAAACTCGGTTTTACATTCAGGCGAAATCATTGACAAGAATGCCTCTCCAATATCGCTAGCATTTACATACTCAGAAAAGGGCGAGTCTGCCTTTGCCTCGTTCAAAAAATCATTCAAATAGTATTTGCGCAGTTGGGCGAAT
Organism: Bacteroidales bacterium; assembly: GCA_050180705.1. GTDB lineage: Bacteria > Bacteroidota > Bacteroidia > Bacteroidales > Tenuifilaceae > SB25. Next base: position 139,213 of record JBFXDX010000010.1, on the reverse strand, counting down.
GCCATATTATCCATGATAAGACGCGATGCTCCATACATTCCACTAAAATGCGACCCTCCGCAAAACATAAACAGCCTCGATTTTTCGAACATTCCTTTTGGGTTTGCAAGAAAAAGTATTTGCGATAGAAATGCGCCAATGGAATAGGAAAAAAAATCAACGTGCGAATTCCGCTCTAACAAAGGATAATCTCCAGCATTGATTGTTTCCAGAAGCCTAATTATATCCTCGGCACTCTGCTTTCCCGATGCAAAAAAGCGCAAAGGATCATCGCTTAAGCGTTGACTTAATGCAACATTCGCATAGGTCGACATGTTGAGCGATTCTATTCTCTGCCTATCGCTTAGCAATGGCATCATGGCTCTTGGATTTGCCCAATTCTCTGGACTTCGATTCATGTGAAATGCTATGGGAAACAGGATAACTGGACAGTTTGTTTTCTCGGCTAAATAGTATGCCCAAGGCAAGTACTTAAACCAGCTCCGCTCATTCAATCCATGAAGTAGAATAATTGCCCTTTTATGTAATACATCGGACTTTGGTATAAAAACAGGATAACTAAATGTTTTGTTCTCCTCGATACGCCCATCATTAGTAGCATTGGTTTGATGAAAGTAGGTTTGTTCATCAATCCCATTCGATGGTAAAATCAAACTAGAATTACTGGTAAACTGCATAATTCGAATCTCCATTCCAGCCTTATCAACAAATGTTCTTTCGTTATTTAACGAGAAAACTTTCTTCAGTTCATTGTAAGTTTTTGTGAATTCCATTTGCGTTGACTTTACTTTATTGCAAAAAACATCACAAAAATGACACAATGCAAATTAGAGGGTTACAGTCCTAAACAATGGGATTAAAATTTGAAATATGGGGTGAATTTTGGAATACAGGGGCAAAATTTATTTTTTCTAATAACTACTTAACGGCAATTTTTAACGCGTAATAATTAAATTTGAAGTTTGAAAAATTATCATGACCGACCTTCAACATCCATTACCAAAATATTTAACCGAAAAAGTCAATATTGTTAGGCTGATAATACTAACCGCAGCCTTTGCTTTGGTATTTATCAATATATATGCACCGTTTGGCTCCGAAACTTGGTTCAATGTTACTGAATGGGAGTTTTTTGCTTATTCAAGTTTAGTTATTCTCACAGGAGTATTGGTTGTGGTAGTCAGTCGAATAATAATGTATCAGGTTGCCAAAAAGAAGGTACTACTTATTTGGCACTATCTGGTTTGGGTTATTGCCGAGGTTTTCTTTATGGCACTATTCTATACCCTTTTTGAAAAGTTTATTCTACACGATACCCGTTTTATCCCCGATTTATTTAAGGTTTCTGCAAAAAATACGGCACTTGTTCTTCTTCTTCCCTACTCAATTCTTTGGCTGTACTTTTCGTGGATTGAAAAAAAATCGGAACTGCAAAAGTTAACGGAAAATCCAACAAGTACAGATACATCAAAAAATATGATTCCTTTTCACGACGAAAAGGGAGAACTTCGCTTCTCTGTTAAAATTGAGAATCTGCTTTACCTTGAATCGGCCGATAATTATGTTAATATCTACTACATCGACAAGGATAAAGCCGCACGCTTTACTCTACGAAATACAATAAAGCGATTAGAAGATTCGCTTAAAGGAACCGAGATTATTCGTTGCCATAGATCGTATATGGTAAACTTCGAAAAGGTGAAAATACTTCGTAAGGATAAAGATGAACTGAATCTTGAACTCGACATTCCATCAGCAATTGCGCTGCCAGTTTCGAAAACCTACGTGCAAAATGTAATGGAAACCTTTACCCGGTTTAGCCTATCGAAGAGAGTTTAAATTAGGTTATCGAAAAAATCAAAGGAATCTTTGTCTCTCCAAACAGTATCAATCTTTTTTGCCCGCATCAACTCAATATCTACGACAGAAAGGTCTTTCTGTGTAACGAATCGAAATATATTTCTCTCCGATAAGTATTTAGCCAAATACTCCTGCTCTGTTTGTCCGGGTGTAGGTACCAGCAATCCAGAAATACCCAACGTAAGCATATCCATTACGGTACTATATCCTCCACGCAAAACCAAGTACTTGGCATGTTTAACCGCCAATGCAAACTGTAAATCGGGTAAATGCCCAACATGCCATACACCATTAATAACTCTGGGAATAACTCCATTTTCGGGATTTCCTTCAATTATTAGGCAATTCAACCGCCATTTTACAGCTAGGTTCTCGGCAATATCAACAAAAATAGTTCTCTGAGGCTCTGGACCCGACACAACCACAACTAACTCAAATCCCTTAAAATCAACATCTATATTAATGTCTTCAAATCTCGACAATGGCCCAATATAATGCAGATTCTCTAATCCATTAGGTTTTGAAAGCAATCCAGAAATACTCCTATCATCGTTATAGTCTGGAACTACAACATTGTTGAATCGCCCCAGCCATCGCTTTAGCATAAACTCAATAACTGGCAATGTCCATTTAAAAGGTGACGGTGGAATTACCCTAAGCTGATGCGTAATTATTACGGTTTTTATCTGTCGGCTCCACAATCCGTAACGATTATCGGAAATAACTAGGTTAAATCCATTCTTTCGAATCAACCGAATTAACAGAAAATGCTCAAAAATGTTGAAGAAAGGCAAACGCAATGCAACCCAAAGTAACGGGAAAAATTGTGATGAACTCCGGCTATATCTAGCCTTTAAAGAAGGAAAGTGAATGGCATTTATGCTAGGAAAATACCGCTGCAAATAATCAATTTGAAATTTATCGCCAGCAATGGAAACTGTATGCCCCATATTAATTAACCGTTCAATAATTGGAATATCGCGACTAGCATGACCAAGTCCCCATCCTAGCGGACAAACCAAAATATTCAACTTTTCCTCTAACTCCATTTACGATGAAACTTGTACTGCGAAACCCAAAGCCTTCACTCTTTCAGCGATTTTATTCAATTCACCAATTGGAACTTTGATTAAGTCTTGTGCTGGGGTATCTCGAGCAATTGTGTAAATCATCACTTCGCTGGGTTTAATCTCGCCAATCAACCCTAACCAAGCCTCAATCTCCTCTTCTGTAGTATTATCTACAATCTGATTATTCACTGTACCCCGCACAAAAAGCGTCTGAATTATTAAATTACCATCAAACTCCTTCAAATGCTTTACTAAAGTTTTAACATCAAACTTCATCATTGGCTGATTGAGCAATTGAATGGTGGTGTCGAAAGCGGAGTCCAACTTTAGAATATTCTGATCGATACGCTTTAAAGCCGAAATAATCTCTGGCTTATGAATCATTGTAGAATTAGAAAGAACTGCAACTCTAGCATCGGGAAAATATTTTCCACGAATATCAATAGTATCATCTATTATTCCAGTAAAATCAGGATGTAACGTAGGCTCACCATTTCCTGCAAAGGTGATTACATCTAATTTCTCACCCATGTAAAGCATCTCACTTAACTTTTTATCTAATGCCCATCGTACTTGCTCCCGGCTTGGCAAACTCCCACTTACCATTGAATTGGTCCAACCACATTCGCAATATATACAATCAAATGAGCAAACCTTACTGTCTGTTGGCAATAAGTTGATTCCTAACGAAACACCTAATCTCCGACTGCGAATAGGACCAAATACAATACTATCGAAAAGAAAAGTAGCCATAATTTCCAGATTTGAATAACGTACAAAGATACCTTATTTAATAAATGATTATTGGTTCATTAGTAGATAGCAACTATGTTTAAAACCACAAAATCGCAACAAAGTTCACGCAAATCAATCTACACCAAACGCCGAACAGAACTGTTTCGACTTGGTTGCATGTTGGCAAAATCGAAGTTTGTAATGAGATTCAATCCTGGACTTTTACCTTGCTCGATACTTCCATATTTCTCTGAAACACTTAAAGCCTCGGCCCCATTAAGAGTTGCCCATTTAAGTACTTCTGCAAAAGGAATATTAGGAAAATTCTCCAGAATTAAATTGATATGATAGAGCATAGATAATGTTGTGGCACTGGCAAGACTATCGGTTCCAAGGGCAATACGCAAACGGCTCTCGAACATTGAAGATAAATCGGGTAACTTCCCCTCAATGTACAAATTCGACTCAGGACAAGTTACAAAAGTAGTCTTTGAAAAATGATTTTTAAGTTCAATCAATTCCTCAATAGAAGCAAAGGTATTATGAATGAGTAAAACATTTTTGTACTTGCAGATATGATCCTGAACTACACTAGTCGGAGATAATTCAAAGGGCGATTCAAAAGGAACTCCAAACAATTTGTAACGATCAAGGATCGGACCTGTACCATTGCGTAAAAACTCATACTCAGGCAAACTCTCAGCAAAATGAATACTTACAGGAGCATCCTGTTCCCTCAAAAGTTCCTCCACCTTACTCCACAATGCACTAGATAATGCATAGGTTGAGTGCGGCGTTATTGATGTTGAATGAGGATATACTGCCTTAAAGTCGTCCTGAACTTTAACAACTCTATTTATTGTAGCACTGACAGTATTGAGATTAACACCAAATACTTCAATAAAATTGTGAAAGAATATACTAGACTTACTCTTAAATTTTAAGGTATCGGTTACATTACAGATATCGCCCACGGCAACAGTTCCCAATCGCTCCAATTCAAAAATTGCCTTTTCTATTGATTTATCAATATCGGACTGAGATACCAAACGTTGCTCCGAGACATATTTAATAAAACCTGCAATTCCCAAACCCTTAGGGATTTTTCCAAAGAGATGAGACAACTCTAAATGACAATGAGCATTAACAAAACCTGGAACAATTACTCCATTATAAAACTCTGTACTATGTATCTCCTTAAAAGATTCTCCAGGATTAATGATATTTACTATCACACCATGTTCGTCAACCTCAACAATGCCATTTTTAATAGGCGGTTGTGCTACTGAAAATATGTAGTTTGCAGAGTAACGACGCATCTTTATTGCACCCGTTCCTTACGTTTATTGGATAACTTCAACTGTTTTAGAGACTTTTTTATGGGCTTCTCATTGATAATTGTTTGAAGCACGGAATCTTTTTCAGTTGGTTTATATGTTACTAATAAATGATTAAAAATAGCATGACGCTTTAAATCTTTTCTTTCACCACCATGATCGTAAAGCCATCCATTAAAATGAGTAACTAAAGAATCTGTTAGTTCAAGTGTATATTTATAATTTCTAATAACGCTGTCTTTAGGATATGTTTTGAAAGTTGAATTTATACGTTTACCAATTGTGGATTTATCGTCATAAAAGAAAAATACATACAAGCGAGTATCTTCAGAATTGTCATCTGCAAATATTTGTGCATCAAACGAGATTGTATATTTACCAAAACCTTTAACTGGAATGTCAAACCCAAGTGAGGGATTCAAACTATGATCGACAGCCATATCCCAGTATGTTTTATGAGGCCAAAGATTTAATGCTGTATCGTAGGGTTGATTTGACAAACTATCGGATAAATTTTTCTCCTCGGGTTTTTCTTCCATTTTTGATAATTCAATGATTACTCTGTCAAGTATCTCATCAAATATCTCCGTTTGCTGAGAATAGTATTTTATTGAACTATCAAACTGTGCTGTTGTATATCCATATGAATCTAAAATAGGCTCATAGTACTCTATTGAATCTTTCGAATTTAAATTATATTTTTTGGACATATTGACAGAACCGTCAATAAGGTAAACATTTTTTAGTATCATAACCATGTCCTTTTCAGGAATGATTTGCTTTTTGTTACTACAAGAAACAGTTAATAGCAATCCGATGAAAATAAATAGGAATGTTCGTATGTTATTTTTCATGCTTCGAAATATTATTGTATCAAATGGTTACCTTATTAGTCAAAATCAATGCAAATCTACATGAATTTTATCCAAAAAGAAAACCGAGACAGAATATCCCGGTTTTAGATTATTAAAATGATAAATTACTTAATCTTATCAAACATATAGCCAACCATAATTTCGTGCGATCCAGAATTATACTTGCTTATACCCAATAAACTCCAATCGAAAGAATAGCCAAAAGTGTATTTATTCCTATAAGTACCACCAACCATTACAGCAACGGCATCCTTCCAACGTACAGATAAACCTCCCCATATCTGATAATATCGCTGACGATATTCTATTTTTCCATTCCACTCCACCTGCATTGGACTCGAAACCATGTATTTTAGCAATAATGCAGTTTCGAATTGCATATATCTATTTAAGTTTAGCCAATACCCCCCACTCAACATAAAATGTTGCTTTAATCTACTATCTTCAATCGGTTCTGAGTAAAATTTCATACGTTGTCCAAACAACTGATGAGCAGCAAACCCTACATTAAAAGAGGAACTCCATAGGTAAAATCCAATTGATGCGTCAGGTGTAAAAACTGATTTGGTGGATTCAAGAATTGCGGGGTCGTAGTATGGATCAGCCTCTTCTCCTGTTGTTAATTTAGATCCATCTAACTTATACATCAGCATCCCAAATGAAATACCTCCCGAAATTCTCATTCCAGAACCAGCAATCTGCATATTATAAGCATACGTACCCATCACATTAGTCCGACTAGTTGGACCTGTTGCATCATTACCAATACTAGCACCCCAGCCCATGTCTTTTTTCTCGAACGGTCCATAAAAACTCATATTTACTGTATATGGAGCGTCATTAATACCTACCCATTGATAGCGATTATTCAATCGCATTTGATAATACTTATAAGTACCAGCAACAGCAGGATTAGTAAGAAATGTATTAAACATATACTGTGTATAGTGAGGAATTTGCTGTGCACGAACAGGCGATGCTGCAACTATTGCAAATACTGTAATTAGTACAAATAGGAATCCTCTTTTTACATTTTTAATTATCATAACCCAAATATTATCAGGTATTCTATTCTACTTAACAATTGTAACAGAACCAGTAACCGGCTTCCAACTAGCGCCCTGCGCTTTTGCATTGAATTTAACCACATAGTAATAGGTACCTATTGGTAATTCATGACCACTATTGGTTCTTCCATTCCATCCTTTAACCGCTTTATCGCCCTTTGCCGACCAAACCAGCGATCCCCATCGGTTAAATATTTCAATTTCCAAATCGGGGAATAAATAATCCTTTGGAACTGACCAAACATCGTTAATTCCATCGCCATTGGGTGAAAATACATTACCAAACGCCAAGTCGTTAACAACTTTTGTGTATAATCTTATAGAATCAGTACAGCCCATCTCGGTTGTTGCAATTACATCAACCAGAATAAACTCAGTTCTACGTCGAGTAATAGGATCCTGAAGCGTTACAAACCTATCGGATGATATCTGATTCTTTATCTCATCGTTGTAAATTAAAGTTGAATTCCAACTGTTCGATGGAATAAACATCTCGGCAGGCTTCCATTGGAAGTTTATTTCGGATGATACATCCTTTACAATAACATCCATATTAAACTCCTTACCCATTAATACCGAAATAATTGTATCCTGAACTGCAGAAATATAAAGAGGAACTTCAAGTCCAATTTCGGGGTAAGCCGATAAAGTAACAGTGGTTTCATCAAAACAAGCAGAATCACTATCAATTACTCTCAACATATATGTTTGTGAATCGGTCAGTTGAATTGTGATTTTGTCAGTATTTTGGTATAGAGGCTCACCAGCTGTTTCCGGAACTAAGAACCAATCGTATGCAAAAGTTAAATCACTTGCACCGCCCCAAACTGCACCTTGAAGTTCTACAGGATTATTATAACATACCGTTGTATCTTTCCCTGCATCAGCAAAATAATTATACCTAAATTTAACTGGCACAGTGTAATTAAATGTATAAACACATTCTTTCTTATCAGTTACAGTTAACTCATATATTCCACCAGAAATATTTGAAAGAGTACGCTCTGTACTAGGATTATCAGTAGGATAATTCCAAAGGAATGTAAAGTCATCAATGCTTCCATTGCCTCCAATGGATGAATTTATAGTAATTGCACCGAAATCTTTAATTTCAGTACCTCCACTTGTGCCAAACCAAAGATGTCTACAGTCTGCAGAATCAATTTGAGCAAATAGAATAAGAGAATCTGGCCCAAGAATATTAAACTTAGCAGAATCGATACAGTAATTAGCATCCGTTACATACAATGTATACGTTCCCACTGTTAACCCCGTAACATCTTTTGTTGTTTTGCCATTCGACCATAGATAAGTATAGTCAGGTGTACCTCCTGTAACATTAACATTCTGAACATAACCATCGGTAGAGTTAGGACAAACCAACGAGTCTGCATACGCCTCCCCTGTTATTAACATTGGAGTAGGTTCTGTTAACTCAATAGGATTTATATCAACAACAGCAGAACAACCATTGCCATCGGTAATCGATAAAGTATAAGAACCTGCAGGTAAATTCACAAACAATCCATCGTTTGTTGCATCGTTGACAGGTCCATTAATCACATAGGTAAAGGTTCCCGTTCCTCCAGTTGCAGTAACAGTGATTCTACCTGTAGGTTGCCCATTACAAGTTAAATCAGTTTTTACAAATTCCGTTATTTCAATAGAATCGGGCTCAACAATTTCGGGAACATCATTTACTGTTGCAATACAACCATTAGAATCTGTAATTGTGAAAATATGAGTTCCTACACCAACATTTGTTGCAATATTACCAACAGAAGAACCTCCATCCCAAGTTATAGTGTAATCGGGGGTTCCTCCTGTAATATTAAACTCAACGCTACCATCACTAACGCCATGACATGCAGGACTTATAAGATTGTTAAAACTTGCAACAAGAGTATCGGGCTCTGTTATGATTACCTGACGGTTTGGAAAAGCATGTAATGTTGCATCAGTAATGGAAATCATGAATGTATCAGCGGGTAGCCCTTCAATTAAATATTCACCAGGGTTTGGATTAGTTACCGTCATACTATTCATCTCAGAGATTTGAGTACAGTTAACGCTGAACGGAGGAAATCCGCCAGTTATTGAAACCAGAATCTGTCCATCGGAAAGCCCATGGCAACTGACCATAGTTGGCGTCACAACAATAGATACTCCACTAATAACCAAGTCTCCTGTTTGAACAGTACACCCATTCTCATCAGTAACGACAACCTGGTACGTTCCTGCTCCCAAACCATTGAATATTCCAGTATTATTTACAGTGCCAATAGGCTGTAAAGTATAGGTTAATACGCCTGTTCCGCCCGATGCAGTTACTGAAATTGAACCATCGCCAGAACCAGCAGTTGTTTCCTGAACTACACTAAAGCCAGTAATTACTAGTTCTACAGGCTGACTAATTGTAACTGTCGAATTTTGCGGACAATTATTAACATCATTTACAACGACTTCGTAAGTATTTGCGGATAAACCTGTAAATGCGTTAGAAGCCTGATACGTTACCCCATTGTCTATTGAATACTGTAATGGAACAGTACCACCAGATGCAACAACCGTAATTGTTCCATCATTATTTCCATAGCATCCAGTTACATCGGTAACAATAACATCGTCTAAAGATATTAATGCAGGAGCAGAGAGTACGATTGGCGCACTGGTAACAGGCCCACAGCCATTCGCATCGATAATATCAACTGTGTATGTTCCAATATCCAAATCATTAAATACTCCAGTTGTATTGGTTTGTATGGCTCCTGGGTTAAGAGTATAAGTTAGTATACCTGTTCCACCGCTTGCTTCAACGGTTATACTTCCCTTTGATGTACAAGTTGGATTGACAGGAGTAACGTTATCAATACTTATTGCAGTAGGTGCAACAATACTTGCATTATCACCAATGATACAGCCGCTAGCATCAATTGCCTCTATAAAATATGTTGCATCTGATAAACCTGTAAAAGTATTGGATGCTTGCCATGCTCCACCATCTATTCTGTATTGGTATGGAATTGATGTATTTCCTCCAGATACATTTGCAACAATTTGGCCATCGGCTAAACTACTACACGATATATTAGTAACATCCAAAGAAATAATCAATTCTGCCGGAGCAATTATTGTTACAACCTGGGATGTTTCGCAACTATTTGCATCGCGAACAATAACTGTATAATCACCGCCATTCAAGCCTCCTAGAATATTGCTGCCAACAATGGTTACACCTCCATCAAAAGAATATTCATACGGAGCAATTCCACCCGTAGCATTAACAGAGATCTCACCAGTACCATCATTATAGCAAGTCAAATCAACTGTTGTATATGTAAAATCAAGTAATGCTGGTTGAGAAATAGTGAAAGGCCCAGCAACTACAGGCCCGCAATAGTGGGCATCATCTACCGCAACAGTATAGGTTCCAAGTGCAACTCCTGTAAAGTTACCATCTGTACTAGTTGCAACCACATTTGAACCTGCATCAAGTAAACTATAAACCAACGGATTTGTTCCACCTGTAGCTGTAACTGAAATTGTTCCATTTGACTCTCCAAAGCAAAGAATATCTGTAGAAGCCTGACTTGTTATAGAGATTGGATCAGGTTCTGTAACGGTAAGGTCATCTCCTAATACTTCGCAACCATTATTATCTAAAACAGCTACAGTATATGTTGCAGCAGATAAGCCAGTAAACGTTCCCGTTGTGTTTGAATAAGGTGCTCCCCCTGTAATACTATAACTATACGGAGCATTTCCACCTGCAGCGGTTAAGGTTATTTCACCATCGTTAGCGCCATTACACGTAATTGGAGCAACATCCTGTTGTGAAAAGTAGAGCACAGGTGGTTGTCCAACAACAACATCTTGATCTAAAACACAACCATTGGCATCGCGAACATTTAATGTGTATGTACCACCAACAAGGCCTGTAAATAATCCTGTTGCCTGATAAGTTACTCCATCTATAGAGTACTCTAACGGAGGAGTTCCTCCAGAGGCAGTTGCATCAAATTCGCCATTCGAGGCACCAAAACATGTAGCATCGGTAATAGTAACAGCATCAATCACAATTGCTGGAGGTCCCGACACGACCGCAGACTTAGTTGCAATACAACCATTTGCATCTCTAACATATACGGTATAAGATCCAACGCCTACATTAAATGTTTTTGTTGTGGGATAGTATGTAACACCATCAATAGAAACCTGCTTACTACCAGTTCCGCCTGAAACTGAATTTATTTTTATTGTTCCATTGGTATTATACCAACAAGTTGTAACATCAGTAGTAACAACATTAAAAGAAATAGGTGCTGGTTGATTTATATAGATTGGATTTCCATTATTTCCAACCTCAATACAACCATATGAGTCTTTAACTTTTATATAGTAAGGATTTGTAGCACCACCAGGAAGATTCTCGAATAAAGAATTTAGCCCCCAAGCTTCTGGGATATAAATCGAATACTCATAACCAGTTTCCGAACCTCCCGCTACATTACTTATAGATATCTTTCCTGAGTTATCTCCATTACATGTAGTAATATTGGTGATTTCGTAATTGAATGAAATTGCAGAAGGATCAACCATTTCTATTTGAATTGGCCAAGAAGTTGAGCACCCATTAGCATCCCTAACTGAAATATCGTAATAACCTTCACCTACAGCAAATACATTGCTTGCCTGATATGTTAAACCATCAATTGTATACTCTAATGCACCAGTTCCACCACTTGCAATAATGGTAATTGTTCCGTCAGAATATCCCGCACATGATATAGAGGTAGTTTGAACATCCGATATTACCAATTCTGTTGGCTCAGAAACTACAATATTGTTTTCAGTATATGCAGGACAAGAATTAACATCAGTTATACTTACACTATATGATCCAGCACCTAAACCTGTAAAGTTGGCTCCAGCTGGAAATACGGGTGTTTGAGATGTAATTAAGGTAGCACCCTCATACAAACTATAAGTATAGTTTGTAGTACCTCCAGCTCCCTCAATTTGAATTGCGCCATTGGTATCGCCATAGCATCCTGTAACATCGGTTGGCGTTACCGATAATAAAGCAATTGCAGCTGGCTCTGTTAGCGTAATATTACCAATTGCCACACAAAGCGAGGCGTCGGTAACTGTTACTATGTAGTTAACACCTGCCGATAATCCAGTTGCAGTTTGGGTTGTCTGTTCCGGAGTTGTATTCCAACTATATATGAATGGGGCCGTTCCCCCGGTTAAATTTGCAGTAGCCGAACCATTGGCATAACCGTTACATGTAGGATCGGAAGACGTAAAGCTACTTACTGAAAACTCTGGACTAACTGTAATCAAAACTGTATTACTAATATTATCGCTACATGGAGGACTTAGAACAATTCTTCGGAACCATGTATCCTGAGTTAAATTTCCTGGCTGATAATTAATGTCTGTTGCACCTACAACATCACTAAATGGACCTGCCGCACCAGCGGTGCTACTTTGCCAAATATATGTATATGATCCAGAACCTCCCGAAGGACTTGAACCATCTAATTGACTTGGGGCTGTATTGTAACATATAGATTGATCTGCTGTTATCGTATTATTACTAATCACAGGATTAACAGTAATTGTAAGAACATTACTAATGCTAATACACGAACCAGATGTTACAATTCTTCTGTAATATGTCGTTTGTGATAAGGCCCCAGGTGAATAAGATTGCCCCGTAGCTCCAGTTATATTCGTAAATGGACCGCTTATCGAGGTTGTGCTTTTTTGCCAACGATATGAATAAGATCCAGAACCTCCCGTTGGAATAGGACCTGTTAACTGTGCCGGAACTGTCCCAGAACATATAATTTGATCAGCGCTTATTGAATTTCCAACAATTGCAGGAATCTCGGAAGCAACCGCAGAACCGCTCATTACTTGAGTACATCCAGTCGCATCAATCTGCGCATATACAGTATATGTTCCTGTAGTTTGGGGGCCAAAACTAATAGCATTACCAGTTCCAGCAACAACAGTAGTAGTCGGTGCCCCATCTTTGTATAAAGTATAAGAAACACCGATTTCCGAATCGCTAAGTCCAACCAATGCCCCAGCATCCCCAAAACAATAATTACCACCACCTGTTACACTAAACTGCGTTGGTAAAGGATTAATTGTTAAAGTTACCTCTGTTCTAGTCTCGCTTACACATCCACTTGCGCCATAAGCAGATTCTGCCCAGGCGGTATATGTTCCTACCGTTGTGCCTGTAGGAGCAGTTGTCACATTTCCTCCTGTTGCTGCATCATACCATACAACTGAAGCCCCTGCTGGTGCTGTAGCCGATGCACTATGCGAAGCGCCATCGTAGCACACCTCTACATCGCTTCCTGTTGGTGCAGCAGGAAGCGTATTTATTGTCAATGTAACCTGCGTACGGGTTGAACTTACACAGCCACTTGTATTATTTACTGATTCGGCCCATGCTGTATACACACCAGCAGCGGTTCCCGTGGGGGCTGTTGTTACACTTCCGCCTGTTGCTGCTGTATACCATACAACAGAAGATCCTGAAGGTGCTGTTGCCGATGCACTATGCGAAGCTCCATCGTAGCAAACAACTACATTGCTTCCCGTTGGCGCTGAGGGTAATGCATTTATGGTTAAGGTAACCTGCGTACGGGTTGAACTTACACAGCCACTTGTATTATTTACTGATTCGGCCCATGCTGTATACACACCAGCAGCAGTTCCCGTGGGGGCTGTTGTTACACTTCCGCCTGTTGCTGCTGTATACCATACAACAGAAGATCCCGACGGTGCTGTTGCCGATGCACTATGCGAAGCTCCATCATAGCAAACAACTACATTACTTCCCGTTGGCGCTGAGGGTAATGCATTTATGGTTAAGGTAACCTGCGTACGGGTTGAACTTACACAGCCACTTGTATTATTTACTGATTCGGCCCATGCTGTATACACACCAGCAGCGGTTCCCGTGGGGGCTGTTGTTACACTTCCGCCTGTTGCTGCTGTATACCATACAACAGAAGATCCTGAAGGTGCTGTTGCCGATGCACTATGCGAAGCTCCATCGTAGCAAACAACTACATTGCTTCCCGTTGGCGCTGAGGGTAATGCATTTATGGTTAAGGTAACCTGCGTACGGGTTGAACTTACACAGCCACTTGTATTATTTACTGATTCGGCCCATGCTGTATACACACCAGCAGCAGTTCCCGTGGGGGCTGTTGTTACACTTCCGCCTGTTGCTGCTGTATACCATACAACAGAAGATCCCGACGGTGCTGTTGCCGATGCACTATGCGAAGCTCCATCATAGCAAACAACTACATTACTTCCCGTTGGCGCTGAGGGTAATGCATTTATGGTTAAGGTAACCTGCGTACGGGTTGAACTTACACAAGCAGTTATATCATCAACAGATTCTGCCCAAGCCGTATATATTCCAGCTGTTGTCCCCGAAGGAGCTACCGTAACGCTCCCTCCTGTTGCCGCATTATACCAAACAACAGAAGTCCCCGCTGGTGCCGTTGCCGATGCATTGTGAGAAACTCCATCATAACATACCTCCAAATCACTTCCAGTTGGTGCCGTTGGCGCAGCGTTTGCAGTAACAGATATTATTCCTGATAATTTAGAGCAACCGTTAGAACCGCTCACCCTTACCCTATAATTTCCTGAAAGATAGGCATTGTAATTATAATTTGTCGCTCCTGAGATATTGCTGAAATTTCGTTGCCACTGATAGGTTACATCAGTCTGACCGTTTGTTTCTTCTAATTCAACATAATCCCCTTCACAAAAAGTAGTTGGCCCGTTTGCAACGATATCTGAAAGTGGACTAGGCTTAATTACGACAGTAACGCTGGCCGATCCTGAAAAACCTCCATCATCAGTTACATCCACAGTTAAATTGTAGGTTCCTGATGGCGTTGTATTTTTATAAGAAACTAAATCTCCAAGATCGTTAAAATAAAGAGGATTGATGTCTCCCGACCAAGTATAAGTATGACCTGTTCCAGACCCCCCATATACCTCAACAGTTAATGCCACAGTAGAACCTTGACACGCCTCAACATCCGTAACGGCATTTTCCCCATATAGTATAAAAACATTCAAGGTCTGTCCACTAAGCGAGCTAAAAGAAGAAAGGGCATATATGATAAATAATGCCAATATGTGAGTGATATATTTACTAACCCTTCTCATTGGTATATTAATTTTTATTTTACTTGAATTGGCTCAGAAATTCCAGTACAACCATTCATATCTTTCACAATGACTCTATATAACCCTGCCTGAGGTTCATTGTATGGTTGATTGTGAAATTTATCAACTAATAAATTGTTAAACATCCACTTATAACTCTCAACATCAATATTATTTTCCTTGGTTTTTATGCAATTATCTAAAAAATAAATACTCACAGTTGGTTTTGGAAGCACTTTCACATAAATAACTGTATCTAATTGTTGATCATTAACAAGTATAATAGAAAAAACTAACTTTTTTTCTCCAGGTAAAGAGGTATTGACTGTAGCAATCTCGTCTTTAACCTTATTAAAATTCTCCTTATTAAACTGCCATTCAAACTTTTTATAATTAGCATATTCCGGATTAATATTTGCAATAATGCCCAATACACTACCTTGACAAACAATATTAGAATTATTAGTTGTTTCAAATGATACAAACTGTTTTTGCCCAAAACAATTAATGCTCGGAATGATTGATACAAAAAAGGATAGCAACAGATTGAATACTATTTTTCTCATTTAATGTTGATTTCCTGTTAGTAAATAACTCTCCATTTTGACTAATAGCCCAAAATTATAGGCGAAAGTATATATTTTTAGTTTATATGCAAAAAAATTGTCCTCAAAATTAGGCCGTTGCAATATCTTACTTAAAATTATACATCAACTTTTAAACTTTAAGAAGATGTCTATAATGCTGATTCTATTAAACTTAAATAAAATTTATTCTAAATTTCTCTATAATAATACTTTCTACGGCTTATTCTGTAAAAAGTTTGCTATCGAAATATTATAAAATCTTATTAAATGCAATGCTTTTAATGAAAAATACAAAATTAACAGATGATTCAAAATAAAATCATCAACATTCTTGCCAGAATAAATAGCAATTTGACAAACTGCTATTTAAAGTAAATGAAGAGTTGATGTTTGTCCGAAAACGGTCGAGTTTAAAGTAGAAAAAAAGAAAATACAATACAAACCCCCGTAAAAAATCCAAGATATACCTGTGAAGGTTTATGATCGCCATTACTAAGGCGTGCCGATGCCAATAGTCCAGATACCATTAATGCGATAACAATAAAAGGAATCGCATTGAAATAGTTATTATATGTACAGGCAAACAAAAAACCTGTTAAACCGCCAATTCCCATTAAATGCAAACTAATTTTCCACCAGTACGAAACAATTGCAGCTACCAACAAAATAATAATACCACTTTCAATTATTCTAACAAGAATATGTGGTACAGGCAGTTTTGCTAACAAATACAAAGTAAAAAAGTAAGGAATAGATGTAATTACAATGGGAATAATTCTTTCGCGATGCTTTTCTAAATAGAAACTCTTTATTAGTCCTAGTCTTTTAATTATAACCAACGAAATTATTGGAATTAAGAAGGTATTCAACAGCACCACCATCATTATAACCAACTTAATAGAGCTGGGTAAAAAAGATATGTACGAGCCAGAGCTAAATATCAACAGAAAACTGTAGAGAGTAACTAGAAAAGGATGAAATATTACCGATAAAACGCTGGCTAACTTATGTGTCATTTGCTTTTATTTTTGAACTATTCTACCAATTACTCCAATTCTGAAGTTTCTTTTGCTTATAAGCACTTGTAAAAGTAGAGAGTTTCAATGAATTTTCAAAAGAAGAAGATTGCTTGTTCTACTATTAGAAACAAGACTTATAATTTTGAACCTAAAACAAACTGAGTATTGTCTATTTTAACTCTTTTCTTAATCGAGCCACCGGAATTCCAAGCTGTTCGCGATATTTAGCCACGGTCCTTCGGGCAATAGGATACCCTTTTTCTTGTAGTATCTTCATTAATTGCTCATCGGTAAGCGGCTTTCGCTTCTGCTCATTATCGACACACTCCTGAAGAATTTTCTTTATCTCTTTTGTTGATACCTCTTCACCCGAATCGGTTTGCATACCCTCGCTAAAGAAATACTTTAATGGGTAAATTCCAAAGTGAGTTTGAATATATTTGCTATTGGCCACACGTGAAATGGTAGAGATATCCAATCCGGTTTTATCGGCAATATCCTTTAGAATCATTGGCCGCAACTTAGTTTCATCGCCATCGCGAAAGAACTCCCGCTGATACTCAAGTATCGATTCCATTGTTCCTAACAGAGTATTCTGCCTCTGTTTCAATGCATCGATAAACCATTTTGCCGATTCAATTTTTTGACGAACAAACGACATGGCATCCTTTTCCTGTCGCGAAACCGAATCTTTATTGTTTGAGTAGGACTCTAACATCTCGGAATACTCTCGGCTTATTCGTAAATCGGGCACATTGCGAGAATTGAGGCTCAGCTGAAAATCGCCATCTATGTACTCCAAAATAAAGTCGGGAATAATATGCTGCGCCGATTGATTGTACGGATCTGTAAAACCGCCACCGGGCTTAGGGTTCAACTTAATAATTTCATTAATAGCATCCCTTAAGTCCTCATCCTCTAGGCTTAATTTACTGGCAATTTTATCGTAATGCTTACGAGTAAATTCATCGAAATGATACTTTAGAATTTTATAAGCAATACTTACAATCCGAGAGGTTCTTTCTTTTGCCTTCAACTGCAACAGCAAACATTCCTGCAAATCGCGAGCACCAACGCCAACTGGTTCTAAATCCTGAATTACATATAGAATCTTCTCAAGTTCATCCTCGTTGGTTTCCAAACCCAAGGCAAAAGCAATATCATCGGTAATGGCAGTTAACTTTCGACGCAAATAGCCATCCTCATCTAAGTTGCCAATTAAATACAACGCAAGTTGATGCTCTCGTTCCGAAAGTGGGAGCATTCCCAGCTGATCCTCTAAATGTTCGTGGAAAGTCACTCCAACCGAGAAAGGAATTTCTTCACGTTTATCGTCCTTCGATGTATTGTTGGCCATAAGCCTGTACGAAGGAACATCTTCGTCGTTTAAATAATCCTCCAGAGTAAATTCATCATCATTCTTATCTACATCATCCTCGGCAAGATTATTCTCGGGTTCGGCCTCCGACTCGTAATTTTCTCCTTCTTCTAAAATAGGATTCTCCTCTAACTCCTTTTTTATTCTTTGCTCAAGCAGCATGGTAGGAATCTCCAACAACTTTATAACTTGTATTTGCTGTGGAGATAACTTTTGAAGTAATTTTTGCTGTAATCGCTGTTTGAGCATCTTTTCTATTTAATTCTATGGTTAATAATAACAGGTGGTGGAGTATTGACGATTCGACTTATTGCTATAACCCACATCGACCCAATACTCCACCACTCATTAATCTCCGCCTAAAATTCACAGTTCTTAGGTGTTCTGGGGAAAGGAATAACATCGCGAATATTTCCCATTCCTGTAACAAAAAGCAATAATCGCTCAAATCCTAGGCCAAAACCACTGTGAGGAGCCGATCCAAACTTACGAGTTTCTAAATACCACCACACATCTTTCTCTGGGATATGTAGTTCGTGAATTCTAGAAATTAACTTATCGTAACTCTCCTCACGCTGTGAACCTCCTATTATCTCTCCAATTTTTGGGAAAAGGACATCCATTGCACGAACAGTCTTTCCATCATCATTCTGTTTCATGTAGAATGCCTTGATATCTCTTGGATAATCAGTTAAAATTACGGGTTTCTTGAAATGCTTCTCTACCAAGTAACGCTCATGCTCCGACTGCAAATCGGCTCCCCAAAATACTGGAAATTCCCATTTTTGATCTACTTTTTCCAAAATCTCAATCGCCTTAGTATATGGCAACCTCTCAAAATTATTTTCAACAACAAATTTTAGACGATCGATTAATTCCTTATCGTACATATTATTGAGGAATTCCAAGTCATCCTTGCAATTCTCAAGGGCATAGCGAATAAGATATTTAAGGAAGTCCTCGGCCAAATCCATGTTATCCTGAATATCGTAGAATGCCATTTCTGGCTCAATCATCCAAAATTCAGCCAAGTGGCGAGGTGTGTTTGAATTCTCGGCACGGAAGGTTGGTCCAAAAGTATAAATCTCCGATAACGCTAATGCAGCGAGTTCTCCCTCGAGCTGTCCCGATACCGTTAAATTTGCTTCCTTACCAAAAAAGTCTGTAGACCAATCTATCTTGCCCTCTTCTGTTCTGGGTAAGTTGTCAACATCAAGAGTGGTCACTTTAAACATTGCACCAGCACCTTCGGCATCCGATGCGGTAATTATAGGAGTATGAATGTAGGCAAAACCCTTATCGTTAAAATACTTATGAATAGCAAACGCCATTGCATGGCGCATACGTAAAACTGCACCAAAAGTATTGGTTCGCGGACGAAGATGTGCAATCTCGCGTAAAAACTCTAAACTGTGACCTTTTTTCTGCAAAGGATAGGTTGCAGCATCTGCAGTTCCAAACAATTCTAACTGGCTACCCTGAATCTCAACACGCTGACCTGAACCTGGTGACTCAACAAGTTTACCACGTACTCCAATACATGCACCAGTTGTTACATCCTTAAGTTGATCCTCTGTGAAAATAGTCATATCAAGGACAACCTGTATGTTATTAACGGTAGAACCATCGTTAAGTGCAATAAATGCAACACTTTTATTTCCACGCTTGGTTCGTACCCAGCCCATAGCGGCAACTTCGGAACCAGCAACACCGCTCTCTAGCAAATATTTAACCTTGGTTCGTTCACTATTTCTCATAACTCTGTTATTATCATTTAAACTGTTTGTGCTGATAACCGATATCAACAACCTCACAAAAATAATAACTTTTGGGGTATGTGATTAATTATTGAGAGAATAGATGGAATAATTCTTGTAAAGACGGCATTGATAATACTCAGTAGGGGTTGAATTTACACACAACTAATTAAACCCGTAGAGTGAATTTTTGATTATATAGTTCAGCAGATCTTGATGTAAATCCTCCAACATATTAGCCGATAACCGAGTGCGTACTTCTGTTGATGAAAGCGATGTAAATGGCGTATCAAAAAAAACAACACGGCCTTTAATCATTCTCTCAATTCGTTCTTTATCAAAAAAGGAATTGCGGATTCCTACAAAATGATCAAATTGGCATAATCCCTCATAGTATGGGCGTAAAAAACAATCAATGCCACAAATAATTGATGGATGCGAACCCAATGACTGAAGGGATTTACAAACCTCAACAAATTCTACTTTATGAGTTCCCTCTATAAATGATGGCACAATTGTAAACATCCGATTTGAAAATGAAGAGTGCTCCCTAAGAATCATGAACATGTTAATTCGATGTTCAATGGGGGCAAGCACGCTCTTCTTATCAGGGTGAAGTGAATGCGGACAAAGAACAACGTAATCGGTATAATTATTCAGAACATGCTCAATCAAAGCAATATGACCGCTATGTATAGGATTAAACGATCCTCCTAAAAAACTAATTCTGCAGGGCGACAGTAATTGCAAATCGTTGAAACTACTAACCAAACCGTTTTCTATCATAAATACCTATATAGCAAATATGTCCACTAAATATACTAAAAATAAGGACACAATGCTATTGTTATCAGATATTTACTGCTTCAGCATTTTTAAATCAATCTTATACCATTATCCTCTAGAGAAATCAATCTTTCCCGATAAAGATTACCTACTGCTTTTTTAAATGTTTTTTTGCTGATATGAAAGAAGTTATAAATATCATCCGGATCGCTCTTGTCTGTTATCGCTATAAAACCGTTATTCTGTCTTAACTTCTCAAGTATTTCCTGAGAAACAGAATCGACCTTCTCATATCCAGGTTTCTGCAAAACAAGATCGATCTTTTCATCCTCACGAACTTTTTTGATATAACCCTTTAGCTTATCGCCCTTTTTTAGTGGCTGAAAAACCTCATTTTTATAAATAACACCAGTGTGAGTTTGATCAATAATGGCATTGAAACCAAGATCGGATTCATTAATAATGATTAAATCAACCTCCTGACCAATTGTAAATTCTGGCAAAGTATTATCGAGAAACTTTTCAATTTTTGCGGAGGCAACTATTCTTTTCGATTCAAAATCAAAATAGATAAACACGATGTACTCCTCACCTTCCCTCATTTCTTTCTTTTGCTCACGAAAAGGAACAAGTAAATCTTTTGGAAGACCCCAATCCATGAACGCACCCATTTTGCTAATGGCCACAACTCTTAGCAATGCGAACTCACCAACAATGGCATATGGCTTTTCGGTGGTTGCAATAATACGATCCTCGGAATCGAGGTAAATAAATACATCAACCATGTCGTCCACCTTACAATCCTGAGGAACATATCGAGATGGCATAAGAATTTCGCCATGATCCTCGCCATCGAGATAAACTCCAAACGGAACCAACTTTTTTACACGTAAACAATTATACTCGCCAATTTTAGCCATAAAGCATTAGTAATTAAATGAACGACAACTTTGTGCAAAGATATGATAATTAACGCTAGTTTGATGTAAGAATAAATGACTGATAGTTAATGCAAAAAACAATATCGTCATGCTAAAAGAGGCCAACTATCAGCTTTTGAATTTGACTTTCTCACTTAAATGCGCATTAAGAGAAATATTCATAAAATAAAAAATCCGTGGGATTGCCACGGATTTCAATAACAAATGCCTTTTGTTATGCAGGATGAATTGCTTCAACTGGACAAACATCTGCACAAGAACCGCAGTCTGTGCAAACATCGGGATTGATCTTGTAGATATCACCTTCAGAAATTGCCTCTACTGGGCATTCATCAATGCAAGTACCGCAAGCGGTGCAATCATCGGAAATTTTGTATGCCATTGCTAATGGTTTTTAGTTAAACTTTATTCGTTTACAAATTTAACTCACTTTGAGTTTCTGCAAAAGTAATTACTAAAAAAAATAATTCAAAAAAATAAGGTTAAACAGAATTTGTCTAATTAAGCAAATTATTAGAATCTCCATTTCGGAACTAAAACATAGGACACCATCAACTCGTGAGTTCCTGAATTTACTCTCGATAACTTTGTTAATGAGTAATCGAAAGCATATCCCATGGAGAGTTCTCTGTTAATTCTTATATCGAAGAACAACCCCATTGCATCGCCAATTCTATAATGTGTCCCAAAAATAAAGCGTCCTTGATATAAAAATTTTGCTGTTACATCGCACGACATCGGAACCCCAACCATTGCCCCTGCCAATGCCGATGGCATGAACGACCATTCTTCGGTAATCGTCAGATTATAGCCTCCTATTAAATAAAGCGGACGCCTAAGATTTTTGTCAAACTGCTTATCGAATGCCGTTTGAATTAAGCGAGGCATCGATACTCCCACAAAAAAAGTTCGAGAATAAGTGTAGAATCCAACCCCAATATTTGGATAGAACTTTTTCTCGTTCTGCATAAACTCTGGATCATCGGGATTAATAATATGAAGACTTGTAAGCGAAGCGCTGTAGTAAGTGAATCCTCCTTTAATACCCATCGAAAGGGTAATATTATCATTTAAACGCAACCGATAAGCATACGAGCCCGATATATGAGTATTGTTAATTGGCCAAGTATTATCGTTCATGATATTTATACCAACTCCAATTCTTTTTGCAGCCCAAGGAGTATGCGCAGATAAACTAAACGATTTGGGAGCTCCTTCCAATCCAACCCATTGCAAACGAGAAAGAAGGTCTATATTAAGATTACGAACAGTACCAGTTATTGCAGGGTTTATAGAAATAGGACTCTGCATGTAATGAGTAAATATTGGTTCTTGCTGTGCTCTCAGCGTTATTGCCGAAAATACAACTATCCCAAATATCAAAATTCTATAAATACGCATATTATATCCTTCTTAAATTTAATCTAACGTTTAATAAATACACTCCCTTTATACATCTTGCCCGTCTCCACAATTTCGATGATGTAGTAATAAGTTCCATCGGGAAGCTTTGAGCCAATTGCCATGGAAGCATTGGATGTTCCATCCCAATCGTTCTTGTAACTATTGTTCTTATAAACAAGATTTCCCCAACGGTTATAAACTTTTAGAGTAACTCTTCCATAGTTGACCAAATTAAGCAACTCGAATGTGTCGTTTATATGATCACCATTGGGCGAGAAGGCATCTGGAATATCTATTTTCTTTGACTCATCGGGAATTACAGAAATACTAACCAACGCCTCATCGCAATCGTCATCCATATCACATACACGATAGGTAAAACTATCGTCACCCTTATAGCCGCTCAGTGGTGTGTAAAGTATGCGATTGTTATAATCGATAGTACAATTACCATTGATTGGCATAATAACAACCTCAACAGATTTTACTCCATCGGTTAAATACAAATCATTATCAAGAACATTTATGAGAACTTCAACATCGATGAATGTCTCAACTTGATCATCGAAAGCCTCTGGAACTGCATTCTCCTTATTCAACACCTCAACAACTACTTTTGCCAAAGAGTAATCCCCATCTATATCGGAAACAACGTACCAAAGTGAATCGATACCGAAAAAGTCAGTTGAAGGTGTATAGGTTATCGATTCATCGGGATTAACCTCAACTATTCCGTTCAACGGATTTATATAAACATTGACAGAAACACCTCCATCACCCAAATTCTTATCGTTATAAAGCACAGGCACAACAACAGATTTATTCTTGTAAGTTGTCACTGTATCGTTAACAGCGATTGGAACAAGGTTGTCATCCTTCACATTTATGGTAACCGCAGCCGAGGAGCAATCGCTATCGAAATCGCAAACCTGATAGTAGAATACATCTACACCAAGATAATCGGTAGCAGGTGTATAAGTTACTGTATTGTCATCATTAAGTACTACCGACCCATGGGCTGGCATATTCGAAAGAACCAGCGTTAATCCACCATCCTCTAAGCCAGTATCATTAAACAGCACATCAACATTTACTGGGTGATTCTTAACGGTTCCCCGACTATCGGGATTTGCCTTAGGTTTATGGTCTATTCTATCTTTCACTGTGATAATTACGGTTGCAATACCATAATCGCCGTCGGAATCGACCACCATGTAGGTTAGCGAATCTGTTCCAATAAACCAACTCGATGGGAAATACTTAATATTTCGATTATCGAATACATAAGCAAATCCATGCAACGGCTTATTCATCAGCCTGATGTAATCTAACCCATCCTCCAAACCTGTATCGTTTTCAACCACATCAATAAGTACAGGTAAATTCATGACCGTTGAAACCGTATCGAGGTTTGCAATTGGTACATAGTTAATCTCCTTAACCATCACAGTAACATTGGCCACATTGCTGGTGTCATTATTCCGATCGGTTATATAGTACTTAAATGTTGCCTCGCCAAGATAATCGGAAGCCGGCGTAAACGTTACGGTATTGTCGGTTTTAACAACCACCAATCCTGTTGCTAAATCGGGTTCCTTATAGATATGTACCCTTATCCAGCCATCGTCTAGGCCATCATCATTTATAAGAACATCTATATCAACAGGCGTATTCCTTGATGTTCCACGGCGATCGTCGTTTGCCACCGGAATTGCATTCTGTAAGTCGAAAACCGTTATTCTAACGGTGGCGATATCGTAATCACCATCAACATCCTCAACGTAGTAAACAAACTCATCGTTGCCAATAAACCAGTTGCTCGGAGTATAAGTGATAGTGTTATCGGCATTTACAACCGCAGTACCCCAACGTGGACCGCTATAAATATACAAGCCTTTAATTCCTTCGTAAAGCAATGAATCGTTGTCCAAAACTGGAATATCGACAGGTGTGTTGATAAGCGTTGTAACAATATCATCAACCGCAACAGGTATCATGTTTTTAGGTTTCACATTGATATGAACCGTTGCATTATCGGAGTCGCCATCGTTATCCGTAACGGTGTAATTGAACTCGACAAGTCCAAGATATGAGCCATCGGGAGTATAGGTTACAGTATTATCGCCATTAACAGCAACTGTTCCATTCGAAGGATTCGAAGCAATAGTAACAACCACTGGTGTATCCTCTAATCCTGTATCATTTATGAGAACATCAACTATTCGTGGAATGTTATAGGTTGCACCTCTGTAATCGTCGTTAGCCACAGGCTGATAATCGGGTCGATCCGTGACAGTTACTGTTACCGTAGCCACAGAATAATCGCCATCGACATCCTCAACCAAGTACTGGAATGTTTCGGAACCAATAAACATGTAACTTGGAGTGTAGGTTATTGTACGATTTGCATTTACAATGGCTATCCCAAATGCAGGTGCAGCATAAATGGTTAAACTGCCAAAACCATCCTCCAAATTGGTATCGTTAGCCAATACATTAATATCTACCGATGTGTTAATGTTTGTTGAAGCATTATCGTCAACAGCAATAGGAACAAGGTTTACACCATCCTTCACCCTGATTGTGACCTGGGCATCGTCGCTATCACCATCGACATCGGTTACTGTGTAACGGAACGTCACCTCACCAACAAAATCGGTTGCTGGTGTATAGGTTACTGTTTCATCGGTATTTGCAACTGCAACGCCATCGGACGGTGCTTGGCTGACACTAACTGTAATTGGGCTATCATTCAATCCCGTGTCGTTAAATAAAACATCAATATTAACAGGAGTATTGAAAGAACAACCACGACGATCGTCGTTAGCTACTGGCTGATAATCGGGTCGATCAATTACTGTAACGGTTACAAGCGCTACAGAATAATCACCATCGATATCCTCAATCATGTACTCAAACGTTTCGACTCCAACAAACATGTAACTTGGCGTATAGGTTATTGTTCGGTTTGCATTAACCACAACAGATCCAAAAGATGGCGCAACGTGAACGGCTAAGTTGCCAAATCCATCGTCCAAACCACTATCGTTAGCCAAAACATTAATGTCTACCGGAGTGTTGATTAGTGTTGTTGAGTTATCGTTAACCGCCAACGGAACATTATTGGTAGCCTCCTTAACACTGATTGTAACAAGGGCATCGTCACTATCGCCATCGGCATCGGTTACCGTGTAACGGAATGTCATGGTTCCTATAAAATCAACCTGCGGAGTATATGCCACTGTATTGTCGGAATTTACCGATGCTAAGCCCTGACTTGGGGTTTGACTTATTGAAACAACAACGGGTTCATCGTTCAATCCGGTATCGTTAAACAGAACATCAACCACCACTGATTCATTGAAACTACAACCACGACGATCGTCATTCGCCACGGGTTGATAATCGGGTCGCTCGCTCACCACAACAGTTACAGTTGCTATTGAATAATCGCCATCAACATCCTCTATTTTATACTGGAATGTCTCGGTTCCAATAAACATGTAACTTGGAGTGTAAGTGATGGTCCTATTCTCGTTTATAACCACAGTGCCGTGCGTTGGCGATGTACTAATTGTTAATCCTCCAAAACCATCATCTAAGTTGCTGTCGTTGGCAAGAACATTTATATCGACAGGTGTATTAACCAGAGTTGCTGCATTATCATCAACAGCAACTGGAATCATATTTATCCCTGATTTAACGTTGATTGTAACAAGAGCATCATCGCTATCGCCATCAGCGTCGGTTACCGTATAACGGAATGTCATAATTCCAACAAAACCAGTCTCAGGCGAAAATGTGACCGTATTATCAGAGTTTGCAATAGACAAACCTTGAACTGGATCTTGACTAATTGAAACAGTGATAGGCTCATCATTTAACCCACTATCGTTCACTAAAACATCAACAATAACTGGTGTGTCGAAACTACAACCGCGACGATCGTCGTTTGCCACAGGTTGATAGTCGGGTCGTTCTGTAACCGTTACTGTTACAGTTGCCAACGAGTAATCGCCATCAACATCCTCTATTACATACTGGAATGTTTCGGATCCAACAAACATGTAACTTGGAGCGTAAGTAATGGTTCTATTCGCATTAACCGAAACTGTTCCAAATTCAGGATTGCTATACACATATAAATTGCCAAATCCATCGCCCAGACCACTATCGTTAGCAAGAACATTAACTTCAACAGGAGTGTTTACAATTGTGGTGGCATTGTCATTCTTTGCCAAAGGCACTATGTTAATTCCAGCCTTAACATAAATAGTAACCAAAGCATCGTCGCTATCACCATCGGCGTCGGTTACTACATAGCGGAATGCCATAACTCCAACAAATCCAGCCTCGGGAGTAAAGGTTACCGAATTATCGGCATTCACCACAGCAGTTCCTTGTGTTGGTAATTGGCTTATTGAAACCACCACGGGTTCATCTTCTAAACCTGTATCGTTGAACAGTACATCAACAATTACGGCTTCGTTGAAACTACAGCCACGCTTATCATCATTTGCAACAGGTAAATAATCGGGACGTTCAATTACTGTAACAGTCACATTAGCAATATCGTAATCACCATCAATATCCTCAATCATATACTTAAATGTTTCGGATCCAACAAACATATAACTTGGCGTATAGGTTATTGTTCGGTTCGCATTTATTACAACTGAACCGAAAACAGGCGAAGTGTAAATACTCAACTTTCCAAAGCCATCGTCAAGCCCAGTATCGTTACCTAACACGTTTATTGATACTGATTTATTTACTATAGTGATTGCATTATCATCGGCTGCTACTGGAATATAGTTGATTCCTTCCTTAACAGTTATCTTAACATTTGCCGTAGAGCAATCCCCATCGCTATCGCAAACCTGATAACCAAATATCTCTGTTCCAATAAAATCGGTATTAGGTGTAAATGTAATGGTGAAGTCACCATTTACAACAGCAACACCATTCACAGGTATCGACGTAACCGAAACATTAGCCACACCATCCTCTAATCCAGTATCATTAACAAGTACATCAACATTAACCGCAGTGTTCTTAGACGTTCCTCTAGAATCGTCGTGAGCTACAGGTTGATAATCGGGCTTTGGTGTTACGGTTACTGTAACAGTTGCTAAATCGTAATCACCATCAACATCCTGCAATAAGTATCTAAAACTATCGGTTCCTGTAAAACCTGTGTTTGGGGTGTACGTAACGGTTCGATTAGCATTAACAACAACAGCGCCATGACTTGGATTTGAATGGATTGATAAACTACCGAATCCATCGTCCAATCCTGAATCGTTAGCAAGAACGTTGATTGTTTTGGCTGTATTCAGAATTGTAGTGACGTTATCGTTCACTGCATCAGGAATATGGTTAACCGCTCTAACATTTACGGTAACTGTAGCCTCTGACTCATCGGCATTAGCATCGGTAATTTTATACTTAAAAGTGGCTATTCCCAAATAACCACTGGCAGGTGTAAATGTGACTGTATTATCGGGATTACTAACCGCGAAACCTTTCAATGGATCGGCATTCTCTGAAACGGAGACAACAATTCCACCATCCTCCAAACCATAGTCGTTGAAAAGAACATCAACCACAACGGGGGTATTGATGCTTGTTCCTCGGTTATCGTCGACGGCAACTGGAACGTCATTCATAAAGGTTACATCGACAGTAATTATTGCCTCTCCGTAACCACCATTGGCATCAGTTACTCTATAACTAAAGGTTTCAATTCCATTATACAATCCATTGGGAGTATAAGTAACTGCATTGTTTGTTTCAACAACGGCAACACCGTGTGTTGGCTGATTTTTAATTGTAACAATCAAGCCACCTTTGTCTAAACCTAGATCATTCAACAATACATCAATTGTAGCAGGAGTATCCTCATCGGTTATGGCATTATCATTTACAGGCCGAGGGCCAACATCATCAAGATTAACCGCAGTTACATCCGAAATCGAAATTCCACTATAATTAGGCTCGACACACGATGCATCAACCTCCATCTGAATAAAGTACGCTTGATTGCCATCCTCCAGTAAATCATCAATGCCAGTTAGTGTAATTGTTTGAGGAACATTCCAATTGGTGTCGTTAAATAAAACACTTATAGGACTAACAGTGCCCTCCGACGTATTGCTCGATGTAAAGTTTATTGGCACATCGGCAATAGGTTGGGTGTTAAGCCAAATTGTGAATGTTGCAACACCGCCAGCCTCGGTGGTTGTTAACCCTGTTGACGGAAATGTACTAACTCCAGGAGAATCATCATCGGTATTAATCACCAAAACATCGTCAGGATCAAGCCCATTATAACTATAATCCAAGCTGCTAGCCTCATCCAAAACAATGGTATATGTTTGGTTACCATCGGCTAATGCATCGTCAACACCAGTTACCGTGATAGTTTGCGCTACATTCCAATCCAACGAAGTAAATACTACGCTTAAGGGAGAAACAGTGCCCTCGGCAGTATTACTCGATGATATATCGATTGTAACATCATCGGTAGGCTCACTAGTTAAAACTACCGTAAACGTTGCAGTTGTTCCTGTCTCGCTTGTATTGCCACTAACTGAAGAAACTGTGATACCTGCAATATCATCATCGTTACAGGTTATTGTGATATCGGATGGATTTAATCCATTGTACTTATTATCGGTACTTGTTGCTGCTGATGTAATAATTGAAAATGTGGTAGCCCCATCAACAATATAGTTATCGGCAGGCGTTACTGTTACAGTTTGAGGCGTATTCCAATTAAGTGATGTGAACGTCAATGATAACGGGCTTACTGTTCCTTTTTCTGTATTCCCAGATGTCAGATTAAACTGAACATCACTTATTGGTTTTGACTTAAGGCTAATAGTGAACGAAAGCGGAGCATCGGACTCGGTATAGGTTAAATTTGTTGCCGATAGAATATAACCAGCCTCGTCGTTATCCCTATTAATAACAGAAACATCAACCGCATTGTAATGATCGTAAAGAGGATCGGAACTAACAGCCTGCTGCGTTATTATGGAATAAGCAACGTCATCATCATCTACATAATCATCTACACCCGTTACTGTAATTGGTTGGTTTGTGTTCCAGTTTGATGCTGTAAATGTTACCGTTGTTGGACTTATTGTTCCTTCTAACGGATTGCTTGAGTTTAGTGTGATTGAAACATCGGCTATTGGCTGACTACTTAGCCTCATGGTGAAAGAGGCCTGACCTCCTGCTTCCGTAGTAAATAATCCATTAAATGGATTAACCACAACACCAACAACATCGTTATCATTATTTGTAACCGACACATCGGAAGTGTTTATGCCATTGTACTTTGTATCTGAACTTACTGCGGCCGCAGTTACTATTGTATATCCAATATTTCCATCAACAACATTATCGTCAACTCCGGTTATTGTAATTGTTTGTGGAGTATTCCAACTCGCTGGAATAAATGTTAATGTAGATACCGAAATTGTTCCCTCTGCAGTATTCGAAGAACTCAACGCAATTGAAACATTTGCCGTTGGACGAGTTGTCAATTGGCATGTAAATGTTGCTGTTCCCCCGGCCTCGGTTGTTATTAACCCAGCAATAGGATTAAAAGTAATTCCGGCGTCATCGTTATCGATATTGGTTACAGAAACATCATTAGGATTTATACCATTGTACTTTACGTCAGAACTTACCGCCGCCGCGGTGATTATTGTATACGAAATATTATCGTCATCCACATTATCATCTACCCCCGTAATAGTAATGGTCTGGGCTGTATTCCAGTTCGACGAATTGAACGTAATGCTCGCAGGTGAAACCGTGCCCTCGGCTGTATTACTTGAACTTAACGCAATTGAAACATTTGCCGTTGGCTGTGAATTCAAAACAACCGTAAAGGTTGCAGTACCTCCAGCCTCAGTTGTGGTTAATCCGATAATTGGAGTTACGGTTATTCCAGCCGTGTCATTATCAGTATTGCTTACACTAACATCAGCAACATCGATCCCATTATACTTAGCATCGGAACTTATAGCGTTGGAGGTAACTATTATATAGTTTACATTATCATCATCTACATTGTCGTCAACGCCAGAAATTGTAACAGTTTGTGTCGAGTTCCAATTGTCGGTTGTTAATGTAATACTTGTTGGCAAAACAGTTCCTTCATTGGTATTATTTGAGTTGAGATTGATCGTAACTGTCGATAATGGTTTAGAATTTAGTTTAACCGTAAATGTAGCAGTTCCACCAGCCTCGGTTGTAACTAGCCCTGAAGTAGGTGTTACTGTGACTCCGGCCACATCGTTATCATTATTTGTAACGGCGACATCTGCAACTGATAAACCATTGTACTTCGTATCGGAACTTAACGCACTGGAAGTAACTATTGTATAATTTACATTATCATCATCCACATCATCATTTACACCCGTTACT
Organism: Bacteroidales bacterium; assembly: GCA_050180705.1. Lineage (GTDB taxonomy): Bacteria > Bacteroidota > Bacteroidia > Bacteroidales > Tenuifilaceae > SB25. Next base: position 107,732 of record JBFXDX010000010.1, on the reverse strand, counting down.
GTTACAGGTTGTGCTGTACTCCAATTTGAAGGGGTAAATGTTAGGCTTGTTGGTGAAACTATTCCTTCGGCAGTATTGCTCGAACTTAAACTAATAGTGACATTTGCAGTTGGTTTACTATTAAGTTTAACTGTAAATATAGCTGTTCCACCAGCCTCTGTAGTCACCAAACCAACAGTAGGCATTACAATTACACCAGCCACATCATCATCAATATTAGTAACAGAAACATCGGCGACATCCCGATTCGAATACTTTGAATCTGAACTTACTGCATTACCAGTAACAATGGAATAGGAAATATCTCCGTCGTCAATATCATCGTTAACAGGGGTAACTGTTACGGTTTGTGCCGTATTCCAATTTAAAGAAGTAAACGATAGAGTTGAAGGAGCAACAGTTCCCTCTGCCGTATTTCCAGATGTTATGCCGATTGCGACACTTGCTGTTGGCTGAGTATTAAGAACTATGGTAAACGAAACAGAACTGCCGCTTTCATTGGTTGTTAACGATGTTGGTGTTACTGTTATGCCAGCCACATCGTTATCCTGATTTGTTACCGACACATCCGATGGATTAATTCCATTGTACAGAGGATCGGAACTTGTAGCCGCTGCCGTAATTATTGTGTAAACCTGTGGTCCATCTGCTACTGCATCGTTAACTCCTGTAACTGTTACGGTTTGTGCCGCACCCCAGTTAGCAGTCGAAAATGTCACCGATGTAGGTGAAACGGTTCCCTCTAAGGTATTACTCGAAGATAATCCAATAGTTACATTGCTTGTAGGCTGACTTGCTAAAACTATTGTAAAGGTTGCAGTTCCTCCTGATTCGTTGGTTGTTAATCCAGATGTAGGACTCACTATAATTCCTGCGGCATCATTATCCTGATTGGTTACCGAAACATCAGCAACATCCATATTGCTGTACTTAGTATCGGTACTCGATGCATTTGTGGTGACAATGGTATAGTTTTGGTCATTATCATCCACAAAATCATCCACACCACTCACTGTAACTGTTTTAGGAGTTCCCCAGTCAGCAGATGTAAATAGCAAAGTTGCTGGAGAAATAACTCCTTCGCCCGTATCGCTCGAACTTAATCCAATTGTAACGTTGGCCGTTGGTTTACTATTCAACCGTATAGTAAATGTTGCGGTTCCTCCTGCCTCCGTCGTAATCAAGCCTGAAGTTGGCGATACTGTTATACCAGCAGTATCATCATCGGTATTTACAACCGAAACATCGGCAACATCCATATTACTGTACTTGGTATCGGTACTCGATACGTTAGAGGTAATTATTGTATAGCTGATATTTCCGTCATCAACATCATCGTTAACCCCGGTTACTGTTACAGTTTGTGCATTATCCCAATCCGATGGGGTAAACGTAATACTTGCCGGAGAAACATTTCCTTCGTTCGTATTGCTCGAACTTAAACTGATTAAGACATTTTGTGTAGGTTTACTGTTAAGCTTTATTGTAAAATTCGCAGTTCCTCCGCCTTCTGTAGTTGTTAATCCCGAGGTTGGAGTAACAACTACACCAGCGATATCATCGTTGATATTGGTAACAGAAACATCGGCAACAGACAAACCGTTATACAATGGATCTGAACTACTAGTGTTTGATGTGATGATGGTGTATAATACATCTCCATCGTCCACCTTATCATCTACACCCGTAATAGTTACAGGCTGAGGAGAATTCCAATTGGCCGCATTTAAAATAATCGTTACTGGAGAAACGGTTCCCTCTAATGTATTACTCGAACTCACAGAAATACTGACATCTGCAACTGGCTGACTTGTCAACCTAATTGCAAATGTTGCCGTTCCACCTAACTCGGTAGTTGTTAATCCCGATGTTGGAGTAACGGTTATCCCTACTGCATCGTTATCAATATTTGAGAGTGTAATATCGTTGGGATTTATGCCGTTATAGTTCAAATCCGAACTGGATGCAGCACTAATTTCAACCGTATAGGTTATATTTCCGTCCACCACGTAATCATCAACTCCAGTAACAGTAATTGTTCTAGCAGCACTCCAGTTCAATGGTGTGAATGTAACGGTTGCTGGTGAAACCGTTCCCTCGGTTATGTCGGAACTATTAAAACTAATAGATACATCGGCAGAGGGTTCTGTATTGAGAACTATTGTGAAAGTTGCTGCTCCGCTTGGCTCCGACGTATTGCCAGATATAGAGGATACTGTTATTCCGGGTTGACGAACTGTAATAGTTGCAGATGTACTCATCGGAATTTCGCAATTATTATTATCGGCTTTAACAACAAAAACATTGGATCCAATAATGAGATTTGCACTGCTAATGGTTATTACCAAATTTGAACCAGTGCCATTTCCCGATGTCACAAAAACATCATCCTTATAAACATTATATTTTATTCCACTCTGAGCCGATGCTATTGTAATTGTTCCATTCTTACCAGGATCGACTGTACTTCCCGTAATGGTTAACCCAATATTAGGTTGATTTATAACAGATATGCTAAAAGGATCGGAAGTTGCGTTACAACCGCTCTTGGTTACCTCAAGGGTATAATCCGAACCATCGTCAGTCAGCGCAGCACTTCCTTTGTAGAACTGCTTGATGGTTGAAACCACCGTTGTTCCTTTTCGCCATATGTAAGAAGCATTATTTTCAACCGCACTTAATGCTATCTCTTCGCCCACACAAACATTAGGATCGCCCGTAAATGTTGTTAATGGTGAAATTACCACCTCAAAGTATCTTGTCGATGTACAACCATCCTTAACCACGGTTAACGACCAATTGCCTGCACTAAAACTGCCAGCAGTTAATGAAAGAATTTTCGAAGTTCCCTTTGTTGTTGTTCCTTCTTTCCAGGTGTAAGATGTTGCGCCTGTTTCCTGTGCAACTAAGTATAAATCCTGATCGACACAAACCGAAGTATCTCCGCTGAACTCTAAATCGGGGCCAACGTAAACGGCAAACTCTTGAATATCCTCAGAGTATCCGTCGTCAACCATAACGTAAACTATTGCACTTCCCGATTTATTGGCAACAGGAGTAACTGTAACAGTTCTATTAGCACCGCTTCCTCCAATAACAATTGAACTATTCGGAACAAAAGTTGGATCGGCCGAAAAAGCTGTTACAACAAGATCTACATCCAGTGTTTCTGCATCATTTACAGTAAATGGAATTGCTGGCGAAGGAGTGTTGGTACATAAATTCTGATCGGAAATAGATGATATGGTTGGCGGCGTGTTTATAGTGATATAAACTTTTTCCTGATTCATAGACCAGTATTGGCTATTCTTTGCATCGTAATCAAAAGATGCACGTCCAACATAACCAGTATTCGGTGTAAATGCCAAATTTGACAAATTTGCAGCAGTGATTATTTGATTTATTGTAACTGCTGTACCCGATAACTTCAAAACTCCATTTGCGGGTAAAGACAATACTCGAATCTGAGTTAAAGGATCTTCAATTGGATCAAAAAATTTCTTTGTAAAATCCAACTGTGCAAATGTTACCGTATTATTAGGTAAGCCATCCTTGTAAATATCTCCAACATAAGGCGCCAAACCATTTACACATTTTGTATCGCTCTGACTTACCTTTATGATTATCTCCGAATACCCCAAATCGATAGCATTAAACCATGTATTCATGGTATTCTTATTTCCATTGAAATTAATATTCTCAAGAGCAGCATTCCATGACCAAATACGCGGGACGCGCTTATTTATAACCAACTGCTTGCGCTGAGTCTCATCCATTAAGCCATCGCCGGTTTCATCACCCCATCGGCTAATGTAGGTATCGTCCCAGTATATCGATGTGTTGAGTTTTTTGAATGGACGTATTGCCGATGTTTGAACACCATCGAGCTGTTCTACGTCATAAACAGGAAAATTTGTAGGACCTCTTCCGAGGAAAGTTGCCGATGCCTTGTATGTTCCAACCGGAGCCTCTGCTCCTGCGTCGGTTTTAAAATTCCAAAGAATATAGTTATTGCCCTTGAGCATATCCCAGTATATAACCCTATCGCTTCCAGTTGTGGAGTAACTTCCATCGCCATCTAAATCGAGCAAAATTGCGGTAAATCCATTTATACTAGAGTTGATTTTAAAAATTGCAATTGAGCTGTATTCGCATCCTACGCGATTCTTTTCAAGAAATATTGTTTTATCGGTAAGTGTTAACTCCTGAGGTGTTCTGTTATAACTAAAATCATAGAACAATGTATCGTCGGCCCAAACCTGAACCTTAGGTGGAACAAGTCTTGTGTTTGGCCAAATGCTCCTATCGGGATCGTTTACAAATATTCTGTATTCAGAGGCGTTTGCTGTTTGATCGTTGTCTTTGCTTTGCGCTCTTTTAATATAATTACTTTCTGTTGCAGGCGTAATTAATCCATAGGAGTTAGATTGAAAAACAAATGAAAACGGATAAAACTGAAAGTTGATTTTATTGATAAACTCATCGGATGTAAACACATAGAAGTATGAATTAACAGGGTATTGGGTGTAACTGGTTGTTGTCATCTGCCACGCATTAGACCATAACCTACCCGCTGAAACATTCGGAGAACCGGGATTGGTTATAATGTTGCCAGAAGCATCTGTAACAGTCATGTCGAAATACTGCAAGGCAAATCGTCGCGTCCTTGCTGAATTACCACTAGTACCGTAGGTATATCTCCAATACTGAAACTCAATGTAAAAATCGCCAGATGATGCTGCCGTGTATGTAAGAGGGGTATATCCGCCAGTAATTGTTACACCATTTAGTTTAACGCCATTGGGACCTGTGATTGCTTGTGTGTAATTGCTTATATACCCAGTCTCTCCTGTTGTAACCATTCTTCGTTCCGCAAACACAACATTTCCTGATTGATCCTTTATTCTGAATGAAACATAGCGATAATCGGTATAAACATCAGAGGAATACTGTGTTGTATTCATTCTCATCCCAAAATATAACTTTTCTCCGCTATTTAAACGGATGTTAATACGCTCATCTTCAGGACAACCATATGTTCCAAAATCAACATTGTCAAAAACATTGAATTCAAGCCAAAGTCTATCACTAGAACTTGGCATAAATTGCTTAGTACCTTCCTGGGCAAATACATTTGTACCAAGCAGGAATGCTAATACAAGCAATTGGAGTAAACCTTTTTTCATTTGCACTAAATTTTATATCAACTAATACAACCTGTAAAAACTTCTTAATCTTGGCGAAAACATATTACAAATGTTCCGTTTGGTAAAAATTTAACGGTGCAAAATCACGTGTAAGACGAGCATTTATAGGGTCTTTACAACCATCTGTTTTAACCTATCATATAACAAGTTACAAGAAATTTTAGAATAGAAATTCACTTTACGCTAGAATTTGTTGTAAAGCAAAATAATATTGACGAGTTAATTCAAAACATACGTTAATACCCTAATAAATAATATTAGGACAAGAACAAGGTGGGTTGATTTATAACTACTTACTCGAAATCTCTATTGCCAGCCACGAGATTAAGACGGAGGATATTGCCAACGATTTTTCGTTTGCAATAAATTTAGTGGAATGAAGTTGGCGTGGTGTTTCATTCTCGAAACCAACACCCAACCTAAAAAATACAGAAGGCAATTTTTGACTAAAAAAAGCAAAATCATCAGTGGTCATTCTTGGTTCCAAATCAACCACATTATTTTCTCCAATTAAATCAACTGCAAGTTGTTTTACTTTTTGGGTTAACTCTGGATTATTATAAACCGATGGATAACCTTTGCGAATATCTACAAGACAATCGCCACCGGCCGATTGGGCAAGTCCCTTTGCGTATGATTCAATCACACCATGCGCTTTTGCTCGCCAATCTTCATCCATTGTTCGGAATGTTCCAGCAATTGAAACTTCTCCAGGAATGATATTGGTAGCACCCATAGCCTCCACTCTGCCAAACGAAAGAACTGTTGGAATCAGAGCTGGCGCACGTCTACTGACAACCGCTTGAAGATTCAAAATGATATTTGATGCAATTACAATAGGATCAATTAACGTATGGGGCAAAGCAGCATGTCCTCCTTTTCCCTTAACGGTAAGGTAAATTTCATCGCCCGAAGCCATATAGCGCCCCGAGCAGAAACCAATTTTACCTGTCTCCAACTCTGGTAAAACATGCATTCCTAACATTATATCGGGAGCCAGCTCTTTGAATTCGGGCGAATTTATAATAGCAAGAGCACCTCCTGGTAGAAGTTCCTCGCCCGATTCAAATATCAAAAGAAATCTTCCGGCAATTTTATCTCTAATACTATGTAAAATAACACCTACCCCAAATAACGAAGCCATATGAATATCATGACCACAGGCATGCATCAAACCTTCATGTGCAGAAGAATACTCAAGACCTGTATCCTCTTTTATTGATAGAGCATCAAGTTCGGCTCTTATACCAATAGTTTTTCCTTCTGACGTTCCTTCAATTATTGCGATAAAACTATGATGCTGACCAAGGGTAATCACCTTAATTCCGCGTTCCTCAAGTTCAGACTTAATATATGCCGCAGTATTATTTTCTTCGAACGATAGTTCTGGATGTTTATGAATGTGCCTATAAATATTTACAATTTCCTGATATTGTTTATCGGCAAGTTGTTTTAGGGTTTCTTTCAACGTATCCATTTTATTTCCCAAATATCATTTTAATTGAAATCAAAAGTATAAAAACTCCAAAAACTTTTCGCAACAATTTATCCGGCATATGAATAGATAATAAAGATCCAAAGTAACTGCCAATAACAACTGCTATCATTAAAATCCACGCTACTTTCCAATCTATCATTCCAGCCCTATAGTAGTTATATACAGCAAAAATTCCTACGGGAAAGAGCAGAACAACCAAACTTGTTCCTTGTGCAAAATGCTGACTAAATCCCATCAAAAAAATTAAAGCAGGAACAATAATTACACCGCCACCCAAACCCAGCGATCCACCAACAAAACCAGCAAGCAGGCCAATAAACACGAGTAGTATTAATTCACTATAATTCATGGCATTCATTTATTTTAAACAAAAATAGATTGTTTTCCCAATGAAAGTGTTGTAATTTAGAAAATAATTGGCGTTAATAATAAACTTTTATACATTTGAAACCGTTATTTATTCAAGAAATATAAACCATAAAGCAATGAAAAAGTTTACTCTAAGTACCTTGCTGTTTTTTGCTATATGTATAGCCCAAGCACAAAGCAATGCGAAAATTACTTTCCCAACAGTTAAATACAACTACGGAACCATAAAGGAAGATGATGGTGTTGCTTACCACGAATTCGAATTCAATAATACTGGCACAACTCCGCTGATTATTCAGAGAGTCTCCTCGTCGTGTGGGTGTACCACTCCTGAATGGCCAAAAGAACCTATTGCTCCGAATAAAAGTGGCAAAATTAAAGTTGGATACAATCCAAAACAAGTGAATGGACCTTTCTCAAAAACGATATCGGTTTATTCAAATGCAGAACCAAATGTAATTGTTTTGCAAATAAGCGGTATGGTTGAGCCTCATGTTAAAACGGTAGAAGAAATTTATAGAATTTCTATCGGTGATCTTCGATTCGAACGAAACCATTTTGCACTTGGTCGATTATTCCTAAATAAGGTTGTTACTGATACTTTAAAGTTCATCAATAAAGGTACAGCACCTGTTAAGGTTACAACAAACGTTGATCAAATGAAATTTTTGTTGGTTAATATTACTCCTAAAGAAGTAAAACCCGATGAATTTGGTACAATAGTATTAACCTACGATCCTAAAAAAAGAGAAGACTGGGGATTTGTTGTTGATAGATTTGTGCTAAATGTTAACGATCAACCTTTTGCTAACACTCCCATTACAATTACTGGAAGTATTGAGGATGATTACTCAAATATGACTCCCGAACAACTAGAAAGCGCGCCTCAGGTTAATTTTAATACCACAGTTTACAACTTCGAAAGTAAAGTAGAAGGCGAACCTGTTGAGTTCGAATTCATTGTAAGAAATACTGGTAAAAGCGATTTAATTATTCGTAAAGTAAAAGCAAGTTGTGGCTGTACCACTGTTGAACCAGCAAAAAAAGTACTAAAAGCGGGAGAATCCACAACAATTTTAGCACGATTTAGAACAAATGGTTACTCTGGACAACAAAGCAAGTCGATAACTGTTATCACAAACGATCCTAAAAAATCGACCACAGTTCTTCGCCTAAGCGGAAATATTCTGAAAAAGCCCCAGCAATAATATAAATTGAAAAGACAACCAGAGGTTGTCTTTTTTTTCACAGTGAAATGTCTTTATATTTAATTTCTTAATCAAGATCCACTTTATACCGTAATAAATGCGTATTTTTAGTTGCTAACTAAAAATACTATACAATGCAGCAAAGCAAACGCTTTGGAACAGCGCCCGTTTTCTTCACTGCTATCTCAACAATACTTGGAGCAATCCTATTTCTTCGTTTTGGATTTGCGGTTGGGACTCTTGGCTTTTGGGGTGTTATTCTAATAATACTACTCGGACATATTGTAACCATTCCAACAGCCTTCGCCATCTCCGAAATTGCAACCAACAAACGTGTCGAAGGTGGTGGCGAGTACTTCATTATTTCTCGATCGTTTGGACTTAACATTGGTGCAACTATTGGCATTGCGCTGTTCCTTTCTCAAGCAATAAGCGTAGCTTTCTACGTAATTGCTTTTACAGAAACATTCCAGTTTTTATTCGACTATCTATATAACAACTATGGAATATACCTTCCACGACAGGCTATCAGCATTCCAACAATGCTAATTCTATCTGTACTGATAATTAGAAAAGGGGCAAATCTAGGCGTAAAAGCACTTTACTTCGTGGTAGGAATTTTATTCATTTCAATCATACTTTTCTTTAGCGGAAATTCAATACAAACATCCGAAGCATCCTTTTCGTTAATCGGGACTCCATTCCAGAACATGGATAAGTTCTTTATCGTTTTTGCAATTGTATTTCCGGCTTTCACTGGAATGACCGCAGGTGTTGGGTTATCGGGTGATTTAAAAAATCCAGCAAAATCAATCCCTCTGGGCACTACTACTGCAACAATTATCGGTATGATTATTTACTTCTTCGTTTGCTATAAACTTGCTATTTCGGCTAACACCGAAGATCTTCTGAGCAATCAACTTATAATGAGCAAAATCGCAATTGGAGGCATGATTGTAATTCCGCTAGGGTTAGCAGCATCGACACTTTCGTCGGCATTAGGTTCAATAATGGTTGCACCAAGAACGCTTCAGGCACTTGCTCTTGATAAGTCCTTCCCAGTTGAAACCATAAACAAGTGGATATCAAAAGGAAGAGATAATGATAATGAACCCATCAACGCCTCAATTATTACCTGCTCAATAGCACTCATTTTTGTAGCGCTTGGAAATGTTAATGCTGTAGCAACCATAATATCGATGTTTTTTATGGTGACATACGGTTCGCTCTCCTTAATATCGTTTCTAAATCACTTTGGTGCATCGCCATCGTACCGACCATCGTTCAAATCGAAATGGTGGTTATCGCTAATTGGTTTTGTAGTTGCTGTTTGGGTAATGTTTAAAATAAATACCGTTTACGCCGCATTGTCCATCGTTATTATGGTTCTGCTAAATATATACATCAACAATTACCACAAAAATCGCAGAGGATTAGTTTCTACATTCGCAAACTCACTATTTCAGCTAAACCGAAATCTTCAAATTTTTCTACAGCGAAAAGGAAAAGAAAAATCATTCCTAGAATGGCGACCCGGTGTTATTTGCATTTCGAAATCAACATTCGAACGGAATAATGCCTTTCAACTACTAAACTGGGTTGCATACAAGTATGGATTTGGAACCTACCTACACCGAATTGTAGGCTACTACTCAACAAGCACCTGCCAACAAGCATCCATCGAACTAAAACGATTACTCAACAATTTCGAGAATGAGCGAAACTTCGTGTATATCGATACAATAATTTCACCATCGTACACCTCGGCCGTTGCACATGCAATACAGATTCCAGGAATCGCTGGAATGGAGAATAACATGGTTATTCTGGAATTCGACAAGGAGAAACCCGATGAACTAACCGAAATTATTGAGAATTTCAACCTGATATCGGCTGGAAATTTTGATGTATGCATACTTGCATCATCGCGAAGACCCATAATTTACAAAAATGGCATTCATGTTTGGATAAAATCAACCGACTCCGAAAATGCAAACCTAATGATCCTCCTTAGCTTTATTATTTCTGGTCATCCCGATTGGGCCAAAGGCTACATTAAAGTTTTCAATATATGCAAACCGGAGGAGGTGGCAGAGCAAAGACAAAAACTGAACGAACTAATGATTAGCGGCAGACTCCCTATACTTGCCGATAACATTGAGATAATCGTTAACAAGGAAGATACCCTACCTATAAATTTAATCAATGAGCATTCTGAGTTTGCAGGATTAGTTATTCTTGGATTCAGAGAGGAGAGCATAAATCACCAAAAGGAGAAATACTTTGAAGGATACGAAAAACTTGGCGATATACTATTTGTCAACTCAAAATATCAAAAGGAGATTGAATAAACTGTCGTACCTATTTGTGTTGAACAAAATAGCATTTTTTTAGGTAATAATATTTACAATAAATACTTTCGCAGTAGTTTATAACGATGAATTGATGAAGGAGAAAGAAAATAAAAGCGCACTTATTGTAAACCCAGGAATAGAGCAGCCACCATCAGTTAATGAGGATGCAATTAGACGATTCAAGGAGCGTAAACGCAAACTTTTGTCGGTTGACGAATACATGGAAGGAATCCTAAACAAGAATATTACGATTCTTAGCCAGGCAATCACTCTAATCGAAAGTTCATTACCTCAACACCACGAGTTAGGACAAAAACTAATCGAAAAATGCCTTCCATACTCTGGCAAATCAATTCGCATTGGTATTACAGGCGTTCCGGGAGTTGGTAAAAGTACATTTATTGAATCACTAGGCACAACAATTACTTCGCAAGGTCATAAACTTGCCGTGCTGGCAATTGACCCTAGCAGTGAGCGAAGCAAAGGCAGTATTCTGGGTGATAAAACCAGAATGGAGGATTTAAGTGCCGATCCGAATGCATTTATCCGCCCTTCACCATCGGCTGGTTCGCTAGGTGGTGTTGCCCGAAAAACTCGCGAAACAATAATACTATGCGAAGCCGCTGGATTCGACACAATCTTTATTGAAACGGTTGGTGTTGGACAAAGCGAAACGGCAGTTCACTCCATGGTCGACTTCTTCTTACTTCTAATGCTTGCCGGTGCTGGCGATGAACTACAGGGAATAAAACGTGGTATTATGGAAATGGCCGATTTAATTGCAATTACAAAAGCCGACGGATCGAATAAGGAAAAGGCTAAACTTGCCCAAGCCGAGTACCGCAATGCTCTGCATTTGTTTCCACCAGCCGAATCGGGTTGGACAATCGATGCTGTTACTTGCTCATCTGTAGAAAAGAACGGACTAATTGAAATATGGGACTCCATAAAATCGTACGTCGATTTCACCAGAACCAATGGATACTTTGCAAATCGTAGAAGTCAACAAGCAAAATATTGGATGTACGAATCGATAAACGAAGCCCTCAAAAACCATTTTTACCACAATAAGGATATTCATTCGCACCTTAAAGAAACCGAAAGCGAAGTAACCCAAAACAAAGTAAGTTCATTCGTTGCAGCGCAACACTTACTCGATGTTTACTTCAAAAAATACTCGGAATAAAACTAAAATCTAATTTCGAATCAAATGCCCACATTCGACCAAATAAAATCGGCACTTAAAAACTATACCGTTGGTATTGCTGGCGCTGGCGGATTGGGCAGCAATGTGGCAATGGCGCTAACCCGATCGGGAATTGGAAAACTAATCATTGTCGATTTCGATATTGTTGTCGAAAGTAATCTTAACCGTCAATTCTACTTTAAACATCAACTCGGATTCAAAAAGGTTGATGCCCTAAAGGCCAACCTGCTAAGCATAAATCCCGACTTGGATCTTACCACTTACGATGCTAAACTCGATGCCAATAATCTGCTTAACTATTTCTCGGAGGTCGATGTAATGGTCGAAGCCTTCGATAACGCCGAAATGAAGCAAAATATCATCGAAAAATTTCAACTTGACAAACCCAATATACCACTGGTAATCGGTAATGGAATGGCGGGCTGGGGAAATTCAAATGCAATGAAAGTACAGCAATTCGGGAATTTGTACATATGTGGTGATGGAGAATCGGAAGTAGCCGAAAATCTTCCACCTATAGCTCCAAGAGTAAACATCTGCGCGGCAATGCAGGCCAATGTCGTTTTAAGCATTTTGCTAGATAAAGAAGTTAGCATTAAAATAAATCCATAGATTTATAATTGGTCGATAGGTTCATTTATATCCCACTTTTTACATTTAACATCATTTTTAGTATAAATTTGTAGCAAAACATTAAGCAACACATGGAACTAATCCTAAATAATAATCCTGATCTTATTGACACTACAGAGAAAGAGATTACTGTTGAAGAGTTACTTAAAATTAAAAAGTTCAGCTATAAACTACTGGTTGTAAGGGTAAACAACGAACTGGTTATGAAGGAAAACTACTCTTCGGTAATAGTTAAAGATGGCGATAATGTTCAGGTTATTCATTTAATAACAGGAGGTTGATATGACAGTAGATCCTCAGAATGGATGGAGATGGTTATTAACGAAGTTGAGAAATAAATTTTTCTTAACCGGGTTGATATTTGTTCTATGGATGCTAATATTTGATAATAGCAACTGGGTTTCGATGTTTAGCACTCGTAGCAAAATCAACAAAATGCAAGATGAAAAAGTATACTACCAGAAAAAAATTGACGACGACAAACGAAAAATAAAGGAATTGCGCACCAATAACGAAAACCTAGAAAAGTTTGCCAGAGAACAGTATCTCATGAAAAAGCCCAACGAGGATATTTTCATTATTAAAGAAGACGATTTATAATCACAGTTTCTTATAATTAGCCCAATGTTTTCCTACAGAAAATCGTTTCTCACAATTGTCATAATAATTCTAAACTATTCGTATTTATTTTCACAAACCATTACGGGCGTTGTTCTTAACGATAAAAAAGAGCCTATTATTGGTGCATCCGTTTATTTTGATGGCACAGCTTTAGGCACCATTACAAATGCCAATGGAGAATTCACTCTTTCCTTAAAAAGTAGAATAAATACCTCATTGGTTATAAGTTGTCTCGGATATGAGACATACACTTCACAAAGTTTCTTCAATACTCCATACCTAAAAGTAGAATTAACAGCTAAGCCATATCAAATAAAGGAGGTTGTTGTCAAGAAAGATAGGTTTACTCGAAAACAAAAAATGAAAATTTTTAAAGAATACTTTTTAGGAGCCACCAAAGCAGGGCGATCATGCTTAATTCAAAATGAAGATGACATATCCCTTTATTACAATGAAAAAAACAATACACTTTTTGCCTCATCAGAGAAACCTCTCATTATTATAAACAACCACCTAGGTTACACAATAACGGCTAACCTTATAGAGTTCAACGTCATCTTTAATAAAACAAGCATTCGGAGCGAGTATGTTAGAAGCAGTTTATTCCTTGTAACAACTTATTTTGCAGACAATCACCAGAATAGTCTAAAATATAAAAAACGTAGAAACAAATCATATCTAGGCTCATCACTACACTTCTTTAGAAATCTTTCAAACAACACATGGAATAAAAACGATTTCTTACTATTTAATGGGAGTTTTCCTGCAATACCTAGCCAATTCTTCTCTGTATCAGACACTATAGATTTAAAGAAAGTATCCGTCGAAAAAAATGTGACAGTTTCTACCAATATATATAAGGCTAAAGTTCCTTTTGTATCTACATTTAACATTCTATACAAAAATCGTAGGCAATCAAAGGTGATTTTTAGAACAAATGTCTTTTTTGTAGATAAATATGGCATTAACACCAGCCCCGAATTAATTCAATTCGGAGGAGATATGGGTAAACAACGGCTGGGTGACTTATTGCCGTTCGAATATTCTATTGACATTTAATTATGTCTTTGAACAACAAACAACAGTATTAAACCTCTAGTGTTATGAATTGTATTATTAGCCCTTTCGGAAAAATTGACAACGAAAAAGTATCGCTTTACACATTTATTACTGAGGATGGATTGGAAATTTCGATCACAAACTACGGGGCAATTATTACAGCCATTAATCTTCATAGAGGCGAAAATAACTGTTTAAAGCTTGCCTACGGATTTGAGCATCTTCAACCCTATGTCGATTGTAACTTTTACCCAGGTGCCATTGTTGGCCGATATGCCAACCGAATTGCCGGAGCAGAGTTCAATATCGACAACCAACATTTTAACTTAACCAAAAACGAAGGGAACAATCAACTTCATGGCGGTTTTAGCGGCTTTAACAGCAAAGTTTGGGAAACTCAACTATTCGAGCAGGTTAATGGAGTTTGTACCGTTAAATTTTATCTCAGAAGTTCAGATTTAGAAGAAGGTTTCCCCGGAAATATAGATGTTTGGGTAACCTATCAAATTACCGACGATAACCAAATAAGTATCAACTACTCTGCAATAACCGACAAATCAACTCATGTCAACCTAACATCGCACAGCTACTTTAACCTTAGTGGATTTGAGAGTGATGTTTTGGATCACATGCTTACAATAAAGGCAGACCAATATCTCCCAGTCAACGAACAACTTATTCCTACGGGCGAAAAACGCGACTTGACTGGAACTCCGTTTGATTTTAGACAACCTAAAGCAATTGGTGCCGATATCGACCTAGTGGATGGTTTGTACGACCATTGCTTTGTGCTAAGTAATCCGTCACTAAACGATCCTTCAGTCATCCTTAAAAATCCCAAAATCGACATCAAACTTAGCGTATATACCACACAGCCTGGAATTCAACTATACACGCCATTGAAGAAGCCAACTGTAGCCAACGGCATAGATATTCCATCTAACGGAAACTGGGCTATCTGTATAGAACCTCAACATTTCCCAAATACACCAAACACTTCAGAATTTCCAAGTACTCTTTTAAAACCAAACCAAGAGTATAATCAAACAACGATTCTTTCTTTTGATTTAGGAGAGTAGAACCGCAGCATCAAACTTCTGAAACATGCATAAAACCTCGTTATGCAAACGTTTTCATATTGATAATAGTCATGTTTTATTCTTAACTTTACAAATAACTTAGTGCCAAAATAAAGTTGAATAAACAACCATAACATTAAAAATATGAACATTCAGGAAATGGCCATGCAGATGAAACTGCTTAAAAAATGGAACTATGAATGGAAACCTCTTTACCGAGGTTATACCGACAAAACTCTATACATCAATGTCGGTAGCAACGAAGTGAAAGAGAAAATAATTCCTCCACAAATGAAGGAAAAATTCATTGGAGGAAAAGGATATGGGTTGCGTTTGCTATGGGATGCAACAACTCCTACTACCAAATGGAACGATCCTGAAAACGAAATCAACATCAGTTCAGGCCCAGTTGGAGGTATTACTCAGTATTCTGGCACAGGAAAATCACTTTTAGTAAGCATTTCGCCACAAACCAATTCGATTATGGATTCGAATGTCGGCGGATTTTTTGGTCCTTTCCTTAAATTCTCAGGCTACGATGCCTTAGAGTTACAAGGCAAAGCCGAAAAAGATATTATTATTTATATTGACGGAATTAATCACTCCGTGGAGATTTACGAAGATCCGGGTTTTTCACAAGACTCACATCTTTTGGGCGAAGAGCTAACCGAGGTATTTGCTACCGAGGAAAAGGACTACAAAAATATTGGTATTGTTTCAACAGGTGCTGCAGCAGAACACTCGTTAATCGGGATGATTAACTTCACGTTCTACGATCCAAAACGTAAAAAAGTAAGACTAAAACAAGCTGGTCGTGGCGGTATTGGAACTGTAATGCGCGACAAAAAGATTAAAGCTATTGTTGCTCGCGTTGAAGGTGTTAAAGGAAATCTTAACAACGTTGCAGACCTAGAGTCGATTTCGGAAAGAGGACGTAAGTATCAAACCGAAATGCGTGAACTTGATGATGTTCAGAACCAAATGCGTAAGAAAGGTACTGCAAACATTGTAAACGTAATGAATGATTACGATCTTTTGCCAACACATAACTTCAAGTTTGGAAATACTGCCGATGGAGTTAAAATTCATAGCGACCTGCTCCGCGATAAATACTTTACCTTAGGTGTACCTGATGGATGCTGGATTGGCTGCGCAATGAGCTGCTCTAAAGGTGTTGATGATTTTATTCCAAAAACCGGCCCATATAAAGGAACTAAAGTTATTGTTGATGGCCCCGAATACGAAACAGCAGCAGGACTAGGCTCAAATCTCGGCATATTTGACTATGATGGCATAATTGAGGCAAACTTCTACTGCGACACTTACGGAATTTGCACCATTACATGGGGAACATGCATGGCCTTTGTAATGGAATGCTACGAGAATGGCATTCTGAATAAAGAACGAACAGGAGGTCTTGACCTTAGCTTCGGACAATTCGAAAATATGATGGAAGTAATGCATCAACTTGCTCGTGGCGAGGGATTCGGAATGGTTGTTGGCCAAGGTGTTCGCAAAATGAAGGAGAAATTCGCGAAGCAGTACGGTGCCAATCCTGCATTCTTACAAGATATTGGAATGGAAAACAAGGGATTAGAGTATTCGCAGTACGTTTCAAAAGAGTCGCTTGCTCAACAAGGCGGATATGCAATGACCAATAAAGGCCCTCAACACGACGAAGCTTGGCTAATATTCATGGATATGGTAAATAATCAACTACCAACCTTCGAGGATAAAGCCGAAGCACTGCACTATTTCCCGATGTTCCGCACATGGTTTGGCCTACAAGGTTTCTGTAAACTACCTTGGAACGACGTTGTTCCCAAAGGAAACGCACAAACCAAGGAGCCCCATAAAATTCCAGAACACGTTGACAATTATCTAACCGTGTACGCTGGCGTAACTGGTAATAAAATTGATATTGATGGTCTTATTCGCCAAAGCGAACGCGTTTACAACTTCCAACGTATCTTTAACATTCGTAGGGGATATGGATTACGTAAGCATGATGCTCAACCATATCGTGCCTGCGGTCCAGTTACAAAGGAAGAATATCTAAGCCGTGAGGAACGCTATGACAAGCAGCTAAAAGACCTTGTGGGTGTTGACCCAACACAAATGACTCTAGAGGAGAAAATGGCTGCAACCCGTAAGTATCGCGAAGATAGATATGAGAAACTTTTAGATGCAGTGTACAAACGTCGAGGCTGGAACAATAATGGCGTGCCAACAATTGAGCATTTAAAGGAAATAGAAATGGACTTACCAGAACTTATCGAAGTGGTAAAACCTCTTCAGTAAGATAATCGAACAAATTAGCAACCCTCGTCACATTGGCGAGGGTTTTTATTTATCTTTAAGCCTATAATATAGTTACATTAAAAAAATTAATATGGATAAAAAAATTGCTTTCCTTCTACTTGTTTATGCAATTGTAATTAAAACTAGCTTCTCACAGGATATAACAGAAACCTACATAGATCCAACCATTCGGGATTTTGTAGAAATCAACCCTCAAGTTCAACTCCATTACTCTAGTACAGGATTTTCAATTGATAAAATTGCCGTATTTGACGATTACTCCCTCGTTTATACACATACCGGAGCAAAACTCTACCTTATCGATAATAAAAACCACCTAATACAGGATGAGTGGAATTTCAAAAAAGATGGAAAAATCAAAGTCTTTGATGTTAAATTCTCTCCAGGAAAAAATGAAAAAGGGATAAATATTTATGCATGGAAATTCAAAACACCCTTTTTTTTATTCTACGAAAACCAGATAAATGCAATTCCTGACTCTGGGAAAGTGTTTTTTGGGAAAGTAAGTAAATCAATATCCTCCAAATTTTTCTTTTGCGCAACAGTTAAGAATGGAAAAATAGACTACGAACTAGTTCCCATTGAACCAGAGAAAGTAATTCCCAAATCTTTCAAAAAGTACGGAAAATACAATAGTGCGTGGCCCGTTCAATCATACCTTAAACTAAACAACGCTAACCTATTTACCTTATGGACATACCCAAACATAAGTTCCAACAACAAAGGAAAAACTATCAACGAAGCCAAAATTAAAAACATCCTAATTAAGCAAGACAAAAATGGAACTCCTTCTGTAATAGAATATGAAGACATTAAAAAAGACGAAAAGTACCCTGGTAGTTGCTATGTATTTCGTTATAAAGACAATATTCTACTGCTTAAGGTTAAGGAGCAAACCATAACTATTTACAATGAAAACCTTACCATTAGCAGAATTATTGACCTGAAACCTGAACTGAAAAAGAATTTTAGAAGTTATTCCAAAGGATTCTATAACTGTACTGTATACAAAGATGAGAAGTTCGAAGATCTGTGGGTAAATATTACTGCATACAACGACTCTTTAGAAAAACCAATATCCCATCTAGCCAAAATTGACATTGAAAGCGATAGTATTATACAAACCTACAAAACTATTGAATACGATAAAGATTTAAGTGTAATACCACAGTTTATTTATAACGGTACTTTATACTTTAAGGCAAATCCCAGCGATATTGATTATCCTGCTATTTTCAAAATTAACCTCGAAAAAGTTAATGGTGATACAATTTTCCTAAGAAGATCGAACAATATCTCAATCTCTCTTTTCGATAAGAAAATTTACAATTTCGGAATTAGCCACAAACAATCCTATAACCAGCTCTCCACCAAAACAGTAGAAACATTAGGTCTAAAAAAACTCTCAAGACAACAAATCGACACTCTTTCGTTACTCGCCAGCAAAGCATTAGAGTGCCTAGAGAATAAGGAAGATTTACGGTTTGCCAGTGAATTATGTCTTTACGATAATTATAATTTGGGAAGAATTACATTCTTAGAGAAGAGTAATAAACTCAAAGATGTTTCAGTATTTAATTCTGACTCCGAAAGAGACCTGCTAATCATGCTCATGAAAAGACTTCATAAAAATGCCGAAGAGATAGATCTTGAGCAAAAATCTTCCTTTATTGAAGCAACAACTCCTGATGGTTGGCGATTTATACTTATAAAAACCAAAGAAGGATACCGTTTTGGTTCCACATTCTTCAAGAAGATTGCATAACATTATAACAAAATACCCTAGCATAAATTTACACTAGGGAATTTGTACTCAACTAGCCACACCAGTCTTTATCTCTTCAATTATACCCTTGTGTTTTATGAAAGTTCTGTGGAGGATAATCCAATTTGCAAAAAAGAAAACAACAGCTAAAATCCATAGTAACAACCACTCCATTGATGCCGACATAAATGGAGCTCCCAAAGTGTTCAACTTTAAGAAACCTTTTATTGCTGGAATTGCAGGAAATACCTGTGCAATTGTATTCATTCCCCAAGGAAGCGACTCTGCTGGCCACGAGAATCCTGATAGAAAAAGAAGCGGAACCGATGTAAATAGCAAAGTTATTAATGATTGCTCTCTACTCTTAAATATTGTTGAGAGTAGCATTCCTAAAAATATCGAGGCAAGGAGGAATGGCAATAAAAATCCTGAAATGCTTAAAAAACTTCCCAAATGTGGAAAATTAAATCCTCGAACCACAAACAGAAGTAAATACATTGTTACTGGAACATAAATGGTTAAATAGGCTAACGCTCTACCAAAAAGAAGTCGACCTACACTTCCCTTTAACTTTGCCAAAACTCCAACATAACTATCCACACCTCTCTCTCTCTCGGAACCTCCTAACATACCAATTCCCATAAGCAAACTTTGCTGTATGATAAGTAGAATTAAAGGGGGCATTGCATAGCTACCATATCCCGAAACGGGATTACCCAATGCTTCGCTAACAAAATCGATCGGAGAAGCATAGTTCTGTGCCAACTCTGGGCTAACACCTTGCATTACGTAACGATTAACCTTAATTTCATTACCTAGCGCCATTGAGGCCGATACTGTCCCCTGTAAAACCTGCTTATATATCAACATATAACTTGCATCGGCATACAACGCAACAAAGGCCTGCGTGCCTGTTGCTATATCCTTCGAAAATTTCTCGGGAATAACAATAATGCCATTAATTTCACCTTCATAAAACAGTTCGGTTGCTTGCGCTAGATTGTTGGGTTTTATGAAAACAGAGATCTGCTCTGTTGCATCAATTTTACGAATTAAATCTCGCGAAATGCTTGAATTGTTTAAATCGACCACAGCAACTTTCGTTTCGCGAAGCAATTCGGGGCTATAACTAATGCTATATAGTACCGGATAAATTATTGTTGCCCCAAAGAAAAGCAATAGGACACCAGCATCGCCAAAAATTCTTTTAAGCTCGTTCAACCACAATCGTCCAGTCTCACGAACTGCACCTCTAATATATTTGTATAGATGGTTCATCGGTATGAATTTTATTTGCCTAACTTTTTCCCCACAACTCAGGTTTGGTACAATTCCGCTTTAACTTCTTTAAGAAGAAAAAAGGTAGAATTAGAAACAAGTTGAGAATTAACAATGATTGTATTGAACTAGAAATAGGCGCGCCTTGCAATGCCTGATCTATAAAAACCTTATTGTAATGTGTAAATGGGAAAAGATACCCCAAAATCATTACAGTTTTGTACATGGCAATATGCGGAAAAGTTAGCCCCGACATAGTAAAAGCCAACGCAGCATAAACCGACGAAAAGCTCAACGCCATTCTTAAACTGGTAAAACTGGAGATTAAAACTATACCCATTGAAATATAGGCCAAAACAAATAGCAATCCATTATATATCAATATCCAAACATTGCCCTTAAAAGGAGTGCCCAAAAACTTAAATAGCAACACATTAACAAACACCATTAAAATTGTATAAATGAAAAGGTAAGGTGCCATTTTTGCCGACAATGCACGAATTATACTTCCATGTGCCGCCTTAAGCCAATCGCCCGCTCTGTGATACTTAAATTCGGAACCTATTGCATAAACCGTTCCGCCAAGAATAAACATCAGCAACATTACTGGTAGAAATGCCGTAGCTAAGTAGTAAAAGTAGTTTGAGTATGGGTTAAAAAGCATATGTGTATCAACCCTGATGGGCATAACCTGCTGCATTGCCTGATTGTTATGCTGTCCCTTCTTCAACCTAAGATTCAAATCGGCACCTGCAGATAAGGTGCTAACAACCGTAGTTACATCCTTATTTATAATTCCACCAACAACCATATATGCGTTATTGTAGAAGAACGCAACTTGAGGTCGGGTTCCTTTGAAAAGTCCCTTCTCAAAATCCTCAGGAATTATGACCACCCCGTAAATATCGCCTCGCTCAATTGCCTGTTTGGCCTCGGTAGGGTTAGAGTAGTGAGAAACAATATCGGCCGAAGGAACTGCATCAATCATTCGTGCTAACTTCCGGGATGTAGCAGAATGATTAAGATCGACCAAACCTATGGGTAAATTCCGAGGTACTCCTTTAATGAATATGAGAGTCATTACCCCAACGGCCACTATTGGAAGTATAAGTGTGACCATCAGATAGGTTCTTCTACTCTTCATTAACGAGAACTCTCGTTTAATGACAGACCACCAACCTTGAGGGTTATATCTGCTCATCGACTAAAATATTAAATATTATCCCATTCAATAATAACACTCATGCCCGGGCGTAGATTTTCAATGGTGCCAACAGGAAGTGCTCTAACCTCAAATGATTTAAGATCGAACGAACCACTTGCCTTGGTTGCACGCCAAGTTGCAAAATCGGCCTCGGCCTTAATGAAGTTAACCTTCATCCTAACGTTTTCAAGATTCAATGCAGGAATCGATACGTTGAACTCGCTACCCATTTTAAATTTCGAAAGTAAATCCTCACGAACATAAAAGGTAATCCAGCAATCGTTCAAATCAACAATCTGTACAACAGGGAATCCAGGTGTTACAAGTTCGCCCTGCTCCGCATTAACTTGCGATACTTCGCCATTTATAGGTGATATTAAAACTGTTTCGCCCAAATACGATTGAACCTCCGAAATGGCACCTTGTGCCTGATTAACCAAAGCACGAGCAGCATCTTTATCCTCCGAACGTGTTGCATTCTGAGCCATCTGGTAAGTTGCTTTTGCAGCCTCCTCGTTCATTTTAGCAACCTTAAGCTGAGTCTCTGCTTCGTCTCTTTTCTGTGCAGGAACAACACCCTCGTTATATAGATTCTGAATACGTTCAAATGTTTTCTGCATTAAATCCTTTGCTGCAATTGCATTTTGGTATACGCTGTACGCCTGAGCAATCTGTTCATCGCGGGCGCCTTTGTCGGCCTTGTTTTTTTGAGCTTTAGCAGCATCGCTCATAGCCATTACCTGCTGTAGCTTAGCATCAATCTCGGGACTGCTCAAAACAATTAACTTATCGCCAACCTTAACCGATTGTCCTTCCTTGAAATTACTTTCGGTAATTCTTCCTGCAATCTTGGTAGCAACCCTAACCTCGGTTGCCTCAACCTGACCCTGAATAATAATAGGTGCTGGTCTGAATGCAATCCAACCAATAGCGGATAGTAAAAGTACAAATGCAATAATTACTGCGCCTACTACAATGGTACTGTTCTTCATTTTCATAACAATCTATATTTAATATTTTAACTTCTATTTTACTGATGTTGTGTACTGTGTAAACGACTGGCTATCGCCAACAAGCTCGAGAAGAGTTGCCAAGGCAATATCGAAATCGTACATTGCTTTTAGCTGCTCTACCTTAACCCTAGAGAGGTTCATGTTAGCATCAACCACCTCGGTCGATGTTGCAAATCCTTCTCCAAAAGCCTTTTGACGAACCCTCAAGTATTCTTCTGCAAATTTAATACTAACAGCGCTACTCTCGTATTGCTCTTTTGCCTGAAGCATTTGCTGATAAACCTTAGTTACGCCTGTTGTTATATCGAGGCTAGCTTTCTCCCGATAAGTGTCAACTTGACTCCTTTGTATTTTGGCAGCCTGCACCTTGTTATTCTTAGCCAATCCATCGAAAATATTAAGCTTTAAGCCAACACCTACGAACCAATCGGGAACAACCATGTCTGAAATTTGATGACGATAAATATCATACGATCCAATTACAGCAACATCGGGTAAATATGCGGAACGCTCCTTAAGAATAGCCTGGCTTGCCTGAATTCTTTTTTGCTCAAGTTGACCAAATATAGGGTTCAACTCCTTTGCCCTATTCACATAATCATCAACAGACTGTAGGTTTGCCGCAATAAATAGATTTCCTGTTGGATAAATAGGCTTATCTACATTAAGAACATTTTTGAGAGCAGTTTGCATGAGCTCAACATCGCCCAACGCTTTTTTTAGTTCCCGATTAGCCTCGGCGTAGGCAACCTCGGCATGTAAACGTTCTGCCTCCGAAATCATTCCATTTTTCTCAAGTTTCTTGGCATTATCAAGATGCTCGAGCATACCATTCACAACCGACTCACGAACCTTTGATACTTCAATTGTCAACTGAAGTCCATAATACCGCTGAACCAAAGAGGTAACCTCTCCATTTGTAATCATTCTGGCTTTTTCCTCACTTTCTGCAACTTTTGCCTTAGCAGCGTTATTGGCAGCCATTATTTTTCCACCGGTAAAGATTGGCCAGCTAACATTTGCCGAAACCATGCCTACATTATCACCTAGTAATTCCGTTTTCCAATTTGCGGCCTGTACCTTAGCTAAGCCTTCCTGCGCACCTTGCAATAAAGTCTGGTACTCGACAGTTGACGTAATTGCTGGGTTTAAAGCTCCTAGCATCTGTACTTGTCCTGCCGATAAAGAGTAAAGTCCCTCCAATGCTTTGCCAATTGGAGAATGGTCGATTGTTACCGCCTCACTAACAATACCAAAGTTAGCACTAACGCCAACTTTAGGCATGTATAAACCATGGGTAGCCTTTAACTCATACTCCATCTGTTTATTCGCTTGATTCGCTGCATTTACCGCTGGGTTCTGCTCAATTAAAAGTTCAAGACTTTGTTTTAAATCTAGCTTAAGGGTATCAGATGTGCTCTGTGCTTCCAACAAATAAGAAGAAGCCATCAGAACAATTGCCATAAGAAATACAAACCTCACTCTTTTCATATATTGTTTATTTTACAATTCTACTTCGAAACTCCCGAATAAATAATCTCTATTACAGAGTAAAGACGCTCCTCCAGAGAAAGGGGAAAACCCGAAACCATTTCGGCAGGCATTGCATCATTAAATGAATCGGCAAACAACTTCTCCGATACGGCCACAAACATATAAAGCGCCATGTTTAAAGACCATCCTTCCTTAAAAAGACCAAGTTGCACACCTTCTTCCAGAATACGAATCCCCCCCTTTACAAGAATTTCCTTATTAAATTTAACAATTGCAGTGTAAGCCTCAGGAAGATTCTTTTTCAAATCCTGAATTAACACCTGTACCTTTGATACCCATAGCCCCAGTAACGAAAGGCTTGCTTTCACCTTGTCCTCAAATTGAAGATCAGGATTACTCTCAATTGCTGCAAATTCCTGCTCGATTTCTAACTTACTCATCTCTATAACCTCGAACAAGAGCTCCTCCTTACTTCCAAAATGATTGTAGATTGTTTTTTTGCTAATATTTAACTCAGCAGCAATCTCGTCGATACGGATTTTACTATACCCATATCGAAGAAACATATCTCTGGAAACCTGCAATAGTCGTCTTTTCATGCTTTGTACCGACTTACACTTTTTAGGTGTTTTAAGTTTCCGCAAAAGTATATACTCATTTTAAATTTATCATTATTGAAATCTTTTTTTTTATGTAATACTATTAATTACTGTTAAATATCTGATTGTGTATAGTATACAATAAAACAAAAAAGCCAATCGGAAGGATTGGCTCAAACTATCGAAATGGCGAAACTAGCCTAATTTTACACCTGTCTTCCCCACTCGTTTTTGTAAAAAGGAATCGATAAGGATTAACGCTAAAACCGAAAGGGCTACTGCCATAACGGTTGGACTAAAGATAAAATGCTGCACTCGCTCTAACATATCGAGAATGTATGAGAAATGAGGAAAGAACATAATAACCGAGGTTAAAATACTTACAGAAATTCCCACGAAACTAATTATAGCAGGAATCCATCCGGCCAAGATTCCCATGTAGTTCCGCTTTGTAGGAACAGCCTCATCCGCAATTTTTTGTTTAACCAATAACTCTAGATCCTTGGGTGCCTCCATTACTCCATAACTCAGCACATTGATAAGATCCTTGTCATTACCATTCAAGTTATTCATAGTAAACTTTTTACTTCAACATTTAGCATGGCACTTAACTTTTCGTGTAGGTTGTTCCTACCTCTAAAAAGTTTAATTTTAACATTCGACTGAGTTAACTGCGTAATTTCTGCAATTTCCTCGACGCTCTGTTCTTCTAAATAGTATAGCATAAGAATTGCACTCTCGTCGGGATTGAGTAATTCTAAAGCCTTACTAACATACCGTTTTCTGTCTTCAATTCCCAACCTTTCGATTGCGTTAGTAATTCCTCCAAAGTAAACCTTATCGTCGGATATTTCGGGTAAATCTACAAAAACTCTTTTCGATCTTTTGTGCATTAATGCCTGATTAACGGTAATTCGGTACACCCATGTAGATACCTTACACTCGTAACGGAAAGTTGGCAGTCCCTTGTAAATTCTAATAAAAGATTCCTGTGCAACCTCCATCGCATCGTCACGATTACCAGTAAAACGAAAAGCAATGGAATACACCATATTCTGATACCCCTTAAAGATATCGTCGAATGTGGCGTATTCCAAAACCTCTGGTTGTTGTCCCTTAGTAATAGTACTACTCGGGTTTGACATTCTTTTTACCAATAGTAAAATAGTAAATCAATAGCCCTAAACCACCAAATAGAAATATTGACGAAAACATAACGGCAGGTTCTGCTAGCGCTGTATAATGAATCAAAACGGCACCAATTATTAAGCCCAACGCTACACCAACAAGCAGAAAGCCCCATTTAGCCACTGCATTGGGATTACTTTCCCTACGCCTGTAAATACTCGAAACGTCCATGCCTTTTTCGATCATGGACATGCGCTCGCGGTTCTGTGCCCAAAGTGCATATACTAAAGCAATACCTGAAACAAGAATTGCTACAATTGGAATAAAAACTGCTATAACTTCCATAATTATATTTTTTAGTTACAACACTATGATGCGGCAAAATCGACTTTGGTTACAAATATTTGCAATTTATTGCCAATTAAAAACTAAAAGTCTTTACTACTAACACATTATATCCTGCTAAAGAAATTAAAAAGTGACCATTTTATCGGCCCAAACAACAAGATTCACACAATCGATCATTGTAGAAAGCGGGCAAGATTCTGTACCGTCCAAATTCCTCGATTTAAGGCATGTTCCGCAGGCCAAAATTTCGCCCCCAATTTTCACAAATGCTTTCAACTGTTCATCTACATTATACTTGGCATGTATAAGTCCTTCGCACTCTACGGCCTCTCCCATAAGAAATACCTTAACATCATGCCCCTGTTTCTTTGCAGTTACCGCAAAACGAAAAGCATTCCATGCTTTTTCGTACTCCTTGGTCTCAATTATTACCCCTATTTTCATTTACACTATAAAATCATGGTGAGTTCCAAATTTAGTGAATATATCGATTTAAGTAAAAATTTAGTTAAAGTGCCAACCATCACATTAACAAATATATAATAATAGATAAAATTTCCCGTTTTAAGAAAAACATAACACACAGGAAACTATCTAGAAATAAAAAAATCATCTGATATATGAAAAATATAATTTTAAAATCAATATTTCCTGTTTTAGCAGGAATTTTCAATGTCCTATTTTTACTAATATTAGTTCAATTCATTATTTACAAAAATCTTTCATTTATAGCCGATGACACTTTCTTTCTAAGATACTTTCTACCAATATCAATAGCAATTGCTATAACTATACAGCATTTCATAGTTCTTCCTATTTGGAACCGATTTAAATCAAACAAGATACTCGGAGGGTTTAGGTTAATACCATTTACCGCACTAATATGTTTAATTGGAGGAGGGTTGTTTGCCTATGTATTCTGGGAAAGAGATCTTGGTTATGGTGAACTTTTAGCCGTTTTTCTTACAGGACTTATAGCCTTTTCAATTTACTGGGTAAGTAATTTATTACTACTAAATTATATTGATAATTAGTACAAATCCCCTGTTGAGCCAAGACTGCAAATAACAAAAGGAGCTGGGCGGTTGGCTGCGCCGCCGTCCAGCTGTTCTTGCAGGTTTTGCCTGCTGGAATAAGCGTAAAAACCGCAGGTTCAGCACTCACCTTTAGATGAACGCTAACATGAGACCGCGCATTAACCTAAATAAACAGCCCGGGTATCACCACCGGACAAAGGAAACGCTCTACCTCTTTTCGGGGGTAATTTCGGCGCCATGCAGGGCTTCCTTAATTCTATTGTCGGGCTTAAAGCTAAGCCTGATCTCGCGGATGTTTTTAGCGGATACCTCCTCGCGCACGGGGCTGGTTTTTACCCGGGCATGCAAGCGAAACGATCCCAGGTTATCGAGCTTTACGGTTTTGCCCTGCAGGAGCAGCTCCGGAACTAACGAAACCAGCCCCGTGATAACAAGAAAAACGTCGGCCTCGCTTGCGGTAGAACGCTTGGCAAGAATACGAGCTACCTCCCATAGATCGACTTTTGATGAGCCGGTTAACTTCGGGAACCAGATTTGCTCACCATCGTGCCCTTGCCCGGGCTTGGTGGTAGATACAACTTTGTAGGTTAGTGCCATGGTTTTAGCAAAAGTTAGGTTATCGGTTAAATAAGTAATGAGCATTAATTTACAAAATAATGAGCATTAAATCATTAAATAAGGCGCATTAATTTAAATTTTTATAGTGTAGGGCTAACCCATCGGATGTGTGATGGTGAAGATTGCCAGCCTACCTCGTCGATATTTTACCCTTGCAGGGATTTCTTGCTGGTGCGAATATATCAGCCTTGTTTGGGTGGAGCTGTAGGTAATAAGAGGCAAAAGATGTTGGGCTGGGGGATTGCTACATCATCGTAATGCTTTTGCGGTTAAACAAAGGCTGTAATGGAAATAAAGGAAAGGGGCTCGGATTGAACTATCGTAAATGCCGCTCTGCTGGCACATCTGCTTGAGTAAGATACCTAGATTACAGCTAAACCTTTAACGATCCCCTGAAAGTAGCCAGCCTACACCATGTAACAATCTTGGCGATAGCATAAAAAAACATCAACGCAATAATAATGGTAGCGCCAGATGGCACGTTGAACCGATACGAGAGAAGAATCCCGAGCACTATCGACAAAAAACCAATTATGCCCGATAGGGTAATTATTCGGCTAAACCGTTTTGTAAACAGGTTGGCGATGTTGGCCGGAATTGTTAAAAGCGATATAAGCAGAATTATTCCGATAGCCCTTATGGAAAAAACAATGGTTAGGGCTACTAAAATCTTCAGCATATAGCCAATAAACCTAGCAGGCACATGCTGCGTTTGGGCGTAGTCCTGATCGAAAGAGATAAATAGAATTGGATTGTAGAATAGCAAAAAGAATAAGGCCACAACAACTGCTAAAATCAACAGCAACAGAATATCGGCCATTGATATGGTGAGGATATTCCCAAACAGGTACGACATTAAATTAGGAGCATAGCCCGGGGTTAGGAAAACAAAGAAGATACCGATAGCCATACCCAGCGACCAAAACATTCCGATGGCAGAATCCTCGCGGAGAACTTTTCCCTTGGTTAAAGACTCGAGCCCCAGCGCCGTTAACACCGAAAAAATGGCAGCACCAAGAATTGGGTTGATACCCAAATACCAGGCAATTCCAATTCCGCCAAACGATGCGTGTGTAATTCCACCACTCAGAAATACCAACCTGCGGGCAACAATGTATGTTCCTATAAATCCAGCAATAACCGATATTAAAATTGATGCCCAAAAGGCATTCTGTATAAACTGGTAACTGAAAAAATCTAGCATTGGCTTGGTTGGTTGTTCGTTGATGGTTGATGGTTATTGGGGTTCAAAATTCTTACCTCAGCATTAACTATTCGGAGTGATGATTGTGATTGTGCTCCAGCAACACCGTATGCGGAACAGGCCCATGCGCAATTATCTGAATTGGGCAATTGTAGGCCGCCAGCTGCTGCGTGCTAATTTGATTCGACTTATGGTAAAACAACGAACCATTTATGCAGGCTATGGACTTAACGTACGATGTAATGGTTCCAATATCGTGCGACACCATTACAATGGCCATTCGTTCGTTCAGCTTGCGAAGCAACTCGTACAATTCGCCCTCAAACTTATTATCGACATAGGTATTGGGCTCGTCGAGTATTAGCAATTTAGGATTCGATATTAAAGCACGGCAAAGCAATACACGCTGAAGTTGTCCGCCCGAGAGCTCGCCAATGCTTTTGCTTTTTAAATGCTCAATTCCGGCTATTTGCATATACTCAATAGCGCTCTTCTTGTGTTTCCGACCATAACGGCCAAACAAACCCTCGTTGGCCAACAACCCCGAAAGCACAACCTCCATAACCGTAATCGGAAAGTTCTTATCGATTTGCCCCGCTTGCGGAAGGTAACCAAAAAGCGAACCGCCACCGTTAGTATAGTAATTAACCTTGCCGGCAAACGGCTTAAGCTGACCTATCAGTAGCTTTAAGAATGTTGTTTTTCCCCCACCATTGGGGCCAATGATGCCAATAAAATCGTTCTCGGAGATATCTAACGAAACATTCCGAAGAATAACCTCCTTGCCGTATCCAACGGTAACATCGCTAACCTTTAATATCAACTTTGAATCCTGACTCATTTACTCTCCGGATATTGCTTTGGCAATTTGAATCATACTTTCGTCCCAGTTCTCGGCCAAAGGATCAACCTTTACAACGCTTCCACCTATCTCGCTGGCAATTGCCTGAGCATTGTGAATATCGAATTGGCTCTGCGAAAGTACCGATTTTATTCCTTGTTCTTTGGATGCTTTAATAGTATTTATGATTCCCCCGGCCGAAGGATTTTTACCCTCCTCCTCAATGCTCAGCTGTGTAATTCCATAATCGCGGGCAAAGTAACCCAATGCTGGATGGTATATCAAAAATGCCTTTGTTCCCGATTTTGCAAAAGTAGACTGAATTGCGGCATTAACGCTATCAATTTTTGCCAGCAATTTTGAGTGATTGGCCAAAAAGCGCTCCTTTTGTTCCGGGTAAACTTCGGACAGAATACTGAGCATTACATTGGCAATACGCTTTGCCTCGTTTACCGATACCCAAATATGAGGATCGACACCATGATTATGCTCTCCCTCGGCATGCTCCTCCCCATGGTGTGTACAACTGCCCTCCATTAGGTTTGCTCCCTCGGAAAGATTAATGTACTTGGCTTTATATCCATCCTTCAACTTAGGCTCCAAGCCCTTCTCGAAATCGAGCAGGCCAATGGCAAAGTATGCGTCAGCGGTGCTAAAATCGACCAATTGGCTAGGGGCAGGCTCGTACATCTCGGGACTACTACCAGGAGGCACAAGCACCTTAACCTGAACGGTGGAATCGGCAATTTTCTCGACAAAGTACTTAAGCGGAAGAATGCTCACCACAACGGTTGGTTTACTTTTAACCTCAGCATTTCTAGCACAGCCAAAGGAGAAAAGCAGTCCAACAAAAAGTAATAAAACAACAGAATATCGTTTAATCATAATTCAGCAAAATTTACGATGATAAAGTTATACAAATACCAGCATAGAGTAACCACAAACAGGGTATTTTGTTTAAACCTCACAATTTCAAAGCCTCAAAAATTACTTCAACCCATAGTTTATAACAGTCCCCTGCTCCGAGCCCACAATTAAACTCATTGAATTTACTTTGGTAGTAATCTTTGATATGCTAAACGGGGTAGAGCCTGCATAAGGAAAAGAATCCTCCAGCTTACCCTTGTTGTTAACTAAATAAATCTTATTCGATTTTTCCGAAACTACGCCAATCTTATTATCGCCTCCAAAATCGAAGAACATTATTGTGGGTTTTATTTCATCCTTAATTTTTAGCTGAAATAGAGGATCTTTACTACTGTTGAAAGCATAAAGCGTTTTATTATCAAGGAAAATGTAATCCTTTTTGCCATCGCCATTCAAATCCTCGTAGATAAAGCTGTGCCACTTGGAGAATGTTTGCAGAGTAATATCATCAACCTTTCCATCAAGGTATAAATAGCGAACCAGACCAATGGTGTCGGTAGTTACAATATAGGACTTACCACGACTATCAGATCCCAACGAAAAGGTACTATTGGGCGCTTTCGAGAAAAACTGCTTTAGCTTAACACGCTCCTCGCCCCTGCGGTTTAACAGATAGGGTCGGTTCGAATCGAATACAACCAAATAGTCAAGCCCGCTAAGGCGAACAAAACCTATCCTATCGGTAACAATGGTTTCGGTTTTATCGAACCGCCATCCTTTTACCAGTTTCCCCTTCGAATCGTATATGTATATTTTCCGATCGGAACATGCCTGAAAGAATCTATAATCGCGACTGTTATCGTAATCAATTGCAGATACAGGATTAGTTGCCGTTGCTGGGTAAAGGACTGGAAATCCGGAAACATCTTTCCCATTCCGATCTATAATGTACAGTTTGCTTGAGGTATTAAACGCGTACTGCAACTTCCGGTTTTTATACAGATCAACCTGAGCGATCTCTCCCAGAATTGGGCCATCCACTTTCTTTGTCCAAAGAATTCTTCCAATGCTATTAATTAGGTAAATATTGTTCTCCGAGTCCTGAACAAAAATCTCCTTCTCCTTTGAGGTGTGGTTTATAACTATCTGCGGTTTTGTAGTAGGTGTAGACTCTAGCTTGGTTTCCCATATGCCCTTTGTCTCGTTGCTTTGCACTTTTGCACCAGATGTTACCGTAAGGGTATTAAACACAAGGTTACTTCCACCTATAAGTTGATAACTGATACCCTGTATATCTGCATAAGGCGTAGTAACAGCATTATTTCCTGCCGACAAAAAGACCTTGGCAACCCTATCAATTACACTAGGATTTACATAGATGTAATAATTTGCCTTCTTCGGTAATTCTTCGCTAAACTGCTTATAGGCATTGTCGTTCATAAGAACATTGTTGCGAATATTAGCCTTAACGTATCGCTCGAGCGATTCTGGCGATTCTCCCCAAATAATCCAGTTATCCACAAAGCAGTAATACTCATCGGATATCGAAGAAAATAAACTTCCCAAGAGTAGACCATGCAACCCTTTTAGTGGAAAGCGATATATCTCAATGGTCTTCTCCTTATCAAGCTTAATTGCGATTGGCTTTGATGGAAAGTCAACATGAGTTTCGCTTCTGTAATTTGCTATAACATTCTGCAAATACTGGTTTGTATTACTTGCGCTTTTAGTTTTAGCAACAATATACCAGCTATCATCAACATCGGACTTATTTGAGGGTAGAAAAGCCAAACCGATTTCCTCGTCGATAATATTCTTAAAGTATTCCTGAATTTCTCCTCCAATAAACTTTCTGTAGCCACTCAAGCCCTGAGTGTAACTAAAAATCTCACGCTTTCTGTCGAGATACGATCTGTACCCCTCGAGATACTCGTCCAAATTCGAAATGCCCATCCAAACCAACAAGCCTGTTTCAACAGGCAAAACCGAGGGAATTTCAATATCAACAGGTTTCTGCCTTGTAAGAATCCGAAGAAAAGAGTTGGTTGAATCTGCAACGGTTGATAAACCAGACATCACCAATCCATTCGACGATAAGTTCAAATCCAACTCAATCCACTGGGCAATATCCGCCAATGTTGAAGTGGCGGATCTATAGCTATCGTTCATCAACGGCTTAATAAGTGATGGTAGATATTTTGGATTGATAAAGATGTTGGCATCGACCCTTGAACCCGATGTTTTATTAATGGCTATAAACTGAGGATTGTTGGCAAGCGAAATCCCATTGTCGAGCTGAGCAATTGATTTCTCAACCAATAAAACCGAATTGCTTACCGATACTATCCCTTTATGGCAAGTTACTGTAATAACATCGCGACTATTGTCTGTTTTCTTTAACGAGAGGATTTCGGCCTGATTATAGTACTTCTCCTCGTCCTGGAATAATCCTACAGCCTGCAATTTTGCGAACGAATACAGGTCCGAAGGATTTACCTCTTCGGGAATTTTGACCGAGAAAAAAAATGAGATTCGGTTTGCTCCCTCTAAGCATAACGCAACATAAACTGGATTACTACTGACTAGGCGATGAACTATTGCATTGGCTTTACTAATACTATCAATATAGCTTAAAACATCAACTATCGGGTTAAAGCCTTTTGCACCCGATATTGACTCCCAAACACGGCTTTGCTGCAACGACTCATTAAGTTTGATAATATTATCGGCTCGAATAATTACAGAAGCATCGGCTGGTATAGCCTGAATAGCATCCGATGATTTCTGCTCATTCGTGTTTAACCATAAGTAAACCCCAACACCAAATCCAATAATAAGCAAAAAGGCTATTGCGATTAGGATAAAATATTTCTTCATAAAGCAAAACTATTTCCTTTTGTGGATAAAGTTAACGTTTATGAAGTAAATTGAAAAGTTTTAGTATCGATTTACTTTACATCTCGCGGAACAGAGACAAAATGCTACTGAAAGGGCTCCCAGTTCTTCGCCAATCCACCAATTCCGGTTTCGCGGTATGCAACCTGAATATCCCGGCCTGTTTCGGCCATTGTTTCCACAGCCTGATCGAACGATACCTTATGCCCACCATCCGAAGAAAGAGCATAAACACCACACGAGTAAGCCTTTGATGCAGCAATGGCATTACGCTCAATACAAGGAATTTGAACATACCCCAAAACGGGATCACAGGTAAGCCCAAGGTTGTGTTCCATTCCCATCTCGGCGGCATACTCAATCTGAGTTGGCGAACCTCCTAATATCTGCGCCATTGCAGCTGCGGCCATTGCACATGCCGTTCCAATTTCGCCTTGGCACCCCACCTCCGCACCCGAAATAGATGCATTATGCTTAACCAAATTTCCGATTAAACCAGCCGTTGCCAATGCACGAAGAATTTTTGGCTCGGTTAAATGCTCCTCGCTATTGAGGTAAAAAAGCACTGCCGGCAAAACACCCGAAGACCCACAGGTTGGCGCAGTCACAATTCGTCCTCCCGATGCGTTCTCCTCCGCCACTGCAAGCGCAAAGGCAAAAAGTAACCCTACATTCTTCATTGTTCCATGGCTATTCAGCGCCTTGGTGTACTGCGACGATGCTCTTCGCGCTAGTTTAATAGGCCCCGGAAGAACTCCCTCATTATCGATTCCTCGCTTTACAGTTTCCTTCATTGTATGCCAAATCTTATCGAGAAAATCCCATATTTCCTTACCCTCGTTATCCTCAACAAACTCCCAAAGAGCCTTACCCTCCTGCCTACACCATGCAAGAATATTCGTCATTGTATCTAATTCGTACACATTATGACTGTTGAGAATTCCATTCCCATCCTTCAAATCGCCACCACCAATGCTGTAGACCTCCCAGGTATCAATTGTTTCATTCGATTCTGTTAAGGCTTCGAATATCATCCCGTTTGGATGAAGCGGAAGGTTTTCCTCCGGCTTCCATACTATATCTACCGATTTAGGAAGAAACCCTTTCCGAATAGCAATATCGCTATGATGTCCCTTACCTGTAAGAGCAAGGCTTCCATACAGCGTTACCCTAAAGTTGTGGACATCGGGATGCTTGCTCAGAAATATTTCTGCTGCTCTAACAGGGCCAATGGTATGGCTACTCGATGGCCCATAACCCTCTTTATATATCTCCTTAATCGAAAGCATAGTCTACAATTTTAACTCTGCAAAACTGCAAGAAATTTGTCGAATTACCAACTTCATTAGACTTCTCTAATTAACTAAATATAAGCCATCAACAAAAGTATTTTTCTACATTGTAAAATAAGCACTATCTTAGTCTTCAATTTCGATCTAAGAATCCTCAATGAATAAACGCATTTTTATCCTAATCTTTTTAGATATACTGTTGATTCTTTTTTCGTTCTATTTGTCAACAGTATTTAAAGGTGCTAGTTTTAGTAACTACTTTTATAGCTACCTATATAGTCTGTTAGTCTTTACAGGAATTTGGATACTAACATCCTTGCTATACAAAAAATATTCGTTTACAAAACATTCCAGCATCGAGGTCTCTGGAAATATCCTAAAATCTAACCTAGTCAGCGTAGCCATTGTAACGGCAATCATCTTTTTCTCTCGCAATGATTACTACTCCCGTTTCATTGTTTTCAGCACAATTCTTCTGATAACACTTTCAGAATTATTCATCTATAACCTATGGGTGATTCTCAAAAAAACGCAGGTTATTCCAGAAGATATTTTAGGGAGAGTTGAGCGTAGTGTTCGTCGCGATGATAATTCGGTTATAACTAATCATTCTGTTGATTTCAACCGATATCAATCCATCCAAAGGGCCATTCTTTCGGAATTTGATAAAGATGTTTTAAATTACCTCGATAATAATACGGCGCTATTTTCGGATAAAACATTAATTGTTGCAACAACAACCTCATTCAATATTCTAAATCAACCTGATGGCAATTTCGACACAATAATTAATCTAAAACGAATAAACGATATTCGCAGAATAAATAAGTTTTTCGAATCGATTAATCTGAAACTACCCAAAACTGGAACATTTATCTGCTTAGCCGAGACTCAAGAATTGAGGAAAAAGCGTATTCTAAAAAAATATCCACCTGTATTAAATCGAATATACTACTTTTTCGACTTCTTCCTCAAACGAGTTTTCCCAAAATTCTCGTTAACAACAGGACTCTACTTTTTTTTAACCCGAGGCGAAAATAGAGTACTTAGTCGTGCTGAATTACTGGGTCGATTATATTCTTGTGGATTTGATGTAATCGACGAAAGGGAAATCAATAAACTCCACTATGTTATTGCTAAAAAAATCAGACGTCCCTACTTCGATCTGGAACCAACCTATGGACCTTTGATTAAACTACAAAGAACTGGAAAAGGAGGAAAAATAATAAAGGTATACAAATTTCGAACTATGCACCCTTACTCTGAGTACTTGCAGGAGTTCATATACAAAAAACACAATTTACAGGAAGGCGGTAAGTTTAAGGATGACTTTAGGGTATCGACATTGGGTAAATTAATGCGTAAGTTCTGGATTGACGAACTTCCAATGTTTATAAACCTACTCCGAGGCGATCTGAAAATTGTTGGAGTCCGCCCATTAAGTCGACATTACTTCAGTCTGTACTCTAAAGAATTACAAGAGCGAAGAATCAAATATAAACCAGGCCTAATTCCCCCTTTCTATGTGGACAAACCCAAAACCATAGACGAAATTATGGCTTCGGAGATAAAGTATTTCGATTTATACGACAAACACCCCTTGCTTACCGATATTCGATATTTTTTTAAAGCAGTCTTCAATATCGTGTTTAAAAACTACAGAAGCAACTAGATCTCCTATTTTAGAAGAACACATCTCTACGAACCTTTTGATAGAAGATTTAAAAAACTAACTTTGCCTCCACAACAATATACTTAATAATGAATTTTAGATCAGCACTTGGTTTTAGAGCAATTATCTTACTGCTAATTTTAAGTGGATGTGCCGCCAGCAAACAAGCAAAGCAACTCAATAACGATGCAAATTCTGCACTTGCAAATGGCGACTACGAAAAGGCCTTGGCATCGTACGAAAGCATAATTGCCAGCAACAAAGCAAACAACAAGGAAACTCCAGGATCAATCTATAACTATGCAGGTATTGCGGCATGGAATCTACAGCAGGTCGACAAAAGTCTTGACTACCTTGAAACTGCAAAGAAACTATCGGCATCAACCGACGAAACTTTCTCTACTGCGGCAAAAGCATATAAAAAAATTGATAACCTTTCGAGGGAAATATCCAATCTCGAAGAGTATGTTGAACGCTATCCACAAGGAAAAGAAATAACTCCTGTTCGTAGCCAACTATTCGATGCATATGTGAGAAGCGAAAATTGGGAGCCAGGCGAACAACTATGGCCATTACTCGATTCGACATCACACAACAATACTCAATATTTAACTGGATACTTACGTATTAAGCGGAAATTGGCAAAGGGTGAAGAAAGCTTTGCTTTGGCAAAGCAACTGCTCAAAATGGATAAAAACAACATTGAGGCTTTGGAAACAATTGCAGAAAAGCACTACAATACTGCCGATGATGTTTATGTAAAAGAGATGAAGGCTTACGAGAAGAACAAAACCATGAAGCAGTACAATAAACTCACCGATGCGCTAAAAAAGGTAAATCAAGATTATAAAACTGCCCGCGATTACTTTGAACGACTCTACAAACTAAATCCTGATCCCAAATACGCAAAACTTCTTGGAAATATCTATACAAGATTTGAAAATAAGGAAAAGGCAAACTACTACTACCGGTTGTCAAAAAAGAAGAATTAGAATCCCTCGAAACAATATCTCGCCCTCGATCTTTTTCGGGGGCTTTTTTTGATGTTGAATTTTATTGATTTAACCCATTTATAATGAGAATTATCAATAATGAAAATTTATCGTAAAAAATATTTGGTTTCGAGAATAATCTTGCAAATCCTGATATAACTTTGCCGCGTTTTTTTTCGAAATATCCGAATTCACATTTGCATTACAAACTGTTTTTTAATCACTTCCGCTGATTTATATGTTGAGTAAGAATAGCATTAAAAAGGTTAGCATTGCCGGACTATTGATAACCCTTGGAATTGTATTTGGCGATATTGGGACATCTCCCCTGTATGTAATGAAAGCCATAATCTCCGATGGAATAACAAGGCCCGACTTTGTTATTGGAGCAATATCGTGCATAATATGGACGTTAACCTTGCAAACCACCATTAAATACGTTTTCATAACCCTACGTGCCGACAATAAGGGGGAAGGCGGTATATTGGCGTTATTCGCCCTTCTTCGAAAAAAGAAAACGACCCTATATATAATTGCCTTAATTGGCGCAAGCGCACTCTTAGCCGATGGAGTAATAACTCCATCTATCACGGTAACATCAGCAATTGAAGGACTTAACGTAATATACCCACACATATCAATTATACCAATTGTACTAGCAATTCTCCTCGTAATCTTTTCACTACAGCAGTTTGGAACTAATTTTATTGGAAAATCCTTTGGACCAATAATGTTGGTATGGTTTTCCGTTTTAGGAATCCTTGGAATTAGCCAGCTTATTCATCATCCTGAAGTTCTTAAAGCATTTAACCCCGTTTATGCTGTAAGAGTGCTATCGGAAAATCCGAAAGGAATACTAATTCTTGGTGCCGTATTTCTTTGTACAACAGGAGCCGAAGCTCTTTATTCTGACCTTGGACATTGTGGTTTAAAAAATATTCGAATTAGCTGGTTGTTTGTTAAAGTTACCCTAATTCTAAATTACCTTGGACAGGGCGCTTGGATTATTGCGCAAAAAACAAACGACCTGCCAAACCCATTCTATGCAATAATGCCCACATGGTTTATAATTCCAGGAATAGTTATTGCCACTATGGCCGCTGTTATTGCAAGCCAAGCATTAATATCGGGCTCATACACCATAATAAGCGAAGCCATTACATTAAACTTTTGGCCAAAGGTGATGATTAAGTATCCAACCAAAATCAAAGGCCAACTATACATTCCCAGCGTGAACTGGTTGCTATTTTTTGCATGCTCTTTGGTTGTTGTGCTTTTCCAAAGTTCCAGTAACATGGAGGCCGCATATGGTTTATCTATATCTATTACCATGTTAATGACAACCCTTTTACTCTTCTACTACCTTGATAAAAAACACTTTCGCTGGTATTTTAAGTGGGGATTTCTCTTTGCCTATTTAATTATTGAGTTAACATTTCTAGTTGCCAACCTACATAAATTCCCATACGGCGGATGGTTAACCATACTAATTGCTGGTTTCATATTTTTTATGATGTTCATATGGAATCGAGGACGAGAAACAAAAAAACGCTTCACCGAATTTCTCCAAATTTCAAGTTATACAGAAGTTTTAAAAGATTTGAAGAATGATATTGAGATTCCAAAATTTGCTTCGAACCTAGTTTACATAACCAGAGCTGATAAATGTACCGATGTTGAGTCAAAAATAATCTACTCTATACTTAGCAAGCAGCCCAAACGAGCCGACAGGTACTGGTTTATCCGCATAAATATTACCGATGAACCTTTTACCAAGCGCTATAAGGTTAATGCACTAATTCCGAACATCCTCTTTAGAGTCGACTTTTATCTTGGTTTCAAGGTTGATGCTAGAATAAATCGTTACTTTAACCATGTTGTAACCGAGATGGTTAAAAATAAAGAAATCGACATTGTAAGTAGTTATAATTCTCTACGAAAACATCAAATTTCTGGTGATTTTAAGTTCATCATAATAGATAGGATTCCTACTGTGGATATTCAACTTTCAAATTTTGATCGCTTTGTGATGAACTTCTACGAAGTAATTAAAAACTTTAGCATCACTAGCGTTAAAGCTTATGGACTAGACACCAGCAATGTAACAATCGAAAAAGTTCCACTTGGAATTATTAAATTTAACGAACCTGATTTTATTAGAATCAACTAGTCCATTCTGTTAAAAAATAAATATTTTCTTGTTTATTTTGAGCATATGCTTATTTTTGTCATCGAAATATTAAGCATATGCCCAGAAAAAAATGCATACGAACAACCTGTATAAGTCCAGAGGCTCTTTACTATAAGCCTACTGGAATTCCATTAAGATTGCTTGATGAGGTTGTTTTAGAGATTGATGAACTGGAAGCAATTCGCTTAGCCGATGCCGAAGGATTATACCACGAGGACGCCGCCAAGCAAATGGGTATATCGCGTCAAACATTTGGACGTATAGTTGAGTCTGCGAGAGGTAAAATTGCCAAGGCTCTAATCAATGGCATGGCTATCAAAATAAATTCACAAAATAATTCATTCACTGAGAAAACACATAACATCACTTAAACATAAGGAGGATTTAATATGAAAATAGCAGTTCCAACACGAGACAACTACGTTGATGAGCACTTTGGCCATTGCGAGTACTATACAGTTTTCAGCATCGAAAATGGTAAAATCCAAAACAAGGAGATTCTAGACTCACCGCAGGGTTGTGGATGCAAATCAAACATCGCATCTGTTCTAAAAGAAATGAATGTTACCACAATGCTTGCCGGAAATATGGGCGCAGGTGCACAGAATGTGCTAGGCATGCACGGTATAAATGTAATCCGTGGTTGCTCTGGCAATGTAGACGAAGTTGTAAATCATTATTTAGCCGGCAATATTTCCGACTCAGGAGTATCATGCTCGCATCACGACCATCACCACGGTTCCGATGGTCATGTTTGTAATCATTAAAAAGAAATGTCATTTCGAACGAAGTGGGAAGTCTATATCATAGATTCTCCGCTTCGCTCAAAATGACAATTAAGCAACAATAGTCTAGGTAAAAATAATCTGGGTTCCCTCTCCAGCCGCCAACTCATAGAACTGGCCAATGGTGATGATATCCTTTACATGCTCGCTGAAGTCTTCCTTCTTCAACCCAAACATCTCAACAGCTAACTTACAGGCATATATCTCGCCTCCGCCAGCAGTTATAAGTTCGAGGAACTCATCAACAGGCGGAATATCAAGTTTCTCCATTTGACTTTTCATCATAGCAGAAACACCAGCCTCTACACCAGGTATCATTCCCAAAATTGTAGGAAAAGGAAGTCCACCCGGCATTCTTAACCCTGGATTTCCAACTGTTCCTGTGTGCAATTTCTTCATCTGCTTTTTGGTAATTGCATCGAGGCCAAAGAAGGTAAAGAATACCTTTGCCTCAATCCCCTCCATAACAGCACCATTAGCCATTACAAGCGCAGCATAAACATCCTCGATGCTTGCCTTTGCGCAAATTATCATCACTTTTTTTATAGGATGATCAATTGTATTTGCCATAATTATTGATTTACAAATTATTGTCTAATGTCTGATATCTTACCTCTTGTGTCTTATACTAAACACAACTAGTTGGCTTTGCAACGCCAGCAATTCGGCTTGCTTTTTTAAGAGGAGCGCCAGGGAATAACTCGTAAAATCCCTTAGTATCTATAACTCCAGATTTTCCAATCGTACGAATAGTTAAGGCCTCGCCCTTAAGTACTTTTTCTCGAATGTAATCAATTACAGCATAGTGCTTGTCGGTTATTTCGATACCTTCCTCTTTAGCAATTTCGGCTGCAATTTCTTTAGTCCATTGACTAGCATCGGTTAAATAACCATCCTCAGTTACACTTACCGATTTACCTGCATAAATTTTCTCTGCCATAACGTTTAGTTTTTATTTATTTGACTTTTGTTTTTCCCAATTCCCCTAGTACTCGAAGAGTAAACGAAAGAGTTTTTCGAACCTCGGGTTTATTCATTTCGCGCATCAATTTGAATAACGACTTATTGTCGAGCGTCTCATCCATCTGTAAGGTTGAAAGTAATGATGTAATATTGCTCAATGCATTAAGCGTTTGAGGTTGTGTTACATTTCTTAGGATTGAGGCAACTGCTGGCATGTTCTCACGCAACCTAACAATATCATCCTCTGTAACAGCCTCCTTAAACTCTGCGGCCAATAGTCCAAGTTGCTTCAGATAGGAGAAATATCCTTTTTGCTCAAGAGTTCCTAAAGTATTGGTAAATGCAATACCTGCATCGTGAACCACTGGCCCAATATCATTCAAAAAGTCCATCAAACTTTCCATCATTTCCAAAAGTTCCCCAAATGTCTTCACATTTCGAAGCACTTTGAAGATAAGATACTTGACATCATCGCCATCAACCTTAATGTTTTGAACTGCTAACTCATCAACCGC
This sequence comes from Bacteroidales bacterium, assembly GCA_050180705.1. Lineage (GTDB taxonomy): Bacteria > Bacteroidota > Bacteroidia > Bacteroidales > Tenuifilaceae > SB25. The sequence goes on along the minus strand of JBFXDX010000010.1, from coordinate 65,474 downwards.
AGTTTGAAATGCATCCCGTCCCACAATAGCCAAATCTTCAACCAAATCCTCAACAACCACGGCACGTTCCTGCTGTTTCGATAACAGTTCCAGAACCAAATCCATCTTTCGATTTAATTCGTCTATTTGCTGTTGCATATTATTCTCGTTCATTGCATTGGACTTTAAAGTTCTTTGCCAGCCATTGTCATTTGCGATTCTAACGGCAACTCTTTGCCCTTAAGCAAAAGATGCCAATAAATCCAACGGAACATCACCTTTCCATAATGGTTAATCCTAGTATTCTTTAGTAAACCAAAAGGCCCCATGCCTGGTAATGGATATGTTCCTGGAAGAGGCTCCGTATCGTAATTAAAATCGATTAAAGAACCCTTGCCAAATCCCGTTTCGATATAGCAATTCGAGTGTCCATCGAACTTGGCAATTAAAGGACGCCCCTCAATTGCAGACATTAAATTCTCGAAAACAATCTCGGAGGCAAAGTGGACCACCGAACCAGCCTTCGATGTTGGTATATTGCTAGCATCGCCAAGTACAAATATATTTTCCCAATTTTCGGATCTTAGCGTATACTTGTTTGTGGCAACATAGTTCAGATCATCGCCCATACCGCTTCGTGCAATAAAATCGGCTCCCATATTAACGGGAACAATGGTCAACAGATCGAAAGGCAACTCGCGACCATCATACGAAATCAGTTTTTTCGATTCATCATCAACTTGTTCCAAGTAAAAATCAGGCACAATCTGTATATTCTTTTCCTTAAGAAGTTCGCCCAGCATCTTAGTTGCTTTTGGCTTAGTAAATGCTCCCGACAATGGAGTTGAGAAGAAAATATTCACCTTGTCGCGCATACCCTTTTTTACAAAAAACTCATCGGCTAAAAAAGCAAACTCAAGCGGAGCAACGGGGCATTTAAATGGCAATTCTGCAATGTTAATCACCATATTTCCACCTTCCCACGTTTTAAGAAAATTATGCAAAGCCACAGCGCCTTCGTGGGTATAAAAATCGAAAATACTTTTGTGCCATTCTGAGCCTTTGAGACCGGGCGTTTCAGCAGGTCTAATATGAGTGCCCGAGGCCACAATCAAATAATCGTACTCAAGAATTTGACCGTTGGTAAGGAGAACCTTCTTATTCTCAGGCTCAATCTTATCAATCTCATTTATAATAAATTTAACTCCTGCAGGAATAAAACCTGCCTTCGATTTAACTACATCGTTCTTTCCATAAATTCCAAAAGGAATGAATAGAAATCCAGGCTGGTAATAATGATTTGGATCTTTATCAATTATGGTGATCTCCCATTCTTCACGATCCAAAGCCTTTCTCAACTTATTAGCCATTATTGTACCGCCAGTTCCAGCACCAAGAATTACAATCTTTTTCATTATTTTTGATTTTAAGATTATTTTTTTCTTTTAACAAATATGCGTTTTATTGCTAATTATTATAGCTTTACAAGCGTTGTTAAAAATCAAATTTGATAAATATCAAAATAGTTAGATATGATTAAAGATGCCTGCCCTAACTCTAAATGCGCAGATTGCGGATTCCGATCGTCAATTTTTAAATCTTTAAACAGTGATCAACTTGAGATGCTAACGAAAGGTAAAACCTTCAACACTGCAAGTAAAGGATCAATAATTGCAAAACAAGATGACGAGATAGAAGGGTTCATTTTCCTCCGGGCAGGTTTAGCCAAACTTACAAGAGTTACAGCGGATGGTCGAGAACAAATCATAGGAATTGCAACACCTAACGATTTTGTTGGGCTTTTAAGTATTTTCTCATCAAAAACATATCAATACTCAATTATAGCCATTGAGGATTCCGAATTCTGCAATGTAAATTATAGTATTGTGATGGATTTGATTCATAGCAATGGAATATTTGCCCAAAGTCTTCTCGAAAAAATATCGAGAGTCTCGGATGTTTTAATTAATACTCGACTAGACTTGGATCTTAGGCAACTACGAGGACGGGTTGCATTTATTATGTGCTATTTTGCAAACGAGATTTACAAATCAACAAAGTTTAATTTGCCAATTTCGCGCAAAGAAATTGCCGAACTGATAGACATGAGAGTCGAGAATGTGGTTAGAATACTATCGGAACTTCGTCGCGACAATATTATCAAAATAGAAGGTACAACTATAGAAATTGTTGATCAGGAGAAACTCAAGTGGATAAAGGTGCACGGCTAACCCTATAAAAGTCCCTTGATCTTTTTGGTTAATTCTGAGGAAAATACGAACTCGTTCAATTCCTTATTATCGGTATCCATAATGTCGACATTGCTACCTTCCCACCATTTTTGTCCATTATAGATATAAACTATTTTATCGCCCATGCTCATTACCGAGTTCATATCGTGTGTATTAACTATAGTGGTTATGTTATACTCCTCAGTTATTTCCTTGATTAGATGATCGATTACAATAGATGTTTTGGGATCGAGACCAGAATTTGGTTCATCACAAAATAGGAACTCAGGGTTTAAGGCAATAGCACGTGCAATGGCAACCCTCTTTTTCATTCCACCACTAATTTCGGCGGGATAAAGATGATTTGAATTTATGATATTTACACGTTTCAAGCAGAAGTTTACTCTTTCAAGCTTCTCTTCCACGCTTTTGTCAGTAAACATATCAAGGGGATACATTACATTCTCTTCAACAGTGTACGAATCGAAAAGGGCCGCACCTTGAAAAAGCATTCCCATTTTTTTTCGAATCTCTTTTTTCCCACTAAAGTTTAACTTGTTAAAAAGAGCATCGTTGAAAAATATTTCACCCTCATCAATTTCGTGTAAGCCAACAATACACTTCAGCAAAACCGTTTTGCCCGATCCACTTTGCCCAATAATAAGATTGGTTTTTCCTTTTTCGAATACAGCATTAATATCAGTCAGAATAGCACGTCCCTCAAACGATTTGCTGACATGGTTAAGAGTTATCATGAAAGTAAAAGTTGAGTTAATATTAAATTGAAAAGGAGTATAAACACGCTACTTGTAACAACGGCCTTTGTGCTTGCCTGCCCAACCTCTAACGATCCACCTTGAACTCGATATCCATAGAATGCAGAAATCGTCGTAATTATAAAGGCAAAGAAAACCGTTTTTATTAAAGCGTAGGTTATATAGTAAGGAATAAAAGCATAACGAATACCCTCGATGTATTGCTGCGAGGAAATAACCCCTGCACTTACACCTGCAGCCCAACCACCAATGATCCCAACAAAAATACTTAGCATTGTAAGAAATGGATTAAATAGAACTGTGGCAACAATCTTGGGGAGTATAAGGTAACTAGCCGAATTAACACCCATTATTTCAAGAGCATCAATCTGCTCTGTAACTCTCATTGTGCCGATCTCCGATGCAATATTCGATCCAACCTTTCCGGCAAGTATTAGTGCAATAATTGTAGACGAAAATTCCAACAGAATACTATCGCGTGTTCCCAAACCAATCAAGTAATCTGGCAATAATGGATTCTCAGTATTGTAGGCAGTTTGTAAGGTAATAACGGCCCCCATAAAAACTGAAATAATGGCGACAATTCCGATAGACTGTATTCCAAGCTTATCAATTTCCTTAACCGTTTGAGTATAGTATATTTTAAACTTCTCGTGTTTAGTAAAAACCTTCACAAGAAGCATTATATATTCTCCAAATAAATGAAAGACTTTCATAGTAATGCCAAAGTTACTTCAGATTTTTATCAACGCAAATTTAATCGATTCGGCCTCTCTTTTTATTTTGTTAATCAACATTAAACACTATTTATGACTTTTTGGGTAACGAAATTTTGTTTAGGTTTGTATTTTACTTTAAAAAATGAGCAATGATAAACAAAAATGATCTATACTGCATTGTAATGGCTGGTGGAATAGGTAGCAGATTTTGGCCTTTAAGTCGAACCTCACGCCCAAAGCAATTCATCGATATACTTGGAACAGGAAAATCATTACTCCAGCAAACATTCGACCGAATGGTACGAATATGTCCTCCCGAAAATATTATTATAGTAACCAGTTCGATGTATCATGATCTAGTCCTTGAGCAACTTCCTCAGATTAACGAGGATCAAGTGCTACTAGAGCCAATGCGCAGAAATACGGCACCATGTCTTGCTTATGCAAACTACAAAATTCAACAGAAAAACCCGAATGCAATAGCGATAGTGGCTCCCAGTGATCATTTAATACTTAACGAAGACAAATTCATCGAAACAATTACCATAGCAGTTGATTTCGCTAGTAAAAACCAAGCATTGGTAACCCTCGGGATTAAGCCCAGCCGCCCTGAAACTGGCTATGGTTATATTCAAATAGATAAACCTGTTAAAGGATTCTCTGGATTGCATAAGGTGAAAACCTTCACCGAAAAACCTAATCTTGAACTCGCAAAAGTCTTTATGGAAAGCGGAGAGTTTTTCTGGAATTCAGGGTTATTTGTGTGGAATATTAATTCCATTCAAACAGCTTTCGAAAACTTTCTTCCAGAAGTTAATACCTTATTCAAAGATGCCTCTCAATGTTTTGGGTCGAAAGATGAATCCTTGGTAATTGAAAAAACATACTCGGAATGCCGAAATGTATCTATAGACTATGGTGTTATGGAAAAAGCCGACAATGTATTTGTTGTTTGTTCCGAATTTGGATGGTCCGACTTAGGAACTTGGGGTTCACTATACACTCATATTCCCCATACAAGCACAGGGAATGCACTTCTATCTAAAAATATACGACTCTACAAAACTGATAATACATTAGTGAGTGCAAAAGAAGATAAACTTGTTGTCGTGCAAGGCTTAAGTGATTACATTGTTATTGATACTGATGATGTTCTATTGATATGTAAAAAACAAGATGAACAACAAATAAAGAACTTTGTAAGCGATATTCAATTAGAGCAAGGCGAAAAATATTCATAATAATAGAATTGATCAATAAAAAAGGCTGCCATAAGTCAGCCTTTTTTATATCATTATGATAGTTTTTAATATTCCCAAAGATCATGTTCAAGATTGAAAATCTCATTCTTAATACGATCAGACTCCAACATTGTATTAATTCCACCAAATGTATACTCGCTTATACGTCGATCATCGTAAACATTCGATTCCTTAATAATGTAAGAATTAAACCTGCGTTTGAAGAAAATATCATCAAAAGAAATCCTTTGTGCATCGTTAAACGAATTAAATACATCTGTATTAGCAAGCACACTGCGTGCCTCTGGAAAATATACCCAGAAAAGCTGCGTCCTAGTAATCTCTCCACTCTGCTCCTCTTCACCACCAGTATTAAGTATTCTTAAAGAATGCATAATTGGACAAATACCTATAATTCTAACTTGCAAAGTAGAATGTTGCTTATCAAAGAACCAAACCTCTTTTACAAGAATTTCTTTAATTGAATTCCATTTAATTTCACCCTTGATAGTAACATCTACTTCCTGACCATTTTCATCTACTTGCTTCTGAACCTTATCAAGTGCATCCATGTTTTTTAGAACCTGATCATACGATAAACGAGTAGTAAATTCACCATCAAGATCATTCTCATAAGCAGTAATCTCATTATACTTAATTGCTCTAACCAAACGCTGAACAAAACTCTCCCTATCAAGCAAAACCTGAGTTGGATAATACAATGGAAAATTCATTTTCTGACGAAGATCAATGATTCTCCAAACACGTTTTGAAAACATAACATCTGCTTCCCTAACATATGGATATGGAATAGGTTGTCTCGCAGGAATTGTTTCACGAGTATAAAATCCATCGTTTACCAAACTCTCCTTACGATCTTGCGCTGGCGCATAAAACGAACTTGCAAATAATGCAATTCCTGAAACTACGATACTCAATTTTTTCATATCAGTACGCTTATCTTATCTTTAATACCATATCGTTCAAATCAATAACATCTCCACTAGGACCAACTGCTTTTACATCTGTAATTGCAACTTGATTACCAGATCGCAAACTATTAATTAATGTTTTCTGATCATCGGTAAATCTAGAACTTGTTGACTCCTTCTCCTTTAAGAATCCGCCAACTGTTGACGATAATTTAAAACTAACAACCTTATATTTCAATTCAAAGTCAAAATCTTGAGGCATTTCAGCAATAACACCTAATGATGCAGCCAGTTGGTTTTTCTCTACAGACTTTCCTGTAACACCAATAACCCTTGGTAACGGAGGTGGAACCCTCTTAACTCGGAATGTCTTTGTTCCCATAGCCTGTTTGCGCTTGCCCTCCATTTCTGCATAAACAGTTATTTCACAGGTCGAAATTCCTGCTCCAGGTTGAGCAACATAACTCCCACTTCCTACAGGCTTAATTGATCCCTTACTAATACTAGCTGATGTTTTATCAGGAGAAATACCTGGTATAGAAATTTCTAAAGGGTTATCAACACCTAGATAAAGTACATTCATCTTAGTAGCAGCAATTACTACATTCGGCTGTATGACAGTATAGGTATGTTTAAATGGCTTTCTAACAATAGAATTATCCGGTGCTTTCATTTCAATTAAACCACTCCAAGTAACAGAACCTAAACTACTAGCCTTTTTAGTATATAGACCTTTCCCATTCTTTGATACAGGAATATTCTCTTCACCTCCTCTTGGAGTAAAATCATATTCTCTTGTAACAGGATTCAATGTAGAATCATATCTACACAAATATATTTTAGGTTGCTGAGTTGTATCCGACGCAGCAAGAAAAACCTCAGCTTTAAACTCTGTGCCTTGAAATACAATGCTAGAACTAGGAATAACAGTCGCAGCAAGAACATTGAATTTAAAATCAGAAGCACCAATTTGCTGTAATAAATAATTCAAGATTTCTGCCTCAGTATTAAGAACGTCAACCTGAACTTTTGTAAGTTGAGGCATAACAGAAATTAATGGTATATGCTCAAATCTTGCGCTTTCCCAAGTATTATGAGTTCCATCCTCTTTTACTGGGGGATCATCAGTATTCAAAATTCCATTAATAGAATTTATAAGTTCAGCACCCTTATCTTGATCGATTTGCTTAACTATATAATCTCTAAAATCTATGATCTTTCTTTTCAATTCGTAAGCTTTTCCATTCCCTTCAAGGCCGATTAAAATCTTAGCAGCCTTATCCAAGTCACTTTTTGCTTGAATTTCTTCACTAATAACTTTTCCACCCTCTAAAGCAGGAGTTTCTTCACCTTCTGACGATTTAACAATCTCAATCTTAAGATTTTGAACATAATCGTAAATTTCACGAGCTTTAGCCTTAATTTCATCAGCTCTTTGCTTCCAAGGCCCAACTTTTACAGGGTTTACAAGCATAGCATTATCGAACTCTGTATAAAGTTTATCATTTTTTACACGATAATTTTCAGTAGTTCGAGAGAGCCCGTTATCAACTAAAACAAAGGCTTCAAGCACTTCGGAAGATACATTCAATGCAAGCATTGCTGTCAGCACGAGATACATCATGCCGATCATCTTTTGCCTGGGGGTTTCTTTTCCGTGTGACATAGACTTTTATAGTCTTTGGCAATTATTTACCGTTTGACATAGCGTTAATGGCAGAAAGCATATTGCCATAAACCGTATTTAATGATGCTATATTCTTATTAAGAGCCTCAACAGCATCTGTAAACTTATCAGTTTCAGCAACAGTTGTATTCAACTTCTTAATCATACCATCTACACCCGCATAAACTTTTTCTGCATCCTTCAAGCGTTGCGTGGTTTCTTGCAAATGTAACTCATGAGCAGCATTTAAAGCAGCCATATTCTTATTTAACTTCTCTAACTGCTCTTTGTAATTGTTATTACCGTCAGTAATATTCTTCCCATTAGCATTCATCGATTCAGATAACTGAACATAGGTTGAAGCTAAATTATCAGAGGCAGATCCCAATTTTTTTGAAACCTCATCTATCGATTCAGTAATTCTACCACTAACCTTTTGACCAGCAATAGTTAATTCACTTTCAAGTCCCTTTACAGATTCATTAACACCAGCAAGAAAATTCTGACCAGACTCCGACATTATGCCAGAAGTCTTCTGTATATTATCATTTAATTGATTCATGGAATCATTAAGAGCCTGGCCACTCTGGCTGTAATTCTGATTAAAGTTACTCACAGATTCAGATGCCTTCGACAATTTATCAGAAAATTCCTTAACAACAACAGTTGAGTTCGAAATATCTGCTATTCTGCTAGACGCTTCACCTAGTTTATTCAACCCTAAACTTACCTTATCAAAAAGAGCAGGACTAATTTCAGCGTTCTCCAGCATCTTATTAAACTTCTCTGTAAAAATAAGAGCTCCACCAGCACTACCACCAGTAACTACCGGGGTAACATGTGTTGCAGCAGGTGCAACTGTTTTTGAAGGTTCACTTCCACCTCCACCTGCAGGCAACGAAGAAAGTATCCCTGTTATTATCTCTTGTATATCCTCTGCACCAATACCTTGTTTTCGTCTATAACCTTTAATCTCATCCTCCTCTGTCATGCCAGTTAGTTCTGGATATACCAATGTCCAGTCCAACTCTTCATGAATTGGTTCAAAAGCCGAGAAAAAGAAAATAACGGCCTCAGTACCCATTCCTGCTAAAAGCATTCCACCAGCACCAGGTAAGTGAAGGATTTTAAATAATGCACCAAGAATTACAACAGAGGCACCCCAGCCGTAGAGGTATTTCATGAAGTTTTTCCATTTCTTGGATGTTACTATTTCTTCAATATTAATTTTCATGCGTCAGATATTTATTGGTTCAGACGAAATTAATCTTTTATTATTTACTAGCACCAAGGTATCCTCGTACACATCTAAAACCGATATACGATTTAGCTGTATCTTGATATTCATAAGATCTTTGCCCCACTTGAAGGAAAAAACTAATATCCTTCCACGATCCACCTCTAATTACTTTGCGTTTCATTGCAGGAAGATCATTTGGCTTGGCATTATATTTATAGTCTGGATTCATATCATGCATAAACGAATAGGCACTCTCATCATATGCATTTGCAGTCCATTCAGCAACGTTACCTGCCATATCATACAAACCATAATCATTAGGTTCATAACTTCCAACAGCAATTGGTATCAATCCGCCATCATCAACATAATTTCCTCTTAACGGCTTAAAGTTGGCCAGGAAACATCCTTCCACATTACGAGGGTAAGGCCCTCCCCAAGGATACATACTATGATCAAGATTACCACGTGCAGCATACTCCCATTCTGCTTCTAAAGGTAGTCGATAGTCTTGGATAGTTGTACCATCTGCAGATAAGTATTTATTGAGTAATTGTGTTCTCCAAATGCAAAATGCAGTTGCTTGTTTCCATGTTACACCAACAACTGGATAATTATCGAATGCTGGATGCCAAAAATAACTTGAAGTATACGGTTCGTTAAAAGAATAAGAAAAATCTGCGATCCAACAAAGAGTATCAGGATAAACGTTTACTCTATCTCGCATAATAAAACTTTGTCTATTGTCTACTTTTACTTTCTCACCCAAACTATTGACAACCTCTCCTTGATCATAACTCAAGGTTTCAAAATTATATCGGTTCTTCTTTTGTGCAGCTTGCTTTAAATCAATCCAATAGTATTCATAAAATAATTTACGAGTATCAATCTCCTTCTTTCCATAAAAAGCATCTTCCTTGGAATAGTACATAGAATTAAGAATTTCTCGCTGTTCTTCATCTTCTGGATCTATTGGCACCTCCCAGTTAAGTACAGGTGGTTCAATTGGGTTTCCAAATTCATCTTCAGCAATTACAAACTCATCATTTTGTTCACCAATTAAACGTCTTGCTATCGAATCTCTAACATATTCAACAAATTGTCTATACTGGTTATTGGTTATTTCAGTCTGATCCATCCAAAAGGCATCAACAGAAACAGTTTTACTAGGTGCATTTATAGCCCAAGCAACATCCTGATCATTACTTCCCATCGTGAAAGAACCTTGTGGAACAAAAACCATCCCATAGGGAGTTGGCTCTACATAACCTCTCCTTCCAGGAACCCCAGTAAGTTCACCATTACCTCCTGGCGAACAGCTATACAGGCTGGCCATCGCAAAAATTATGAAAAGATACTTTTTCATACTACTCCGTTTATTTAGCAAATAACGTAATTTTTTTCTTTAGATTATCATCTTCGATCATAAAAATCTTATACTTTTATACTGTTGAGGCGGTTTTTCCTTTTTCAATTGGAAATTATACCCCACCATAAACTCATGAGAGCCGTCGTTATATTTACTAATTTTACTAGTACTATAATCGTAGGCATAACCAAGTTTTATTCCATTAAATAACTCTAACCCAATCATCCCCGTTATTGCTTCACCCATACGGTATGAAACGCCTCCCCAGAATTTTTTGTTGTATCTTATGATTGAATTAAAGGAATATCGCGAACTTGTAATATCTGTTGTTATTAATACAGAAGGTTCAAACTGCCATACAGATCCCATGCTCACAATGTACCCTCCAGCAATATAATACTGACGAGTATAATGCGATGCATTGCTGCTCTTATTAATTTTTGCCTCATTGAGGTGAGTAGCAGACACACCAAAAAACATATAATCAGTATTATAGTATAAACCAAATCCTAAATCTAAATTTACCGAACTTCCCTTTTCTTGAGGGATTGCAGGATCACTACCAATCCCATCATACCCCCTCCATCCTCCATTTGGATTTATGGAATTATTTACAATACCACCATTGATTCCTATTCCTAAATTCCCATCAATTACTTTAACCTTAAATCTTGCAGCATATGCAAAACTAATTCCAAGATCACTATTATAACCGTACTTGTCGTTCAATATACTTAAGCCAATTCCACTTTTAAAGCCAAATGGCGATATAGGCGCATTTATACTTACCGCTGTGCTTACTGGAGCTCCATCGCCAAACCCAGCCCACTGCAATTTATTAATTGCTCCGAATCCTATCATATTTAAACTTCCTGCATACCCTGGATTTATGCTCATAGGATTAAAGAGTATTTGACTAAATTGTGGATCTTGCTGACCATTAACAGCAAAAAAAGCAAATAAAAAACCTATTAAAAAAATATATTTTTTTACAATTGGCATACTTGAAATAAATAGCGCATAAATGTTATTTCCCTTTTAAACGGAAAAGTAAAGTAAATAAAAAAAATGAACTCCTACAAATTTATTAACAAATATGTGTTGATAAAAAACTGTAGGGTTTTATACCCCTTAAAAAAATTTGGTTACTCTTTTACGTGAAATTTATTTTTTCCCTTTGTTAAGGTGTTGAATCTTATGCAGAAAACGCAACCAGCGTTCTGGAATTTCTTCCTTACAGGCAAGAAGATAATCCATCGGAGAGCAAGGGATTATCAAACGGTCCTTATATTTTCCTTTAGTCGCAGCAGGCATTTCGAACCACCAATTGTCGGATATCTCATTTTTATAAAAAATGAGATCAATACCAGGAGTTCCCGAGTTAACTATAAATTTTTTAGTATTCTCGGACTGAATTGTTACTATCTCGTTTTTACGCTGCACCATTCCATCCAAAAAATGCCAAACCAACTGTGCAGCAAGCAATGCTGACTGGCCTGTAGTATCTTTATCTGGATTATACTCAAATACACCGAAACAATTAGTTCTATCACTTGTTCCTGCATATCGAGCTAACTGACATGCTTCCTCTGCATATAGCCCATTGGGTGAGGGAAAAATATTTCCAGGAGAATCGGAAGATCGAATTGCTCCCATATCAAAACTAACGATATCCGAGTTTCTCAACGTTGGCTCTACTTCTCGATAATTTCCTCGAACAAAACCAAGTCGAAGCAACTCATAGTTTAAGTTACGAAGTTTGTCAACATTACTAGAATCAACAAAATATCCCTGATAACCTATCATGCTAATGTCAAATAACGACTGAGAATCCTCGCAAATCAATCTATTCAAATAATTTAGGGAATGAAAATCTTCCGCATCATTATCCTGATCAATATGAGAATCTATTATCGATAAAGTAATCAACTCCTTCGAAGTTTTGAATCCCCTATATATGCTCTCGGTTATTTCCTGCGTTCCTCCCAACACAAGCAATATTGCTCCAGAAGAAAGTAATAGACTTACAACATCGAAAATGGCCTTGTAGGTCTGTGCTGGAGTCTCTGTTGCAACAATGTTTCCCGCATCAATGATCTTACCTTTTAGGTTGATTGCAGATAATCCATAAAGGTATTGCCGAATAATATTTGGAGCATGTTGTAATGTTGGCCGTGATGAGTTCCGACTCTCGTTTACACCTATAATAACGATATCGCCAGGTAGTATTTCACAACCACCTCGATGAAGCGATAGAACCTTCCCATATAACGATGATTGTCTACTAACACCAATATTCATTGGAGTTACATCGGCAGAAACTAAATAGGCTAGTAATTCTTCCATCGATAATTTAAGTATAACCTACCTTTTCCCTTTCTTTGGGAATCGCTTTGGTGCCGGTGAAGAATCCTGCTTCTTTATAATTTCAAGACACTCTTCATACAAAAGTGAATGCGCATCCGTACCTTTGGGAATCTTATAATTTGCTCCATTACTAGCAATATACGGACCCCACCTACCATTAAGGACCTGAACTTTAACTTCCTCATCAAAGATCTTGATAACTTTCTCACGCTCTTTTCTTCGGCCTTCTTCAATTAACTCAATGGCTCTTTCTAATTCTATAGTTAGAGGATTATCATCCTTTTTAAGCGAAACAAATTTGGAGTTATGTCGAACATAAGGACCAAAACGACCAACCCCAATAACAACCTCTTTGTCCTCATAACTGCCAATATTCCTAGGAAGTTTAAATAGTGACAAAGCTTCTTCCAAGGTTATTGTCTCTATCAACTGACCTTTAAGCAAACTGGCAAATTGTGGTTTTATCTTGTTTTCAGTATCATTCTCACCCAACTGAACAACAGGACCAAATCGTCCAATCCGAACACTTACAGGTTTTCCACTTACGGGATCAACACCAAGAACTCGTTCCCCTTTTGTATAATCCGATTCCTTTGTTGTTTTATCAACTAACTTATGGAAAGGCTTATAGAATTGATCTATCATTTTAGTCCACTCCAAATTGCCAACGGCAATCTCATCGAACTCTTTCTCAACATTAGCTGTAAAATTGTAACTGATTATCTCCTTGAAATACTCCAAAAGAAAATCGTTAACAACCATTCCAATATCACTAGGAAACAGTTTAGATTTTTCGGCACCAGTAATTTCGGTCTTTTCCGATTGTGAAATCTTACCATTCTTAAGGATTATTGAACTATATTTTCGCTCAACACCAGGTCTGTCTTCCTTCAAAACATAGCCACGAGCAAGAATCGTTGATATGGTTGGCGCGTATGTAGATGGTCTTCCAATTCCTAACTCCTCTAGTTTTTTTACAAGACTAGCTTCTGTATACCTTGGAGGTCGCTGAGTAAAGCGCTCGTTTGCCGAAATTTCCTTTGGATCGAGCTGTTGGCCAACCTTTACCGAAGGCAATAAATCTTTGCTACCCTCCTCGGAGTCATCATCGGTCGATTCGAAATAAACCTTCAAAAATCCATCAAAAACAACAACCTCGCCAACTGCTACAAACTGGTATTTAGAGCCAGAAATCTCTATATTGATAGTTGTTTTTTCGAGCTGTGCATCGCTCATTTGAGAGGCGATTGTTCTTTTCCAAATTAAATCGTAAAGTTTCTGCTCAGCAGCACTTCCTGAAATTTTTACTTTATCGAAGTAAGTCGGTCTGATTGCCTCATGGGCTTCCTGTGCACCTTTCGACTTGGTTTTATACTGGCGCGAATGATGATATTTATCACCAAATTCGCTCGAGATAATTTGCTTTGCAGCATCAATTGCAGTTGAAGATAGGTTTACAGAGTCGGTTCTCATATAAGTTATAAACCCCGATTCGTAAAGTTTCTGTGCAATTGTCATGGTCTGCGAAACCGAAAAGTTGAATTTTCGGCTTGCTTCCTGCTGAAGAGTTGATGTTGTAAACGGAGGCGCTGGCGATTTCTTAGTAGGTTTTTTAGTAACATCCAGCACTTTAAAGTTTGCGCTTTTACAATGCTCTATAAAACTTGACGCCTCTTTAAGATCCGATAGCTTACTCGACAACTCAGCTTTTATATCAACATCACCCTTAAATATTCCGGTAACCCTAAAAAATGATGAAGAATTGAATGCAATAATTTCACGCTCTTTCTCAACAATCAATCGAACCGCAACAGACTGAACCCGGCCTGCAGATAGGGATGGCTTTACCTTTTTCCAAAGTATTGGAGATAACTCAAAACCAACCATTCTATCGAGAATTCGACGAGCCTGCTGCGAATTTACCAAGTTGTTATCGATAGTGCGCGGATTTTGAATCGCATGCAAAATAGCATCCTTAGTAATTTCGTGAAAAACAATACGCTTCGTTTTTTTCAAATCTAATTTAAGAACCTCGGCTAAATGCCAAGCAATGGCCTCTCCCTCGCGGTCTTCATCGGAAGCTAGCCATACAACCTGAGCTTCGGCGGATGCTTTTTTCAACTCATCGACAAGCTTTTTCTTATCATCGCTGATAATATATTCTGGCTTGTAATTTTTTTCGACATCTACACCAAGCTTTTTCTTGGATAAATCGCGAATATGCCCAAAACTAGACTTTACCACAAATTGTTTTCCAAGAAATTTTTCTATAGTTTTAGCCTTTGCAGGGGACTCTACAATAACAAGATTCTCGATCATACCTTAGTTATATTGCGTTCAAAATTTAGCACAAAGTAAAACATTTGACCGTTTATCAACAACAAATTAATAAATTATTGTGAAATTAAACATAATGGCTTTAAATATACACATTAGATTGACAACGTGTTACAGGTTGATTTTTCGTGAATTTAAATTGATAAAACTATCAGCATAAATATTTCTTACCTTTACCGCTCATTACGAAACTTTGAAGTATGAAAGTAAAAAATCTTTTTTCGGTTGAAAAATTTCGCCTATGGTTCTGGGGAATTTTTGCATTTGTAGGACTTTTCATTGTAACAATTTTCATTCTAATAGGTGCAGAGTTTTTTGGACCAATGCCAACCTTCGAAGAACTTGAAAACCCCAAAAGCAATATCGCAACCGAAATTATCTCGGAAGATAATGTGGTTCTTGGAAATTTTTTCGTTCAGAACAGAACCTTTGTCAACTACGATGAAATATCACCCAATGTCATTAATGCGCTAATTGCCACAGAAGACGTTCGCTTCCAATCCCACAGCGGTATTGATTTCAGAGGATTGGGCCGCGTTATGTTCAAAACCATTCTTTTCGGCAAAAAAACCGCAGGTGGAGGTAGTACCATAACGCAACAGTTGGCTAAAAATCTTTTCCCTCGCGACACAGCAAGCAACAGTACCGCTATTGTTCGTAAAACCAAACTTGTTATTACTAAATTTAAAGAATGGATTACAGCCGTAAAACTTGAACGGAACTACACAAAGGAAGAGATTATTGCCATGTACTTAAATATTGTTGAGTTTGGCAGTAACTCGTATGGAATCAAATCGGCTGCAAAAACTTTCTTCAATACCAATCCAGACTCTCTTAAGATTGAAGAAGCAGCACTACTGGTAGGCGTTGTTAACGCACCCTCCCGGTATAGTCCAACACGAAATCCCGAGCGATCAATCCAACGAAGAAATGTTGTTCTGAAACAAATGGAACGATACAACTACATAACCGAACAGCAATACGATTCAATATCAAAAATCCCTATAACTCTCGATTTTAAAACTCAAGATCATAATGCTGGATTAGCAACCTATTTCCGCGAAATGATTCGTTTATTTATGACCTCGAAGCAGCCCGATCGTAAGTATTATTACTCATACGATATGTACCGCGAAGACTCTTTACTATGGGAAACCAATCCGTTGTATGGCTGGTGCTATAAAAATGCAAAACCCGATGGAACTCCATATAATATATACCGCGATGGCTTAAAAATATACACCACCATTAACTCACATATGCAGGAGTATGCAGAAAACTCTCTAAAAGATCACCTCAAAACTGAACTACAACCTGTTCTTGACCAAGAAATCAAAGCAAGAAGAGGAGTTCCTTATTCATCAAAAATTACTCCAGAACAGGCTAACGATATCACGTATCTTGCCATGAGGCAAACCGAAAGGTACCGATTGCTAAGAAATGCTGGAGCAACCAAAGATAGTATTTACGCAAACTTCAATACAAAAACACCGATGACAGTGTTTACTTGGAACGGGGAACGCGATACTATTATGACGCCTCTAGATTCAATAAAGTACTATAAGAAATTTCTACGATCGAGTTTTATGGCGATGGATCCTCACAATGGGCATATAAAAGCATACGTTGGTGGTCCCGATTTTCGTCACTTTAAATACGATATGGTTAAGCAAGGAAAACGTCAGGTTGGCTCAACCATAAAACCATTCTTATATACCCTTGCAATGCAAGAAGGCTACTCACCTTGCCTTGAAGTACCCAATGTTCCTCAAACATTTATCACTGACACAACTTGGACTCCCAAAAACTCAGCAAATTCTAAATATGATGGTAAAATGGTTACGCTAAAGTGGGGATTGGCCAACTCTGTAAATAATATCTCCGCATGGGTTATGAAACAGTTTACTCCCGAAGCAGTTGTTGAAATGATTAAGCAACTCGGGATACATAGTAGAATTGACCCTGTTTACTCGATCTTTTTAGGAACATTTGACTTTAGCTTATACGAAATGGTTGGAGCATACGGAACTTTTGCCAATAAGGGGGTTCATGTTGAGCCAATTTTTGTGACAAGAATTGAAGATCGGAATGGCAACGTTTTAGCACAATTCAACACAAGCAAAACTGAAGCGATTAGTGATCAAACGGCTTATCTAATGATAAATTTACTCGAATCCGTTGTAAATCAAGGAACAGCTATTCGCTTACACTATAAGTATCAACTTACTGGGCACATTGGTGGTAAAACAGGTACAACCCAAAACCATTCCGATGGTTGGTTTATGGGAGTTACTCCAAATTTAGTTGCTGGTGTTTGGACTGGAGCAGAAGATAGAGCCGTTCATTTTGACAATATAAGAATGGGACAAGGAGCAAGTATGGCTCTTCCTATTTTTGCAACTTTTCTTCAGAAAGTTTACGCCGATCCATCGTTGGGAATTACTCCTGAGGATAATTGGGACAAACCAGTTATGCTCAAAAACCTCGATTTGAACTGTGACAATAAGATGGACAATGAAGAAATCAATGAGATAGAACTTTTCTAAAGTTTTAATCCAGGAACAGAATCAATCAAATTCTTAGTATAATCACTTTGGGGCCTGTCGAAAATTTCATTCACAGGCCCTAATTCTATAATATTGCCATGTTGAAGTACAATAACTCTGTCGCTGATATGGCGCACAACACCCAAATCATGCGAAATGAATAGATAGGTGAGGTTAAAATCCCGTTTTAGTTCGTCAAGTAAGTCTAGAATCTGCGCCTGAATGGCAACATCTAATGCCGAAATAATCTCATCGCAGATTAGTACTTTTGGTTGAAGCGTTAATGCACGCGCAATAACTATACGTTGACGCTGTCCGCCAGAAAACTCGTGAGGATATCTATAAAAACTACTTTCGGGTAACTTTACTTTATCAAGAAGATTTAAAACAATCTGCTTGGCCTCCACAGTTTTTTTAACCAATCCGTGGTAAAGCATTGGCTCCATTAGTGCCTGCCCAACGGTTAAGCGCGGATTAAGCGATGAGTAAGGATCCTGAAAAATCAGTTGGACCTCCCGTCTAAAATTCAGCATTTCGGACCTCGAAAATTCTTCAATAGGTTTACCATTGTAAAGTACATTGCCCGAGTTCTTTTTAATCAACCTAAGTATAGATCGTCCAATAGTACTTTTCCCAGAACCCGATTCACCTACCAAACCTAGTGTTTCTCCCTCAAGCAAATCGAAACTTACCTTATTTACTGCAACAAACCGATTCGAAAATCGTCTAAACAATTTGCTTTGCTTACCATAAAACACTTCAAGATCATTTACCGTGAAGATTTTAGGCTTAGTAAATTCATTTAGCCGTGAACTATTTGGAGAGTTAAGTGATTTTCGGAAATTGATTAATGCCTGTGTATATGGATGTTTTGGCGAGTTAAATACCTCCTTTGCATTACCACTCTCAACAATCTCACCAAGTTTCATTACAATTACCTTATCGGCAACATCCTCAACTACAATTAAATCGTGGGAAATAAAAATAATTCCAACGTGGTGCTTATCTCGAATATCTTTCAGCAACGACAGAATGCTTTTCTGAACAGTCACATCGAGTGCAGTTGTGGGCTCATCGGCAATAAGCAGTTTTGGATTGCCCGCAAGGGCAATAGCAATCATCACCCGCTGTTTTTGCCCACCGCTAAGTTGATGCGGATAACTCTTGTAAATCTTAAAAGGATCGGGCAACTGCATCTCCAAAAGCAACTCCAAACATCTATTTTCGGCAGCCTTTCCTTTCAAACCCGAATTCAACTCAACAGCCTCAAGTAGTTGCTTTCCGCACCGCATCGATGGATTCAACGAAGTATGTGGCTCCTGAAAAATCATCGCAATATCTTTTCCTCGCAATTGCCGATGTTCCTCCTCGGAAATTCTTACCAAATCGATAGGATTGGTATTATCTTTTGTAAATAGAATTGAGCCAGATTTAACTATCGCACTATTCGGCAATAAACCCATAATGCAAAGCGATGAAATGGATTTTCCAGAACCAGACTCCCCTACAATCCCAAGCATTTCACCCGAATCAAGATGAATGCTAATGCCCTTTACCACCTCATTGCTGCCAAAAGCAATAGTTAAATCCTCAACTCTCAGCATTAAAGCGATGTATTTGAGTACTGATTATTCAGAATTGCATCGCCCATCAAGTAGCCGTGAGCCGTTGCATAAATAATTGAACGGGTTGCGCCTGAGCAATCTCCAATAAACTTGAGATTTGGATTCGAAAGGTTATTAAGCCTGTTGGAGTAGAACTTAATTTCTGGAGCATATACCAAGTTATCGTTATTGGCAATTCCCGGAATAACGGTATCAAGATTCTCAATAAAATCGATAATGCTCTCAATTATCCGACGAGGAAATGCAAGGTTAACATCACCAAGAATATATTTTTCAGGCTCGAGTGTTGGTAAAACACGATATAAGTTTTTTGTTCGTTTCGACTCTTTAAAGTGACTGTACGTTTGCAGAATCACCTTTCCTTCTCCTGCCAAAAGGTTTGACATTTTAGCTATGTACGAACCGTAACCGATTGGATCATTAAATGGCTCGGTTAAAACCAACGATGCAAGTATAGCAAAATTTGTGTTGGTACTCTTCTCGCGCATCTTGGCGTGCCCGTTCACTGTTGTAAAATCCCCATAATTTTCGGTAACCACAAACCCCGATGGATTATTACAGAAAGTACGAACCATGTAGCCCGTGCGGCTTTTGTACTTCACCTTAAACTCGTACATCTCCTTATTTAACTCCTCAACAATATGGTTTGGCACCTCATAACGAACGCCCAAATCGACCCGAGTATTATTCTGAACCAAAGATGAATCCTCCCCAATAAGTTTGTTAATCAATTTATGCCCACTCCGCCCTACCGCAATTGCGGCCATATCGAAATAATCGGAGTTATTAATAACAACTCCACCATTATTGGGCTCAACGCTGGTTATCTCTGCATCGAAATGGAAATGGATGTTTGATGATTTTCCAAACATCGCATAAATATTGAAAAGCACCTCCTTGAGTTGATCTGTACCAATATGAAAGAACTCAGAAGAAATAGGCATAAAGCCTTTCTCGTAAAACTGACGATAATATGTTTGCGAATTGAACGATTTCCCCGTCTCAACATGCTTTTGCTCCGTAAAGTTGATATAAAAATCGACTAGCCTGCGTTGCAATATCGGATCAATAAAAATTTCCCCGCCCATTTCGGTAGAAACAAATAGTTTCCCATCGGCTCTAATCCCAGAGATACTCGACGAATAAATATCTGGACTTTTCTCGAACACGTGAATTTCGTGCTCTGTATCCTTCATTCGTTCCAACAAACCTATTGCTGCGGCACCAAATCCTATTACTGCTATTTTCATAATATTAGATTCAAGACATTAAAAAGCCAAGTTCAGAAAATCGAAAGCTGAACTTTCCAGTAATATTAAAACTTTTAATACAGAAAAAATAGAAGTGTTGATAACTATTTAACAGATAAACCTCTCGTGGCTTTTTTGGAAAGATATTCAACTCAATACATTAAAACCATCAGAACTGCAACGCAAATAATTGCCCGAACAGAGTAAACCGTAGCCAACGTTCCTTTACTCGACAATAGCGATATTGCTGGATTTAACATCATTATAAACCACACCGAGAACGGCTCGGTATTCTCCTTCGACTCTAAAAGTCTTTTTATAACCGGGAAGTACGAAATTACCATTATGCCTTGTATGCAAAAATTTGTAACAACGTGATTTTGGGTGATAATCCAGAAAAGAACAATTAGCAGCACAGCAACCAAGCAGCCAGTATCAAACTTTGTGAACTTCGAACTCTTGTCGCCCCATATAACAATTGCCAACATTAC
Source organism: Bacteroidales bacterium (assembly GCA_050180705.1). GTDB lineage: Bacteria > Bacteroidota > Bacteroidia > Bacteroidales > Tenuifilaceae > SB25. The sequence goes on along the minus strand of JBFXDX010000010.1, from coordinate 44,705 downwards.
AGTTGCAACGTAAACTATATCGGCTGTATTGAGAATATTATCTAGAAATCCATGATTACCGTCAGCTAAATAAGTTACTAAACTCATTCCTACGGCAATTGTAAAGAATAGCCACATTGCCAATGCTGGCTTTATTTCTTTTTTGTAAAGCAACCAACAGTATCGAACCAAAATAAAAAGCGTAAGAGCAATAACTGTATAAATTGAAAATTCACGCATATAAAGGAAACTCGTTAAAAGTTAAACGTTAAACGAGTTTCGATTCACGACTAACGTTTAACATTGTACCAAATCTTTAATTATTCTTTCCAAAAATTGATTTAACCAACTCCTCTATTCTCCCAATTGGAATAACCTTTATACCACCGTTTAGTTCTATTCCTTTTATGTTGTATTTGGATACAAAGATTCTATCCATCCCTAATTTTTTGGCTTCTGCAATACGCTGATCGAGCCTGTTTACAGGACGAATTTCCCCAGAAAGCCCAACCTCTGCCGCAAAACAAGTTGTACCAGGAATTGGAGTGTCGAAAGTTGACGATAGAATTGCTGAGATTACAGCAAGATCAATAGCGGGATCGCTTACCTTTATGCCTCCTGCAATATTCAAAAAAACATCCTTCTGCGAAAGTCGAAAACCAGCCCTTCGCTCCAAAACGGCCAATAACATATTCAATCTACGAGAATCAAATCCAGTAGTAGCACGTTGCGGAGTTCCATAAACAGCCGAACTAACCAACGATTGAATCTCTATAAGGAATGGTCTTGCACCATCAATGGTGGCCGCAACACAAACACCGCTTAGCATCTCATCGCGATGCGACAGCAAAATCTCAGAAGGATTTGTAACTTCCACCAAACCAGAGTTCCGCATCTCAAAGATGCCAATCTCGGAAGTGGAGCCAAACCTATTCTTACCCGAACGAAGAATCCGGTAAAGGTAATTCTGATCTCCCTCAAACTGTAAAACCACATCAACAATATGCTCCAACACTTTAGGCCCAGCAATGCTGCCATCCTTGGTAATATGTCCAATCAGAATAATAGGGGTTCCACTTGTTTTTGCATACCGTAAGAGTGCTGCAGCAGTTTCACGCACCTGCGAAACACTTCCTGGAGACGATTCAATCGTATCGGAATATAGTGTTTGTATGGAATCAATTACAACTAAATCGGGCGCAATATTCTCGGCCTGAGTTAGAATGTTTTCAAGCAACGTTTCGTTAAGAATTAAACAGGTTTGATTCTTTGAGTTGATTCTGTCGGCGCGAAGCTTGACCTGCTTAGCACTTTCCTCGCCCGAGATGTAAAGAATCTTTAAGTTATCGAGGCCTAACGCAACCTGAAGAGCCAAGGTAGACTTTCCAATACCTGGTTCTCCACCCAATAAAACAATAGATCCAGGAACAACACCACCTCCCAAAATTCTATTTAGTTCACCCATTCGGGTATCTATTCGTCGCTCGTTACTCGACTCAATCTCGTTCAACGGTTTTGGAACTGCATTGCGTGAAACATTTACCAATCCTGGTCTAGTGGAGGTTTCTTTTGAAACTCGTTCCTCCACGTAGGTATTCCACTCTCCACATGCAGGACATTTGCCCAACCATTTTACTGCCTCGGCACCGCAATTCTGACAAACATAAATGCTTCGAGTTTTAGCCATCGATCACAATAATTTTAGCAAGTTTATGCAAACTTAATCATTATTTATATGATCTGAGATTAAAGAATGACTAAAATGATTGCTAGTCCACTTGAGCATCATCGCTCAAACCCAAGGCTTTTACCCTATACTTTGAATAAAGATATGCTAAGGCAAGTAATCCACTAATGATAAGAAATATGGTCTGCGACTCATGCGAAACTATTGCAAAGACTAACCCATCGTCATAGGAAATCCCAAAAATTCCAAGAGCAATTGCAGTGATTATATGAAAAGCACCAAAACCACCCTGAACAGGAACAGTCATTCCAAACGAACCAATCACCATAATGAAAAGCCCATCCCAAATAGTTAATCCTGATGTTATCGGAGTGGAGTAAATCAGAAGCCATGTCATGATCCAGTAAAAAATCCAAATAAGAACGGACAATACCAAGAATTGAGATAATCGATGTGTTCGAGTTACTGATCGTAAGCCATCAATTACTCCATGATACATCGACTTAACTTTTTCGCTTAGCCTATGACCAAGCAAACCGCTTTTGATAATAAATACAAAAAGAAGCACAAATGCAGCAAGTACAATAAGAATAATAATAAGTTGATACCCTTCTATCTGTAACGCTTTATTTTTAATTGGAAGTAATATCTTATCGTAAATAAACCCGCCAAAAAGATCAATTTTAATGGCGATTACAATTAAGGTTGAAACCAGCAGCATAACCAAGTCCATTGCACGCTCAACTACCACCGTTCCAACAAGAGATTCGAACTTAACACCATCCGTCTTACGAATACTTCCACACTTTGCAATCTCTCCAAAACGAGGAAATGCAACATTAGCCAAATAGCCAACCATAACTGCGCTAAATAAGTTCGGCAAACTGGGCTTCTTTCCCAAAGGTTCAATCAGTATGCCCCAACGAATAGCCCGTAAAATATGCGCGATAAGCCCTGCTAAGATTGAGAGAAATATCCATAAATAATTTACGGATCGAAATCCCTGTACAATATGGTTAAAATCTACACTTCGAAACGCATAGTAAAGTAAAAGAATTGCCAGTGATAAAAAAACTGCAAAGTTTATGTATTTCCCAATTCCTTTCTTCAAGATGGCCTAGGTTTGTTTAAACAAGTTTGTTAGTAGCAGTATCGGGGAAAATAACTGTGGGTTTAAAACTTTTTGCCTCTTCAAATTCCATTGTTGCGTAAGAAATAATAATCACAACATCTCCAACAACACATTTGCGGGCAGCGGGTCCGTTTAGGCAAATCTGACCTGTACCTCGCTCACCTTTTATAATATAGGTTTCCAAACGTTCCCCATTGTTAATATTAACAATTTGAACCTTTTCGTTCTCAATCAAATTGGCGGCATCAATTAAATCCTCATCTATCGTAATACTACCAATGTAATTAAGATTTGCCTCGGTAAGTGTTACCCGGTGAATTTTTGACTTTACAACTTCTATAAACATTGTTTCTGATTTATTTCTCTGAAAAAACTATTTAAAAATAACATTATCGATTAACCTTACTTGGCCAGCATGTACAGCAATGCATCCTACAATTTTCTCAGCATCGTTCCAATCCTTAACTGGCTCAAGAGTTTCAGCGTTTGATAACTCGAAGTATTCTACCTCCAAATTAGGATCATTATTTATTGTACTCTCAACCCATTCAACCAAATTTTTTACGGTCATTTTTGCCATTTTGTTGCGAGCCTCAAATAGTGTTTTTGATATCAATGGAGCACTTGTTCTTTTCTCGGGAGTTAGCAACGTATTACGACTACTCATTGCCAAACCATCGTTCTCACGAAAAATTGGACATGCTATAATTTCAATATCAAAGTTGAGCATACTCACCAATTTACGAATAATGGCTAACTGCTGAAAATCTTTTTGCCCAAAATACGCTCTTTGCGGCTGAACAATTTCAAACAACCGACTTACTACCTGAGCAACACCGTTGAAATGCCCAGGACGATGCATTCCTTCCATCACCTTGTCAAGCAATCCGAAATCGAACAGACGAGAATCAACCTCAGGATAAATATCTTTCTCCGAAGGCATAAAAACGAAATTAACTCCAGCAGAATCAAGTAATGCAATATCTTTTTCTGGTGTACGAGGATAATTTTTAAGATCTGTTTTATCGTTAAACTGTGTAGGATTTACAAATACACTAACAATCACAATATCGTTTTCCTGAACAGCTTTCTCAACCAATGAAACGTGACCATTATGTAATGCTCCCATCGTGGGCACAAATCCAATACTTTTATTTTCCCTTCTTGCTTCCTGCAATGCCAAATTTACCTGCTCTACAGTGTTTAATATTTTAATCATAATTCATCGAGGAATTAATTAGTAATAAAAGAAGTGTGCAAAGGTTGTAATTTTTTTTAAATCAATAGAAAAAATGGAGCCTAAAATAACCGTCCAAGACCTTTTAAAAAATGATAATTGAAAATCAACAACTAAGGCGAAGAATAAAGTGAAATATTTTTTATATTTTTGTGGTTGAATTGGAAGCAGCCCGGATTCGAAAAAATCGAAGGTCCGGGTTTTATGCCAATACAATTAACAATTATTCAATGTTGGCTAAATATAAGTATAGTTTCAGTGTTTTCTACATGAAAAGCACTTGCGAGGTTTAGGTTTAACAATTTATTAATTTTAAAACAAAATCTAGTGAAAAGCACCAAGGTATTGTATATCTCGCAGGAAATAACTCCTTATTTACCAGAAAGTGAGATATCTAAAATTGGAAGGTTTTTACCCCAGGGAATTCAAGACAAGGGCAAGGAGATTCGTACATTTATGCCCCGATTTGGATGTGTAAATGAGCGAAGAAATCAACTACACGAAGTGATCAGACTTTCGGGTATGAACCTAGTAATTGACGATACAGACCATCCTCTAATTATCAAGGTAGCCTCTATACAAAGCGCCAGAATGCAGGTATACTTCATTGATAACGAGGATTATTTCCAACGTAAGTTTATTCTTACCGACGATCAGGGCACTTATTTCAACGATAATGATGAACGTGCTATATTCTTTAGCAAAGGAGTTATCGAAACGGTTAAAAAACTACGATGGTCACCAGATATTATACACTGTCATGGCTGGCTAACAGCATTTGCGCCATTAATGATAAAAAAGGCTTACGCTGACGATCCTTTGTTTGCAAAGTCAAAGGTTATATACTCAATGTACGATGATGGATTCGATAAGCCTCTCGACGCCAATGTACGCAAGAAGATATTAATGGATGGCATAACCAAAAAAGATGTTGAAATACTAAAGGAACCCACCTTTGAGAATGTCAGCAAATTAGCAATATCCCACTCTGATGCAGTAGTTGTAGGAAGTCAAAAGATTAATGACGAACTAAAACAGCATATAGACTCATTAAAGAAGCCTGTTTTGCAGTATCAGAATGAGGAAACTTACATAGATGCCTATAACAATTTTTATGATCTTGTGTTAGATGCTAACGACTCAAAAAAGGCCAAAAAGTAAATCAACCCTTATCGCTACAATAGGATTGCTTAGATATAACTGCTTGGAAAGAATAAAGTCCACTTTTATTCCTATTGATAAACAACTCTTCATCTTTGAATTTAACCTTCCTTAAGTCTTCTTTTTATTGCAAAAGGAATAATTATTTATTCTTTTTGTATAATTGTTTTAATTTTTTGAAACTAATATTAACACTAAAATATAGAATATGTGTGGGATAGTAGGGTACATTGGAAATAAACAAGCTTACCCAATAATAATCAATGGACTTAAACGTCTTGAATATAGAGGATATGATTCTGCAGGCGTCTGTGTTATAGATAAAGTCCCGTATACTGCAAAATGTAAAGGAAAAGTTTCTGATCTTGAAACTTTTATTGGATCAAATCCAACCAATGGAACCATTGGCATGGGACACACAAGATGGGCAACACACGGTGAACCTAATGATATAAATGCGCATCCTCACGAATCGATGAATGGTACATTTATTCTCATTCACAATGGAATAATTGAAAATTACAGCAATCTTAAATGTAAACTAGAAAAAAGAGGATATACTTTTAAGACCGAGACAGATACAGAAGTTTTAGTCAACTTAATCGAATACATTTACCTTAAAGGAAATGTTACAGCGGAAATTGCTGTACGATTGGCTCTCTCCAAAGTGGTAGGTGCATATGGTATTGTTGTAATCAACCGCGACGATCCTAATACATTAATTGCGGCCCGGAAGGGAAGCCCACTTGTTCTAGGTGTTGGCGATGGTGAATACTTTGTTGCCTCCGATGCAACTCCAATCATTGAGTATACCAACAGCGTAATCTTTCTAAATGATGATGATGTTGCGATTCTGCGTAGAAACGAAATGATCCTTAAAACAATCTACAATGAATCACTAGAGCCCAACATCCAAACTCTCGATTTAGATATTGAATCTATTGAAAAAGGTGGATTCGATCATTTTATGCTAAAGGAAATTTATGAACAACCACGCAGCATTCATGATACATTTAGGGGACGAGTATCTACAAACCCTGTAGACATTCACCTTGGAGGGTTATATAAAGTAATGCCCAACCTCATTGATGCAAAACGTATCATCCTGATTGGGTGTGGAACATCGTGGCATGCAGCATTGGTTGGCGAGTATTTGCTTGAAGATCTTGCCAGAATTCCAGTTGAAGTAGAGTATGCATCTGAATTCAGATATCGAAACCCAATCATCTACAAGGACGATGTTGTTATTGCAATCAGCCAGAGCGGAGAAACAGCCGACACTTTAGCCGCAATAAGACTTGCAAAGGAAGCGGGAGCATTAGTTCTGGGTATTTGTAATGTTGTTGGATCTAGCATTCCTCGTGAAACCCATGCTGGTGTTTACACTCATGCTGGCCCTGAAATTGGAGTTGCATCCACAAAGGCGTTCACCGCACAGGTAACTGTGCTTGCAATGATGGCAATCCTTTTAGGTAGAAAACGAGGAACAATTGATGATGATAGATTCAATCACCTAATTAACGAAATTGCTCAGACTCCTGAAAAAATCGAACATATACTTCAAACAGACCAACTGGTTCAAGGTATTGCTGAACGATTCAAAAACGCCACAAACTTTCTATATCTAGGTCGTGGATACTATTTCCCAGTTGCTCTTGAAGGTGCTTTAAAACTTAAAGAGATATCGTACATACATGCCGAAGGATATGCCGCTGCGGAAATGAAACATGGCCCTATTGCCCTAATTGACGACACCATGCCAGTTGTGGTTATTGCTACAAAAGACAATAGTTACGAAAAAATCGTAAGCAACATTCAAGAAGTTAAAGCCCGAAAAGGCGTAATTATTGCCATTGTAACAGAAGGCGACACTATTATTAAGCAAATGGCCGATTATGTTATCGAAATTCCAGAAGCGGGTGAAGTTGTAGGAGCATTGCTTTCTGTAATTCCTCTTCAGCTATTATCGTATCACATTGCACTTTTACGTGGATGTAATGTCGATCAGCCTAGGAATTTAGCAAAATCGGTTACGGTTGAATAACATTTTTTAAGATAAAAAATCGCGATTTCCTATTGCAGAAAGAAAATATAGGTTAAATTTGCAACCGCAATTAAAGATCGGCTCGTAGCTCAGCTGGTAGAGCACGTGACTCTTAATCATGGGGTCGAGAGTTCGATCCTCTCCGAGCCGACAAAAAAGCCACAATGTTTGTGGCTTTTTTATTTTTTACAAGTTACAACATTTACTACCTTTGGAAAAAAGAAACAATGAATACACAGGTTAACCCATCAATTATTGAATTTCTATCAGACCTTAAGGATAATAACTACCGAGAATGGTTTCAGGAAAATAAAACCAGATACAACAAATCCGTCGAGAATTTCAAACAAATCGTACAGGCGTTAATTGTTGGTATTAATGAGTTCGATAACACCATTGGTCCAGTAGAACCTTCAGATTGCATTTTCAGAATCTACCGCGATGTCCGTTTTTCGCCAAACAAAGAACCCTATAAAACAAATTTTGGCGCTTATATTGCAAATGGTGGACGAAAAAGCCCCTTTGCAGGATATTACTTTCATATAGAACCAAATGGATCGTTTCTTTCGGGAGGTATTTATATGGCACCTACTGATGTTATGCGAAGAATTAGAGAGGATATTTCTGATTATGCCGAAGATTTTCTTGGCATTGTAGACTCACCTAGTTTTAAAAAACATTTTAACTTTTTCGATTCGGATAAACTTAAAAAGTTACCAAGAGGATTCGAGTCTGGCTCCAAGGTTGATGAGTTTTTAAAGTTGAAGAATATTTCTCCATTCACACAACTTTCGAACGAAGATATGCTTAGTCCCAATATTTTAGAGTATTCTCTAAATACTTACAAAGAAATGCAACCATTAATCTCATTTTTAAATAGATCTATAAAATAAACTCTAAAGTCATCGTATTAATTTTATCGAAATGAAACTGTTAATAGGAATTATACCATTGTTTTTATTAGTTCAAACCACTTTGGCTCAGGTTGGATTCAAACAGGAAGGAATGGCATCTTACTATGCCGATGATTTTGAAGGAAAAACCACCGCCTCGGGAGAACGATTCAGCCATAAAAAAGCCACATGTGCGCACATGTCAATACCTTTTGGCGCTCTGGTTAAAATAACAAACCTCGAAAATAACCAAACCGTAATTGTAAGGGTGAACGACCGAGGCCCTTTTGTGCCTGATAGAATTATTGATGTTAGCCAATCTGTTGCACAGCGTCTTGGAATACTAGGAAAAGGAGCTGTGAAAGTAAGCCTTGAGGTTGTCGACAACAGCGGATTCAGCATTCAAAAAGAAGACTCGACAAAGCAATCTGAACAAATAGTTGATAATACAGAAAAGAAAGAACAACCTAAGGTTGAAAAAGTAACATCAACTGAAAATAAAACTGTAGAAAAAATTGAGGGAAAACCTGAGGAGGTTAAATCAGACTGCGAACTATTCAGCGTAAAAATCGAATCGATAGAACTAAAAGGTTTTTCAATCCAAATTGGAAGTTACAAGGAGTTAGCAAACATTTTAAGGGTTGCAGCCGATGTTCAAAAAGCGACTAAAAATGATACCAAAATTCAAGTTGTAAGTGTAAACGGTGAAAAAGTTTACCGATTAATGGTGGGTCTTTTCAGTTCTAGAACAGAAGCCGATGATTTAAAAGCAAAAATCGCCAAAATATATAAAGATTGTTTTGTTGTAGAGCTAAAGAAATAGGCTTTAAACGTACGTGTGAAAATTTTTCGTAATATTGATTTTTAAACCAATCTAAAATTATGAGAAAACTATTTCTTATATCTGTTACAGTGCTATTTGCATTTACTGCTTTTGCTCAAGACGAAGCCAAAATTAACGGAACTTGGTTAACCCAATACGGCGATTCAAAAGTAACAATCTGCAAAGACTCTAAAGGAAAGTACAATGGCGAAATTTCATGGTTACGCGAACCCAATAAGAATGGAAAACCAAAAATTGACGATAAAAATCCTGACAGCAAGTTACAAACACGCCCAATATTAGGCCTTAGACTATTGGAAAGTTTTACTTTTAACACCAAGGACAAGGAGTGGATTGATGGCAAAATATACAATCCCAAAGAAGGCAAAACATACAAATGTCTTATGTGGTTCGAAGATAAAGACTTCGAAAAGTTACACGTTAAAGGCTACATTGGTTTTTCACTTATTGGAAAGGAAGTTATTTGGACTCTCGATAAGTAAAAAATGAGTATCTCTCGGATACTATCGGATTTTATCAATCTCTTCTACCCCAACATTTGCTTGGTTTGCCATAATGCGCTTGTACATGGAGAAGACGTTATATGCATTTCATGCTTGTATAAAATTCCCAGAACACGCTACTGGAACGAAACAGATAATGCTGTAGCAAAAATATTTTGGGGCAGGGTTAATATCGAAAACGCCAGCTCCTTCTTCTACTTTAGCAAAGGAAGCAAATACCGAAAACTACTCCATCAGTTAAAATACAATGGACGTCAAGATATCGGGATTAAACTAGGCGAAGAATTTGGTCGAGAACTTCAAAAATCGAACATTTATAATAATATCGATGCAATTATTCCAGTTCCCCTTCATGCCAAACGATTGAAACAGCGTGGCTACAACCAAGCCGAGATGATTGCCAACGGCATGTCAAAAGGAATGGGAAAGCCTGTAATAACCGATGTTCTACTACGCAACCAGTACACGCAAACGCAAACGAAGAAAAATCGCGAAGAGCGTGTGAAAAATGTTTCAGAAGCATTTACAATCATCAATCCTGAAAAAATATCAAATTTGCACATACTGCTAGTCGACGATGTTGTCACAACTGGCGCAACGCTTGAGGTTTGTGCAAACACCATTCTGGCAAATACATCATCAAAGGTGAGCGTTGCTACACTCGCCTATGCTTACAACATATAAAGAATTTTACATTTAGCTGTTGTCACCCCAACGATAGTGATCAGTCTTGATACCTGCAATATCTAAAATTCTGTTTACGACGGTTAAAACCAACTCGTCAATACTCTTGGGTAAGCTATAAAATGATGGGCTTGCTGGCAAAATAGTTCCCCCTGCAAGGGTTACTGTTCTCATGTTATCGATATGAATAAGGCTGTAGGGTAACTCGCGAGGCACTAGAATAAGTTTTCTGCGCTCCTTAATCATAACGTCAGCAGCGCGGCAAATGAGATCGGGGCTTGTACCATTGGCTATACGTCCTAATGTTCCCATTGTGCAAGGCACAATAATCATTGTATCGTAAGCAGCAGATCCGGATGCAACCGGTGAAAACATATCCAAATTCTCATAGATACTAATTGGCTTCGCAAAAGGCTCTATCTTGCCAAGTTCATACTCCCAAACTTTTCGTCCATTCTCAGAAAAAATAAGGGCAATTTCCGATACCTGATCTCTATGTTTAAAAAGTTCTTCTATCAACCTTTTCGCATAAATCGACCCACTGGCTCCTGTTACTGCAATAATTATTTTGCTAGGCATAATCACTTAGTTTAAAGTAAAAAATTAAAAAGTGATACATTAAATTTATCAAACTGTGTAACAATGTTACTATCTTACAGTCTTATTCACAAAAGTAGTTTATTTGGATAAGTTTATAATTAATTGGGATTAAAATGACAAAATCGATTCTATGGCCATTTAGCCGACAAAATCAACTATACTCCGAAACATCATCGAAAGAAATACCTCATGGCGGAATTACTTTTCTTGCTTTAGTGGGAATACTGGTATTTACATTGATATCAACTGCAATTATTGTAATCATAACCAAGGCTGCAGGAATAGAACTTCCTCAACTTATTTCGGGACTTCTCCAATTTATCTTTTTTATACTTGCCGTTTGGTTCTATACCTCAACTGTAGAAAAAAGGTCGTTCCATTCGTTAGGCTTTTTCAATAATAGGAGATTGAAAAATTACTTAAGAGGACTACTTATTGGCATATCGCTTATAACAATCTCTTTCGTAATTATTTCGTTTGTAACAACAACCAACATTGTGTTTTCTTTTAATTTTAATATTAGTTCTATTCTTTCCATTTTATCCGTACTCGCATTTTTTTTAATTCAAGGAGCATCAGAAGAAATTGTATTTCGAGGTTGGTTTCTGCAGAGCGTTGCAGTTCGACATTGGCCCTGGTTAGGCATAGTTCTATCTACCTTCCTGTTTGCTTTAGTTCACATGGCAAACCCAAACTTTAACCTAATTGCTGGTGTTAATATTCTACTAATAGGATTTTTACTTGCATTACTCGCCCTGTACGATGGTAGTCTATGGAGCGTTTGTGGATTTCACTCTGCATGGAATTTCAGCATGAACAGTATCTTTGGCATAAACGTAAGTGGTAACAAACTTATTGGAGAAACCTTAATGGAAACAAACTTTGAAGGGAATCATTTAATTACTGGAGGAGATTTTGGCCTAGAGGGAAGCATTGTTGTAACAATCATGATTGTTTTGATAAGCATCCTTGTTATATTTTTAAAGAAAATGGATTGAAACTCATTGCATAAACTTAATATTATGGCAACTAAAATTGATAAACCAACTATAGTTGAAGCGGCAGGAAACAAGCCAAAACAAATTGAGGAATATTTTGGGCGAGTAAATAGCAAGACCTCCGATGTTTCTATTGCCCGAATGAAAAGCCCTGAAGGCTGGGTTGAACCTGGACAAACCCCAGAATTTGATGAATACACCGTTGTGTTAAAAGGTACTCTCAGGGTAAAAACAAAGACCGAAGAATTTGACATTAATGCAGGACAAGCCGTTTTAGCGCAAGCCAATGAATGGATTCAGTACAGTTCACCATATCCGGATGGAGCCGAGTACATGGCAGTATGCTTACCAGCTTTTTCGCCCAATTCCGTACATCGCGATTCATAAACATACCCATTGTTAAAAAAACTTTGTTCTACCTTTGATTTATTACAAAGTAGAACCCTTTTAGCATAATTAACAAGAGCAAAGGGAAAAAAAGAGTTTGCAGAAATCTGAATAAAAAATAATTAAGAATATTGAAATAGATTAGTGCTGCAAATAGAATTATCAGAGAACAATCAAAAATCATTACAATTCTATTTCGATTTGCTTTGTTGAAGACTTTGGGTAATGGCTGTCCCATTACTTCACCGTTGCTTCTCAGCAATAAGTCGTATAAACAAATTGTAAAAATAATTGGAGAAATTATTCCAAATAAGAAAAGCAGTGATGGTGACTGAATTATTCTAAAAGTGTAAAGCACCCCAGCCAAAAATGACACAGAAATGTTAAAGGTAAATGCCGATGATGACTCTACAAGATTCCTAGTCCAATACGAAATAATTGTTTCCTTATAGTTTCCATCATCACCCATAACAACTAAGCATTATAAATTAAGTATAGTGTATAACCAACAAATATCGACACCAAAATTGCTCCCTCTCTTCTATCAATTTTTCGTCCTGGCCCAGCAATCGCAAAAATAAGCATAAATAAACCTGCAATAATATTTACCGACAAATCAACATTCGCATTTGCATAAACCGGGATTGGTGTTATAACAGAGGAAATCCCAAGGATAAACAAAACATTAAAAACGTTCGAGCCAATAACATTGCCAATGGCTATGTCTGGTTTATTTTTATATGCAGCAATTGCCGAGGTTGCCAACTCTGGCAACGATGTTCCTGCAGCAACAATTGTTAAACCAATTATTGATTGGCTAACGCCAAATGCGGTTGCAATATTGACAGCACCTGAAACAATAAGTTTTCCGCCACAAACCAAAAAAACGAGTCCGGCAACAACCATAAGAACCGAAAGCCATGGTTTTCTTTTCTCGATGTCTGGTTCAATCTCATCAGGGCTCGACTTGCCGGTTAAAAAGTTGTAATACATAAAAATACAGAAAAGCAGTAAAAGTATAATTCCATCAATCCTTGAAATCGTGGAACTGCTTTCGTTATCAATAAACATATCGTTTGCTACCACAATAAGAGCCAATGATGCTAGTAGGTTGAAAGGAATTTCAACCTTAATCGAAGTACTTTGAACCCCGACTGGCTTTACAAGAGCAGCAATACCCAAAATCATGAAGATATTAAAGATGTTGCTTCCTATTACATTTCCTAATGCTAACTCGGTATTACCCGATGACGATGAAATAATATTTACAACTAATTCTGGTGCAGATGTTCCCAGTGCAACCACGGTTAGTCCAATTGTTAATGCCGAAATTCCGAGTTTCCTAGCAATACTCGAAGCACCTTCAACCAACCAATTGGCTCCTAATATTAATAGTACAAAACCAACAAGTATAAACACAAAACTAAGTAGCATATCTTTATTACAAGATTATCAATTTTGATTATCAGACGATCAATAAGTCAAAAATTTTCACACTCACAAACCCTTATTAATCACCTCAACCACCTTAAATTAAGTTAAATCTGAATCTTAGATTCAAAATTTAAGAAATTTGGTCAAAGATACGTTAGTTTGGGTTAACTTAGCAGCGGTTTATAATCAAAATAATTATCGCATTGAAACGAATAACAATTCTAATTGTGTTTGGGCTATTTGTTTTTGCCCTATTTCCGCGTTGTGCAAAGGTTGTTTCGCCAACTGGTGGCCCAAAAGATACCATAGCGCCTGTTATGGTGAGAAGCACTCCAAAAATAAATGCCACTAACTTTAATGGTAATGAAATTGTCTTTGAATTCGATGAATATGTACAAATTAATGATGTTCAGCAAAAACTGATAGTTTCACCTCCATTAAACAATCGTCCTCAGGTTGGTGTTCGAAACAAAAAAATAGTAGTAGAAATAAGCGATACCCTTAAGGAAAACACAACTTATACTATTTATCTTGGCGATGCAATCTCGGACAATAACGAAAAAAATCCAATTAATAGTTTTGAGTTTGCGTTCTCAACCGGATCATCAATCGACACGCTAAGTCTTAAGGGAAACGTCGAGAATTCATTCAACCACGAGCCAATTGAGGGTGCGTTGATAATGCTTTACGACTCGTTTATCGATTCGCTCCCTTACAATAAATTACCTGTTCATATTGCCAAAACCAACAAAAAAGGAGAGTTCAAAATAAATAACCTAAAGTACATAAACTATAAACTTGTAGCTATTACTGATGCAAACTCAAACTACATGTACAATCAAGGTGTTGAAGATATTGCATTTGCCGATAGCATAGTTAAAAAGGAAGAACTAACCGATTCTACCAAAAAGAATAAACTATTGCTTCGAACATTCCGAGAAGGTTTGCCCTATCAAATTATAACTGGTTATGATCGTCCCGATAGTAATCAACTTCAACTTGGTTTTTCGCGCAAACCAATTGGTGGCTTTACATTGACTCCATTGGAAAATAAATCACTAAAAGATTGGTACATGGAGGAACCCGATGCTCAGGGTGATACTGTCAACATCTGGCTTACTTCTGAAACACTTGTTGCAAAGGATACACTAAAATTACTGGTTGCATATCAAAAAACAGATTCATTAAACATTCTTAACCCACAAACAGATACGCTGAAATTTTTCAATTTTAATGCACCTAAAGAAGAGAAAACATCTCGATCGAAAAAAAAGGATAAAGAAAAAGAATCTGAACAAAAATCGAACGGTTTCACACTAAGTACATCCATAAAGTCTGGAGGAGTTGCAATTCCAAATGTTCCTTTTGAGTTCACAACGCCCATTCCCGTCAAAAAGATAGATGTCTCCTATATTATGATCTTTAATGAAACAGATAGCGTAATGGAACCTTCGATTGTGCTAACGATCGATTCTTTAAATCCTCGAACCTATCGTTTCCAGAAGGAATGGAAACCCAATGCATCATATAAAATGTTGGTTTTACCAGGAGCCTTTCAGGACATTGCATCGCGATTAAACGATACTTTAAAACTACAATTTACAGGTGCCGATCCTGAAAATTATGGATCATTAATTGTTAAAATCGGCAATGTATCAAAAGGAGCTGTAGCTGAACTACTCACTGATAAGGGAAGTTTTATAACCAAAGTATCAACAATTGGAAATCAGCAAATAACCTTTTCATTCATAACTCCAGGAAAATATAAATTGCGATTTATTGAGGATTTAAACCAAAACAATGTTTGGGACAGCGGAAATTACCTAAAGAAAATTCAACCCGAAAGAATATTTGACTTTATTGGAGGAAAAAATAAAGGGGAACTTAACATTCGAGCAAACTGGGAAAACGAAATACAATTTGAATTTCCAAAACCCTAAACTATAAAAACATGTCGGTACTGATGAATTTTGCTATGTTTCCAACCGATAAAGGGATTAGTGTAAGTCCTTTTGTTGCAAAGATTGTTGATTGTGTCCGCCAAAAAGGTTTTAAGGCGCAGTTAACCTCCATGGGAACTATTGTAGAAACAAATACATTAACTGAAGCGCTTGGAATTATTGACGACGCCTATAAAACACTTGAGGCGGATTGTAATAGAGTTTATATTTCGGTTAATTTTGATGTGAAAAAAGGAAGTTTAGGAAGAATAGACGAAAAAGTTAAATCGGTTGAAGAGAAATTGAAGTAATATTAGTAAATCTATATAATGAAAAGAGTCTTGTTAATAGCAGTTACACTGATTTTTGTTTATCAATCATTTGGTCAAACATATGTTGGCGCAAAAGCTGGTTACACTATGTCAAAAATCTCCTTCGAGCCGGTTAATGAGGATGTAAAAATGCTATTCGGTGGAGGATTCGATTTTGGCGTAACATTTAAACATTACAACGCTAAGTACGTTGGTTTTCAGGCTGAACTATACACAACTCATCGGGGATACAGAGTGCCAACTGATGAAACAAACAATGCAACATTTGAGAGAGTAAATACTTACATCGAACTTCCCATCTTTATTCAATTCAGGTTAAATCTTAAAATTGCATACCTACATGTAAATGCAGGACCATACATATCATATTTACTGGCTGCAAAAGAGGGAGATAATACATCGGGCAGCTATAAGCTTGAAAAAGTAGACTTTAATGTTCTTCGCGATAATAGAGTCGACTATGGATTAATGGGCGGTGTTGGTCTCAGCTACGATTTTAAATGGGGAACCATTCAGGCCGAAGCGCGTATTAGTTACGGCTATGCCGATTTGTATGATCACACATATACCGATATGCCCAAAGAATCAAAAGCAGTAACTCAACAAATTAATGTGGGATACTTTTATCGATTTGGCAGTTTAAAAGACGATTCAAAGAGTCAATACTAATTTGTTGATCATTATCACCAACATTCATTTTTCTTTTTGAACAAATATCTTTAATTTTCTGTTCGTTCAAGAAAAAACAATGAAAAACTGGTCGGACATAGAGTATAGCAAGCAACGGGTTATTTCGAACACACGAATTGCGCCTGGCGCATATCTCTTAAAATTTCATCGTAACTATAACTTCATTGCAGGACAGGTTATTGCTTTAGGCATAAATACTCAAATTGAGCCACGGTTGTATAGCATTGCATCGGCAGAGAACGACGATTTAATTTCTATACTTTACAGCGAAAAAGCAGAAGGATCGCTAACTCCAATGATGTCGCTACTCAAAGTTGGTGACACAATACTTGTTTCAAAACCATTCGGAACATTCACCAATGTAAAGGATAACTCTGTATTTGTTGCTGCTGGAACAGGAATTGCCCCATTTATGTCGATACTACAATCCAATAAAACAAAGCATGCAACAGTAATACACGGTGCCTCTTATCCTGAGTTTTTCTATTTTGCCGATTATTTAGAATCGACACTTGGAGAACGATACATCCAATGCTGTTCGCGTTGCATGCCTGGATCTCTCTACGTTGGAAGAGTTACCGCATTCCTAAAAAATTGGGATAAGTTAGACCATAATAAAAATTACTACCTTTGCGGAAGTGCCGAAATGGTTGTAGAAACACGCGATATTCTTATATCAAGAGGTGTTTCGGTTACAAACATTAATTCTGAAATATATTTTTAATTATTAACGTAGATATTTGGTCTTAATCTAATATCTTCTCTGATATCTGAAGACATGTCATTAATCTCACTTTACGGAAAAACGCTAAGCGAATTAACAGAGATTGTTATTGCCGAAGGCTTACCCAAATACACCGCTACACAGTTAGCCGATTGGCTTTACCGTAAGGATGTAGACAGTATTGACCAGATGACAAACCTCTCGAAGAAAGTACGCGAGCAACTTTCCGAAAAATATACTATCGGATTGATTGCTCCGGAACAAGTATCGGAATCTGCCGATGGAACAAAGAAATATTTATTTCCAACAGGAAATAATAAGTTTGTAGAGGCAGCATACATCCCAGAAACCGACAGGGCAACGCTTTGCGTTTCATCGCAGGCGGGCTGTAAAATGGGATGTTTGTTCTGCATGACAGGCAAACAAGGATTTCAAGGTCAACTAACATCAGGTGAAATAATCAACCAACTCCGTAGTATTCCTGAGTTTAAGAATGTAACAAACATCGTGTACATGGGGATGGGCGAACCGTTCGATAATTTAGATAATGTACTAAAGAGTACAGAAATTCTAACATCGGATTGGGGATTTGGATGGAGTCCAAAACGAATAACGGTATCGTCGATAGGGTTGATTCCTGCTCTTCACAAATTTCTAGATCAAAGTAACTGCCATCTTGCAATAAGCTTACACACTCCATTCGACGAGGAACGACGAATGCTAATGCCGATACAGAACGTTTATCCAATTGCCGATGTAATAGCAGAAATACGCAAAGTATTCAAAGGTGGGCAGCGAAGAGTTTCGTTCGAATACATAATGTTTGATGGGCTAAACGATACCCAGAAACATGTAAAAGAGTTAATCAAATTGCTGAATGGCCTCGATTGTAGAGTAAACCTTATTCGTTTTCATACAATTCCCGACTCTCCTTTACGGGGAACTCCCGATGCCAGAATGTTCGAATTCCGAGATGCCCTTACATCAAAAGGAATATTTACAACAATCCGTGCTTCGCGCGGACAGGATATTCAGGCAGCTTGTGGACTTCTATCCACAAAGGCTCTTATTGAAAAAAAGTAATATTTAGCACATATTTTCTACACAAATATCGTTTACCTATAACGTTCAACTTTTCGCGCTTTAATTGTATCTTGGTAAAAAATTACTACTATGAAAAAAATAACCTCCATCTCAGCTTTTCTGATATCAATAGTTGCCTGCAACGCACAACAGCCATCGGAATCGGTATCGAAATTTGCTTTCGACCTATATAGAAACGTATCTAAAGATAAAAGTGAAAACATTGTGTTTGCACCATTTAGCATTTCGCCTGCATTTAGCATGGTTTACCTCGGAACAAAGGATGAGTCTGAAAAGCAAATATCTCAAGTTTTCTATTTTCCCAGAAATCAATCGTCCTTCCACTCCAGCATGGGCAAACTCCAAAGCAAAATTCAAAGTGATGCCGGAAATGCTGTTGATATCAGCATAACAAATAGAGTTTGGATGGAAAAAAGCTATAAGGTTGAACGGCAGTTCAAAAAGTCGTTACAAAAATCATATAAAGCAAAACTTGGAACACTCGATTTCATTGGTCAACCAGAACAATCCAGAGTGGAAATCAACAAAGTAGTTGAAACCGACACTAAACACTTCATCAAAAATCTACTACCGCAAGGAAGCATTTCCGATTTAACCCGTTTGGTTTTAACCAATGCAATCTACTTTAAAGGAAAATGGGAAAAACAATTCGATCCAAAGAAAACCACACAACGCGGATTCACCCTTTCATCGGGAGATGAAATTAAGTGTGCAACAATGTTTGTAGAAGATTCTATGGGCTATTATGTTGGGAACAGCTATAGCGCAATACAGCTAAACTACAAAGGGAAAAAACTATCGATGCTGATTCTACTGCCTAACGAAAACATCAAAATTGCAGACTTTGAGAAAGAACTAACCTTCGATCTTTACAAAAGCACTTTGGCAAACTTAGAAAATGAAAAGGTTGCAGTTCTGCTACCAAAATTTAAAATTGAAACTGGGCTATCGTTGAAAAGCACCTTAAGCGATATGGGTATGCCTATACCATTCTCCGATGCTGCTGATCTTTCTGGAATTTCGGGCAAAAAGGATTTAAAAATATCCAATGCTTTCCATAAGGCTTACATCGAAGTTTCAGAGGAAGGGACAACAGCCGCTGCCGCAACAGCCGTTGTAATTGCAATGAAATCGTTTATGCGTAAGACCGAGTTTATTGTTAACCGCCCATTTATCTATATACTAAAACATAACGATAGCAATACTACTCTGTTTATGGGCAAAGTGGAGAATCCAAATAAATAGATCTTGTCTTTGACTATTTGACTATTCGGATTGAACAATTCACAATCAGCCATATAGTCAAACAGCCAAGAGATCATTTTTTAACATCTAATTATTGCTATTTTGTGAGTCGCCATATTGTAAACCTGATTAGTCAGGGCGAGCATCAAACGCTCGATTTTAAGCATTCTATAACCGATTCGAAAAAAATTGCCCGATCGTTAGTGGCTTTTGCCAATACTCTTGGCGGAACTTTGCTAATTGGAGTTAAGGACAACGGCAATATTGCCGGAGTAAACTCCGATGAAGAGTACTATATGGTTGAAGCCGCATCGCAAATGTACTGTAAGCCCGAAGTTCCTTTTGATGTGGTACGATGGGATATTAATGACAAAACAGTTCTTGAAGTTAAAGTTAAACCATCGAAGAAAAGGCCACACAAAGCACCCGATAAGTCTGGAGCATACAAGGCTTATGTCAGGGTAAACGATGAGAATATTATGGCTTCGCCAATTCAACTGAAAATATGGAAAGCCGAACATCACAGGAAATCAATCAGTTTGAATTTAAGCGATGTGGAAAATAACCTTTTCGATTATCTTAAACAACATAAGCGTATTACCGTTCAGCAATTCAGTAAAATCGGGTTTATGTCAACCTCCGATGCTGAAAGAACACTCGTTAATCTTGCTGTACTAGGAATGATTAAGTTCTCGGGCAATATTGAGAACGAGTATTTTTTTGTGGATTGAATAATCAACAGACCATTTCAATTAACAATCATAACTTTTAACGATACACTAAATACTAAACCCAAACTCTAATAATCTGCCTTTTTTTTTGTTCTTTTGTAAAAATATTATTTAAATGAGCGAAAATCGCAAGCCGTCATGGCTTAAAATAAAACTACCCGGAGGCAAAGGATACACGCAGGTGAGCGGGATAGTTAAGAAACATAAATTGCATACCATCTGCAGCAGTGGAATGTGCCCCAATATTGGGGAATGCTGGGGTAATGGTGTTGCAACTTTTATGATTCTAGGCGATATATGTACTCGTTCATGTAAGTTCTGTGCTACAGCCACAGGCAAGCCATTACCTCCCGATCCCAGCGAGCCGCAGAATGTTGCTCGTTCGGTTCAATTAATGAACTTGAAATACTGTGTTATAACATCGGTGGATAGGGACGATTTACCAGATCAAGGTGCTGCGCATTGGCGCGAAACCGTGAAGGCAATTCGTGAGTTGAATCCAAACACCACCATCGAGGTGCTAATCCCCGATTTTGATGGACGCACAGAACTAATCGATATCTTTTTAGAATCTAGTCCCGATGTAGTAGGCCATAACCTTGAAACGGTTGAGCGCCTATCAAAACTAGTTCGTTCCCGGGCAAATTATGAGAATAGCCTTAAAGCACTCGAGTATATCGCCAAGCGAGGATATAGGGCAAAATCGGGAATTATGTTAGGCCTTGGCGAAACACGCGACGAAATCATCAAAACAATGGATGATTTAATTGCTGTTGATTGCCGAATGATTACCCTTGGACAATACCTTCAACCCCGCCCAACAAATCTCCCTGTTGAACGTTATATATCACCAGAGGAGTTTGATGAGTATAAACAAATTGCCTTGCAAAAAGGATTTACATTTGCCGAGTGTGGACCATTGGTGCGTTCGTCGTACCACGCCGATAAGGCACAGGAGTTGGTAATGGGCAAATGTTGTAACAGCTAAGCTGTACCTGCTATGCAAAAAAGAAAAAAAACATATAATGCACAACGTAAGTTTTAGTGATCTTGGACTAATTGACTATAAGGAGGCATGGGATTATCAGGAGCAACGGTTTGAAGAAGTAACACAGAGAAAACTAAAGGGTGACGGAACGTTACACTATTTGCTCTTTTGCGAGCATCCACATGTTTACACCTTAGGGAAAAGCGGTGAAAACACAAACCTGCTTATTTCCGATGAGATGCTTAAACGCATCAATGCTACGTACTATCACATAAATCGAGGAGGCGATATTACGTACCACGGTCCTGGCCAAATTGTGGCCTATCCAATTCTCAACCTTGAGGCTCTAGGCCTTACTCTCAAATCCTATATCCACATAATGGAGCAGGTTGTCATCGACTGCTTGGTGGATTATGGAATAAAATCCGACAGGCTTGAAGGTGCCACTGGCGTTTGGCTCGATGTTGGAGTTAAGGGTAAGGAACGGAAAATCTGTGCCATTGGCGTGCGTGCCAGTCGATTTGTAACAATGCACGGTTTGGCATTCAACATCAACACAAATCTCGACTATTTCAACTACATCAACCCTTGCGGATTTATTGATAAGGGAGTAACATCAATGCAGAAGGAGTTTGGTAGAGAGGTTGATTACAACGAGGTGAAGCAAAACCTTAAGAAACATTTTGCCGCTCGTTTCAATTTTGAATATAACCAGTAGTCATTCAAATGGCTCATAAAATAACAATTGGAGATTTGAATGATGGAAAAAAGATGGGTATATAAGGACCAAGGCGATCCAGAACTGGTCAGCCACTTAGCATCGGAGCTAAGCATTGAGCCAGTACTGGCATCATTACTTGTACAAAGGGGGATTAAAACTTTTGATGAAGCAAAACGCTTTTTCCGACCCTCACTCGATGATCTGTACGATCCCTTCCTGATGAAGGATATGCACAATGCTGTTGACCGCATTGAACAAGCAATTCGAAAGGGAGAAAGAATACTTTTCTATGGTGATTACGATGTGGATGGAACAACGGCCGTTGCGCTAATGTACTCTTTCTTCCGTAGTCGTTACTCAAAAACAGGTTACTACATTCCCGATAGATATAATGAAGGTTATGGAATATCGTTCAAAGGAATTGACTATGCCTTTGATAATGGATATTCGCTAATTGTTTCGTTAGACTGTGGAATTAAAGCTATTGAGAAGGTTAAGTATGCTAGTCAACGAAAAATAGATTTTATTATTTGCGACCATCACCTTCCGGGTGACCAAATCCCCGAGGCCGTTGCAGTATTGGATCCTAAAAGGGTTGATTGTCCATATCCATTCAAAGAACTTTCTGGCTGTGGCGTTGGCTTCAAACTTCTGCAAGGATACTGCCGCAAAACAGGAGTAAATCCTTCGGAACTTTATAGCCATATCGACTTGGTTGCCGTAAGTATTGCTTCGGATATAGTTCCAATTATTGACGAAAATCGCGTACTGGCATACTACGGGTTAGAAAAGTTAAACACTAATCCATCCAAAGGTCTTAAATCTATCATAAAAATTGCCAATATCGAAAAACAGCAACTTGCTATTGATGATATTGTTTTCCGCATTGGACCAAGAATTAATGCCGCTGGCCGAATGGAATCTGGAAAAACCGCAGTTGATCTACTCTGTGCCGACGATGATACGATTGCCAATGAAATGGGATCGTTAATCGACTCTTGTAATAACGATCGAAAGCATGTTGATAGAAATATCACCCACGAGGCTCTTCGCATGATTGCTTCGGATGCAAGAATTCAGCATAGCTACTCAACCGTTCTTTTCAACCCATCGTGGCATAAGGGTGTTGTGGGAATTGTGGCATCCCGATTAATTGAAACGTACTACAGACCTACCGTAGTTTTAACCCAATCTGGTGATTTAGCAACAGGATCGGCTCGATCTGTTCCTGGTTTTGATCTATACCAAGCGGTTGAAGCATGCTCCGATTTACTCGAAAACTTTGGAGGACATATGTATGCTGCTGGGCTTACAATGAAAGTTGAGCGTGTTAACGAATTTATACAACGCTTCGAGGAATACGTGAGCAAAAATATCACACCAGAGTTGCTCACTCCTCAGGTTGATGTCGATGCCAAAATAAAACTCAGCGAAATAAACGATAAGTTTTACAGGATTCTAAAGCAATTCCAACCCTTTGGTCCAGGTAATATGGCTCCAGTTTTCAGCACCGAGAATATTTACGACAATGGGGAGGGTCGATTAGTTGGTAATGAAAAGGAACATCTTAAGTTATCGTTAATCGAAGAAAACAATCCAACAGTTTATCCAGGAATTGCATTTCAACTAGCGGAGAACTACAAGGGTATTCACGAGAGAAAACCTTTTAACATTTGTTTCTCACTATACGAAAATATTTTCAGAGGTATAACAACAATCCAAATTAGAGTAAAGGATATCAAGTTTATAGGATAAATTCTACATTTCAATATGTGTTTTGTTATTCCGGGCTTAGTCCCGGAATTTATTTTTCCGTAAATTTGAAAGAAGAAAAACCTACCCCAATGAAGAGAATAAGCCTATTGTTAATGGTTGTGATTATTGCACTTACAGGATTTTCACAAACACTTCAACCCACAATTTCGGCAATGAAGTGGGGTACCGATTACAAACTACACGTAAAACTATCCAACGATTCGGCCTACGTAATGGATATTAAGGGGCTTTACCATACTGGAAAAAACCTTTTTATCGATACAACAGATAAATCCACAACATACTATCCTGTAACTCTCGACAAAGAATTTATCGACTACATTAAGAAGAAAAAGATTGAGGAACAGGATAGCACTGCAAAAACAGATTCGCTTAAACCAAGCAGCTATAAGACCCTTTGGTCGGCAACACATGCCAATATTGGTGGTGGATATATTCACTTTGTTAATTGCCTTATTTACTCAATGGAGTCGCAACAGTTAAAAATAACTGACCCAATCTTTAAGCGTCCGGTTACCGATTGGAAACCAAAACCAATGACAGACTCTTACAAGCGAACCCGAAAATGGGAATACTACTATCCATCGACCCAAAAATTGGCACAAAAAGAGTATAAACTTCGCCTAAAAGAAAATGATTTAAAGGATTTTCAGGGTGTTCCAACTCGATTTATCGAGCTATTCCTTAAAACATCCCAATCGGCCTACGAAAAACTAATACAGGAACACAATCAACAACTTGTTGCACAAATCGACCTGATAAGATTACTGCTCGGCGCAAAATATTTGGGAGAAGACCAAATTCGACATATAAGCAATCGGGTTTTCGCTGCGGTTGTTAAGTATAATGTAAATACAATGCCATCTGTAATAATCTTCGACGATTATAACGCTGCCGTAGCAATGAGCTTAAATTCTAGAGGTTATCAAATAGACTACATTGTTTACTCCGATGGAGAAACTATTTCGGGAGCAGACCTAGAGGGCAGAACCGCAATGATTGAGGGCTTGATAAAGAATATCAACGAGGCAAATGAACGTGTTTTCCGAAAAAGATTACAGATTTACTATCAAAAAGTAAAATAGCGATAATGCTAAATTATCGCTATACAACATTGTTATTTTTATGTGCATCGTGCGTTTATTAATGCGCTATACACCAATACCCTCTTCAACAAACAACTAATTGTGCCTCTCCATCAGCACCACGTTTTCGACATGGTGAGTATGCGGAAACATATCAACTGGCTGGATTCGCGTAACTTTATAACCCTTATCAAGAATGGCAATATCGCGAGCTTGGGTTGCAGGATTGCAACTAACATAAACTATTCGTTTGGGATTTGCATGCAGAATTGCATCAAGCACATCGTTATGAACACCAGCCCGAGGGGGATCAAGAATTACAACATCTGGATACCCTTGCTCCTGCATAAAACCTTCGGTAAGCAAATCTTTTATATCGCCAGCAAAAAAACTGGTATTACTAATTCCATTGATCTCTGAATTTACCTTGGCATCCTCAATAGCCTCTGGAACATATTCAATACCAACCACATGTTTTGCCCTTGCTGCTACAAAGTTTGCAATTGTTCCAGTGCCTGTATAAAGATCGTAAACATGATCATCGGGCTTAATATCGGCGAATTCTCTGGCAACCTTATACAGTTCGTAGGCTTGTTCCGAATTAGTTTGGTAAAACGATTTTGGCCCAACCTTAAAGCGAATGCCTTCCATCTCCTCCAGAATATGATCCTTTCCGTGGAAAAGTACCAAATCTAAATCGTTAATCGTATCATTTACCTTTTGATTTTCAACGTAGAATAACGATGTTACCTGAGGAAATTCATTTTTTATATTGTTGAGTAATCCTTTTACAGCCTCATTAAACTCCTTTACCACAACAATAACCATAACATCGCCCGTAGAAGCGGTACGCACAATAACATTGCGAAGGCTTCCTTCTTTACTTCGTAGGTTAAGAAATGGCATATCATTTTCTAATGCATACTTTCTAATTGAAAGACGGATAGAATTCGATGGTTCTGGTTGCAAATAGCAGTTCTTCACATCAAAAACCTTGTCGAACTTACCGGGAATATGATAGCCCAATGCTGGCTCCGGTTCAAAATCGATACCCGAATTTATTTCCTCTGGGCTCAACCATCGAGACTCCGAGAAGGTGAACTCCAGCTTGTTTCTGTAATGCGTTGTTTTTGCAGAACCTAGAATTGGCGAAATCGCGGGTAAATCGACTTTTGCTATTCGAGTTAGTTGGTCAATTACCTGCTTTTGCTTGAACTTTAACTGTTCATCATAAGGTAGATTTTGCCACTTACACCCACCGCACATTCCAAAATGTTCGCAAAAAGGCTTAGTTCTTAATGGAGAATATTCTCGATAGTTAACCACATATCCTTCGAGGAAACTCTTACGCTTATTGGTAACCTGTATGTCGACAACATCACCGGGCACGGCAAAGGTTGTAAATAAAACCTTGTCGTTTACACGAGCAAGCGCTTTGCCTTCGGCAGCAACATCTTCTATTTTGATATTTTCCAGTAATGGATATTTTCCTCTTCTCCCCATATTATTCCTTATCTTTGAACAAATTGTTTTAGGTTGATGTTTTGAGTGTGATAGTATTAAACACCCACCAACCAGTTAAGGTGCAAAGTTAGCTAAAAGAAATGGACTCACTAACACATATTGTTTTAGGTGCAACAGTTGCCGAGGTCATCATTGGTAAAAAAGTTGGTAACAAGGCTTTGGTAATTGGAGCTATTGCCGGAAATATACCAGATTTCGATTCCATATTCTCACCACTGCTCAGCCCCGTTGATGCTCTATTTTTTCACCGAGGAATAAGCCACTCTTTTTTCATTCTTCTATTACTTGCACCGCTAATTGCCTTTGCTTTAAGTAAAATTGACAAAGATTCCCGATTAAAATACAAGGATTGGCTTTGGGGTATTGGGCTACCGTGGCTATCACATCTTATTGTCGACATATTCAATACTTATGGAACTGGAATTTGGGAACCATTTAGCAGTATTCGAGTATCGTACGATTCTGTAGCAATTATCGATGTGTTTTTACTTGCAATACTAATTCCTGCAACCATCGTTATATGGCTTCTCAAAATACATAAATCACTGCGAAGAGTCGTTGCTTGGATATCAATAGCATTTGTAACACTCTATTTTGGGCTATCCGTCGTAATAAAAGAAAATCTTGAATCAACAATTAAGAAAGAATTATCGGCCGAGGGTAAATCATACATCAGAATTCAAACGGCAGCATTACCTCTTAGCAACCTAATTTGGATGGTTGTTGTGGAAGATAGCACAAATTTCAATGTAGAGCAGCGTAACTTACTGAACATAAACAAACCACTACAAAAAAACAGATTGGCTAAAAACCACCAACTTCTTAGTTCCGAAAATTATTACGAAATAGATAGAATTAAAAACTTTACCAAAGGCTTGTATACTGTAGAGAAAACAAACAAGGGCTGGAATATTTACGACTTACGCTACTCAAGTCTTGCACAGAATTATCCCGAGGCTTACGTTTTTAAGTTTGATGTTGAAAAAAAGGAAAATGCTATTCACATTGCAAGAACACACCCTAAACGACACATAAATACCAAGAATATAAAAGAATACATTAAGCGGATAATCAAGAGGCAATAGCTATTTTTCGAACAATTTAAGCCACTCAAAAACATTCTCTGGCGTATTAAGGTAAATACGAAAGGGGCTTTGCAAATAAACAACCGCATTCTTTTAATAAGCAAAGGAGTTTTACAAATAACCTACTTCATTTTATTTTCTCACGACAGAATATTATAAACAAACGACTTAGTTTTATTTTATAACGAAACATTTTTAGAAACTAACGACTATATTTTGCCTTCTTTAGGCTTAATATCACAAACTAACGATTTAGCTTTATTTTCTCACGAATCAGTTTAAAAAAATAACGGCTATATTCTATTTTCTTTCAATTGCATTCTACAAATAGATAGCTGCAAAACATTTTCTTGTAGTTGCATCGTCACCAAAGGCAATCCCCAGTTATTGTGAAAGAGTATATTTTCTTGGAAAGAGAACCTAGCACCGCAAAGAACAATGCGAAATGAAACAATAAACGTTTAACCCGAAGAACAAACCTACTAAGAAAGGAAAACTAAGACGGAGTAATATTAACCCACCTAAGGGGTAAACCGTATGGAAGAACATTATTCTTTTCGTCACAACGATGAAGAACAAAGCCCTGCACATAACAAGTAATTGTCTGCTGTAAATAGACAACTTGGAGGATTAAACTCTTTTTATAAATTTGTGCGCAATTAAATCAAAAAATTATGTCTTTATCGTTCAACCCTAAAGATTTCGATAGTATAATTGTTGTTGGCGACAGGGTATTTATTAAACCTAAAAATCCTGAGGAAAGGACAAAGACAGGACTACTATTACCGCCTGGAGTTCAAGAGAAGCAAAAAGCGCACAGCGGTTACGTTGTTAAGGTTGGCCCAGGATACCCAATACCGTCGGTAGGCGAAACCGACGAACCTTGGAAAAACAAGAAAGAAGATGCTCGGTATTTCCCTCTTCAGGCTAGAATTGGAGATTTAGCCGTGTATCTGCACGATAATGCAATTGAAGTTGAATTCAACAACGAAAAATACGTAATAGTTTCTTTTTCTTCTATCCTGCTACTTTTTCGTGATGAAGGTCTGTTGGAATAGCAATTCGCTATTAAAATATTTATTAAAAAAGTTTAAAGTGTAGTATTTTCATATATATTTGCGATTGTTAGATTGAAAAGTTCCAGTTTTATTGGTATTTTTATGCATAACAAGTGATTTTGTATACAATTAAAATAAATACATAATGAAAAAATTTACTCTCATTTTTAATATCGTTCTGGCTCTAGCCGTAGTTGCATTATTTGTTCTACATTTCTCTCAGAAATCGTGTAAAAGCACAGCAAATAGTTCAACTAACAATGAACCAGCAACCGATCTTTCTGCTCAATTCTCAGCTGCATGGGTAAATGTTGATACTATCCTCAACAACTACGATATGTATTTCGATATGCGTAAAGAGTTAGAAGAAAATAGCCGTAAACTAGAAGCCGAGCTTAATGCAAAATCTAAAGCTTTCGAAAAAGAAGCTACAGATTTTCAGGATAAAGTTCAAAAAGGATTAGTAACCCGTTCCGAAGCGCAACAATTACAGAGCACTTTGGCTAATAAGGAACAAGAACTTTACCGCTTACGCGACGAAATGCGGATGCAACTTGCCGAAGAAGAACAAGTGAAACTTCGCAAAATCCAGAATAGCATCACCGAATTTTTAAAAGGATACAATACGGACAAAGGATACCATATTATTTTAAGTAGTACATTCGGAGGTCCACTCCTTTACGGACATCCTGCGTTGGATATTACCAGCGATGTTTTAAAAGGCTTAAATAATGAATATTCTGCAAACCGTCCAGAAAAGAAATAGAAAAACCCGCCTATACTAAACCTAAACCGACTCGGAACCCTTTCTTTTGATTTCAATTGAAAGGGTTTCGTTATTTTTGTAAACCATAGTTTCGGACTTCATATGAAAATTCCAGAGTATTTTACAAAGAAAAATTTTGTTCCCAAAATTGAGGAAAAATCTTTGGAGAATCTAAACATCTGCGTTGTATTACCATCGTACAACGAACCCAATCTGGGTAATTCATTAGAAACTTTGGAAAAATGTACTCTACCGATTGGCTCTGTCGAAGTGATTGTTGTAGTAAACCATCCAGAGGGTTCACCTCCAAACATTATCTCGCAATCGGAAGAATCGGTAAAGATTGTTGAAGATTTCAATCTCCGGCACAAAAATGATTCTAAACTGAGATTTTACTTCGTTCGAGCATTTAATCTACCAAAGAAAAATGCAGGAGTTGGACTGGCCCGCCAAATTGGTATGGATGAGGCGGCATATAGGCTTTTCTCGGCTAACAATCCCGATGGAATAATTACGTGTTTCGATGCCGATGCAACCTGCGAAAGCAACTACCTTGTTGAACTCGAAAATCTTTGGAAAAATCAACCTAGAACTACAGCATGCTCTATTAGGTATGCACATCCCTATAACGGCAACAACTTCTCAGAAAAAATTTACAAAGGAATTGCTGCGTATGAGTTACATTTACGATACTATAACCAAGCCTCCCGATTTATTGGGTTTCCTTTCTCGTACCACACCATCGGTTCTTCCATGGCCTGCTCTGCGATCACCTATATTAAATTTGGAGGAATGAATAGACATCAGGCTGGCGAAGATTTTTACTTTTTACAAAAGATTATTCCTCACGGAAATTTCCAGGAGTTGAATTCTACAAGCATCTATCCATCACCACGCCCATCGACCCGTGTGCCATTTGGAACAGGAAGGGCGATGCTCAAATATCTTGAAAATACCGAGGACGGAATCTGCACGTACAACCTCGATTCGTTTACCGATTTAATTCCATTCTTTGATTTAGTGGATCAACTCTGGAGCATGAACGATAGCCAAGTGGCAGAAAGGCTGGAAATATTACCAATTGCAATTCGCCAATTTCTTATCAGTAATAATGCAACAAAAGAGATTAGCAGGGTAAAACAAAATACCTCCAACCAAAAATCGTTTCGAAAAAGATTTTTTCTTTGGTTCGATGCTTTCGCACTCCTTAAATATCTGAACTATGCCAACGAAAATCACTACAAACGGCAACTAGTGGAAAACGAAACCATTAAACTGGGAAAGCTACTGCATTTGTCAATAAACAACAATCCAACAACTTTTGAACTGCTGGATATATATCGGGAAAAAGATTTGGAATTGTGGATTCCTAAATTCTAAAGCCAACCACCAAGATATCGTCAACCTGATCGTGATCACCCTTCCAGTCGAAATGAGCCGATTGAAGAATATCACGTTGGTCTTCCATCGACTTATCGTAAATGGTAGTAAGCAATCCCTTGAATTTTTTCGACATAAACTTACGACCATCAGTTCCACCAAACTGATCGGAATATCCATCGGAGAACATGTAGAATGTATCGCCAGGCTGAATCTCAACCTCGTGGTTTGTGAAAGACATGTGATCATTTAAATGCACAGCAACAGGCATCTTGTCGGCCTTGTATTCAGACAACTCTCCATTGCGGATTTGGTAAAGCGGATTATATGCACCAGCCCATTCGAGTCTCATTCCCTCTTTGTCTATCACACAAAGTGAAATATCCATACCATCTTTTTGCTCATCGAATTTACCAGTTTGGCTCAACGTGGTTTTGATATGATTACGCAGACGATTCAATATCTCCGAAGGTTTTAGCACATTCTCTTTATTCACAATTTCGTAAAGGAACGATACTCCAAGCATACTCATGAAAGCCCCAGGAACGCCATGCCCAGTACAATCGGCAGCAACCAAAACAATTTTGTCATTTTTGCGAGTCATCCAGTAGAAATCACCACTCACAATATCGCGAGGCATAAAAAGAACAAAATGTTCGGGGAGTGCATCATTTATAAAAACAGATGAAGGCAGTACTGCTTTCTGAATTCGGCTTGCATACTTAATACTATCGGTAATTTCTTGTTTCTGCCTTGTAATAAGATTGTTTTTCTCCTCAAGAATTAGATTTGCCTTTTGCTTGTCGCGAAACATCTTGAACATCAGCAATGCAACCATCAGTATAAGGATAGCACCGACAATTGCACCGGCAATCATCATTTTTTGCTTTTGAATCACAGATTCCTGTAGTTCTGCTTCGTTCTTTAACAACTTATTTTCCTGCTCTTTCTTCTCGGTCTCATACTTGGTTTGCATTTCGGTGATTATTTTCTGGCTTTTCTCCGAAAATATCTCATCCTTAATTTTCACCGACATCTTATGGTAAAAGAATGCCATAGCAACATTCTCCTTCTGCTCATACAGCTTAGAAAGCCTATCGTAGCAATAGCGTAAATTCTCCTTTAAACCTAACTCCGACGAGAGTTTGGCACACTCCAAAAATTCCTCTTCAGCAGTATTAATCAGACCCTGACGCAAACTACTTTCGCCTAAAGCATACAGCGCAGTAGATATATCGTAAGGTGAATTAAGCTTACGGGCAATACGTAGTCCATCTTTAAGGTACTTATCGGCACGTTTCCAATTACGAGCCCAACTGTATGTTGTTCCTAAGTTGATATTTGCCTTGGCTATTTCACTCTCGTTATCGGTCTCCTCAAATATTTTAAGTGCTTGATTGTAGGAGTCGATTGCATTCCCAAACGAACTCAAAATAACATTTGTTGAAAGGTGCGAAATGGAGTCTTCCCACTCTTCGCCATAGGTTGCTACAAACTGGTTGGTTGCCAAACGTGAATGAACGTTCGCAATATTTTGGATTGAGCTTCCCTCCTCACTTCTTGCTCCCATTTCCTTGAATAATCCAAGAGCCCTTTGGTAATACTCCAGTGCTTTATTATAGTTATTCTCATTTTCCTTAATTGCCAATGCACTTTGGGATAGATTCTCGTACACAACGCCTATTCCACTACACGACAAGGCTATTCCTTCTTTATTATTGATTTTTTCAAAAGTGGTAAGTGCCTGTTGATACTGCTCCAATGCCTGCTGATAATTACCAATACGCGCATAAGTATTTCCAAAATTATAGTACGCAATTGCCAAATTGTAAGGATCGGAAAACTGCTCTTTTATTTTGATCTCTTTAAGATAGAACTCTATTGACTTTGGATAGTCCGCTACGATGTAGTAAAGTTGACCTAGTTGATTGTAAACATCTGCTACGCCCACTTTATTATCAATTTTTTGATGTAATAACAATGCTTTATTCATGTAGCAAAGCGAAGAATCAACATTGTTTAATTTTTTCTGTATCATTCCAAGTTGATACACTGCTTCGGCTTGGTATTTTACACTATCAACCTCGGTAGATTTACTAAGCAACTTATTTGAATAGAATTTGGATTGCTCTAAGGAATCTAGATAGTAGTAAATTTGTGATATTCTGTTTAGAGCGTTAAGTGTTCCCTTATGATAATCGATTTTATCGCTAAGGTCGAGTGCTTTCTTAAAATTGTCTAAAGCCTTGATAGTTTGATCCTGATAATAGTAGACTAAACCCAAATTATCATAGGCATCGGCTAATGATCTTTCACCAATTTTTTTTGCAACGCCAACGGCATCGTTGGCATATTTCAAGCCATCATTTGTATCGGATGTGAGATCGGAAAGCTGAAATAATAACTTTAATTTTTCCTCATTCTTGGCTGACGAAAGTAGATTCTCCAGACTGTCTCTTTCTGAAATTTGGGAATATCCTTTAATTGTAAAAACAACTAAAATGCAGACTGTAATAAGTTTTGTTCTAAGCAGCATGGCTAATCAAATTGTAAAGAGCAAAATAACAAAAGTTTACGATATAACACAAAGACTATACAAAAATTATTATAAAACCAGAATCTAATACATGCAAACGAATGCATTGTATTTTTTGATTTAGTGATATAAATCAGATTTTTCGAATCTTATTTATTAGTTATCTTTGCATCTCCTTAAAATGGAAGTTCATATTTAGAATCATGATTGCATTTATAAAATTCTTATTTTATTTCTTTTTAGCAATGATCATTCTGGGATTCATATCCAGAATATTGCTTAAATATTGGCTGCAGCGGGTTTTCAAAAGAATAAATCAAGCAGCAGGCAATAACTATCAAAATGCAAACAATAGCAACGAAAACCCAAGTCATAAGAAAAAGTTTATCGACAAAGGCGAGGGTGATTATGTTGACTATGAAGAGGTAAAGTAGATTATTGATCGATAATACAACATCAGAGATAATGCAGGAAGTTGTTGCAGGAATAGATATTGGCGGAACAAATACTGTTATAGGAATTGTTACCAAAAATGGAGACATACTACAAGAATGTACTATATCCACGAAATGCCAATCGACATTCGATGGTTACGTCAAAACCATTTCAACAGAGATAGAGCGCTTACTTACCGAACTCGAACACGAGTACACTCTTAAGGGTGTTGGTATTGGAGCACCTAACGGTTCGTACAACTTAGGTGCAATTGTTGATGCTCCCAACTTAGGCTGGAAAGGAATTCTTCCTCTTTGTAAGGAAATCACCGCAAATACAGGCGTTCCTGCAGTTGTAACAAACGATGCAAATGCCGCAGCTCTTGGCGAACTGCTATTTGGTGCAGCAAAAGGAATGAAGAATTTCGTTGTTATTACACTTGGAACAGGACTTGGAAGCGGCATTGTTATCGATGGAAAACTTGTTGTAGGACACGAGGGTTTTGCCGGAGAGTTTGGTCATGTAGTTGCCAAGGCAAACGGAAGACAGTGCGGTTGCGGAAAACGAGGATGTTTAGAAACGTACGCATCGGCAACAGGAATTCGTCGTACTGCATTTAAGATGCTTGCCGATATCAACCAACCCAGCGTTTTGCGTAATGTAACCTTCGAGAAACTTTCCGCTAAAATGATCACCGAAGCAGCCAAGACTGGCGATCCTCTTGCTCGCGCTGCTTTTGAATATACAGGATTAATACTTGGAACCAGACTTGCCGATCTTGTCGCAATTCTAAATCCTGAAGCTATTTTCTTTTTTGGAGGTTTGGCAAATGCCGGAGAATTGCTATTTGATCCAACCCGCAGGTATATGGAGGAATATATGTTTCCTGTTTTCAAAGGAAAGGTAAAACTTCTCACCTCGGGATTGCAGGATAAGAATGCAGCAGTACTTGGTGCTGGCGCTTTAATGTGGCAAGAACTATAGAATTACCGATTTTATTCCTTTCAACATAGATTTACGAATTCTCCAGTACAATTCTGGCGATATTATTGGCATGGCTCCCAATGGTGCGGAATATTCCAACCAACTCGAGATGAGTTTTAGAACTCTCAACCGATTTCCCTATATCCTGCTTTAGTCGTTCAAAATGGCTACGTTCCAGTTCAATTCCCAACTCCTTGAAATGATCATACTTTTTCATCTGCCTACGGGCAATGTCAATATCTAAACTTTCGAGTATCTCAATTGCACGTCTCAATTGCTTTTGAGTAAGTTTATGGTATTCGGCCAACTCCTTTTTTCCCTCCTCGGAAAAATCGAACGCGGAACCCACCCACCATCGAGCTCTGTCTATCAATCCTTTCGAAACTATATCGCCAATCTGCTCCAACTCTTTAGTTGCAAACATCACCTGAAAAACTTCGTCGATCTGAGACTTGGCAATATCCTTATGGGTAATCCGAAGTAAGTAATCGTTGATTTTATCTCTCAGAAAATTTACATGGGCTTCGCTTGCTCGTATATGTTCAAGATTCTTCAAACTTTTATCGGTAAACGGCTCTAGACTATGATCGAGCATCTCCTTAACCAAATGAGCCATATCCACCAACTCCTTGCGAGCCAAACCGATTGCCACCGAAGGTGCACTTAACAAATTCTCATCAATGTAGTTTGTTCTAAACTTAACTTTTTCCTCAGGAAAAATGGGCATTACCCAATCAACAATTCGGGCAAACTGATTAGTAAACGGCAAAACCACCAAGGCCAACAAAACATTATAAATTGTATGAGCATTGGCAATCTGCCTCGAAAGATTTAAAACCTGATTTTCCTGTGCAACATCAATACTATCGGGTGTTACAATTCGTACTAAATCGGAAAATGGTTGAATGAGCCAGAACAAAAGTAAAATTCCAATAAACTTAAATACGGTGTAAGCCATTGCAACTTTTTTTGCCTCGCGTCCAGAACTAAACGAAGCAATAATTCCAGTAACAGCCGTTCCTAGATTTGCTCCCATTAACAAAGGAATAGAACCTTCGAGTGTTATCAAACCCTGAGTTGCAAGAGTAAGCACAATGCCAATGAACGCTGCACTGCTTTGAATAATTGCAGTAAATAGCGTTGCCACCAAAACACCAATTAACGGTCGTTGAACCTGCTCTATGATGTGAAGAAACGGATCGAATGTCTTGAGAGGAGCCATCGATCCCGACATCAAGTGCATTCCGTAAAATAGCATTCCAAATCCCAGTAAAGCCTCACCTGCACTTTTTACCGATTGTTTCTTCGAAAACCCCATCAACCCAAATCCAACGGCAACAATCAGCAATGAATAATCGGAAAGTTTAAAGGATATTAACTGTACCGTAATTGTTGTTCCGATTGCCGCGCCAATTATCATTCCTATAGTTTGCTGAAATTTGAGTAATTTCGATTGAACAAAACCAACAAGCATAACAGTGGTGGCGCTACTCGATTGTGTGATAACTGTAACCAACGCACCAAAAAATGTGGCCACGTACTTATTTTTCGACATTCGAAGTAAAAGAACCCGCAACTGACTAGCAACTCCATGCTTTAACCCAATACTCATTTGACTGATTCCCAAAAAGAATAGTGCCAAACCACCCAGCAGTCCAACAAATAGCATTAATATCCAGTTTGAAGGACGTGCATACACTGTAAATAGGGTGAAAGCAGGAATTGTACTTCCTTTTATTTTTGCAACAACCTGATACTCTCCCTCTTTATTTCCCAATCGCAGGTGAGTTCTTGCAAGCCCCTCGCTATTGGTAAATACCGATACACGCTCCAGTTGAAACCCCGTTGCGCCATACGGATATTTAACAATCTCAAAATAAACCCGAACACCTTTCATCGGATTTCCAAGTGTATCGGTAACCTGTACAATAAATGGGCTTGGTAAACGCGTCTCGATTTGGGCAAACTGCCCTTCGCCCGAAGATTTTACAGAACCAGCCTCAACATACTTCTCAACATTCAGTATTAATGTAGTCTGCGACTGTGCAAATAAACCCAACTGAGCAAAAAGAAAGATAATCAGAGTAACACTCTTTAGCGAGAATATTATAAATCTATCAACCTTATGTTTATCGAATTTAATCATTGCCCCAAAAGATAAACTAAACTTAAAATTACAACAATATTTAGTTTGATAGTGTTTTATATCTTTGTACAATTTACAAATTATAATTATCAAACCATTAAAATACAGATATCATGTTCTCAGGAATAGTAGAAGAACCCGCAACTGTTGTTGCCCTTGAAAAAGATAAAGAAAACCTACACATTACACTAAAATGCTCGTTTACCGAAAGTCTTAAAATAGACCAAAGTATTGCGCATAATGGTGTTTGCCTAACTGTTGTCAAAAAAAACAATGATAACTACACTGTAACTGCAATTAAAGAAACCCTAGATAAAACCAATCTTGGTCTGCTAATGGTTGGCGACAAGGTTAACCTTGAACGCAGCATGAAGATTGATAGTTTGCTCGATGGGCATTTAGTTCAGGGACATGTTGATCAAACTGCAGTTTGTACCAAAATAGAAGAAGCCGATGGTAGCTGGTACTTCACATTTGAGTACGATCCAAACCGTGGAAACATTACTGTTGAAAAAGGATCTATCTCGGTTAATGGAGTTAGCTTAACGGTGGTAAACTCAAAAATGAACACATTTCAGGTTGCCATTATCCCTTATACCTACGAACATACAAACTTTCACCAGTTCAAGATTGGTACTGCTGTAAACCTAGAGTTTGACATTGTTGGAAAGTACATCACAAAGATGCTTAAGCAGTACTTGGAGTCTGGACAAATTGATAGATTGATAAAATAAAACTAAATGTTAATCGTGAGACGTTAAACGATTTTTATTGCTTTTGCTTTCTTTTAACATCTCACGGTTAATCTAAATTAAATCATCGTGAACACAGAGAAACTGGTAGAATACCCCAAGAATATCTCTGTAATGATTGCCGCTGTTACAGGAATTCTTATTGGTGCAATTACAATTATTTTTTATGGTTTTAATACCGAAAGATTAATTCTTCTTTCAGTAGCCTCAGCATTAACTGGCTTTACGTTGATTTTTATTGTTTCCAATCTGCTTGTGAATTACTTTCTTGCAAAAAAAATCAATCCTCTCTATAAAACTCTTTATCAAATCGACATAAGCACTTCACAACTTTCCTCAAAAATAGACGAAGGGAAGATTCTTGAGAAGATAAACACTGACGTTGCAACTTGGGCCAATAAAAAAGCCCAAGAAATTGATCGATTAAAAGAAATGGAACGTTACCGCAAAGAGTTTCTTGGCAACGTTTCGCACGAACTTAAAACACCAATTTTCAACATCCAGGGATATGTTCTTACACTTCTTGATGGAGGTTTAGAGGATGAAACGATCAACCGAAAATATCTAGAACGCACAGAGAAAAGTATTAATAGGCTAATCGGGATTGTGGAGGATTTGGAAACCATCTCGAAATTGGAAGCTGGCGAACTAAAACTAACCTTCGAAAAATTCAGCATAGTTGGACTATCCGAAGATGTATTCGAATCTCTGGATATTCGAGCAAAGAGTAAATCGATAACTCTTATTTTCGACAAAACATACGATAAGCCAATTTGGGTTAATGCCGATAAAAAGAAAATATATCAGGTGATTTATAACCTTGTTCTAAACTCCATCAATTACGGAAATAATGGAGGCAAAACAATCATTTCGTTTTCTGAGGTTAACGACAGAATTCTTGTTGAAGTTAATGACAATGGAATTGGCATTGACCAAAAGGATATTTCTCGAATTTTCGAGAGGTTTTATAGAGTAGATAAAAGTAGATCGCGCGAACAAGGAGGAACTGGGCTAGGATTGGCAATCGTAAAGCATATAATTGAGGGACACAAGCAAAGTATAAGCGTAAGGAGCAATCCGAACCAAGGAACTTCGTTTATATTTACACTCAACAAATCAAAAAAATAGTCCAAATCGCCGAATTACATATTTCTAACTCCTACGCCAAAATGACCAGCTGTAAAAAATGTATCCTAACCGAATCGTACCATGGAATTGAATTCGACAATAATGGTGTTTGCAACCTTTGCAATAGTAACCGAAAATTTAGTCCAATAGGAGAATCTAAACTTATTGATATATTTAATTCGGCCAAAAAGAAAA
This sequence comes from Bacteroidales bacterium, assembly GCA_050180705.1. Classification (GTDB taxonomy): domain Bacteria; phylum Bacteroidota; class Bacteroidia; order Bacteroidales; family Tenuifilaceae; genus SB25. Next base: position 5,797 of record JBFXDX010000010.1, on the reverse strand, counting down.
ACACCAAGTACAACGTACTTGTTCCATTGAGTGGAGGTAAGGATAGCGCATATATTTTACATCTTGCAGTTAATGTCTATGGCTTGAAAGTTTTAACAATGACATTCGACAATGGATTCCTCAGCCAACTCGCTATTGATAACATAAACACCATTGTCGAAAAAACCAAAGTCGACCATATCTTCTGCAGACCAAACCCAGATACCTTACAGAAAATTTATCGACACATGCTAAAAGAATCTGGCGATTTTTGTGGTTCGTGCGATATTGGCACAAGGGCAAATATCCTCAAGGTTGCACGAGATTATTCCATTCCAATTATACTTTACGGAACATCGCCGCTCGAAAACGATTCGTTTGTACCAGACTCAATTCAGGATATTGCCAGATTTAAGCACATTCTTTCTAACTCGAAAGAACTTACGAAAAAAGAAATCAACGATTTCCTTATATATCCTCGCCTTAACCAATTCTTTTTATCACTCGGAAAGAAAACGGGATACTTTGCCAAAGATGTAAGTCCGCTTTTCTACATAGATAATCCTTCCGACAAGGAGATGGGCGAAATAATAACAAAAGAGTTGGGCTGGAAAGATGATACCGCCAAGAAATACTCCAAACATTTCGACTGTACGGCTGAACCATTAACCAACTATATACGAAATAAGATTTACGGCTACGAACGCCATATCTGCCAATACAGCAATATGATTCGTAGAAATGAAATTTCACGGGAGCAAGCACTTGAATTGTTAACTGCAGATAAAATTGATAGTAAACCCAGCAATTACCACGAAATTCTGAGTTCACTTAAAATATCCGAAGAAGAACTTTCGATGATTGAAAAAATAGAACCATTGAGATTCGAAAGCAAAACATCAAGAATCGATAACATTTTTCTACGTTTAGTAAGGTTAAAACAACGAATTGGCTAGTTTTATAACAAACCACAAACAAATTCATTTGGCCTTTATTAATCATTTAATTCATAATTAGTTTCTGTTGAATTTCGCCTAAAATTCTATTTGATTTTATATAAATTATCCTATATCTTTGTGAGATTTTTCAGAAGGGTTTTATTTTGATATCGCTTTGAATATCAATCCAATCTGCTTCGTGCAGATTTTTATTTAGTTCTTTTATTGTTTTGTCATCCAACGCGAAGCTATATATCTGCCTCAAAATCAGAAATTAGATGCTTCAAAAGGTTTAGTATGACAATGATTATTGTTAAACTGTATAGAAGAGTTATATATTTTTTGTGGTGATTATTAATGTTTTTTGTAAATGAAACAGTCGAAATTTAAAGAGTACAAGGGTTTAGATTTATCGCAGGTAAACAAGGATGTGCTAAAAACCTGGGATAAGAACGACACTTTTCATAAAAGTTTAGAAACCCGCAAAGGTCATCCTACATTCGTATTTTATGAAGGACCTCCTTCTGCAAACGGAATTCCTGGTATTCACCACGTAATGGCTCGTTCTATTAAGGATATTTTCTGCCGCTATAAAACTCAAAAAGGATTTTTAGTTGAGCGTAAAGCTGGCTGGGATACTCACGGGTTACCCGTTGAACTTGGTGTTGAAAAGATGCTTGGCATCACTAAGGAAGACATTGGTTCCAAAATCTCGGTTGAAGAGTATAACCAAACCTGCCGTAAGGAGGTAATGAAATACACCGACCTTTGGGAGGATCTTACCCATAAAATGGGTTACTGGGTCGATATGGAGCATCCATATATCACCTATGATAATCGTTACATTGAAACTCTTTGGCATTTACTTCAAAAATTGCATGAAAAAGGTTTACTCTATAAGGGTAAAACTATTCAGCCATATTCACCTGCCGCTGGTACTGGTCTTAGTACACACGAGTTGAACCAACCTGGTTGCTACCGCGATGTAAAGGACACCACCATTGTTGCACAGTTTAAGGTAATTCGCAACGAGAAAAGTCAACTACTTTTCGATAAAGCCGATAGTGATGTATACGTTCTAGCTTGGACAACTACACCTTGGACCTTACCATCGAACACAGCGTTGGCAATCAACGCACACATTCGCTACGAACTGGTAAAAACATTCAATCCATACAGCGGCGAACCGGTTACAGTTCTGCTTGCAAAGGATCGCAGAGAAACCTACTTTCCTGCAGCAAACGCCGAGTTGGCATTCGAGGACTATAAAGCAGGTGATAAAAAAGTTCCTTTCAAGATAGTTGCAGAGTTTGCAGGAAATCAACTTGTAGGTATCAACTACGAGCAATTATTCCCATGGATTAAACCCGAAGGCGATGCTTTTAGGGTGATTGCTGGCGACTTTGTTACAACCGAAGACGGTACCGGTGTGGTTCATATTGCGCCAACCTTTGGTGCCGACGATGACCGTGCTGCAAAAGTTGCAGGAATATCGCCATTAATCCTTCGCGATAAGGGTAATAATCCCGAACCAATGGTCGATCGTAGAGGTCGTTTCTATAATATCGAGGACTTAAATCCCGACTTTGTAAAAAATAATGTCAATGTTGATCTCTATAATGAGTTTGCGGGTCGTTTTGTAAAGAACGATTACGATCCAACTTTAACCGAAAGCGACTCATCGTTAGATGTTGATTTGGCTGTTGCTCTTAAGAAAGAGAATAAGGCATTCCGTATCGAGAAACACGTTCACAACTATCCACACTGCTGGCGTACCGATAAACCTATTCTTTACTATCCGTTAGATAGTTGGTTTATCAAGGTTACAGCCCTCAAGGATAGAATGATTGAACTTAATAATACAATTACTTGGAAACCTGCAAGTACAGGAACCGGTCGTTTCGGAAAATGGTTGGAGAATCTTTTGGATTGGAACCTTTCACGCTCACGTTTTTGGGGAACTCCTCTTCCAATTTGGGCAACAGAGGATCGCTCTGAGATGATTTGCATTGGTTCTGTTTCTCAGATGAAAACAGAGTGCGAGAAAGCCGTTAAGGCTGGATTTATGCAAAGTAATCCTCTTGGAGACTATAAGGAAAATGATTACTCTGCTCAAAACTACGAATCGTTTGATTTACACCGTCCTTTCGTCGATAACATTGTACTTGTTTCATCAACAGGTAAAAAGATGTTCCGCGAACCCGATCTAATCGATGTTTGGTTCGATTCCGGTGCAATGCCTTACGCTCAGGTTCACTATCCTTTCGAGCACAAGGAGAATTTTGGTGATGTTTACCCTGCCGACTTTATTGCCGAGGGTGTTGATCAAACCCGTGGATGGTTCTATACTCTTCACGCAATATCAACACTACTATTCGATTCTGTTGCCTATAAAAATATCATCTCGAACGGATTGGTATTGGATAAGAATGGAAACAAGATGAGTAAACGCCTTGGTAATGGTGTTGATCCATTCGAGGTTATCGAAAAGTATGGCTCCGATCCTTTACGCTGGTATATGATTACCAACTCTCAACCCTGGGATAACCTAAAATTCGACATTGAAGGTATTGACGAGGTTAAACGTAAATTCTTTGGAACACTATATAATACATATTCGTTCTTTGCACTTTACGCAAATGTTGATGGTTTCAACTACAGCAATGCTGAAGTTCCTGTTGAAAATCGTCCCGAAATTGACCGTTGGATACTATCCTTACTTAACTCGTTGATTAAGGAGGTTGAAGATGCATACGAAAACTACGAGCCAACCCGTGCAGGACGCGCTATTCAGGATTTTGTGAACGAGCAGTTAAGTAACTGGTACGTTCGTCTAAACCGTAAACGTTTCTGGGGAGGTGAGTTCGATACTGATAAGATTGCTGCTTACCAAACTCTTTACACCTGTTTGGAAACCATTGCAATTCTTGCGTCTCCTATTGCTCCATTCTTTATGGATCAACTATTCACCGATTTAAACAACGTGACTGGTAAGCATAATGATGAGAGTGTTCACTTAACTCAATTCCCAAAATATAACGAGAAGTTGATAGACAAGAACCTTGAGGAGAAGATGGAAATAGCCCAGAGCATATGCTCGTTGGTTTTAGGTCTTCGTCGTAAGGTGAACATCAAGGTACGCCAACCTTTGAGTAAGATTATGATTCCAATTCTCGACGAAAAGTTCCGCACTCAACTAAGTGCCGTGGAAAATCTAATCTTAAGCGAAATTAACGTTAAGGAACTTGAGTATTTAACCGATTCATCGGGAATTTTAGTCAAAAAGATTAAACCAAACTTCAAGACCCTTGGTCCACGCTTTGGAAAATCGATGAAAGTAATTTCCGATGCTATTGGAAAAATGACCCAAGTCGACATCAACTTCTTTGAACGTAACAATAGTTTTACTATCGAACTAGCCGAAGGCCCTGTCAACATAACATTAGAGGATGTTGAAATTCTTTCGGAGGATATTCCTGGTTGGTTGGTTGCTAACGAAGGTCGTTATACTGTTGCTTTGGACATAAAGATTAGCGAAGAACTTAGGATGGAAGGTATTGCCCGCGAACTTATTAACCGCGTACAAAACATCCGCAAGGACTCAGGTTTTGAGGTAACCGATAAAATTAAGATTACCATTAAGAAGCACGAAGGATTAAATAATGCTGTAGAAGCCCACCGCGACTACATTGCAGGACAAACTTTGGCTAAGGAAATTAAACTGGTCGATAACGAACTTAATGGAAATTCGATCGTAATAGAACTTGACGAAGACCTAAAAACATCAATCACTGTTGAAAAGATTGAAGGTTGATTTTGAAAATAAGTAGTTTTTTTTAATATATTTAGCAAAATTTATTGCCATGGGAGAAAAAACTAGATATTCCGATGAGGAGTTGACAGAATTTAAAGAATTAATTCTGCAAAAACTCGAAAAAGCACGTAAGGATTACGAAATCCTTAAAAGTGCTATTACCATGAGCGAAAGCAATGACACCGAGGATACATCACCTACTTTTAAAGTTTTGGAAGAGGGTGCTTCAACTCTTTCGAAAGAGGAAGCGGGCAAATTAGCACAACGTCAGCAGAAATTCATACAGCACCTCGAAGCTGCTCTTGTTCGAATTGAGAACAAAACCTACGGTATTTGTCGCGAAACTGGTAAATTAATTTCTAAAGAGCGTTTACGCGCTGTACCTCATGCAACTCTTAGCATTGATGCAAAAAATAGTCAACGTTAAAATATTGCAACTGAATTTGAAAGTGGCTATAAGGCCACTTTCTTTTTTTTTGTAGTTTTGCATGCACAACCTAAAAAATAATCCAATGCAGATGTCCATTCGTAGTAAATCGATTTTGGTGATACTACTTATTCTTATTGTTGACCAAATATTAAAAATCTATATCAAAACCAATTTCGCCATTGGCGACGAAGTTCGGGTTCTTGGAAACTGGTTTGTTTTACATTTCACCGAAAATCCAGGAATGGCTTTTGGAATGAAATTTTGGGGTATCTGGGGTAAAATTCTCCTTGGATTATTCCGACTTGCCGCAATTATCGCCATTGCTTGGTACATCCATAAACTCATTCTCAGAAACACAAAAACTGGAATTGTTATTGGCGTTTCACTAATTCTCGCTGGAGCAATTGGAAATCTTATTGATAGCGCTTTCTACGGATTTTTATTCGACAGCGGAACTACCTACAATAATCAAATCAATCAGTGGATGTCATACCCAGGTATCTCTAATCTCAACTTTGCAGGCTATGCAGGTTTTCTAAAAGGTTGTGTTGTTGATATGCTCTACTTTCCTGTTGTAGATACAGTTTTGCCATCGTGGGTTCCAGTTTGGGGTGGCGAACATTTTGTGTTTTTCCG
>JBFXDX010000009.1:0-203957 GCA_050180705.1 Bacteroidales bacterium | reverse complement strand
CGAAGAATAAATGTTCCATCTGTTTGTCGATATTCTGCTCCCGATGAACTTCCATCGTAAGTTCTAAACTGTTTTGCATCAATTGTTCCTCCATTGATTTCAAACTGCCCAGAATTAACACTGCTGTATAATAAACCAGCCGATTCCCTTGTGGATAAATACCCGTCATTTACTTGAAGTTTACCATAAACAACCATTCCCTGGTAAGCTGCGCCAGAGGTATTCACGCCCGTTGTTCCAGTAATCCCATAGGCAATATCTGCCTCACCGGCATCGTCGGCAGTATTAAGTACAATAACATCAATACCACTAAGTGTTAATGCTCCATTCGCGGGTATATAGTACTCCGAACCCGCAGTTGTTCCTTCTGTTAATGAAGGAATAATGGTTAAACCACTAAGTACCAAAGATCCATTTCGGATCCAGAGCGCTTTCATTAAATCGGGATTTTCAACGGTTCCGATTGTTGCAGCATTATTTGCACCAAAAATTCTGAAATTAGAATAAGCCAATGGCTGTATAGTCAAACTATAAGTTTGATCGGTTCCTTTGTCTAAAATAATATTATAAAAATCGGTTGTTCCATTACAAAGCATGGTGGCATTGGATGTCCCCTGAAAGTAAACCGATGCAGCTCCCGATGTAGCACCACTTCCTAATGGTGGAAAAGCATTATATATTGGTGCTGTTAAATTAGTAAACTTAACGGTTCCGTTATTGGTAAAATTGCCGTTTATTATCACCCTGTGGAACTGTTCGTAATAATTTAAAAATGGAGCCGTACCTCCTGATAAACTGGTTGGGTTTGTGGTTGTATTTGTAGCCCCCTGCCCAACAGTTATGTAAGCTCCTGAATTAACTGTTACATTGCCTCCAATTGTTAAGTTTAACTTTGTAGTAGAGGTATTATCGTTAATTCTGTATGTACCCTGTTTCACAAGCAAGTTACCATTTAAGGTAAGATCGCTTAACTGAGTACAAACAACTCCAACCGAGGTGTTTACTGTTAAGTTATTATAGGTGGCTTGTGCAGCAGGTAAAATAAAATTCGATGTGTTGTTATATTCTACTGTACCACCTCCCGCATTTACAAAAACGTTAGTTAAAGTGGTAGGGAAATTGGTTGACGCCAGTTTTAATGTACCCGATCCATATAAAGCGCTTAATCCCGATGTAAAACTATAGGTAGACATATTAAGAGTACCCCCGCTATTGATATTTACTTCGAGTGAAGCTGTAGATATATCGGCTGGAAGAGTAACCGTTCGACCAGATAGAATTACTACTACATCCCCATCGCCAGGAACAGTTGTTCCTACTTGGGTTGTTCCTCCGGGATCGGAAGTCCAAGTACTCGGATTATTCCAACTTCCTGTTTGGTATGAAAAGTAAGTATCGGGCAGTAGTCCTGCTGTCCAAAACGTGCTTGTACTTGTTATATCTGTAGTAGACACAATAGTAAATGATGTTGTTCCAAAACTTGATGTTCCTGTTGGAGCTTGCCATGCTCCAGATGAAGGTTTTACCCAAATTTTGGTAGGAACTATTGATGTTTCGGCAGCATCGTAATTAAATTTCGCAGTAAGCGTTTTTCCCAAAATGCTGGTAATGGCTTCCCAAGTACGCGGCAAGTAATTTGAACCTAATGTATTATCAAATTCCGTCCTAATTCTTATGTCTCCTCCAGTTCCTCCACTAAGTGCTGAAATGGTTACTACAGAATAATGTCCATTCGATCCAACAGGGAATACAATTGGCAAAGTAGTGGCTGCTGGCCTAATTAAGTAGCCACTTCCATTTGTTTCAATCATGTTAGTACTACTGTAAGTTCCTAAAATAGCATTAATCACGGTGCTTGTAATGGCTAAATTGTAATCTCCCAATTGTAAAACACCAGATGTAAGTGTTAGTCGGTAATTTACTGTTACAGCGCCACCTAATGATTTTGTTCCACCTCCAGAGGTTGTTAAATTATAATAAGTATACGATCCTATACTTTGTGAACTAGCACTATTATAGTTTACAGTTCCCGTTGTTGGAGCAGTTGTTGCATCACCTACAGTACTAGTAATACCTCCACCAGTCATATTCCCTCCCACATACAAAACTCCAGAACCTGTAAATACAAAATAATTTCTATAATTACTTCCCGACATCGTTATGTCAGATGATACTGTTACGGAACCCGTTGAAATTTCTATATAACTATCACGTCCATCATCAGAACTTGCATCCATCACGACATTTCCGGTACTTAATGAACCGGCAAGAACTCTTATGTATTTATATCTCCCAGTATTTGTAGATGTTGGAACTTCTATAGTTGTTGTTCCGCTAACGGTTAATGAATTTGTCCCTGAAAATGTGATATAGGTTGCCCTATTCCCTGTTTGTAAATTAAGATTTCCAATACTGTATGCAGGCGAAGCATTCAATGTTACATTTGTATTATTTAAAATAGTTACAGTTCCTGCACCTGAAGATACCCCAGGATAATCACCAGCAGTACAATTAGCCCATGCCGTACCATTATACTTTTGCCAAGTTGTATTGGCATTCCAGTTACCTGTTGCTCTGGTCCGGTAATCACCAGCCGTTTGCCCAAACGAATTTACTGATATTGCCATCAATAATACCAGCAGAAAAAAAGATCGTTGCAGCAAACTGCCCTTTTCGGACGGGTAAATTTTATACTTACCTATAGTTGCAACATGATTGATCCTTGTATCCATATTATATTTTCATTTATTATATACCAAATCACTTGTGCTGATATAATCCCAACCAGCCATTATAAATTCAAGAACACAAAATTAACCATATTAATAAAACAAATATCAAACCATATTAAATATGTTTCTGAAATGCTGATTATTAAAAAAATGACCTGTAAATTTTTGTCCACAATCGGACAATTTATTTACGTTTATTTACAAAAAAAGATCTTTGTCATCTGAAAATGAAAAAACACAAGACAGTCTGTATTTGTAACTTTCAAAATAAACCAAAATTTTTCCAACAGAACTTTCATTCATCACTTCTATCAATCCAATAATCAAATTTTTATTTAAATCTTACTTTTTACCGCGGCAACTTTAACTGAAATAAATGAAAGATTTTGCCTTCATCTGCTAATGTCCTTCCTTGTGAATGAAACGCACTTGCGGTAAAAACAAATCTTTCGATCCAAGAAACATAAGATTAACTTTGTCAAATTTCATTTTCTGATCTCCGTTCCACTTCATCGAAAATATTTGGCATCCAGCGGATTTCTGATCTCCACTACGCTGCGCTAGGAATGTTTCGGTATGGGTAATCGCTCTTTTCAACATTCCTGCGCACGCAGGAATCCATTTCTTGGCCTGAACCACAAATTTGTTGCTGATGCGAAGCATCTACAATCGGAATCCGTTGCGATGCAAACTGTTAATTTTCTGTTCAGGAAAAGCCAATGCATGCATCGCCTTTTAGTGCTCCGCATTACCCCCCTGGTTGAAACCCAGCGCTATTCTTGCTTAACCCCGTTGGGGCTTATGCATTAATGTAAAAACCATACCGTACCAAAACACTTGGCATAAAAGGGATGTTGTGATATCCTCAACATACTTAGGCAGGCAAATATCCATCTTTTAGTCGTATTCAACGATCACAACATTGGACTGTTGGTTTATCTAAAATTTGCACTTTTGGATTCCTGATCTCAACTACGCTATGTCAGGAATGATTTGGTCCGGGTTACATCTCTATTCAACATACCTACGCAAGCAGGTATCAATATTTAAAAAGTAACCCATTAAGATTTTTCTTGTCGAACAATCGTTAACCATCAACATACAACTAAAACTGATCCTTCGGCAAATACCGGAAGACAAAAGACAATGGTTTATTTTCATCGAATTATGTTTTCTGATCTTTGCTACGCTGCGTCAGGAATGATTTGGTCCGGGTTACAACTCTATTCGACATACCTACGCAAGCCGGTATTCATCTTCTAATGTAGTTTGGTTTTTGTTCGATTAACTTTAGAATTTTTAATCTCGGATATCTTTTAAACATCAACAATCGAGCATCTATTTGCTAGTTCACGGAAGGGTAACAACCAAATAAATGTACAACTTTAAATGTGCCCTCAAACATTTTGGCATCCAATATTGTTGTACTATTTTTGAGGAAAAATCAGACATTATGAACTTCGATATTATAGTTATTGGAAGCGGTCCCGGAGGTTACGTGGCTGCTATTAGAGCAAGCCAACTTGGCATGAAAGTGGCTGTTGTTGAGCGCGAAAATCTTGGCGGTATCTGCCTAAACTGGGGATGTATCCCAACAAAAGCATTACTTAAGAGCGCTCAAGTTTTTGAGTATGCCTCGCATGCTGCTGATTATGGTGTGGTTACTGCCGATGTTAAACCCGATTTTGAGAAGATGGTTACCCGAAGCCGCGGTGTTGCCGATGCCATGAGCAAGGGCATTCAATTTCTTTTCAAGAAGAATAACATCACCGTGATTAATGGAACTGGTAAATTAAAGGACAACCACACTGTTGCGGTTACTGCAACTGATGGTTCTTTGTCCGATTACACAGCCAACCATATTATTTTGGCTACAGGTGCACGCTCTCGCGAGTTGCCAAACCTAAAACAGGATGGTGTTAAAGTAATTGGATACCGACAGGCACTAACTCTACCAAAACAGCCAGCATCGATGGTTGTTGTAGGTTCGGGTGCAATTGGTAGCGAGTTTGCATACTTCTATAATGCCATTGGAACAAAGGTTACCCTAGTTGAGTATTTACCCAATATTGTTCCTTTGGAAGATGAAGAGGTAAGCAAAACCCTTGAACGTGCCTTCAAGAAAGCAGGGGTAACTGTAAAAACCGAAGCATCGGTTGAATCGGTTGATACCACTGGCGAACTTTGCAAGGTTAGCATCCAAACCAAAAAAGGACTTGAGGTTGTTGAAGCCGAGGTTGTTCTTTCGGCTGTTGGAATTGCTCCAAATATCGAAAATATCGGCTTAGAGGAGCTTGGTATTACTGTTGAAAAGGGCCGGGTTAAGGTTGATGAATTCTACCGCACCAACGTTGAAGGTGTTTATGCCATTGGCGACATTGTACAAGGCCCTGCATTGGCACACGTTGCCTCGGCCGAAGGAATTGCCTGCGTTGAAAAGATTGCAGGGCAAGACACAAAACCTGTCGATTACAAAAATATTCCTGGATGTACATACACAACTCCTGAAGTATCGTCGGTAGGAATGTCGGAGAAGGCTGCAAAAGAAGCAGGTTACGAAATTAAAGTGGGTAAGTTCCCATTCACCGCATCGGGTAAGGCAACTGCCGCTGGTATGCGCGATGGTTTTGTGAAACTTGTTTTCGATGCTAAGTATGGCGAATTACTTGGTGCACACATGATAGGTGGAAATGTAACCGAGATGATTGCCGAACTTGTGGTTGCCCGTCATTTAGAGACAACTGGACATGAACTAATCAAGAGTATACATCCACATCCAACCATGAGCGAAGCTGTTATGGAAGCTGCCGCCGCTGCATATGGCGAGGCTATTCATATTTAGTTGTTCGTTGATAGTTGATCGTTGTTGGTGAAGCCCCTAAAGTTAACGGTTAATGGTTGGAAGTTGTCCGTTATTCGTAAAAAAGAAGCAAATGCATTCTTCCCTTTAACGGTTAACGTCTCACGGTTAACGTTGATCGTTGATCGTAAAAATATAATCTACGTTATTGGAACTACTTGTTTCGGTAACGTAGATTTTTTTGTATATGGCTAAAGCATCATTATAGAACGCAGATAACACAGATTGTACAGATTCTCTTTTTTTGTTGTTCGTTGATCGTTGATCGTTGATCGTGAAGAAAGTTCTTCCCTTTAACCTTTAACTTTTCACTATTAACATTATAGAACATTCTTCCGTCTAACTTTTAACGTCTCACGATTAACGCTATAAAACAAATGACCACAGCATAAAACGGCGCAATCTGCGTAATCGGTGTTTCATCCATATTAGAATCCAAAATTCAACCCTGCACAAATAATTGTATTCTTTCCCTGAAACGACTTGGGGGTGTATAAGTCCAGGTAGTACTGCGCAGTTTTTCCATCTACATCGTATCCCTTAATATCGCTATTGGTTACGCTAAGAAAAAGCCACGAATCGTGAATAAACTCCCAACGTGTGGTTAAACTCATAGTAGTATTCTTCCAGGTAACATCCTGCATATAGGGTAATAGCTCTGCTTCGTTACCATCGGTATAGGCATACTCGTTGCCATGTTTTGCAACAAAAAACTCACCCTTAATGGTAAATCCCCTAAATGGTTTTGCTTCCGCAGCAAGGTAAATTTCCTCGGAGTTATCGCGTAAATAGTATCCTAGGTTAAACTTATTGGTCTCGAATGTGGTTGTCTCTACCCGATGCTTATAAACAATTGGATTAACCCTTGTGTACTCCGCAGTTAGTGTTACATTCGGAATTGGCCAATTCGATAACCGCGCACCGCCTTTAAACGATAAGAAGTTTTGACGATCGGGATCGCTTACCCGAGTAACCGAAAACTCATCAATAAAAATAGTTCCGTACAGATGAAGATCCTTAATTCTACGAATGCTTAAATCGATAAACATCTGCGAATTCTGATTGTCGATATTATGGTTTAATGTATGATCTATCGATTTATAGAACATTATTGGAATAAGGTAGGCCGGTTGAATATGCGAATCGGAGTAAACTATAGAGTTTCCAACAGAAAGGCCTATTCCTCTAAATGGATAAAATGTCAAAAGATTTGCCGCAATATACTTATCGCGGTAAACCGCACGGAAATCGCCGTTAGATGTAGTATATGAACGGCTGCTATCTACCACTTCCGATATCAACCAGCCATGAATATAGTTTAGCTCAAACCAATCAACCGGTTTCATTTGTAATTTTATCATGCCAAAAGACGGCGTGCGACCCGAGAGTATTGTTGATCCATGGTAGTTTGTCCCCCACTGAACATGATCCTTAACTAAACCTATTGATCCCCATCGCCAATTATAGGTAACCCCTCCCCTCATTTCGGAGTAATCGCCACCCTCACGTCCCTGAACATTTACTTTATAGTTTCCACCCTCGCTCTGGGTAAAGTAGGTTGGCTTGGCAAGTATTTCGGTCTGATAATTATCGCGTAAACTACCATAAATGGCAAACCTGCCAACATACCCCCATGCCTCGGCACCACCCCATGTGTGCATAATATTATCGGCTCCGCCGGTGTACTCACGAATTCCCCATATTGGCCGAATGGAAAATGCAAAAAGGGAATCTTTATAGTGTAATCCATACGGGTAAAAACCAAGGTTCAACCTTTCGCGGGTAATAATATTTCCCTTTCGATCCTTAGTGTACGGATTTTCGTTTCCATCGGCAAAGATTGAGTACTGCCTAAGGTAAAAATTCAGCTCCTTCCGCTGGCGTTTTGTAAGTAACTCGATACTCCTGTTTGCCTCCTCCAGGCAGGTATATATAAACTTAGCCGAGTAGGGTTTAACGGCAGCGTTGGGATTAATATACCCATAAGCCGCCATCTCGTCCAAGAACTCGTAAATCCCCGAATTATTGGAATGAACAGGAATATCCTGCGCCTTTGCCAGCGTAATTATACTGGCAAGCAATAAAAGCAATACTGTTTTTCGCATAAAATTTAAACCATTATAGCACAGATAACACTAATAAAACAGATTAAAAACAAATGTAGTATAATATTGTCAATTTTGGGTGACATGTGGCATTGTAAATCCTAAGTCTACAATGTTACGCTGAAAACGGTTTCCGAATTTCGACCCTCATCAGAAATATTGCAGTATAAACCTCCCCCACCCTCAACATACCTACACAAACAGGTATCTATCGTTAAAATAAACTATTACGATTTTTCTTCTCGAATAACCATCAACAACCGAGCATCTTTTTGCGAGTTCATTGAAGGTAATCAACATACAGCTAAAACCAATCCTTCGGCAAGCACAGGATAACAAAATATAATGGGTTGGCACAATAAACCTTGGCAATATTCACAAAAAAAACGGATCGTACAGCGCAACCAGCACCAAACGACCCGCAGTTTTACCTACAAAAAAGATTTTTAGTTGGGTATCAACTCTATATTCTTTAATGTATCCCCATCGTCCATTACCTCAACCGACATGGTTACAGGCCTAAATCCAGACTTATCAACGCGTACCTCGTAGTTTCCCACGTCCACATTCCGGCTACGGAATTTCCCATCGGTGCTTGTATAGCATACTGGAATACCGGCATCTACAATCTCAACACCAACGTTCGGAATAGCCTCTTTGGTTTCGGAGTTGGTTACTAAGCCTGATAATCGACCCAAACCATCGGAAGCGCTACTTTGCTTTATCTGTACAATGCTCTGGTCGAAGAAAGTGCCACACCTATCCTCGTCGCCAGGAAATGTGTAGGCTATGAAGTGCAGATTTTTAACTAGCTGAAGCTCCAGTGTCGATCGGGTTGATTTTGCATTACTTTTAATAGCCGAAACGGTTCCTTTCTGATTCATCTGGCTATTGCGTGCCTCGGTATAGCTGGTTTGGAAATCGGTAAAAACCTTAACAAACTCCTCGCCCACCTGTGCCGAGTGGTTTGCAGCTACGGTTGCCATTCGAACAATCAATGTTTCAATATTCGCCTTTCGGGCATTGCGATACTCGCTAATTCCGTTGGGGAAAAACTCGATGTAGGTGGACGAATCCTTCCCAAACATGCTTTTAATAAGCCCTTCGCGACGGCTTATTTCATCCTTAAAGCTATCCATAATATCATCCACAACCTTGGTTTGCGACTTTTGAAGCGCCTTACCGGTGGCCTCGCTACTTATCTGCCCAAAGTACTGATTGTGGGCCGTGGTGGTTTCGGTTATCAGCGTGGTAAATAAACCTCCTTCATTATTGGCGGTTAACCGCTGAATGTGATCCTCGGAAAAGACCTTTAGCTTATCGTCACTGATGCACTTTGCACCGAAGTGATTTCTAAATAAAGTAGATAAATTAATCATTTTTGAATAATTTTTATGATTTTAGTTATGTATAATAAAATTAAATCGAATATTACAAAAAGTCAATATATATGTAACAATTTATTATACAATGATATAAATCAACAAAAAGTATGCGCTATGATTTCTTTATAAAATTTCCATTTAGCTATTACATGTAATGTGCAATATTGCGAAATAACTATTTATATGAGTGAACCTCGGTGCAAAAGGGTATTCATATTTTTAGAGTATTAACAATGGTATTCTGTAATAGTATTATCATACTATAAAATAATGCACAGTGTTTAACTGTTTTTTCTTTTTTTGGGGAATGTCATCTGGAAATGTTTAAATGACCTTTCTAATTTTGGGAATGCCATCTGGAAATGTTTAAATGACCTTTCCAATTTTGAGAATGCCATCTGGAAATGTTTAAATGACCTTTCCAATTTTGGGAATGCCATCTGGAAATGTTTAAATGACCTTTCCAATTTTGGGAATGCCATCTGGAAATGTTTAAATGACCTTTCCAATTTTGGGAATGCCATCTGGAAATGTTTAGGTGACCTTACACATTTTTGCAGTACCACCAAAAAAAATACCACCAATCGTTCATAGGTTAGAATGATTGATGGTGACTGATAAAAAAATGATCTATAGAGCTAAATGATATGCTTAATCTTTAAGATATGGTTTGCCGATATTACTTTACAGTTGAAATTACGTTGGTTAGGCTGATGATTGATTAAAAAATAGGCGTTAAGAACAGTTTATGTATTAATAGTAATTCCCAACCGTCGTAACATTAACCTCTTTCTATACAACCAAGCTTCTTTTAATGTGGGAATTGTATTATATGTTGCCAACTCATCGCTATTGGGAATATAGCTATAATCTCCTCTTTCGAGTTTTTCTATAGCCGCTATCATTGCTTTTGGAGCTATCTCATAATTTTTTTTGACTAAACTGTTAAAGGTGTCGTGTTTAGCAACCGTATATTTTTCCTGAATAATAATATCGCCAGAGTCGATTCCCTCGTTTACAAAATGAATGGAAACACCAGTCTCGGGTTCTCCCTTAAATAGTACCCAGAAAGGAGTAAGACGTCCCCTGTTTTTGGGAAGTAGTGCATTGTGCCTGTTTATTACACCAATACGGGGGGTTTCCAGAAGTTCCTTTTTAATAATACTCTGACTCTGGTTAATAATTATATCAATATTTAATTCTTTTAATACCTGAATAAACTCCTTATTATTTGGCGAAAAAATACTGTATGAAGGAATGCTATTTTGTTGTGCATAGCAAAGAATGGAAGGATTGCGTAATAACTTTATTGATGATAATAATTTCCGAACTTTAAATAACATAGTAATGGTGCTATTCTTAAGAAAATGAATTGGCCCCATTATAAGAAATAGAGAAATAACATATAATATCTTAGAGTTCTTTTTCCCAATTGTTAAACGGTCGCCTTTAGAAACGGCCATTCCAACAATATTATGTTTTTGGGATTGTACTATGTGCTTAATAAACCTATGCGTTTGCACAGGGTCGTCCATCGTTATGATGAATATTCTCATTTCAGTAAGTTATTTTTAATGCAGTAATCCCTAATGGTACCAAATTCAAAACCCCTACCATTAAAATAATTTATCTGGGACTCGTAGAGTGGAATTGCATTTAACCCTAGATTTTTTGTTTTAAGCTGTGCACGCAAATAGTCCTGAACAAAAGAGCTTAACGGGTTTCTGGAACGTCTACTTATAATACGCGGTTCGCTGGACTCGTCAATAAACTCGTTGGGATGAATATCGAAAACAATAGGCTTCCCGCTAATTTTAGATTCAAAGTTTAGCACGTTTCGTTGCAACCTGGTTATGCCAGGAAAAATCCTCATGGTTGTTCCAACGTATGGAAATAGTGTTGCCGATAGAGGAACCTCCACAAGATTGCTGCTACCTTTTTTAAACAATGAGTTGGGATCAACAACGTAGGGTTTACGAGGTGCAGTAAGCCATTTTAGCTTATTTAGTGTGCCAAAGGAAAAAAACATGTCGAACCGCTGCGAAGCCACCGAGCTATCAATTCTGTAACCCGTTTCGAGCAGTGCTGCAGGAGTATACTTATTAACCCGAAGAGCTGGTGCGCGGAATGAAATAACCTCTTGTCCCGAAATATCTTCCAAAATCTTCTTTGATTCACTTAATAAATACTTCTGCTTTTTAAGATCGGTAACATCATGTCCATTCTCCTTAAGGTGTGATAAGCTATGGCTGCCAACCTCGTGGCCGTAAGGTAGTATCATCTTAACCACTTCGGGATAGAGCTTTGCAATATATCCTGTAAAGAAGAAGGTCGATCTAATGTTATACTTCTGATAAATATCGAGCAGAATTGGCATTCCCTCTTTTAGAACCTTTAACCCAGTTTCGTCGCGTAAGGCGTTAAACCAAATAGATGTGGTTTCGACATCGTTGGTTAAAAGGCAGGTTTTATTTTTTTTCATCTCTTAACCTCAAAATTATTCTTTTTGCAACGTTTTTCAAGGTTTGGCCGAAATACTCCTTGTACCATCCAATTCCTCCATAAAACCAACGGTGAGGATGTGTGTTAATCATAATCATATTCGGTAAATTATTTTGCCCAATAAGAGAAATTAAATGTTGGGTAGACTTAATTTGGATTTTAAAATGAGAGCTAACATTATCGCGAACATTATATTCTACACTATTCCACTTTCTACCTGTATCGGTTATATAAAATACGTTATTGTAATCTACGTCAAAGTATGGCTCACCAATTATTCCCATTGTTTTGTAATCGAAAAAACGCCATATGTCTCTATTATCAATTCTTGATAAAGGACTACCATGCATACATATAGTCTTAACTGGATAAAACGAACCAAAATACTGTAAATTCTCTTTAAATCTTTTAATGGCCTCCTCAACATTTCCCTTCGTAATAGTCAAATCTTCATAATGATAGCCTATTTCATGCCCTAATTCGGCAATCTGGGTTATTACATTTGCATCATTACTTTCTTTTACAATTCTAAAGTAATAACTTGACACGATGTTTTTACTCCTCTCAATTTTAGCCATTTCTAATGCATTTTGAGGTAGTCGATCTACATCGTGACGAAGAATAACGATTTTTTTGTTTTCGTAATTATTTTCTAAAAATTCGCGGAATGATAGGAAAGTATAATTTTCCCTTGCCAATACATCCAGCAAATCTTTATATTGATGTAATGTAAAATCTGTCATTTATATAAATATTGATAATCCGAATTCTGTTTCATAATTTTCTTACTCTGCGGATAATTTTCAATAAACCAAACATAGAATGCCGTAACATCAATTTTATCTTTTAACATATTATTTCGTCTGTTTCTATAAACTTCTCTATCTATCTTACAAATATCTTGAATTAAAGGAACTATTTTTTCTTTTGATTTTGGGGATAAACTGTGTGTTAATCGATATTTATATTCAAGTTCATTAATTATACTAATTTTATTTGCAAAATTATTAATTCTAATTGAAGGCGTTCCTAGCATTGCACATTCTACCGCCATTGATTGGCTATCGCCAATAAAAAGATCCGCAAAATAAAGAATGTGATGTATATCTTTTTCTTTAATGTTAAGAATATACCTTTCAAATTCTTTGGGTAAAGCCTTTTCAGTTGAAATATATGCCGTACCTAATTTGTTTAAATAATCAACAATGTTCCTTAATGTAACTAAATCTAATCCTCTAGCATTGATATCATGATAAGCATTTTGATTTACCGTTCGAATAATAAAATATTTTTTATCATTTATATAAAAATTCTTCACGCTTTCATCGGGAGTAAACCAATGTGGATGTAAATAGGCTAATTTATGATAACCAGCATAACCAATCTTTTTAAATGAAAAAGGCCAGGTTTTAACAACATGAGAAGAAAGTATTGTATTAACAAAGGGATAAGTTATCATACCTTGAAGATAAGTATAAGTTATATCGTCTTCAGCATTAAAGATACACTTTCTATTAAGTAAAAAACTAACCCAAGAAAGTTGAGATAAACATGTTACAAATAAGTCTGGCTTATTTTTTTTTAATTCACTATAAATCTTCTTGGTTGAAAAAAACAATTTCTTTGCTTTTGCAAGCAAACTTTCATTGGGCCTTGTTTGTGCAATTATTGAGTATTTATATTTATAAGAGTCGAGCAATTTTTTTAATATATCCTTATCACTAATAAATATTGCAATTTCATGATCCTTTTGTAGAATTTGTATTGTGTTCTTATATAAATGAAAGTGTGCTGGATGACCAAAACCAAAAGCTATTTTCATATACAAAATTTATATTGTTCTTATTATTTTCGCAGGCACACCTGCAACTATAGAATTTGGAGGAACATTTTTGGTTACAACAGAACCAGCACCAACAATTGAACCATTACCAACTATTATATTTGGTAGTATTATTACACCTGCACCAATCCAGCAATCATCTTCAAGGATTATAGTTCCTTTAATTGGTTCTATCTGGTTCATAAGATTAGACCAATTGGCATCAGACGATAGTATCAATGTGACCCTAGGGCCAATTGCAACACGATCTTTGATAATAAGGTTACATGCGTTTTCAGAAATTATACTTGCTACTATCAAGTCAGTACCAATATAAACTTGTTTTCCAATGGTAAAATTACAAAGTTTAAGGCCAAAAATTCTTACCCGATTATACGGGAAGGATTTAGCTAATATTTTTCCAAATTTTCGTTTTATTTTTAGAAAAGTAGAAACCTGCTCTATTGTATTATTTGCGTATGTCATTTACCAACCTATAAAATATTAAACCAATTTGTCCAAATTTAAAAAAACATCGTTTATGAATGTATTCAAAACGTCCAAATTCAACAAGATTATTGCTAAATTTTAATTTATGCTCTCGAACACCATATGGGATATTGGGTTTCCCAGCTCCTCCAAAATCAAAAAGTTTAAATTTATTTTCATTTCCCCACAATAAAATATTATATATCAAAAAGTCATTTGGATATTTATTACTCATTGTATCATCTGTCCCAGCATACCAATCATAAATTATATCTTTAAAGATTAATTCCATCCTAACACCAATTAATTTATCATCAATAAAAGCACCAAAAGTTTTTAAATGTCCCAAAGGAAAGAATTCTTTAAATGCTAACTCAAAATATTTTGGGGTATGACAAGGCAATCCAATTTTTTTATATGTTTTTAAAATAAGAGATATTCCATCATTATATTCTTTTTCACTATGAATCTCTTTAAATATTAAACCTTTATTTTGGCTTTTTATAATATTCCGCTTTTTGTTTTTTGAAATTCCTTGTTCAAGTTTATTAATATCGGTTAAATCAATTAAAATATCTAAATGTTCTTCGTATTTAAATTTATATGTTTCAAAACCAGATTTTAAATCTGACCAATCCCATAAATTTCGGAATTGTGTATAGATTGCCCTGCCCTTTATGGCAACGAAGTATTTTGCTAAAATCTCATTTAAATATTTAGGATCATTATTTTTTATTATAGGCCCACCAATGATTATTGAACGAGCAGACAATCGTCCTATAATCCCAGAATGTTCCCTTTGGATAACCGCTAAAAGTATTCCGGAGATAGAATTATTATCCTTTGTATGGACAACTACTGGTTCATACTTAGAATATTTACTACACAAATTATAAAATTCTGGAGATTGGAATATGTTTCCGTTGGGATGTTGTAAGATAAAACTCGTCCACTGATTTACATCTATATTATGCATATATTACTTGTTTATAAATACCAACTAATTTGTTAGCAATAGAATCTGAATCAAGACCAAGTTGTATAATTCTATTTCTTCCATCGGTACGTTTCGCAAAATTTAACGAGAGTTGTATTTTATCCGCAACATCTTGCGAATCATATGTAGTAATATAGCAACCATCTAATCCCAAAAGATTGTCTTTTACATCTCCAACGTCTGTAGAAACAATAGGACAATTACAAGCCATTGCTTCCTTAATAAACTGAGGCGACCCTTCGCTAAAAGAAGTCAACAAAGCACAATTAACAGCATTAAATAACAGACCAACTTGCTGTCTATTATAGTTTTTCAATTCAAGCAATTTTATTCGAGGATTATTCAACAATTCAATTGCACTGCTTGCAAGTGGATAATTCTTAATTGAGTTATCAAAAGAAGATGCAAAAAGTATATAAACAAATTCATTTGATAAACCCAATTCCGTTCTTGCAACAATTTGGTCTACCAATTTAAATACGTTTAGATCTACACCACAGGGAAGTATTGAGTAATTTCTGGAGTGAATGGACTTAGATAATTTATCGGATACAAAAATTGAATATTTAGATAGTTTGTCCGCAAAAATTGAATATTTACGGTTCTGTTTGTTACTTATATCTGTGCCATGAAAGGTAACAACTACAGGTGTTAATTTTTGCAAGGTTGCCAACAAACCACTAAGGCCAAAATGGGCATGAATAATATCTGGCTTTTCAATTTTAATTTTTTTTCGAAGCTTAAATAGGTTACCAAGGTACCCCAAAACACCCTTACCAACAATTGGAAAGAATGAAACATTAATACCATTTAAGAAAATGGCATCTGCCTGTTCTTTAATGAATGGGCTTATTCGTCCGGCATTACCGCTATAAATAATAAGTACTTTCATAATTATTTGAACGATATTTTGTCAAAACCAAAATACCATAAAATAGAAATAAAAAAAATATGGGTGTATTAGTCATAGGAAAACTAAACAAATAAATCACAAAGATTGAAAAAAACATTAAATACAGTTTGAAGTTTTTACGGCCAGAAATTTGATAAGAAAATTGCTTGGATGAAACCCAAAAACAAAAAATGCTTAACAAGAAACCTATTAAGCCCCAATTATAAAATAAACGACCAGCACCGCTCGGATTTCCTATATTATTGTTATAACTTTCAATATTTCTAACAAAACCAAACAGAGGACTCGTATTAATAGTTTCCGAGAACAAATATGTAAAACCTTCTATTCGCCCTAAAGAAACAAGAATATCTGGGTTAGAAAATGCTTTATTATCAGCATCGGAAAAAGTTATAGAATCTTTCAAGAGTCTATTTATCTTATTAATTCCAATAGAACTATTAAGAAACACGAATAAAACAGATAATACCAAAGGAATATAAATTAATTTTGTTTTAACCCTAAAAAAATAAATTAGAAAGATTGCACTCAATATGAATATAATAAACCCAGTAGTTGAAAATGTAGAAATTAACGCAATAATATAAATAATAGATTTTGCAGAAATTATTTTTTTGCTTTTAATCCATTCTATAATTAGACCAATATTTATAAATAGTGAGTAAAAACCAGGTTCATAAGCAAAACCACAATTCCTAAAATCCACAAGTTCGATGCTGTTTTGATTTATCGTATATACAATACAATTGTAATAATACATGCGATTTGTTGAGTAAATGTTTTCAGAATTAAAAAATGAGTCAACAAAACGAACAAAAGGAATAAAATAGTTAGGAAATAGCAGTTGTAAAACAGAAAAAATTAAAGATATAACGACAAAAACAAAAATAATATTTTCAAACTTTCTCCATAAATCAATTTTAACAAAACGAATTAAAAATGCAACAAAAAAGAAGAGTAAAACATATCGACCTAAAAAGTAAATATTTGGTAATTCACTTCTTGAGAATAATAACCCCAAGGAATAAACAAAAAGAAAAGATGTAATACCAAAAACCAGTTTTAAAAGATACTGCTGAGAATATGAATAGATGAGAAAAGATAAAAATGCCGTAACTGTGATAAAACCTAAAAAAGTCAAACTAGTTAGAAAGTTGTTTCCATAACCAGAAATGAGAATAAAAGTAACTAATATAAAATATTTTAAAAACTTACTCATAAAATATTAAAAGTATGATTTCCATGCTTCAAGATACTTTGCTGCAACTATACTTGACTCATGGTGCTTTTCAACAAATAAACGGGATTTAGCTCCAATGTCTTGCAAGGAAGAAGGAGCATTAATTAAGTTCGTTAGTTTATTTACAATGTCTTCTACATCCGGTTTAATGTTAACTACAGGGCAATCCTCCAAACCCATCGACGATAACGCTTCTTTTTCTGCACCACCTAAAGTAACCTTACCAAGAGATAATGAAATTAAGGCGTTTAAACCATAGCCATATGAAAAAACTTGATCTATAACAATGTTGGCTTGTTTTAATTGTGAGACGTAATCTGAATACGAAAGCCTGTTTACTATGGTAATTTCAACTTTATCGTTAAACCTGCTTTTAATGATTTCAAGGGCTTTTAAAATTAAATTGGACCCCTTAAAACCAACGCGGCTAATGCCATGGAATATTTTTATAGGTCCATTCACAAGGTTTTCCTCATAGAGAAAATCTTCTACCACGATTGGCATAGGAATTACCTTGGTCAACTTGTCGCCAGACCCAATTAATCGCTTGTATCCAAGTTCATATTCGTATCCAGAAGGAATAATTCCATCAACCATTTTAATCAAGTTGATATTCCAATTCATGTACGAAACAGTGTTCAGATAAGTCATGGAATTATCCATTAACTGAGAATCTTCTGAACAATAATCCATATGGTATTTCCCAATTTGAGCAAGAATTGCATCGGATCCGCAGCAAGCAAGAAAACATCCATTATTATTTTTAATAATCGTTTTATAAAAAAATTTGTTCAACGATATCCCTAAGTATGGTATTTTATTGCTGAAAAGATACGGATTAATGAATTGAACAATATCATAACCTTTTAATTTTTTTAGATTAATTCGTATTATGAAAAACTTGAGAACTTTAAGTAAGTACTTAATAAAAAAAACGCCGCTGGTTTTAAATAAAAGAATATCCACGGGTAAATTTTTAAATCCATCATGTGATCCCGCAACAACGGCTTTGACACCAATTTTTTCTAAGCCTATTTTTAAATTGCGATGAAAAGAACTAAATTCTCCAATAAGCAGTACACGCATGTTATTCTATTTAAAAAAAAGTTGCTTTCTGTAAAAAAATAGTATTACAATAAAATACATAATATAGTTAATAGCATAAGCCAGAGTTGCTCCTACAAACCCTGTTTTTCCCACCAATAAAACTACCAATAACAGGTAATTAAAACCAAAGAAAATCTCGCTAAAGACATAAAATTTCAGATTAACGTTGACCAATAGTTGTAATGCTATAATCCAACTTATAATTTTAAAAAAATCACCTGTTAGCTGTGGTAAAAAAAGTGAAGACATTTCGCTAAATTTTTGAGAAAATAAGATAAGGATTATATATTTTCTTGAGAAGTAAAGAGAGATAAGTAGCAATAAAAATAATGGTAGAACAAACTTGATTGTACGAAATATTTCTTTTTTAATACTTATTGAAGTTTTTAATTCTGAGAATTTAGGAATAAGAAAAGTGCTAAGGGCATATGTTATCATTGTTAAATACGCATTAGAGATAGAATTCATTCCACTCCAGAGTCCCGCTTCTGTTATGGAGTATTTTTTTGTTATATAGTTACGAACAAATATTTGGGTTATTGGTATAATAACTGCAGACACCCCTGCCATTATAGAATATTTTAATAAATTTAAAATGGCTGGTTTGTTTATTTTTCCTAAAAGATTGTTAAGCTTTAATAAATGAAATTCTTTAATCTGATATATAGTAATGAAAAAAACGACACTTTGATATGTAACTACAGAAATTAAAGCTCCTTTTAATCCCCACAAGTAAACAAGAACCACAGTAAAAACAAGACCTACAATACTATTCGATATGTTTACTAAAACAAATTTTTTATACTCTTTTAAACCATTTAAAATGGCAATAAAAAATTTATTAAATGAAAAAAGGATTAATGTTGCTCCAAAGAAATGAAAAACATATTTGTATTCCTCGTTTCTAAATAAAGATAGAGAAAATGTTTTTGCAAAAAGCACACAAACAATGGTTGCTATTACAGATAAAACAAAGGTGATTTTAAATCCATTGCTTATGTATATTTCTTTCTTTGAAGGAAAAGTGTGGTTTTGTGCGACAAACTTTGTTATTCCCATGTTAATACCTCCAGTTGAAAAGGTTTGCGTTAAACTAACAAAGTTGCCAATATGGGTTATATAGGCAATTCCTGCAGGACCAAGCAACAATGCCAGTATTTTTGAACTTAATAAGCCCGCTCCCATTTTAGTAACGGAAGCAATGGTTGTTAAGGAAAATACTTTAGCTAAATCCGCATAAAAAAACGATTTAAATTTCACGAAAAAAGATTTATTGCGTTTGTTATAAAGCCCAAATCTGTAAAGGAAAGAACGGGACTAATTGGTAAACTTAGCACTTCCTGATGAATTTTTTCAGTAATGGGAAAAGTGTAAGCATTTAATTGATGATAGGCTTTCTGTTTATGGGGAGGTATAGGATAATGAATGAGAGTTTGTATGCCACTTTCGCTAAGGTAATTTTGTAATTTATTACGATTAGGATGCCGGATAACAAACTGATGCCAAACTCTTGACCTCAAGTTTATAATAGTTGATTTTAGATTCGTTTCTATGGGTAAGATTATTTCGGAGTGCGTTATGTTTTGACAATAAAATTGAGCAATGTTCCTTCGCTGTTGGTTATCGGCATCTAATCGTTTTAATTTAATACGTAATACTGCGGCCTGTATTTCATCAAGGCGCGAATTAAGCCCTTGATATAAATTTTCATATCTTTTTTGCGAACCATAATTTGCAAGGGTTCTAATTACTTCGGATAATTCATCGTTATTCGTTGTTACAGCACCGGCATCGCCAAGAGCGCCAATATTTTTACCTGGATAGAAACTGTGACCGGAGGCATCTCCAATTGCACCAGTGCGTTTTTCACCAAAAAAACATCCTTGTGCCTGTGCATTATCTTCAATGAGTCTTAAGGAATACTTACTCACAATTCGTTGAATTTCAGCATGCATGGCATTTTGGCCATACAAATGAACCACCATTATTCCTTTAGTCCGGGAAGTGATTTTTGATTCAATTTGAAAAGGGTCAATGTTATACGTGTTAATGTTTGGCTCAACCAAAACAGGTTTCAAGCGGTTATCCGTAATGGCCAAAATAGAGGCAATATATGTATTTGCAGGAACAATAATTTCATCACCTTCCCTCATGGCACCAAGTTCTATATACGCCTTGAAGATTAATCTTAGAGCATCTAACCCATTTGCCACTCCAATGCAATGATTACAATCAATGTACTTTGCGTATTCCTTTTCAAAAGAATTCACTTCTTCTCCCAGTAGATACCAGCCAGATTCAATAACTCGTCTTATAGAATCTGTTAACTCCGGTTCAAACGAGGCGTTAATTTGCTTTAAGTCAAAAAAATTAATCATAACGATTTTCTCATTATTATGAGATTGTTTTCTCTTGAAACTACTCCGTAATTTAAAGATTTATAAAGTTTAATAGCACGAGCATTGTCGTCCAAAACCTGAAGCCACAAACTTTTTAAATCAAGTTCTTTTGCTTTTTTCTCAATCAAAGACATCATTTGAAAACCAACACCCTTTCCCCAATAAGATTTTTCTCCAATATAACCCCAGTATTCTCCATCAACAGCAGTTAAATTTTTTAAACCACAAGCCCCAGCAGGAACGTCATCAACCATAATGCCCCAAATTAAGTAATCTTTTCTTCCTTTTAAGTTTTTGTACCAGTTTAGTTGGGATTGTTTTGAAAAATCGAGGGTGAAGGTTAGTCTTTTTATATCCGGATCATTTAGCCATCTCCAAGAATGTGTTAAAAATTTTTCGTCAAATGGACACAATACGATTTTCATAATTTATATTCATAAATATCATAAACAACACCTCTTCCGCCAAATCCTTCTTTTTGGAAAATAAGACTTTTATTTAAATAGTATCCCATATTTTCAGTTGATTGGCCAAAGTCAAATACAGGAATGTGTGCATATCGATGATTAATTAATATATCGAAAAGCAGATCAAGGGCGCCAAATTCTTTTCCTGCATCATTTGCCGATATATACTGAATGTGAACAACTTTCTTCATTTCAAAAACAACACAACCACCAACAATATTTTCGTTCATAGAGGTGCAAAATAGCCTAATGTTATTTGGAAAACGTGATTTTAAAAGAATTAATTCCTCCAAAGAATGTACAGGTTTTGTGCCGTGGTTGGTTAGTAAATTATTTTCAAGTATCTTGTAAAAAGATTCAAAATTGTCAGTTTCTGAAACAGTTAAGCCAAATTTTGTGGCTTTTCTAAGTCCGCTTTTTCGAGACTCATTAAAAGGTATTTTAGAATTTTGAAAAATTGTTGAAGATAAATTACAGGCTATTTTTACTGCACCCAAACGGAATAACGCATATAAATCTTCTTGTACTGGCGACAACTGGTATATTAAAGGGAGTGCCTTGTAGATTACGTTGTCTATTCCTGCGGTTTTTAGTGCTGTATTTAAAAGTTCAAAAGATTCAAGAATATCAGCAGATGTCATTTTTTTAGAAGGAATTATTCCTCCATAAGTTAACCCTTGATGGGAATAGAATGTTTTTCCATCAATATTACCGGGTAAAACAGCTTCAACCTTCCCCTTTTTGTAAAACAAAAAAGAACTATCGGTAAAGCGATCGGAGTGGTAATCAATAAAATCTCTATAAAAAAGAAAAGTATCAACACTAGAATTTGATACTAGGTTATTCCATTCTTCTTCATTGTATTTATTGTATTTTACAACATCTATCATTTTTTGAACTGCATAAAGTCATCATAATTTCGTATATAGTCATTCTCATTATACTTTTCTGAGGCAATAACCAAACAAATAGCACCCGAAGAAAATTCAAAAAGAGCACGCCATATGCCTGGAACGATAAGAAGACCATAGTCGGGACGGTTCAACTTAACAATTTTCTTGTTACTTCCATCATCTAGTAAAACATCAAAGGCACCGCTAGCAGCAACAATTAGTTGATACAAATTTTTATGGGCGTGCCCCCCTCGGCTTTCACCTCCAGGGATATCATATAAATAGTAAATACGCTTAATATCAAAAGGGAGGTTTTTTTGGCTTTCCATAATAGTAATATTGCCAGCCCGATTGTGAATTTTGCTTAAGGGTAATACAACGCAATCGTATACAGATCCTTTCATAAACCTTTAAATTTAAGAAATTCATTAAAGTCTCTAATATAATCCAATTCAGAATAAAGTGTTGAACTCAACACCATTGCCACGGAATTAGTAGAAAAACTAACCATTTCCCTCCATAGCCCATTAGGAATGTATAATCCAGAATAGGAGCGATTTAATGTGAATGCTGTCTTTTTCTTTCCATCATTAATATGTACTTCGAAGCTTCCTGAAAGAGCAACAATTAATTCTTGTTGTTCCCTGAAAGCATGCCCTCCTCTTTTTTCACCACCAGGTACATCATAAATCCAATATACTCTCATAATTTTAAATGAGATCTGTTTTTCTTCTTCTATAAATGATAAGTTTCCACGAGGATCAATAAATTTAGGAAGATTTATTATTTGAGGTGATAAAACATTCATATTATAATTTTTAAATTAAGAAAGCATTTTTATTAAAATATTACAGCTTCGCTTCGTCAGTTACAGAATCTCCTTCTGCAATATAACATATTAAAAACCAAATATCTTTGAAAATTTATTTTCTAAATTAATCTCTTAATTCGCGCCTTCCATGTTATATTTGGTTCATCCTCATCGGAATAATATCCACTTCCTTTATACGTTCCATAACCATAACCATGCTTGTAACCATAGCCATAGCTGTAGCCATAGCTGTAGGTATAACCATAGGAATATCCATAACCCCGCTTTGGCTGAAAATCATTAACCACCAAGGCCAAATTTTTAATCTCATGGTGCTTATATATATCACCTATCAGGGAAAGAACCTCCTTCGATGAATAGCCAAAACGCATTACAAAAAGGTTTGCATCGGTAAAGCGAGCAATCAAAAAGGCATCGGAAACAATGGCCACAGGAGGGCTATCAATTACAATAAAATCGAAGTTATTTTTTGCCCATACGATAAAATCCTCCATTCTTTGCGATCCCAACAATTCTGCAGGGTTGGGAGGAATTGGGCCACTGGGCGCAAAGTAAAGATTATCTACTTGTGATTTAAATGCTATTTCTGCCTCATTATTCTGCCCTATTAAATAGGTGCTAACCCCAATTGTACCTGTATAACCAACCAATCGTTGAAGTCGAGGTTTCCTTAAATCTAACCCTATTAATAAAACTTTTTTACCGGTTACCGCAATTATTGCTGCAAGGTTAACGGCAGTGAATGTTTTACCTTCACCCACAATGGTGGAGGAAACAGAAATGACCTTTTTATCAGGTTCCCTTAACAAATACTGTAGATTGGTTCGTAACCCCCTAAACGATTCGGTAAGTGTTGATTTGGGTTTATCCAAAACCACTAACTCCGATTGGTAACGGTTGTGACCCAACGTTCCAATTACTGGAACAATTGTTTTCTTCGATATCTCCTTAAGGTCAACAATTTTATCGTTTAAAAAATCAAGTAAGATCAAAATAATAAAAGGAATTGCCAAGCCAGCCATTAATCCAATCAAATAATTCATCGACTTTTTAGGTTTTAGCATTTTAGCATTTGGCGCTAAAGCATAATCTAAAATTTTATTATCGGCAATATTGGAGGCTTGGGCAATAGCTGCTTCGGCCCGTTTTTCCTGTAGATAGGTGTACATCTTATCAATTAGCCCAAAATCGCGTTCAAAGCCAATTAGCAACCTTTCGTTAACAGGGAGCTTTCGCATCTCAGTCTCAATTTGGGTAAGCTTTCTTTTTAGCTCCTGCTGAGCAATACTATTCGATTCTATCAAGCTGGCAACCTTCTCGTAAAGCGTACTGCGTAGGTTCTCTATTCGAATCTCAACTTGTGTTAATCCAGGACTTCCCTCCTTAATGGTAGATCGCAACTCCTCTCGCTCAATAAAAACTTTATTTATTTCTGTAAGTAGCATTGTTAACTGCGAATCTTCCACCCCCATTGCCGAAGGGGCAACAATGGTATTTAACTCTTTACGATGTTCAAGGTAATCCTTTAAATAGGTGTAGTATCTCCCTTTAAGTTCGGCATTACTCTGATCTATTTGCAACTGCCGTACCCTGTCGAAAAGTATATTTCCCTCGCGCGATATATCCAGTACATTATTTGTTGTTCTGAAATCCTGCAAACGTTGCTCGGCATGCTTAAGCGAATCGGTCATATTGGCAAGTTGCCGATCTATAAATTTTACAGTATTCGCAGCAATTTGATTCTTTTCCTCCAATCCTCTACGGATATAAACCTCCATTAACTTATTTAGATAATCAGCCTCCTGCTCTGCAACAAAACCACTGCTGTTAAGGGTAAGTATTGAACCTTTCTTATCATTAAGCGTAAGTATAACCTTCGATTTATATGCAAGAGCCAATGCGTTAGGATCATTTACCATGAAATAGTATTTTCTCCCTACAAAATCAACCATATAGTTCTCAGGATCTCTTAATATAACTGTAAAATTAAATTGTTCATTAGTAAATGGCTGTCCAAAACTCATTCTCTTCCGAATACCTTTATCATTATCAATTACAAGTAAATACTCATTCTTGTTAAGAATATTAACAAAAATTGGATAATTAATTTGATTTATAGCACCAGAATCAATCAAAACTTTAAATGGAGAACGATTGTATAACTTCTGTTCTCTAATGCCTCTCCTACCAACAATAACATAAGTAACCTTAAACTCATCCAACTCCTCAACAGTTTGCCGAGCCAATGAGTAAGATTGAAGAATACCTATTTCGTTCTGTACACTTTTGGTATTCTTGGTTAAACGTAAACCTTGGATTAACTGCTCTGCACCAACAAATGACTTTGTTTGATCATCGTCGCGAACAATTACGCTGGAGCTAACACTATAGATTTGTTCAGAGTAACGATTTACCAAGTATGCTACAAAAAGAGTAATAAAAACAGAAATGGCGAACCAGTACCAGTTTGCCAACATCCTAAATAGCAACTGTTTTATATCCAATTGTTCCTCCTCGGGATATCCGGACTGTTGTTGAGTTCTATTTTGGTTTATATCGTTCTCCATTCTCTTGTGCTCTTTTATTCAATTACTCATTATTAATTATCAATTACAAATTACTTCAAGTAATTCATCATTAACAAGGCCGTTGTTACTATCGATAAAAATAAAGAAATATTGGGTGTATTTAGCGCCATAATTTTTCCTTTACGGGGCTCTACAATAACAGTATCGTTGGGTAAAAGGTAAAAACCCTCTGATATAACTATTGATTTATCGTGCAAGTTCAAGCGAATGGTTTTTACTCCTTGTGGTGTTCTTCTTAGTACTAATACATTGGAACGCTGTCCATAATCCGATATATCACCAGCAAGACCAATTGCCTCAAAAATATTTAGGTTATCGTTATAGTTTGTATATGTACCAGGACGTTTAACCTCGCCAATAACAGTTACCTTAAAACTTAAGAGTTTTACAATGGCCAATCCATCCTTTAAGTATTTTTCGGTTTCGGCTTGAATCTTTGCCTGCGCCTCTCGCGTGGAAAGACTATCAATCTTTATTTTACCAAGCACGGGCAACTGCACAAAGCCTGAATCGTTTACCGAAAAACCATTAACATAGGTTGATGCATCAGAAATATATGAATTATAAGCCGTTCCTACTGCATTTATATTAAACAAACGACTTACATTTTGATCCTGCGTTAAGATTTGAACACTTAAAATATCTCCAGCCTTAAGGAGATATGGTTGTGCTTTGGCAGCCTGTAACACTTCGTTTTGCACATCGCTCATATACAGCAGCTGCGATTTTCGATTACAGGAATAAAACGAAAGTATTATTATAATTAGCAGGAATATCTTACTGTTAACCTTTCTCATCTCCTTAATATTTGTAATACAAAAGTAACATTTTTAGTATAGAAAGGTTGATTTGCGGTGACGAAATATATGTTATGAGTGACAAGTGGTTTTATTCTCATTCACAAATAACGGAAAAAGATTAAGTTTGTCGAATTTCATTTTCGGATCTTCGTATTATTGAATTTTCTTTTAACTTTTACTCATTAATGTTCTCCACATCCAAACCAAAACAAACCCAATAATTACCCCGGCAATATTCGATACCAGATCCCAATAATTAAATGTCCGTTTCGGAATATATAATTGAACTACCTCGGCAATAACAGCAACAAACAGCAATGCAAAAAAAAGCAAAAAGGGATTTAATCTAACACGGAGGATATTAATCACCAGCACTATAGTAACAAACAGCATTACATGGGTAAAGTAATCGGTATGTATGCAAAGCCCAGCAAAATAAACTCTATCGAAGTTGAACGGCAAAAAGCGAGGAACTATCTGAATTATTGCAATCCAAAGCATTGCAATGGCGCAAAAAAGTATCCATTGGTTATTCGAATTTTTGTTCATATTACAAATGTAAGTTGTTCGTTGATAGTTGATGGTTATTCGTGAAGAAAAAAGTAACACTAAATTACATTTCATCTCACGATTAACTTTTAACTTCTCACTTCTAATTCTTTTTCATCATCTAGTTAATAAATTATTTACTCATTATTCCCAACTTTTTTTACTTTTGTATTACATAAAGCATTACGATGAGCAATTTACCGGAAAAACGTGTTGTTGATTTTATTAATGAGCATCATGTGCTTACTTTGTCCACCTGTTTTAACGAGGAACCTTGGTGTGCAAACTGTTTCTATGTTTATATGGAAGAGGAAAACAGCTTGGTAATTACTTCCGATTTCGATACAAAACACATTCAACAGGCCAGCCATAACATTTTTGTTTCTGGAACAGTTGTTCTCGAAACAAGCATTATAGGAAAAATTCAGGGAATCCAATTTCAGGGAATTATAAGCCAGCCTCAAAATGAACTTCACGAAAAAGCCCGAAAGGCTTACCTTAAGAAATTTCCAGTTGCCATGTTAATGGAAACTCACCTTTGGGTAATCGATTTAACATATATAAAGATGACCGATAACCGCTTAGGATTTGGGAAAAAGTTGGTTTGGAGTAAAGATCTTCTTTTCCGTAGCGTAAATAGTTAATTGTTAGACGTGAAACATTAATCGTAAAAGCAGAACCATTTTCTTACGAACAACTATCAACAAGTATGATACTAGTAACTGGCGGAACAGGTCTTGTTGGGTCACACCTTCTCTACAAACTCACACAAAACGGCAAAAGGATTAAGGCAACAAAACGGGCAAACTCCAACACCGATTTCGTAAAATGGGTCTTTGGATTATACTGTCAAAACCCAAATACATTGTTCGAGCAAATAGAGTGGATTGATGCCGATTTGCTCGATTACCAATCGTTACTTAATGCCACTAAAGACATTGATACGGTATTCCACACTGGTGCAGTTGTATCCTTTAATCCATCTCAGGCCAATGAAATAGGAACAACAAACATTATTGGCACTGCAAATTTGGTTGATGCTTGCCTTGAAAATGGAGTGAAAAATTTTTGCCATGTTAGCTCCGTTGCATCCTTGGGTGATTCAAAAAATGGAGATATTGACGAAACCTGTAAATGGACTAAAAGTAAAGGGCAAAGTGCCTATGCAAAAAGCAAATTCTTAGGCGAAAATGAAGTTTGGCGAGGTTACGAGCAAGGTTTAAGGGTAATTATTGTTAACCCTTCGGTTATTATAGGTTCTGGACGCTGGGAAAATGGAAGTGGACAGTTGCTCAATCAAGTAAAAAAGGGAATGCCATTCTACACCGATGGAATTACTGGTTACGTTGATGTTCACGATGTAGCCAATGCCATGATACAACTTATAGAAAACCCCGAAATTAACGGTGAACGATTCGTACTTAATTCGGAGAATTTAAGTTACCTGAGTGTTTTTAGCCTAATGGCTAAAGGTCTAGGGAAAAAGCCACCTCGAATAAATATAAAACCTTGGGTTGTCGATATTGTTTATCCATTCATATTCTTAGCAGGCATAATTACAGGTAAAGGAAATGCAATCTCTAAAGCCAATCTTAAGTCGGCCTTCAGCAAAACATTCTATTCATCCAATAAGATTAAGAATAGAATCGGATTTAACTTCACCCCTATTTCCGAAACAATTGAGTTTGTTGCAGGTGCCTACCTAAAAGATATGGAACACAGATAACGCAAATAGAACAGATAAACACAGATGAGTTTTCTTATCCCGCAGACTTCTTTATATCTCTTTTCGACGAAAACAAAGACTCTGTTCAATCTGATCTTTGCTACGCGTCGTCAGTAATGTTCGAACACAAAATAGAATATAATAAAATAAGCCTGTTTTGATCTGACCCCAAAAAGTTAGACGGATTATTAAGCTATATTTAAGGACTGATTTCTGTATTGTACAGGACTCAGTCCTTTTAGTTTTTGTTTGATTCTAAAGTTATTATAGTAGAATATATAGTTTTTAAGCTCCCTCTCAAACTCTTCAATTGAATTAAACTTCTGCAAGTATAATAATTCGGATTTTAATAATCCGAAGAAGTTCTCCATTTTAGCATTATCCAGGCAATTTCCTTTTCGCGACATGCTTTGCACAACACCTTTCTTTTTAAGCATTTTCTGATAGGTTGCATGCTGATAATGCCATCCTTGATCAGAATGCAATAGTAAACCAGAACCTTTCTTGATACCCTTTAGCGCTTTGCTAGGCATACTTGTTACCATTAATAAATTCGGATGGTCACTTATGGTATAACTGATAATTTCACCATTATACAAGTCCATAATAGGTGAGAGATATCTTTTTTGACTAAATAGAGAAAACTCTGTAACATCGGTTACCCATTTTTTATTGATAGCTATCGCATTAAAATTGCGTTCCAGAACATTCGGGGCAATTTTTCCTATAGAGCCTTTGTATGACCGATACTTCTTTATTCTCACCAGCGATTTCAGGCCACACTCATGCATTAAGCGTGCAACCCTTTTGCGATTAATTTCCATGGATTGATTACGCAACTCTAACGTGATGCGCCTGTATCCATAACGTCCTTTATGGGCGTGATAGATTAATTTTATTTTCGCACGTATGTGTTCATGCTTATCAGGATTGGCAAGTTGTTTTAAATGATAATAATAAGTAGCACGAGCCATCGATGACGCTTTCAATAAATCTGAAAGGTTATGTTGAGGCCTTAGCGTTTCGATGGCTTGGACAGTCTTGCGTTTTCGTGTGTAGTCCGTTCCTCCTCTAAGGCCTTCAATTTTTTTAAGAGTGCGTTTTCTGCCCTGAGGTAACGCAATTCTGCCTGAAGCTTTTCTAATTCTGTTTCCGGTTGTTTTTTCTTTGGTCTGCCCATTAATTCAGTTGGCCGCCCTTGTTTTATTGTTAACAGCGATGCATATCCATGCTCCTTTACCCGTTGAAACCACGAGTAAACAGCCGAAATACTTACGTGGTATTTTAGAGCAACCGTTTCGAAAGATAAGCATTCTTCAATAATCTCCTTAACTGCTTGCTGCTTGATATGGGCAGAAATAGTTGCTCTTGACTGCTTTTGTAAACCCTCTATCCCATGAGCCTGATAAGTTCGTATCCATCTCTTTATCAAACTGTCGGCAATTTTTCTTCTGTTGCTTATGGTTGTACTACCATAACCTGATTGGTAATCTTTTATTACCTCAATTTTCTCAGAAAGGCTGTGCTTCCTATTTTTCCTTTTTTGCATAAAAAAACACCCCAAAAGTTTTATGTCTAACTTTTGGGGTGCACTTCATTTTTGCAGGCTTTTATCTTTATCAATATTACAATATCTACTTTACCTTTTTACTTTTCTCCGGCTCAGGAATAAAAACTCTTGGCTTCATATAAGAGTAAGCAACAAAGAAAACGCCAGCCAAAATAAACGGAACACTTAACCATTGACCCATATTCAATGCCATAGTTTTCTCAAACTCTACCTGTGGCTCTTTAACATACTCTATTAAGAAACGAGCGGCGAAAAGCAAAATGAGAAACACACCAAAAATAAATCCAGTTTTAGTTTTTCCTTCATGCTTACGGTAGTAAAAGTAAAGAATGAAAAATATCAGAAAGTACGACAACGCCTCGTATAGCTGTGTGGGATGCTTTGGGAAAATCTCGTTATTCTGCTGAAAGATAAAACCCCATGGTAAAGTTGTTTCCACACCATAAATTTCGGAGTTCATCAAGTTTCCCAAACGAATAAATGCACCACCAAGCGCAACTGTAATCACAACACGATCCACCACATAGATCATTGGAACTTTATGCTTTCTGGCAAAAAGGTACAGTGATATAAGTATTCCAATAGCCGCGCCATGACTTGCCAATCCACCCTTCCATATCTTAATTATCTCGAACGGATGGCTTAAGTAATAGGCTGGTTCGTAAAAGAAGCAGTGACCCAAACGTGCTCCTATTACGGTTCCAATAACCATATACATTGTTAAGGAATCCAAGAACTCTGCAGAAAGTCCTTCGCGCTTAACAAACTTATTAAAAACAATATATCCTAGATAAAAAGCTATGGCCCACATTAAACCGTAATATCGAACTGCAAATGGACCTAACCTAAAAATTTCGGGATCAATATTCCAAGGGATATATGCTAACATAATTCTGTATTTTGATGATTTGTAAAGATAAATATTTTTAGTTGTTTGCTTCGGTGAACTCGCAAAAAGATACTCTATTGTGAATGCTTGCTCCTTGCTCGTAAAGATATTTCAACTGTATCCGATCAAACATCAGAAGATTATTTAAGTAGAATCGTCTAATCTATCCACCTGTAGACAAACTCAAGATGACTAAAAATATATGCATTATCTATTGTCGTAAATTAAAAAAGGAGATAATAATATATCTCCTTATACTATTATTGTACTAATTACTTAGAATCTATTCAACCAACGGTAACGTCGTGCACTATCACCAATCTTCATTCCAACCATCAACTCATGCGATCCACTTTTCGAAATAGTCGACACATCGCTGAAACTGTAGTCAAATGCATATCCAAAGTAAAATTGTTGGTATTTTACACCAAACATTGTTACAACAGCCCCCGATGAACGGAACGAAACGCCAAGCCAGTAATCATTCTTGTAGTATCCTTTAATGTTAAAGTCCAAGCCCTTTTGAAATCGTTCATTTGTAGTAAATAGAAATGATGGTTCAAATGCAAAATCGCTTCTATAAGGTTGAATTCTATAACCACCTACAACATAATATTGGCGCAATAAACGGTATGCAACATCGGAATTGCCCGATCCAAACTGAATAGCACTCTGGAATAACGAAGTAGCAGACAGTCCTGCATAAAAATTATCCTTGCTAAGCAAAAAACCAACATTTGCATCGGGAGCAAATTTTGAAATTTTTCCCTGTAGCAATGGATCATCGGTTTGTATTACATCATCCTTAGTAACATTTGCCTTAAACTGAAATGCCGATATTGATGCACCAAAACTTATTTGATAATCACGAACATATATATGGTAAGCATATGTTCCTTGTAATCCTGTACGGTGTATACGTCCGTTGTTATCATTAAAAACAAATGCACCTAAACCAACTCTACCACTTGGCCTACGACGACGTACACGAGATTTTATAAGTCGGCTGCGATTTCTAAAGCTGGTTTTTAAAATACGAGTTTGTGCACTAAGTGCATATGTGCTTGGTGCCTCGGTGTATCCAGCCCACTGCTTACGTGCAGTAAGATTGAATGCCGTAACCCCCTCTGCTCCTGCAACCGCTGGGTTTACAAGATATGCATCGAGCATATACTGACTATATAGGGGTTGCTGCTGTGCTTTTACTCCTAAAGAGAATAAGCACATTATCCCTATAAAACCAACCAATCCTATTTGCCTTTTTATTCTCATGATTTTTCCTATTTATGAAAGGCAATTTTCTGCTTTATATAAACAATTAAATTTCAAAACTCTATAAACTACCTTATGATAGTAATACTTCCCTTATACTCAAACTTCTCGCCAGCAACTGTAAATACAATTATATAGTGATAAGAATCCATAGGCAGTTCTTTGCCGCCCAAATCCTTACCATTCCACTCCTTGTTCATGCCCTTATGCTTCCAAACCAGTTTTCCCCAACGATCGAATACCTTAACATCAACATCCTGCAAATAATTGCTTACATCAACATATTGTCCATCGGCATTTCTTGTGGCTGGGAATATCCAAGTATCGTTAAAGCCATCGCCATTAGGTGTAAAGGCTGCTGGAATTTTTAGCTTGCTGTAATCGGCCGCACCAATAATTACAGTATCGGAATTTTGGCATCCATGAAGATCGGTAACAAGTACCCAAACCTCCTGCTTTCCACTTAGCCCATCAACCGTTATGCTCGATGTAATTTCGTTGGTGCTCCAGTTATAAAAACTAAAGTCGGGATTATAAACATCCAACGTTAATGTTTCGTTTGCAAACAAGAATGTATCCTGTCCTAGCGATACTGTCGGTAAATCGTAAACAGCCAATCGGGTTGAATCGTACGAACAGTTGTAGGTATCGTTAACCAACCTTACTGTATACGTTCCCGATTCGCCTGTGTAGTATACCTGATTGGTATTATCGTCCTGCCAAAGGTAACTACGAAATCCGCTTCCCGGATCAAGTGTTGCTATTTGTCCGTAACAAACACCCATTTCATCATTTATGTTATTCGAAATGGGAACAAAAATTTCGGGAGTGTTAAGCGTAATATATGCTTCAAAAGGTGCGCCCGTACAACCATAATCGGTATGCTCGGTTACCGAGAATGTATATATACCACCCTTAAGTCCTTCGCCCCAGGTAATCTCAATAGAATCGCCTCGAGCCAAGAGTTGATAAGAAGTTGTTGGTAATATATTTCCATCGGGATCGGTAATAACCCACTCAAAATCCGAAATGCCATTAAACCCTTTTACCCCATATCTTTCTGTGGTACCAACGCAAGCCGAGTGTATATTATCTTGAGCTTGCACGATGTTAATCCCCACCAGGGTTAAAAGTATAATAAGTACAGGTAATATTTGGGTAAATTTTTTCAAACTGCTGCCTCTTTTCTATAAAATCTCCTTCAAGAATTCCTCTCTCTTATTTAAACCCTGACAGGGTTTGATGCCTGTCAGGGTTAGATAAAATTGTTTTCTTTTAATAAATTAGAAAGTAAAATTATTAGGAATATGATAAATTGGCCCTGTTGTTGGTGTTGGAGCAACAATAACTTGGTAGGTTGTTTTTGTATCAAATGGGTATGTAGAAACAACTCCTGCTAAGTAATTAGATTTATGCGAAACCGTCGATACGATACCATTTGCTGCAGCACCAGGAGCATCTGTTGCTTTAACTAAAGTATAAGTATAAACAGTTACCTTAGCGTTTTGAATTGCTAAATTGGAAGTGTTAAAAGAAATTGTATAACTAGGTTGAGCAACTTCTGTTGCGGCTGCTTTTGCTCCTATAGTATTATTTACAAAAGTTGCGTTGTTTGACACTGCTGTAGGATTCGTTCCACTTATATCATCCCAGTTTACAACCGTTTCAGTTACAGCAAAAGCATAATTTGCTAAAGTAGCAGGAACATCTTCAGTAATAGCAATAGTAACAGCATCAGCTCCAAGCCCAACTGCATCAGTACATCTAACAGCAGGATCTGCTGTTGAAATTTGAGCAATAGGAGCAGCTACAACATTAACATTTAATGATTCTGGAGTTCCATCAGCACAACCAGCAGCACCCCACTGTTCAGCAGCGGTAACAGTTTGAGCACCAACTGTGGCTGCTGTTAATTCAACCCAGTTCTGATTTACTGCTGTAGCAAGAGAAGCAGGATTTACTGCTGTTAAGCCACCTGAAATTACAAACATCCAGTAAGAACCAGTATTTACATTTCCATTGGTTGCTGCATCATAAGTTGGGCTATAAACCAAGTCAGGTTTAACATATAATCTGAAATTAGTGTTAACAGTTTGATACATATCAACTGCATTGGTTTCAGAATAATTTACCAAAATCTGAGCATTAGTTTCTGCAAACATAAATAATGTGCTAAAAACAAACGCCATTTTTAAAAGTGTCGATTTTCTCATAGTATTAAAAATTAAAGTTTATAATTTAAAAAATGTTTTACGCAATAATTATGTATAAAATATCCACCACTATGGTGGCTTATTTCGGTCATTACTTCTTTTCTTATTTTTATTGTGACTTTCCATGGTAAAAATTTGCAAAGTTACTTTTTATCGGGTTACCAACAAACTATTACGGGGCGATGTTCTAAAAGGTTATTAGAATTAGACTATCAAAGAATATTCTTTGACCAATGTTAAATTCTAAAAGATGAATCTTTACTCCACCAATAGTTATCAATAAAACACAAAGAACTTAAAAAATCTAAATAAATTAACCAATAATAGTGCCATAAGACGTATATGTTTGATTATAAATAAAGTAATCAGATTAAACATGGCAATTTTGTCCGAAATCGGCAAAATGTAATTTACTGGTTTGTCCGAATTTGGAGATATATGAAAAACCTCGAAATGCCTTTAAAATTCAATCAGCGGCAAATCTCACTTAACCTAATATTCAATTATCTGATTTCTCCTATCACGAGTTGGGTATAACTCGTATCTCTTAGCATAGTACTCAATTAGAATATTATTAGCGTCGAATACAGAGACAAATTTTAGCATACCCTTATTATTATACTCTAAGATTTTCTTTGTAATGATTTTTCCACTTCCGTCTAAAGTTTCAACTGAAGATAGCAAGCCAGCCTTATCATAACCATATCTATACGATTCTGTTATAGTTTTTCCGTTGAAATATTTACGAGTTATAACTTCAGCAGAAATTCTTCCTACAGAATCATAGGATGGAACGTTTACTAAATTAATTACAGAATCCATAGGTACAAAGTTCTTTTTTACCTTAACCGTACGCTTTAGTTCTGTTCCTTTTGAATCGTAAGAGCTTTTTGAACGATAAGTTCTTTTACCTTTAGAATCGGTTGCATCTATTTGAATCGGCTTTCTTAAATTATTGTACTTGTAAGCAAGTTTAACGTATAGTGCAGTGTCGATAGGCCTAACCAAATAGATAGTTTCGGTTGCCTTGGTTGAATCACTATTGTAAGTAAATAATTTATAATATTTAAGTTTTTCGTCTGCAAACTCATCAGTTCTAACTATCTGTTTACCATTAAACGTGTGCCAAGTGTGACTTATCACTCTTTGGGTAGAATAATCCCTATTTAAAATAGTATGGATCCTATCCAACGAATCCTTTATTTCCTGCTTTACAGCCATGCTTTTGGCAATTCTCTGTCCATCCTTAATTTCGTACTTACTGGTGACAATAACCCGCCTAATATCCTGTGGTGGTCTATTTTGAGCAACCAAAATGGATGGTACTATAATCAAAACTGTTACTAATGCAATAAGAATGGACTTTTTCATGGTTTTTATGTTTTAAACAAAAGGCAAATTAATAAAATTTAGTTGATTGTAAGAAGTTAACAGTAAAAATAAAATGATACGAGATGGCTTACCCTAATGCTGGAATACAACCAATATTCTATTTTTGAACAGCATACATGGTGCCTTCTTTATATTTAGCCAATGGCACCTATCGTTCTTTTCTATGTAGACTTATTTATCAATTGGCAAACATAATTGCAACGAATGGCTTCTTTTTAACTAAACAGCAAGCTATTCGTAGTTAATGGTAAGAATCATAATTATCTATATATCAAATTGTCATACAAATATTAAATGGGATTTTATCCATTGTTATAATTGTTTTATCTCCTATTTATCATTAGCAATAAATTCGTAAGTCTCTAAAATATAATAGATTCCGCATCTAAATACTTTCAACGAAACCATATAGCTAAAACAAAACGAACCTTAACTTACAGGATTACTAAAAACTAACACAATATTTATAATGTACATGCAAAAAAAGCGCGAACAAGTTCGCGCTCTTTCTTGATAAAAATATCTGCTTACTTCAATGAGAACTCACTATAACCAATCATAAAGCCATCCATATAAAGAGTCACCTTGTAGGTTCCTTTCAAAAGTTCGCCCTTGTTGTCATAGTAAATACACATTTCAACATCTTTATTCTGGTAGTCAACCTCACGGTTTGCAGAGAAAACAATTTTTTCTCCTTCAAAATCAAAAACATCGGTCTCCGATTTAGCAAGTACATAATCGTCGGGGCCAACAATTCGCATATAAACATTTCTATTCCCAGCCTTTGCAATTGCATTCTCGTTAAGAGTGAAGCAAGCACGGATTTTTTCAACTCGTCGAGCACGAGTTACTTCGTTTCCGCGACGGCTAACTCCCATGGCAACGATATCGCGAGCCTTAACAATAGATCCCTTTGCAACTTGTGAATTTAACTCCTCGGTTTTCTGTTCCAAATCCTTAACATTCTGCTTAGCAGTTGCAGCCTCTTCCTTAACTTTAATGTTTTCGGCAATCAGCTCCTTATTCATAGCGTTCAGAGAATCAATATCGTGAAGCATATCCTTCATAATAGAACGTAAAGTTCCCAACTCTTTCTGATACTCCTTAATTTTAGCATAGCTAACTCGTTTTACGCTTTGTAACTCATCATAGAGTTTCTTGGCGTGTTGCTGCTCGCGCGTTAATTTCTGATTTAAGGAATCGTTATCGGTTTCCATCTCCTTATAATCAGTCATTAAATTAAGTAGATTCGTCGAAATAGAATCTTTTTCAGCTAACAGCTGAGTCTCTGTCTCCTTTGCTGTCTGCTTTTGCTGATAGTAAACATAGGTAAGTCCTGCCAAAACAACTAATAGTACAACTACAACGAATGTTAGTACAGGTACTGCTTTTGATGGTTTTACATTGTTTTCCATATTTATAATTGGTTAGTTTGTTATCGTTGATTATTCGAAAAATTAGACTGGGTTAGATTCTGAAATACCTCTTCGAGCTGAAGACTTTTCCTGTTCAATGTTAATAGGGTATAGCCGTTATTTTTCGCAAAACTAAAAATATTTGATCGAATATCGATGGATTCCTTCGCAGTTAAAATCCAACTCGTACCGTCTAGTTTTGTCACATCCCGTACACCATCAATATCCTGAATCATATCAACAGCAACATCTTCGGCAAACTCCACAATAACCTGATACCCTAGACCTGTAGATAATGCACGAACCTCGTCGGTAGAACCATCGGCAACTAACTTACCACGATTTATAATGATAATTCTTTTACAAATAGCCTCAACCTCCTGCATTATATGGGTAGATAGAATCACCGTTTTATCGTGACCGATCTCAGAAATAAGATTGCGAATCTCTATAATTTGATTGGGGTCTAATCCACTAGTTGGTTCATCGAGAATAAGAACCTGAGGATTATGTATGAGCGCCTGAGCCAATCCAACTCTTTGACGATAGCCTTTCGATAGTGAACCTATTTTCTTATTCTGTTCGTACCCAATTCCAGTAGTATCAATTAGTTCCCGCACTCGCTTATCGGATTGTCTTCCCAGCTTATAAACACTTGCAACCCAAAGCAAATACTCCTTCACATACATATCTACGTACAAAGGGTTGTTCTCGGGAAGATAACCAATTAATGAGCGAAAATCGAAGTCAGAACTCAAAGTATTGTAACCATTTACCTCAACAATTCCATCGGTTTGCTTTATGTAACCAGTGATAATCTTCATCAACGTCGATTTTCCTGCACCATTAGGTCCAAGCAAACCAATTACTTCCCCTGTTGGAATGGAGAAACTTACCGAATCAAGGGCTTTTTGCTCGTTATAGTGTTTAGAGATATTTAAAACATTAATAGACATACCTACAATAGTCAAAAAACAACACAAACCTAACGAAAAAACTAATACGTTTGGTATCCTTTGAATACTAGCTTATTAAAATAAAAGCTAAAGAATAGAATTTATCAATTGTATATATATGTATAAAAATTAACACGATTGAATATATATACAAAGACGATAGACATGCAAACCGCCCCAAAATCCTCATTTTAAAATTATCTTAAATTTTTTGAAAAATATATCACAAGAAAGAATAATGTATATATTTGCACCGTTTGTGTATTTTTATTCTTTTATGTATGAGAAATATTAAAATTGGAGTGGCAAAACCAGAACATGTCATTTATGTAGATGACATCCTAACTACGATTGAACAATCGGCTAAAGTGAGAGGAACTGGAATTGCAAAACGTCATCCCGACTATGT
This sequence comes from Bacteroidales bacterium, assembly GCA_050180705.1. Lineage (GTDB taxonomy): Bacteria > Bacteroidota > Bacteroidia > Bacteroidales > Tenuifilaceae > SB25. Next base: position 165,435 of record JBFXDX010000009.1, on the reverse strand, counting down.
GAAGGCTAAAATTATGGAAGGGAAAGCTATTATTGCATTGGATGGCGATGTTTTTGTGGGTTTCTGCTACATGGAAACCTGGGGTCATGGCAAATTTGTGGCCAACTCTGGTCTTATTGTAAAACCCGAATACCGAGGCACAGGGCTTGCAAAGAAAATAAAACGAGAAATATTTAACCTCTCCCGAACAAGATACCCAGAAGCAAAAATCTTTGGGTTAACAACGGGCCTTGCAGTAATGAAAATAAATACATCACTAGGATACCATCCGGTTACCTTCTCGGAATTAACCGATGACGATGCATTCTGGAATGGCTGCCAATCGTGTGTAAACTTCGATATACTTCAACGTACAAACCGAAAGATTTGCTTATGCACAGGAATGCTTTACGATCCAGCATGGGAAAAGCAGAGTGCTAAAAATAAAACAGAACACAAGCAACACTCATATCAGGTGTATAACCGCTGGTTTCAGTTTAAGTACCACGTGCTATCAAAAATCAGAAAAACAAAAAACGGAACCAAGCAGACTAAAGAACAGGCTGCATAAACAAAACAAGAATTAAGATCATGAATAAAAATAAATTAGTTCTAGCCTATAGCGGAGGACTAGACACATCTTTCTGCCTAAAATACTTAACAGAAAATGAAAATTTTGAAGTTCATACTGTTATTGTTAATACAGGAGGCTTTTCCGATAAAGAAGTAGAATCGATTGCTGCAAAGGCAAAGCAAATTGGGGCAACTACGCATACTACCCTAAATGTAGAAGACCTATACTATAGCAAATGTATCAAGTATATGGTTTTTGGTAATATTCTAAGGAATGGAACGTACCCGCTCTCAGTTAGTTCCGAACGTTATGTACAGGCTGAATCGGTAGTACATTTTGCTAAAAGCATCGGGGCTGAATATGTTGCCCACGGAAGCACTGGTGCTGGTAACGACCAAATTCGTTTTGATATGGTTTTCAATGTACTCGCACCAGAAATAAAAATCATTACTCCTATCCGCGATTTAAAATTAACGAGAGAAGAGGAGATTGAATATCTTCAGAAACATGGTGTGGATATGGATTTTCAGGTGAAATCCTACTCAATAAATAAAGGAATTTGGGGTACCAGTGTTGGAGGAAAAGAGACACTAACCTCGAGTCAACCTCTACCCAGCAGTGCATACCCATCGCAACTTACAAAAACAGAAAGTACGCTTCTTACACTAGGATTTTACAAAGGTGAAATTAAAATGGTAAACGGAGAGACCTTTGCACGTCCCGTTAGGGCTATTCATCAAATAGAGGAAATTGTTTCTGAATACGCCATTGGACGCGATATACACATTGGCGACACAATTCTAGGAATAAAAGGTAGAGTAGCATTCGAAGCAGGAGCCCCATTAACCATTATTAAGGCCCATCATGCACTCGAAAAACACGTCCTCACAAAGTGGCAACAATACTGGAAAGAACAACTTGCCAACTGGTATGGAATGCAACTTCACGAAGCACAGTACCTAGAGCCAACCCTACGCGATATCGAAAAGTTTATGGAAAACACTCAGGAAAATGTGACTGGTGAGGTTTATATTCGACTGTATCCATATCATTTTAGCATCGAAGGTGTTAAATCCGATTACGATTTGATGACATCCGATTTTGGCGATTATGGCGAGGTAAACAAAAAGTGGAATGCCGACGATGTTCGTGGCTTTACAAAAATACTCGGGTTGTCCACTGCTATTTACAATCATGTTAAGCAAAAAAACGAAACCGAACAATGCAAAAAATAAACATAGCCATTGAGGGTGGAGCGGGTTACACTGCAGGAGAACTAATTAGAATTCTAATTAATCACCCAAATGTTGACATAAAATATGTTCACAGCGAAAGTCATTTCGGGAAACCAATCTCAAGCGTACATACAGATTTACTGGGAGATACATCCCTTTTGTTTGACAATATTGATTTTAATCAAATTGATGCCCTTTTTCTATGTAAGGGACATGGAAGATCGCAGGAATACCTCAAGCAAACATCAATTCCAGAAAAGGTTAAAATTATTGACCTAAGTCAAGATTTCCGAGACGAAAAAGAGGGTTTTGTTTACGGTTTACCCGAAATAAACAGAAATAGAATTAAAGGCGCATCGCGACTTGCTAATCCAGGTTGCTTTGCAACGGGAATTCAACTGGCAATTCTACCACTTGCAAGAAAAGGATTACTAAATAGCGATGTTCATGTAACATCAATTACTGGATCTACTGGCGCAGGACAAAGCCTATCGGAAACCTCTCACTTTAGCTGGCGAAATAATAATATCTCGGTGTACAAGCCATTTAATCATCAGCATTTAAAGGAGATTAACCAAAATATACGGATTTTACAAAGTTCCTTTAGTCATACAGTAAACATGATTCCAATGCGAGGCAACTTTAGCCGAGGTATACTTTCGAGTATATATACCGAATGTCAACTCGATGAAGTCTCTGCGAAACAGCTGTACTCCGATTTCTACAAGAATCATCCGTTTGTGAAAATATCAGACGAAATGCCCGATCTAAAGCAGGTTGTTAATACCAACAAATGTATTATACACGTAGAAAAAGCGGATAACAAGATTTACATCGTCAGCATAATTGATAATCTGATCAAAGGAGCATCGGGACAAGCGGTGCAGAACATGAACTTAATGTTTGGTTTCGACGAAATGGCCGGACTAAAAACCAAACCTATAGCATTTTAACTGGTTATAAAATATCTAAACATACTAAAAGTGAAAACATTCGATGTTTACCCGCTTTACGCCATTGAACCCGAAATAGGTTTAGGCTGTAAATTGTGGGATAAGAATGGCAATGAATATCTCGATTTTTACGGTGGACATGCCGTAATTTCGATAGGTCACAGTCATCCACATTACATAAAGAGTATCGAAAGTCAACTCCATAAGTTGGGATTCTACTCGAATTCTGTAGAAAATAGTCTACAGGAGAAATTAGCAAAAACACTTGGAGAAGTCTCAGGCTATCCGGATTACTCTTTATTTATGTGTAACTCCGGTGCCGAGGCAAACGAGAACGCGCTAAAACTCGCCTCGTTTCACACAAATAAATCGAAGGTTATTGCCATTAACGGTTCGTTCCATGGTAGAACCTCTGGCGCAGTAGCCTGCACCGATAATAAAAATATTGTTGCACCTTTTAATGCTTGCCACAACGTTGAGTTCATTCCTATGAATAGCTTCGAGAAGGTTGATACCGCTATTCAAAAAGGGGATGTTGCCGCTGTGATTATTGAAGGAATACAGGGTGTTGGTGGAATTGTTGCTCCCGAAAAGCAATTCATGCAACAACTTTCTGCATTATGTAATGCAAATAACGTAATATTTATTGTTGATGAGGTTCAGAGTGGATACGGAAGAACCGGAAAGTTCTTTGCACATCAACATTACGGAGTAACACCCGATTTAATAACAATGGCAAAAGGCATGGGCAATGGATTCCCTGTTGGTGGAGTTTTAATCAGCCCAAAATTTGCAGCGAAGCATGGCTTACTTGGAACGACATTTGGCGGAAATCACTTAGCCTGCGCAGCCTCATTGGCAGTTCTCGATGTTTTAACATCGGAACATCTCCTGAATAACGCTTCCAATACTGGACAATACTTAATAGATAAATTGAAAAGTCTTCCAAAAGTAAAAGAGGTAAGAGGCATTGGATTAATGATTGGCGTTGAGTTTGAATTTCCCATTGCCGAGTTGAGAAAACATCTACTATTCGATAAAAGAATATTTACAGGATATAGCGGCAGCAACACCATTCGTCTTTTACCTCCGCTATGTATAACAAAAGGAGAAGTCGATCAACTTATCAACTCGTTAAAGGAATTACTATAAATACAGATCATCGAAATGAATCAACTTACATTGGTTAAAGTTGGGGGAGGAGTGCTTGAAAACAAAGCAGAGATGAAGAGTTTCGTCGATAAGTTCTGCCAAATTCAAGGTCCAAAAGTTCTAGTGCATGGCGGTGGCCGATTGGCCTCGAACCTAATGGAACAAATGGGAGTTCCTGTAAAAATGGTAGAGGGTCGACGCATAACCGACTCGCAAACTCTCGATATTGTAACCATGACCTATGGCGGACTTATTAATAAGCAAACCGTTGCGGCTATTCAGGCAAAAGGACAATTAGCACTAGGTCTTACTGGTGTAGATGCAGGAATTGTTATTGCACAAAAACGACCAGTAAAGGAGATTGATTACGGTTTTGTTGGCGATGTTAAATCTGTCAATATTACACCGCTTAAACTTTTAATCGATGCAGGAATTACTCCAGTTATTGCGCCACTTTCTACCGATGGAAACGGTTTAATTCTGAACACAAACGCCGATACTATTGCAGCCGAAATTGCAATTGCTTTGGCATCGGTATATAGTGTTACGTTGATATACTGCTTCGAAAAAACGGGAGTTTTATCAGATCCCAACGATGAAACTACAGTTATTCCACTGATTTCGGACAATCAATATGGCAAGTTGAAATCAGATGGAATTGTAACAGGCGGAATGATCCCCAAACTCGACAATTGCTTTGCAGCACTAAGTCGAGGACTATCAAAGGTGCGGATTACCAATACCGACAATCTTATCACCAACAAGGGAACAACATTAATTGCTTAAATTGTTTAAAATGTACGAAGAATATATAGATCTGCTCAAAAGCCTAATTGCAATGCCATCGTTAAGTACCGAAGAGCAGAATACGGCAGAGATAATTGAGAACTTCATTATAAAGAAAGGACTTAAGCCAAACCGGTTTAGAAATAACGTTTGGATAGAGCATCGGGGAAATAACCTCAATAAACCAACGGTTTTGCTAAACTCGCATCACGATACAGTGAAACCAACATCGGGATGGAGCACAAACCCTTTCGAACCAATCGAAACCGAAGGAAAAATAACAGGCCTTGGTAGTAACGATGCCGGAGCATCGCTTGTATCGCTTTTAGGAACATTCATTTTTCTTTACAACAAAGAACTCCCGTTTAACTTGATTTATTCGGCAACAGCCGAAGAGGAAAATTCGGGAGTAAATGGAGTTGAATCAATCCTTAATCAACTTGGAAAAATTGATTTGGCAATTGTGGGAGAACCCACAAAAATGCAAATGGCCATTGGCGAAAAGGGTTTAATGGTGCTCGATTGCACAGTAAAAGGAAAATCGGGACATGCAGCACGAAACGAGGGCGTTAATGCTATTTACAAAGCATTACCCATAATAGACTGGTTTAGATCTTACCAATTTCCCGATGTTTCGGAGATTCTGGGTGAAGTAAAAATGAGCGTGACACAGGTAAATGCAGGTTATCAGCACAACGTAGTTCCCGATATTTGCTCGTTTGTTGTTGATGTTCGCACAAACGACCTGTATTCAAACGCAAAAGCCCTAGAAATTATTCTCCAGAAGACCGATTGTGAAATCTCGCCACGATCGCTAAGGTTGAACAGCTCAAGAATAGCCGTCAATCATCCTATTGTTTTATCGGCAAAATCGCTTGGAATATCAACCTTTGGATCGCCAACAACATCCGACCAAGCGGTAATTCCTTATCCATCGGTAAAGATTGGCCCTGGCGATAGCGCACGGTCGCATACTGCCAACGAGTACATCTACACCGATGAAATTCGAAACGGAATAGACACCTATATCAAACTACTCGAAAATCTTCACTTTTAACTTACACAAATGAAACTCTGGGATAAAGGAAAAGATACTGATGCTTTTGTGGAACAATACACAACATCTGCAGATAAGCAAATGGATATGTACCTAGCGGAACATGATGTTATTGGTACGCTGGCACACATAACAATGCTACAAAGTGTTGGGTTTATAACCAGCACGGAACTTGCCGACCTGAAAACCGAATTGCGTAAAATATATTTCAAGATAAAAATCAACAACTTCCAACTCGACGACGATTCAGAGGATATTCACTCACAAGTGGAAAAGGAACTTACTCAAACGCTTGGCGATGTAGGAAAGAAAGTACATACTGGTCGCTCAAGAAACGATCAGGTTCTAGTCGATATCCGGCTGTTTACCCGCGATAAACTGATAGATATTGCATACAGTGTGGCCAACTTGTTTTCTACACTAATCAACTTAAGCGAAAAGCACAAAAATACGCTTATGCCCGGCTATACACATCTGCAAGTTGCAATGCCCTCATCGTTTGGGTTGTGGTTTGGAGCTTACGCCGAAGCTCTCTCCGACGATTTGATACTTCTCCGTTCGGCCTACCAAATAAATAATCAAAATCCACTAGGTTCCGCAGCAGGATATGGTTCATCGTTTCCGCTCGACAGAGAATTAACCACCGAGCTGCTAGGGTTTGAGAGGATGAACGTTAACTCGGTTTATGCACAAATGGGACGCGGCAAGGTGGAAAGAATTGTTGCATTCGCCATTGCAAACCTTGCCTCGACAATTGGGAAGATGTCAGCTGACGTCTGTTTGTTTATGAGCCAAAACTTCGACTTTGTAAAGTTGCCTGACTCGCTAACAACCGGATCAAGCATTATGCCACACAAAAAAAATCCTGATTTGTTTGAAATTACACGTGGAAAATGCAATAAACTACAATCACTTCCTACCGAGATAGGCCAAATATCGTCAAATCTAACAACCGGATATTTTAGGGATTATCAACTTATAAAAGAATCGTATCTTCCTGCATTCGACGAAATTACAAACATACTCGATGCTATAAAACTTGGAGTTGATAACTTAATAGTGAGAGAGAAAATTCTGGAGAATCCCATATATAATCCAATTTTCACGGTTGAAAGAATTAACGAGTTGGTTGTGGCTGGGGTTCCGTTCCGCGATGCATATAAAACCGTAGGAAACGAGGTGGAAAATAACTTATTCGATAGAAAAAGTGAACTAAAGCACACTCACGTTGGAAGTATCGGAAATCTTGGCAACAACAAAATTGTTGAAAAATTCAATTCTACGTATCAAAGTTTTAACCCCCACTTTGTTCAGCAACAAAAAAACCAACTATTAAACGATAGCAAAGAATAAAATTTGGAAAGGGTTTTTACAAAGTTTTAAATCTACGTATCTTTACAATAAAAGAATAAAACAAATAGATTAAAAAATCTTATAGTTATAATCTATAAATCAGCAATAATGGTAAAAGCCGATCGACAACAGGATATACGGAAAATAATAGAGTCGCAAAAAATATCTGGACAAGATGAACTTCTTGGCGAACTCGGAAAAATAGGTTATAACATTACACAAGCCACTCTATCGAGGGACATAAAGGAGATGGGAATAGCCAAAATTCCCGATCCAGAAAAAGGGTATATCTATGTTCTTCCAAAGAATATTGGCATAAAAGATCCTCAAACCGTTATAAAGCCTGGCGATAGTGTTTTGTCGGTTGAGTTTTCGTACCATTTCGGGGTTATTAAAACGCTCCCTGGTTTTGCCAGTAGCATTGCAATCTATATCGATTCTCTTGGACTAAAAGAGATAATCGGCACACTTGCTGGTGACGACACGGTTATTATGATTCCTCGTGAACCATTCACCAACGATGAAATCAAAATAGCCCTACATCCATTCTTTCCTAAGGTTTTTTAAGTCTATCAACATAAAACTAAAGCCCTGTCGGAAAAACTGACAGGGCTTACTTTTACCCTTTTAGATTAAAACTCAACCTTATAGCTTAATACTGGAAGAATCATCACCGACTCTGATTTTTCTATCTTTTTTGTTCTGTAGTTATAATCGTAACCCTGTTGCATTGGTGCCCCAAGAATATTCTTTACCTGCAAGGCCCACACACCCGAATACCGGCTCTTGTTTGATCTATAGGTTATTGTAATATCCATATTGTAAACAGTTGGACTTTGCTTTTCGAAAGCCCTAGTTTCGTCATACACAATCTGTTTATCGAACATCGATTGCTCGTAGTTTACTGGGCTATAGCGTTCACCACCCATAAAGTTCAATCGGGCATTTACCCCCAGCACTCTGTTTTTGCTTAGGAAAAATTCTTTCCCGAAAAGAAGATTGAATGCAAATCCCTTATCGTACCTAGTGCTACGCCATACGCCATCATCACCCTTATACTTCGAATCAAAAATAGATAAAGTAGCCAAGTAGTAGTAGTTCTTGTTTAAGAAACGCTCGAAGGTAATATCAACGCCAATATTCTTACCTACACTGTTGTTTTCCAAAGCATCCATAAACGACCAATCCTGCTTAAAGTTGATTAAAGAGTACGAACTATCTGCTATTCCCGGAATATCGTACAGATACTGAAAGTAAGGTTCCACTTTCAAACGAAGGTTGCTGTTTATCAACCAATCATAGGCAAGAATAAAATGATGAGCCTTTGATAATTCAAGGTTTTTATTTGGATATATATCGTGCCCATCAACCACTTGCTTAATAAGGTAAATCTTAAGCTCCTCCATTTGACTGTGTTTTCCATATCCCACCGAAATAGAATGACTTGGCGCAAAATCCCACTTTAGGCTAAAACGAGGATCGATAGAATAATTATCATTCAATGCGAAATAGTTCACGTTTACACCCGAATTCGCCATTAAACTTGAAGTTAAATTAAACTTCGATTCAACATAAAATTCGGCATAATTGCTACTTCCATTTTGCTTCACAAAATTTTGATAGGTATCGGGATTATCCTTGATAGTACTACTTAAATCGATGTTATATAAAATTCGACTAACATTAATACCCGATCTAACAGTATGTCGAGCACTAAATTTATGGTTAATAAAGGTATTTAAACTTATTCGTCCCGATTTATCAGTGAAATCCCAGTTTGGACGTAACGAAAGAAAATCGTCGTAACGTTGGGCATCAATCTTATTAACGGTTCCCGAAACAGCCAGCGATGTATTTACATAGGTTTGTTTTCCAAGCAGTATTTTGTGAGAAACACCGGCTGCTCCCATACTTAAATTCCAATCGTAGGTTATTCTATCCCAATCCATTTCCCATTTAGTTGAGTCTTTTTCGGTAGGTTCGTTGTTATAATCAATTGCGCCAATACCCCAAAGCGAGAATGTTCCTGCCTTGTTTGTCGGAAAATTAAACTTGAATGATAAGTCTTGGTAACGCGGTATTTGTTCCGAAGGAATTAATCCCATCTTACTTATCAGTCCTAATGTTGAATAGCGATAGTTAAACAAATAACTCGATTTTCCACCTTTAACAAAAGGTCCTTCAGATGCAAAGTCAATTCCCATTAATCCAGCCTGAAACGTACTCTCGCGTTTTTCGCTATTCCCATTACGCAATTTCATATCAAAAACTCCCGCAAGAGCATTTCCATACTCTGCCGGAAAAGCTCCTGTGAAAAAATCGGAATTGGCCAAAAGTTGACTACTGAAAACGGTTACAACTCCACCACCAGCAACATTTCCTCCCGCAAAATGGTTTGGATTTGGGATTTCAACACCCTCTAATCGCCACGAAACACCCTTTGGCGAATTTCCCCGGATAATAATTGCATTATCCTGAATATTACCAACGGTAACTCCAGCAAATGCTGAAACCATTCGTGCAGGATCATCAAGGCCACCGGCATATCGACGTGTTTCCTCAACAGTAAATGATTTTGCACTGATAGTTGCCATCGGGTTCATTGGCTTATCTTTTCGAGTATGCGCCTTTACCACAACCTCCTGAATATGGTTAATACTCTGCTTAAGACCAATATTCAGAACCACCTCCTTGCTCGATGTTATAAGTATTTCGGGAATCACAACTTGCTCGTAACCAACAAATGCAATCTGAATACTGTAACGTCCAAGTGGAGCATTGTCTATTCGGTAATTACCATCCATATCGGTTGATGTTCCAAGTGCTGGATCAGTTCCAAGAATTACCACTGTTGCCCCCGGAAGTGTTGCCTGCGTTTCAACATCTACTACATTGCCCCTAATAACTTGGGTTAAATTTTGGGAATTTGCAATTTTAAATGATAATAAGCTAAACGCATAAAGCGCTAGGTAAATAAAGAGTTTTGCAATAAGTTTAATAGTTGTTTTCATCGGTTTTTTAATTATAATTCAAACCTATGACAACCTCTTTTGAATATACCCCTATTGCTAAAGTGAAATTTTTTAAGAATTTTGAATGTTGATTAACGAATGATGATTTTTGAAGTGTAAGACAGACCTTCCAAAGTCCATAAAACCTCCGTTCGCGCTCGTCTTATGACGAGTGTGCAATTATAACTTACAGGCGTAGTGGAAACTTGAGCCACTAATGCTAACGCGTCTGGAAGACACGCTCGAACAAAGTTAAATAGGGATGCTATTTTGTGCCGTTTTTCCCAAACATCTGCTCGTACTCCTCTTTGCTATAAAGTTGACCATTTACATAGTAACCATAATCATTGCACTTAGTAAACTCCTCCTTTGTTGGGTATGGCTTGTATATTATTGAAAGCTTGCTACACCCTACCGGGTAAATTATTAGAAGACTATCGCCCTGTTTAAATTTTTTGACACTAAAAGATTTCTTTTCAAGATTCTCTCGCTTTGATGATCTTATGTAAAATGTTTTTGTATCACTTTTTTTGTACTTTAAATATAAACCTGTACTAGAAGATCCTATACTAAAATCATCTACATAAACTTTACGAACTTTGCATGTATTTGATTTAATATATCTTAATCGACTATTTTCATTTAAAACAAAACATATTAACCATAATATAACAGGAATCCACCCTACATAAAAAACACGAGCGTCTTTCCATCTAAACACTAATGAAAAAAAATAGCCTAAAATAGAACTAGAAAATAATAACAAACCTTTACCCCAGAATAAAATTACACATGGATTTAAACCAAAAAAATAAAAACCACAACACAATAAAAAAAGTAACAACAATATCAGGGTATATAAAATTGTGCCTATGATGTTATAATTAATTTTACTCATTTGAAGTTTCCAATTTTATTAAATTTTTAAGTCCACCCCCTGTTCGCGCGCGTCTTCTTTTGACGCGTGCCACTACTCCCTTCCTAACTCACAAAATTCAAGTAAATTTAGTAAAAACTTTTACCAAGATGACCGAAAAGTACAGAGTATTCATACTTTATCACTATTTCCTTGGTTAAATAACAAATGTATTTTCTCCGTTCGCGCTCGTCTTATGACGAGTGCGCAATTATAACTTGCTGGGGTAGCGGAAACTTGAGCCACTAAAGCGAACGCATCTGGAAGATGCGCTCGAACAAAGTATTTTTTTATGAATATTGATTAACGAATGATGATTTTTGAAGTGTAGGGCAGACCTTCCAACGTCCGTAGGACTTGGAAGCGTTAATAAAAAAAGTTAATGTAAATATTCTGATTATCAACTACAAAAACCGTATACCAATCTTCCCTCCTACCCAAGTCTTCATATTATTTCCGTTACTGCTTGTGCTGTTTGTAAAGGAGTATGGGACTAACGAAGAAAAAGTATCGCTATAGTACTTTGATTCTGTATCTGTAACATAGATATTATAGGTTAAACCAAAGGTAATTGACGTTTTGGGCGATACTTTTCTATCTAAACCGAGAGTTAGTTTATAAAGTGAATTTTTGGACGAAAAAGAGTTTCCTTTCATCACTTGATGTGCTGTTAAATCTATGTCGAATAGATATTTGTCCGATTTCCCTAGAGTTGTTCCCAAACCGTATCCAAACATCCAAACAGGGTTATCCAAATTTTCAGGTCGAAGTCCAGCCGATACTATTGAATGGAATTTCTTTACACCACTTCGGAATGCTACGTTTGAGTAAAAAACCTCATCGGCCGAAATTTCAATCTTGTGGTATCCTTTTCTAACAAAGTTGAAAAAGCCAAAAGGTATTCCATCGCACGAATCGGCGTAGTTTATCATTGCAAACTGATACCCCTTAAAGAAAGATGCTCGGTTTAAGATACTTGTTACCTGAACACCATCGAGACTATCGGTATTGTTAATAAGCCCGGCTACCTGCGTTCCTACAATTTTTTTTGCATGATTCAGTATACCCACGACCTGGACACCCTGCGACTCGCCTGTTAAATTAGTAATTCCCGAAATCTGAACTCCTTTTAAAGCACTACTAATATTAAAAATTCCCGCTACCTGAAATCCATAAAACTTTCCTACAACTAAATTACCCGTCCCTGCAAGTTGGGCATATCCAGCATCCTCCAATACAAAATTTATAACTCCAGAGGCTTGTACCCCGTTTAACGATCGAGATGCATTAAATGTACCTGCCGCTTGAAATCCGTAGGATAACCCGCCCACCAAGTTTGCCACTCCAGCCAATTGACATACACCCGCATCCTCGCGAACAATGTTAGCAATACCACCCAACTCCACTTTTCGAACTCCTTGAACATATCCAACGGTCATATTCAAGGAATAATCATTAATTGTTCGTCCGGAAAGTAACTTATTGGTACTTAAAAATGGAACAAACGAAAACTGACATTTACTAAATAAGGTATCAGAAATATTACGTGTGTTGATCAGGATTTTATTGGCGATTAACCACTCCGGTAATTTAATCTTCTTCTTTTGCTGCTCCGCGCTTGGCACTACCAATGCAGGAATATCCTCCGCAATATCCTTATTTGTAAGCTCAATATTAATGTAGCTGGGTTTACCTTTTATTGGCGTAATGTGAGCATCCTCATAACCATCCTTGCTAATTTTAAGTTCGGTTTCAGTCTTATTCGTAGGAACCTCCAACTTAAAGTACCCATACTCATCGGTTATAGTTGAAACTTTGTTATCCTTGCTATATACCGTTGCTTCGGTAAGTTTCATACCCGTTTGTGAATCGTAAAGATAGCCCTCTACAACAACATCCTTTTTTGAAGAACTTTCCTCGGCAATGTCAACTTTTTGAAGAATGATATACTTTCCGCGTTCCTTAAACTTTACTGTTCCATTAAAAAGAGTATTAAGAATATGACGAACCGATTTATCCTTAACATCAATACTCGTTTTCTGCATAGTGTTTATAACCTCTGGACTGTAGGAAAAAACAAAGTTTGCCTTCTGCGAAATTTCCGTCAGTATAAAGCTAACCGATTCATCATTAATTGATACAGTTACTTCTCTTTCGAGAATTGGTGTTGATTTATTCTGCGCAATAAGAATCTGACTCAGTACAATCAGTATAAATAATGTGGCAAATTTTATCATTGAATTATGGGTTAACACAGCCCTCTCCATCTATTATATACCCTTCGGAATTTTTTGTGAGTTGAAGATTTAGGGTTTCGGTAATAATATTAAGTATTACGTCAATCTCCTCGTTATCGAATGATACAGTTATTGTACAATCCTTTAAATTGTCATTATTAATTCTAATGTTTACTTTGTAAACGGCACTCAATTGCTGAACCACTTCTGATAATCGCATATTCTGAAAAATGAACATCCTATTGGCGTACGATACAATATTCATTTTCGAAGTAACAGTTTTGGTAAATTGCTGCGTGTTTTTATTGTAAACACCGGTTTCTCCTTCAACTAAAGTTATTCCATCGCTACCCTTGGTGAAAAATTTTACTTCGCCCGATTTTACATAAACCTCAACTAAGGTATCGCCTGTGAATGCTTTAATATTGAATGATGTACCAATATCCTGAATAAACGTGCCCTCGGCCTCAACAACGAATGGTTTCTCGGAAATATGCTTAACATCGAAGTATGCTTCGCCCTCAAGCTTTACCTTTCGATCTTTTTTTCCGTATCGAGGCGAATAGGTAATTTTACTATTTCTGTTCAGGAATACAGAAGAACTATCTTTCAGCAAAGAATTTACAACGCTATCCTGACTAACAAGCGCAATTGCTTGCGAAGATTCTATGATAGAGGATGTGTAGAAACGGTACAAGCTAAATGTAAACCCCGAAACCAACACAATGGCAGCAGCAACACGTAACCAAACTGGAATTCCCAAACGAACAACCTTTGCTGACTGCTGTTTTATGGTGACTTTAGGTTTCATCTGTTGATGAACCTTACTCCAAGCCTTATTTACATCAACCTTAACAATGGTATTTGAAGCAACTGCCTTTTGGCTAATAAACTGAATATCGCCAAAATACTTACGATTCACCTCCGACTCGTCGAGCCAGCGATTAAGCCGCGAGATTTCCTCCTCAGTTGCCTCTCCAGCAATGAAACGAGCAATTAATTGGTCAATATGTACATTTTCGTCTTTCACGCGTTCTTAGTTCCTCATAAAAAGCAACCATATCAATACAGGCAAATAATCCTTTAACTTTTCTCGTAAGGTTTTTAAGGCCTTTGCCATATGATTTTCCACGGTTTTAACTGATATGTTGAGCTGTTCTGCTATTTCGGCATACGTTAAACTCTCGAACCGACTCAACTTAAACACCTGCTTACACTGCTGCGGTAGCGAATCAATAGCATGAGCCACCAAACTATCCAACTCTGTTCCTATCAAATCCTGCGATGCATCGTCGAGCAATATATCCGATCGATTTTTAAATTCCTCTCCATGAACTTTTTGCACCTTATAGTGCTTAACTCTATTTAAGCAACTATTATGAACAGCCCTGTATAAATACGATTTAACCGAAGTATGAATCTCTATTGTTTCATGCTTTTCCCAAACGGTCAGAAATGCTCCCTGAACCATTTCCTCGGCCTCGTCCATATCGTTTAAAATAGTATTGGCGTAGTTGCACAATCGCTCGTAGTAAGTTCTGAAAATTCCTTCGAAAACCTGCTCGTCGCCATTACGCAATCCAACCAATATATTCTGATCCGATAACTCCAATTAAACTGATTTTGGAGATAAAGGTAAATAATAACCATTTATCCTGCAATTCGTCCTTTTATCAAAGACAACTCAAACTTAATTTACCCCTACTTTGTTCCAATCTAAATATTAAAAAAAGCCCAACTTTTGAAGTCAGGCTTTATATAACTACTAAGAAATTTAAATTATAATCCAAACTCCTTTTTCAGTGTGTCAACATAGTCGAGTTTTTCCCAGGTAAAAAATTCGACCTCTCGCTTTTCTACTTTTTCGCCACTTCCATTGGCATTAACAATGAACTCTACCTCACGTTTATAGTAGTCGCGACCAAAATGGCCATAAGCAGCAGTTTCCTCAAAAATAGGATTCTTTAAACCAAATCGTTTTACTATTGCAGCAGGACGCATGTCGAAAATTTTCTGAACCTTTTGCGCAATTTCACCATCGGTTAGTTTTACTTTCGATGTTCCATAGGTATTTACGTAAAGACCTACTGGCTGTGCAACGCCAATTGCATAGGCAACCTGTATCAGAATCTCATCGGCGATACCAGCAGCTACCATATTTTTTGCAATATGACGAGCAGCATAAGCCGCAGAGCGGTCTACCTTCGACGAGTCTTTCCCGGAAAATGCACCACCACCGTGAGCACCCTTACCACCGTAAGTATCTACAATAATTTTACGACCCGTTAAACCCGTATCTCCGTGTGGTCCACCAATTACAAACTTTCCGGTTGGGTTAACATGTAGAATATAATCGTCCTTAAAAAGTTTTTGAACTCGCTCAGGAAATTTTGCTTTTGCCCTTGGAATTAGGATGTTCTTAACATCCATACGTATCTTTTCAAGCATTCTATCATCATTGGAATCAAACTCATCATGCTGAGTTGAAACCACAATAGTGTGGATACGAACAGGTTGGTTATTATCGTCGTACTCAAGAGTTACCTGTGATTTTGCATCGGGACGAAGGTAGGTCATCTCTTTCTCCTCGCGACGGATTTTTGCAAGTTCCATCAGCAATACATGCGAAAGAACCAATGACAATGGCATGTAATCATCAGTTTCGCGATTGGCATAGCCAAACATCATCCCTTGATCACCTGCTCCTTGATTTTCCTCCGTTTCGCGAACAACACCACGATTGATGTCGGGCGACTGCTCATGAATTGATGAAATTACACCGCACGACTCTGAGTCGAAACGATACTCTTGCTTGGTATATCCAATTCGTTTGATTACTCTACGAGCAATTTCCTGAACATCGACATATCCAGACGTTTTAACCTCACCGCTAAGAACGGCAAGCCCAGTTGTTACAAGTGTTTCGCAAGCAACCTTGGAATTAGGATCTCTGCGTAGAAACTCATCGAGTAAAGCATCCGAGATTTGGTCGGCTATCTTATCGGGATGCCCTTCGGATACACTTTCGGATGTAAATAAATATCCCATCTTATTTAATGTTTTAGTTGATTAACAAAAATGCGAAGGGAAGGTTTGTGCGATTGCCAGAATTTTTCTGCTTTAGCATTTATTTATTGTGGTTGCAATCAGTCAAATCTCTCCACATTTATTTCACAAAGGTAAACAAAAAGTAGAATGTGAAAAGAAAAATGCATCAAAAGTGCATTGATGTTGATCATTAAACAATGTATAGTCGCTATAGATCAGCAAATTATAACAATATTCTAAAACCAACCTTTACTATACCTATTTACCAACCGATAAACTAAAATCGCCAATGTTGCTCCAACTGTATTTGCAAGAAAGTCGAAAAATTCAGCACTGCGACTGGTAAAAACGAGCCACTGTAACATTTCGATTAGCAAACCATATATAACCGCTACAGAAAATCCAACGATCAATGATTGCTTCGTAACATTTTGCTTACACCTTAACGGATTATGCTCGGAAACCAAAAGAAGGGTAAATATAAAGTACAATCCAAAATGAACAATTTTATCGAGATGTGGAATGTTTAAAAAACCAATTTTAGGAAATCCAGATGAGGGTGCCCCACAAAGAATGAGGATTACCAATGCCCATAGAATAGAGTTAATATGATGTTTTATGAATTTTATCATTTGAAATTCTCCTGTTTTGGCATTACCTTTAGAGCAACAAATCTAAAATTAATTTTTCAATCATGTTTGAAAAGCAAGTTTATATCGAACGTAGATTAAAACTACGAAAGAAAATTAAATCGGGAATTGCCATCATTATGGGTAATACCGAAAGCCCGATGAATTATCCTGCCAACACCTATCACTTCCGTCAGGATAGTAGCTTTCTTTACTTCTTTGGTCTCGATATTCCAAACTTAATTGGTATTATCGACATTGAGGATGGAAAAGATTGCCTTTATGGCGATGATTTCGATATTGACGATATCATCTGGATGGGTCCACAACCCAAACTCAAAGAACTTGGCGAAAAAGTTGGAGTTCTTTCTACTCATCCATTAAAAGAGTTAAGTTTAACTATTTCTCGCGCTATTCGTCATGGACGAAAAATACACATTATACCGCCATATCGTGCCGAGAATATATTAACGTTAGAGCGTTTATTGGGCATTAATCAATCCTTTATCAAAACTTATTCTTCGTTAGAATTAGTTAAGGCCATTATTAGCCTTCGCTCAATAAAAGAAGCTTGTGAAATTGAGGAAATTGAGAAAGCTTGTGCCATTGGTTACAAAATGCATGTAACTGCAATGAAAATGGCAAAAGTTGGTGTTTCGGAACGCGAAATTGCGGGTACAATTGAAGGTATAGCTATTGCCAATGGTTCAATGCCATCATTCCCAATTATTCTTTCGCAAAACGGAGAAACACTCCACAACCACGACCATTCTCAAATTCTTCAGCAAGGTCGTATGCTGCTTATCGATAGCGGAGCCGAGGCAGTTTCGCACTATGCTTCAGATTTTACGCGTACAATTCCAGTAGGAGGGAAGTTTACTCAACAGCAAAAAGATATTTACAACATTGTACTTGCTGCCAATAACAAGGCTATTGAAATTTCAAAACCAGGAATACCTTATTTAGATGTTCACAAAGCCTCGGCAAAAGTTATTGTCGAAGGTCTTTCTGCATTAGGAATAATGAAGGGTGATGTTGATGATGCTGTTGCAAACGGTGCTCATGCATTATTTTTACCTCATGGACTTGGCCATATGATGGGACTTGATGTTCACGACATGGAGGATTTGGGTGAAAATAACGTAGGTTACGATGACGAAATTTCTCGCTCCGATCAATTTGGAACAGCATACTTACGCTGTGGACGTCGTCTTCAATCGGGGTTTGTAGTTACAGTTGAACCAGGTATTTACTTTATTCCTGCGCTTATCGAAAAATGGAAATCAGAAAAAATTAACGAGTCGTTCATTAACTACGCAAAATTGGCAGAGTATGCAAACTTTGGTGGAATTCGTTTAGAGGATGATATTCTTATTACCGATAAAGGTTGCAGAATTCTTGGTCAACGTATTCCTATTACTGTTGATGAAGTTGAATCGACAATGCTATAAATTCCACATCTAAAAGAATATAACGAAAAGACCTCCCAAGTGGAGGTCTTTTATATTTTATCATAACGCTAAATCTCTGTTCTAAAATGCCTCAGTAACTGTAAAGTAATAAGCAGGTTCACGATCGTTAGTAAATGCTACATCGAAACGCAAATGAACATTAACCGGGTTAACTCGTGCTCTCAAACCTGCTCCGTACGAAAGTTTCGACTTGGATATATCAAATTTGTCGATATCCGGTGCAACATCACCAACCGACGAAAAGGCCGTTCCTTTTAACCATTTGTATATCGGGAAACGATACTCGGCCTGTGCACACGCCATCATCTTATCGCGGAATCGTCCTTTATAGTAGCCTCTAAGAATATCGCTTCCACCCAGCGCTGGCATCATTTGAAACGGGGTATCACCCCAAGTCAAATCGCCATAAACCTGCAAGGCAAATACATGATCGCCTCCCATTCCATAGAAATTTCTTAAATCCAAAGTCAATCGAGTAAAATCCAAATCACTTCCAAACACCTTACTATATACCATTAACGATGCCTTGTAAAATTCTCCTTCGGAAGGGTAGAACATATTATCTCTATCGTCCCAAGTAAGTAGCAATCCCAAACCTGTTGTTAATTTATCGTTCATCCCAACAACTCCCTGAGATAATTGTCCGTTTGTCTTAATATCATGAACCTGATAGTAGTTTAACTGAGCCTGAACACCAATCATCATCACCTTAAAGAAAATACGCTGACGCTGCAAAAGCACAGAAATATCTTTCGAAGTATAGTTTTCTTCCAATGAGTCGCTGGTGTTTCGTCCTATTCCAAAGAATTTATCGGGATAGTAATTCGCCTTTAAATGCCCCGAATAGTAAAAGTCCCTTGTTGATGTATATATCTTCGGAAGAACAGAAAAACTGACCTGATTTTTTAGTGTATAAATAGCATTTCCTTGAATACTCGATATTTTATTATCACCATTTCTATAGTAATATCCTCCCGATGCTCCAAATCCCACATTGGTTTCCTCTCCATAAAATGCAATAGGAAGAGCCACAAAGAATCTCTTTGTGCTATCGGTATAATTTTGTGCAGAATCGACCTGACCACTCACAGTTCCGATTAAACTCATTATCAAAAGGGAAGCAGAAAACGATCTTACTATAGTATTGTTTAAGTGCATCTTTTCAGCATATTAGGTTCTTCAAAAATAAAGGTTTTATCTCGATATCGTTTCAATGAAATGAATAATATTTCCCATTCTCTAAAATATCAAACTCAAAATATATGCCTGTTAGTAACCCTATTTTAGATGTTAAATTAATGTTGAAATTTTAGTTGATTATTTTCAGTAAATTTTTTTGGAGGGAGACCTGTTAACTCTATATATAAACTTATCCAGAAAATGCAATAGCATTAAGTACATTTTTGGTAGAACTTATCCCCGCCTTTTTCAACATCATAGTGAGTTGTTAATAGAAGAAAAAAATTCAACAGTTTATTAAGTTAACAGTTGTTAATAAAGTTTGAATTAGCCTGTGTTTCAGTAAACATTACTTCCTTTTTGATGTTAACAATTTGTTATACCAATTTTAATAAGCATTTTTGCAAACTAATTACAATTTTGTTTTGAACTGAATTAACAGCCATTAATAATCATACTGTTTTATTTATTTAAAAATTTAAAAGATTAATGAATAATAGTATTGTTAATAAACTGGGTTATATCGATGAAAGTTTAGATAGTAGTTTAAATTTAGTCGATGAGATTAATAAGTTGAGAAAGGAGAAAAACGCTATTATTCTGGCTCACTACTATGAAAATCCCGAAATACAAGATATTGCTGATTTTGTTGGTGATAGTTTGGCTTTATCGCAAAAAGCATCGAATGTAAAGGCTGATATTATTGTATTTGCTGGTGTTAAGTTTATGGCCGAAACAGCCAAGATTCTTTCTCCCAGTAGTAAAGTTCTTTTGCCTGATTTGAATGCTGGTTGCAGTTTAGCTGAAAGTTGTAAATACGAAGACTTTAAAGAGTTTATTTCGAAATATCCAAATC
The DNA here is from genome assembly GCA_050180705.1 of Bacteroidales bacterium. Lineage (GTDB taxonomy): Bacteria > Bacteroidota > Bacteroidia > Bacteroidales > Tenuifilaceae > SB25. Next base: position 144,998 of record JBFXDX010000009.1, on the reverse strand, counting down.
ATAAGGTTGTTACCTATGTTAATACTACTGCTGATATTAAAAGTTTATCGGATTTGTGCTGTACTTCTTCAAATGCTATTAAGGTTATAAATAGTATTCAAAAGGAAGAACCTATTATTTTTGCTCCAGATAGAAACTTGGGTAATTACCTAAAATCGATAACTAATAGGGAAAATATGATTGTTTGGGATGGTGCTTGCCATGTTCACGATCAGTTTTCGTTAGATAAGATTTTAGGGCTGAAAAAGGAGTTTCCAAATGCAATGTTTATTGCTCATCCAGAGTGTCCGAAACCAATTCTTTTAATTGCCGATTTTATTGGATCTACTCAGGACTTATTAGGTTTTACACAGAAAGATTCATCAACAGAGTATATTGTTGCTACAGAAGCAGGTATTTTACATCAGATGGTGAAAAGCAATCCTAATAAGAAATTTATTCCTGCACCTCCGAACGATTCAACTTGTGCCTGTAACGAGTGTTCTTTTATGAAATTAATCACTCTAAAAAAGTTATATTTGACACTTAAATATGAATTACCAGAGATTACTGTTGATTCTTCTTTAATTGATTTAGCTCGGTTACCAATTGAAAGAATGCTTAAGTTATAATGAGTCAGTCTGATTTTTTACGAAACGATAAGAATTATAAGGATATAGAATTTGAAGGACAGATTAGACCTTCTGTTTTTGATCAGTTTAAAGGTCAGGAGGATATAATTAAAAATCTTTCAATTTTTGTTCAGGCTGCTAAACTTCGTGGCGAAGCTTTAGATCATGTATTGTTACATGGTCCTCCTGGTTTAGGTAAAACTACGTTAGCTAATATTATTTCAAATGAGTTGGGTGTTAGTATTAAGTCAACTTCAGGGCCAATTCTCGAAAAGCCTGGAGATTTAGCTGGGTTATTAACTAATCTCGATAAGTTTGATATACTCTTTATTGACGAAATTCATCGTTTAAGTCCTTTGGTTGAAGAGTATCTTTATTCTGCAATGGAGGATTACAAGATTGATATAATTATTGATAAAGGACCTAGTGCGCGAAGTATTCAAATAGAGTTAAATCCTTTTACCTTGATTGGTGCTACTACTCGCAGTGGGTTGTTAACAAGTCCGCTTCGTGCACGATTTGGTATTAATTTTCATTTAGAGTACTATAATTCTGAGGTTATTGTTAATATTCTTAAGCGTTCTTCTTCTATTTTAGGAATTACTATAGATCAAGATGCTGCAGTTGAAATTTCGTTGCGTAGTAGGGGAACTCCTCGTATTGCTAATGCGCTGTTAAGAAGAGTACGCGATTTTGCTCAGGTAATTGGTGATGGAAATATCAATTATGATATTGCTGTTCATGCTCTTGATGCTTTAAAAATTGATTCAAGAGGTTTAGATGAAATGGATAATAAGATTCTTAGAACATTAATCCATAAATTTAATGGTGGTCCTGTTGGTATCAATACAATTGCTACAGCAGTAGGAGAGGATGGAGGTACAATTGAAGAGGTTTATGAACCTTTCTTAATAAAAGAGGGATTCTTAAAAAGAACCCCTCGTGGTCGTGAAGTAACTGAACTTTCCTATAAACATTTAAAAATTGATAGATTTCCTGAGCAGGGATCGCTGTTTTAGTTAGAATATTGAATCTGAAATTAGTTTCATTTTCTTCATGTCTAAAATTTTGATCTTTTTCCCTTTAAGTTCAAGTAATCCTTCTGATTTAAATTCACTTAGTATTCTAATAACTGATTCTGTTGCTGTACCTACTATACTCGATAGGTCTTCTCTTGTAAGGTTTATGCTAATATAACCTTCATTATCTAAGTTAAATGTATTGGAAAGCATTAATAGTATTTCTGCAAGTCTTTCTCTAACAGTTTTTTGAGCAATATCTTTTATAAAACTATTAGCTTGATTTAATTCTTTGCAGGTAAGTTGTATTAATGATAGTGCAAAATCTGAATTTTTCTTTATTAATGAGAAGATTATATCTGAAGGTATAAAGCATATTTGAGAATCTTCTAGTGCTTCTACAGTTGTACAGGCCATTTCGTTACTAAGTACAGATCTGTAACCAGTAATATCGCCAGTTCTAGCAAATGTTATTATCTGTGGTTTTTCATCAACGCCTGTTTTATATATTTTTAGAACACCTTTTTGAATACAGTAGCATCCTGTTATTCTACTTCCTTCTCGGTATAGTATATCACCTTTTTTATAGTGATTACACTTTATTTTAGAATTCAATAATTCATGTTCTTCATCATTTAATGTTTTAAAAACCGAAAATGATGCGCATGCACAGGTTTTACATATGTATGTACTACCGTCTTTCATACCCTTTATTTTACTTTGTTGAACAAGAAAAATGAATTTTAGTTCTCTGTATATCAGTATTTTTTAAATTGATTCAGGAACCTAACATCGTTTTCGAAGTAAAGTCGTAAATCTTTAACTTGGTATTTTAGCATTGCTATTCGTTCTAATCCCATTCCAAACGCAAAGCCTGAATACACTTTACTATCAATATTATTTAGTTCAAGTACATTAGGATCTACCATACCACATCCAAGAACCTCGAGCCAACCTGTATATTTACATACCGAACAACCTTTACCGCCGCAAAGTTTGCAGCTAACATCCATTTCGGCTGAGGGTTCAGTAAATGGAAAAAATGAGGGTCTAAGTCTTATTTGTGTTTCTTCGCCAAATATTTCTCTTGCGAAGTATAGTAGGGTTTGTTTTAGGTCAGCAAACGAAACATTTTTATCTATATATAATCCTTCAATTTGATGAAATATACAGTGTGCTCGTGCCGAAATTGCTTCGTTTCTAAAGACTCTACCAGGACAAACCACTCTTATAGGTAGTTTTTCCTTTTGCATACTTCTAACCTGAACCGATGAAGTATGCGTTCTAAGTAATATGTCGGGATTTTTTTCAATGAAGAATGTATCCTGCATATCTCTTGCTGGATGTTCTTCAGGAAAGTTTAAAGCTGAGAATACATGCCAGTCATCCTCAATTTCTGGTCCTTCGTATATTGTAAAACCAAGCTTTTTAAATGTTTCGTACAGTTCATTTTTAATTAGAGATATAGGATGTCTTGTTCCAAATTCTTGGTTTGGTTCCATCAAGCTTAAATCAATATTAACATCTTTCTTAGAATTTGATGCTAATGATTGTTTCCAGTTCTCTATTTTATCTTGAACTTCGTTTTTTAATGTATTGATTAGTTGACCAATATTCTTTTTTTCTTCCTTACTAACATTTCTGAAATCGTCGAAAAGCATTGTGATAACACCTTTTTTACCTAAAAGGTATACCCTAATCTTTTCTATTTCATCATGGTTTACAGGGTTCAAATTCTTTAGTTCTTCCCTAATACTTTCAATTCTTCCTTGCATGACTATTGAATTAAGCTAATTTTCATTTTTATGTCTTGTTTTGGTCTGTCGTTTTCGTCGGTTTCAACTAACGATATTTTTTCAGCAATATCGTATCCTTCAACGATTTCACCAAATATTGTGTAATTACCATCAAGATGTGGAATTCCCCCTATTGTTGTGTATGTTTCCCTTTGTTGTTCGTTAAATTTAATTCTTGCTGTCACCTGTTTAAATGAATCTACTTTCGAACTAATTAGTTTTTCAATTTTATTTGTAAGTATTTTATTATTAAGTGTATCACCATTTTGTTTCATGCAATTGGCAAATTGTTCATCATGAAATTTAGATACTTTTCTATTGAATAGTTTAATTTCTAAAGAATCCAATTGTTCATTAGTATAAATTTTTCCTATAACTATGTAGAATTGAGAACTTGACGATTTTTTTTCAGGATTTACATCATCACCTTCGCGTGCCATAGCAATGGTGCCTCGTTTATGTATTATGGTATCTACAAATTCAGCATCAACTAAATAACCTGCATCCGATTCTCCATATAGTTTGCCTTTTTCTGCTTGTTTTGTGTCTGGATCTCCGCCTTGAATTACAAAATTTTTAATTACTCTATGGAAAATTATTCCGTCAAAAAATTTCTCTTCAATGAGTTTAACAAAATTGTTTGTGTGATTGGGTGTGGAATTATATAATTTTACCACGATATTTCCTTGGTCGGTTTCTATTTTGGCGTAATGAAAATTTTTATCGTACTTTGAACAGCCAATCAGGATGATAAATATAAGTGGAACAATTTTTTTCATTGCTTATGGGTGTTTGAATACGCAAAAATAGGAACATTTATTTAATAATGACTAAAGTCATTTTTTTTTGATGTGTGGTTGAATTTAATTTTTTCTCAATGTCTTCGGTTAAGCAGTTATTTTCGCAGTCTTTTGTGTATGGGTTAAGTACAGTTTTACCCAAACTTCTTAATTTTTTCCTTGTTTTTATTCATACAAGGGTTTTGGTAGATCCTGTTCAATATGGTATTGTAAGTGAGTTATATGCTTATATTACCTTTTTACTTATTTTATTAACTTTTGGGCTTGAAACTGGTTTTTTTCGTTTTGTCAATAAAAATGAAGATAAGTCTAAGGTTTACTCAACTGTCTTTTATTTCTTGCTTTTAACTTCAGCGTTAGCATCTTTCTTATTTGTTGGATTTTCTGATTCTATTTCGTCTTCATTGGGTACCGTTTATGATCCTTTGTATATATCTACTCTTGGAATTGTAATATCTCTTGATGCTTTCATGGCTTTGCCTTTTGCTAAGTTGCGTAGTGAGAATAGACCCATTCTTTTTTCTACTATTAAGATTTTAGGCGTTGTTATCAATATTGTTTTGAATCTTTTCTTTTTTGTTTTTTTGACACCCGACCAGTTACAATCTTTAATACCTCATGTTAATATTCTATATTTTATCTTTTTGTCTAACTTAATACAGAATGTTTTAACTGTTTTAGTTTTACTATATTTTACTCATCTTCCTAAGTTTGATTTCGATTATTCTTTACTCAAGAAAATTCTAAAGTATTCTTTACCTCTCTTGTTAGCTGGATTAACCGGTACTACCAATGAAGCTTTTGATAGAATTTTTCTTAAGTATTTGTTACCGCAGGAGTCTAATCCTTTGTATCAATTAGGTATTTATGGTGCTAATTATAAACTTGCAGTTTTGTTGATGCTGTTTATTCAAATGTATCGTTTTGCAGCTGAGCCCTTTTTCTTTAATTTACAAGGAAGTAAGAATTCTTTGGAGGTTTATGGTAAGGCTCTTAAGTATTTTATAGTCTTTTGTTTGATCATATTTTTGTTTATAACTTTCAATTTACCGCTTTTCAAGTATTATGTTGGAAGTGAGTACCGTCAGAGTTTGTTTATTGTTCCTATTTTATTAATAGCTAATATTTTAAATGGTACTTTTTTTAACTTATCGTTTTGGTATAAGTTATCCGATAAAACTTTGTATGGTGTTAAATATACTGCAGTAGGAGCAACACTTACTATTGTATCTAACATTCTTTTAATTCCTATACTTGGAATTTATGGAGCCGCTTTGGCGCGTGTTATATGTTATTTAGTGATGAATATTTTAAGTTATCGCGATGGTAGATTTTCAGGATATATTTCCTTGGATAAGTCTCATCTTAAAAAATATATTATTTTGTTTATAACTATTTTTATAATAGCTACTATCCTGTTTTTTACTAAACCTATTTTTGCCGTTGTTTTCATTAATATATCTTTGCTTTATTTTGTATATGAATTTATTAAAACAGAACATATTCAAATTCCTTATATAAATCGATTTATTAGATAAAGTTATGTTGAAGGTTAAAATAAAGAATGAGTCTGGTTTTCCTAATCCTTCCTATTCTACAGAGCATAGTAGTGGTTTAGATCTTAGAGCATTTATTCCTGAAAGTATTGTGATTCAGCCTTTAGAGAGGATGCTAGTTAAAACTGGTTTATATATCGAAATTTCTGAAGGATATGAAGCACAAATTCGTCCGCGCAGTGGACTAGCATTAAAAAAAGGTATAACTGTGCTTAATACTCCGGGAACTATTGATGCAGATTATAGAGGTGAAATAGGAGTTATCCTTATTAATCTAGGTGGAGAAGCTGTTACTATTGAACCTGGTGATCGTATATGTCAGATGGTTTTTGCTAAATACGAGAAAGTTTCTTTTGAAAATGTGGTTTTGGTTTCTGATACTGAACGAGGTTCAGGTGGTTTTGGTCATACTGGTAAGCAATGATTATAGGTTATTGTAAATATTTTCTTTCTATTTTCTTTTTGATTCTTTTCGGTTTTTTGAAAGGACAAACTATTGATGATTTAAATTTAAAGCGTAAGTCTATTGAGGATAATATTTCAAAGATTTCTAGTCTTATTGATGAAACATCTAAAGAAAAGAGTTTGACTGAAAATAATTTACGTTTAATTGAAAGAAGAATAAAACTTAAAAATGAATTAATTTCTCAAATTGATAAAGAAATAGATTTCCTTAATAGTAGAATTAATTATAATCAATTTCAGATAGATAGTCTTGAGGATTTAATACATAATAGGAGAGAGGAACTTGCTTTTATTTTGAAGACCAAGTTTCGCAATAAAGATCAAGCACAACTTTTAATGTTTATTCTTTCTTCCAATTCATTTAATCAAGCGTATACTCGTGTAAAGTTTTATAATAATTTGGTCGATTTTCAGAAGAAGCGAATAGATGAGTTGAAAGAGTTAATTTCTGCTGTTAACATAAGTAAATTAAATCTTCAGAATAATTTTAAGCATTTAAAGTTAAAGCAGATTGAAAAGGAGTCTGAATTGAATAAGTTACTTTCAGAATCTAATAGTTATAATACCAGAGTAAAAGATATTAAGAAGAAGGAAAAACAGTTGCGTAATTCTCTTGCTAATGAAAGAAAAAAATCAGATGCAATTGCCGATCAAATTAAAAAGTTAATTGAAGAGGAAGCTAGAAAAAAACTTAAAAATAGTTCTGCTGTTAATGAGGTTAATTATAAGTTGGCAAAGCAGTTTAAGGAAAATTTCGGTAAGCTTCCACCTCCTGTAAAGGATGGTATTGTTACTTCTTTTTATGGAGAGAATAATCATCCATATTTAAAAGGTGTAAAAATAAAGAATAATGGTATCGACATTACCGTTTCTAAAAATTCTAATGTATATTGTATTTTTGAAGGAGAGGTTAGAAAGATATTTACTGTTCCTTTAGGTGGTATGGCTGTTATTATTCGTCATGGTACTTATTTAACAGTTTATTCAAACCTTTCTAATCTTGATGTAAAGGTAGGTGATAAAGTAAAAACCAATCAAATTATTGGAGAAGTTAGTAAATTTGATGAAAAAGTAGGAATTTTGCATTTTGAGGTTTGGAATGAAAGAAATTCTGAAAATCCAACCATGTGGATACCAAGTTATAAAAGCAAGTAGTTTGCAACTTTTTTCAATTTTTAAAGTATAAGGATTAACAAAAAAGATTAAAATGAATAAATCGTTAATACTTCAAAGTAAGCTTGATAATATAAATCAAGTTGAAAAAATTATCGATGAAATATCAGAGATTAATTCTATACATTCCGATTTATATGGAAAAATTCTAATAGCGACTATCGAGGGTGTAAATAATGCAATGGTGCATGGCAACAAATTAGATTCTACTAAGAGAGTTTTTGTTGATTTTATTGTTGTGGATAACCGTTTGACTATATCTATTGAGGATGAAGGTTTTGGTTTTGATTATAATTCTATTCCTGATCCAACAATGCCTGAAAATATTGAAAACATTTCTGGTCGTGGTGTGTTTTTGATGAAGAAACTTACAGATGATATTTTATATAATGATAAAGGAACTAAGGTTGAACTAATTTTTAATATTTAAAATGTCGATTATTTTACAAAATCAAGATGTTAAGTTCAATCTTAAAAATAAAACAAAAATAAAAAATTGGATTAAAACTGTTATAGCTCATTATAATAAGGATCTTGGAGATATTAATTATATTTTTTGTAGTGATTCCTATATATTAGAATTAAATCAGCAATATTTAGATCATAATTACTATACCGATATAATAACATTCGATTATTGTGAGAATTCATTTATATCTGGAGATATATTTATTTCAATTGATACCGTTAAATCTAATTCAGAATCTTTTAATACATCTTTTGATCATGAATTATTGCGTGTAATAATTCATGGTATTTTGCATCTAATTGGTTTTACTGATAAAACCGATGAGGATCAAATTAAAATGAGATCATTAGAAGATCATGCTATTTCTCTTTATTTAAATCATGCAAATTAATTACGATATTATTGTTGTTGGGGGAGGCCATGCTGGTTGTGAAGCTGCTGCTGCTGCTGCTAATATGGGTTCAAGAGTTTTGTTAATTTCCATGGATTTAACAAAGTTGGCTCAAATGAGTTGTAATCCTGCCATTGGTGGAATTGGAAAAGGTCAAATTGTCCGTGAGATTGATGCGTTAGGTGGTTATACTGCCAAGGTTACTGATTTAACTACTATTCATTTTAGAATGTTAAATCAATCTAAAGGGCCTGCCATGTGGAGTCCTCGTGCACAATGCGATCGTATGCTTTTTTCATTTGAATGGAGAAAATTTTTAGAGTCTATTCCCACTTTATCTTTGTGGCAAGATGAGGTCATTGATATTTTAGTTAATAAGTCAGATAATTCCATTAATGGTGTGTTAACTCGAAATGGTGTCCGTTTTAGTACCAAATCAGTTATTTTAACAAATGGGACTTTTCTTAATGGTTTAATTCATATTGGAAGAACTAATTTTAGTGGTGGACGTATTGGTGAGAGTAATTCTGTAGGACTCACAGAGTGTTTAAACCAGTTTGGAATTTCTTCTTCTCGAATGAAAACAGGTACACCAGCTAGAATTGATGGAAGAACGGTTGACTTTTCAAAAATGATTGTTCAGGAGAGTGATCCTTTGGGTCAATTTTCTTTTAATTTTAAATTTAAGTCTACATTACCTACACAACATTGCTACATTGTTCATACCGATAAGGCTGTTCATGATACTTTAAGAGAAGGTTTTAAAGATTCTCCTTTATTTACTGGAAAAATTAAGGGCATTGGCCCACGTTATTGTCCGAGTATCGAGGATAAAGTTAATACTTTCTCTAGTAAAGATTCCCATCAATTATTTCTTGAGCCAGAGGGAATTCATACCTATGAAATGTATTTGAATGGATTTAGTTCTTCTTTACCTTGGGAGGTTCAATATAGAGCTATGCGTCTTATTCCTGGCTTGGAGAATGTTAATATTCTTCGCCCTGGATATGCTATAGAATATGATTATTTTCCACCTACTCAGTTAAAATCTAATTTAGAATCTAAGTTTATTTCTAATTTATTCTTTGCTGGTCAAATTAACGGTACAACAGGTTACGAGGAAGCTGCAGGACAAGGTTTAATTGCTGGTATAAACGCGCATTTATCTTTAAAAGGTCTATCTCCTTTTATTTTAAGTAGAGATCAGGCTTATATTGGTGTAATGATTGATGATTTAATAACCAAAGGTGTAGACGAACCTTATCGTGTATTTACTAGTCGTGCAGAATTTCGTATTTTAATTCGTCAGGATAATGCTGATGAACGTTTGATGCCCTTAGTGTATTCCCTTGGATTAATTAATGAGGAAGTTTTTTCCAATTTTAAAGATAAATATTCTCAAATTAATGAGATTTATAACTTTATTCTGAATACATCTATTGATCCTGGAGTTATTAATCCTTTTTTGGAGATAAATAATAGTTCGATATTGCAACAAAAGAGAAAGTTATTTGACATTATTATCCGTCCTGAAATTAATCTTACTAATTTGCAAAATAACCTTAAAGTAATATCTATAAACGGTAATTCTGATTTTGATTTAGCGACTCTTAATTCTGTTGAAATCAAGATTAAATACCAAGGATATATTGATAAAGAAAAGTTAATTGCAGATAAAATTCTTAGATTAGATCACGTCCCTATTCCTGTTGGTTTCAACTTTTCTTCTTTAGAATCCTTAAGTACCGAGGCTAGACAGAAATTAAATAAACACAATCCAACTAATATTGGTGAGGCTAAGAGAATTCCAGGTATAAGTCCTAGCGATATTAATGTTTTGCTTGTTTTTTTTGGTAGATAGTTTAATTTTTACTTTATATGTTCCACGTGGAACGCGTTTTGCAACTCTTAGTAATGTTCCACGTGAAACATTTTGTTCAAGGAGTTTTTATATATCATTGATATTTAGTTTTTAAAAATATTTTATTATGAAAAATAATGATTTTTCTGTTAAGGGTTTGTTGTTTGATCCTATTAAGGGTGAATCTTTTGGTGCTGAAATATTATTAAGTAATGGAAAGATTATCGATATAGTAAAAGATGATAATATAGTATCTCCATGTATTTTGCCAGGATTTATTGATTCTCATGTTCATATCGAAAGTTCTATGTTGACTCCTTGTAATTTTTCCAAGGCGGCTGTTAAACATGGAACTGTTGCTGTAGTTGCGGATCCACATGAGATTGCAAATGTTTCAGGTGTTCGAGGTGTCGATTTTATGATTGATGATTCAAAAAAATCAAAGTTGAAATTTTACTTTGGAGCACCATCTTGCGTTCCAGCATCACCATTTGATGAGTGTTATGAACCCTTCACTCCATCTGTTATTCAGGATTTAATGATGCGTGATGATATATTTTTTTTGGGTGAAATGATGAATTTTCCTGGAGTTATATATGGAAATGAGAATGTACGAGAATCTATTAATTCTGCATTGAGTCTCAATAAACCCGTTGATGGACATGCTCCTGGAATAACTCAGTCTGATTTGAATTCTTATGTTTCTGCAGGTATTTCAACCGATCATGAGTGTTTTACTCTTGATGAAGCTCTTGAGAAAATAAATCTAGGTATGAAGATTTTGATTCGAGAGGGGAGTGCTGCTAAAAATTTTAATGCTTTGCATCCGTTAATTGCTGAATATAGTTCAAAACTTATGTTTTGTACTGATGATTGTCACCCTGATGAGTTGATTCGTGGCCATATTAATGCTAAAGTAAAGCAGGCTCTTAGTTTAGGATATGATATTTTTGATGTTTTAAAAATCGCTTCCGTTAATCCTGTGTTACATTACGGTTTAAATGTTGGTTTGCTTCAAATTGGTGATCCTGCAGATTTTATTATTGTGGATAGTCTTTATGATTTTAATATTTTGAATACCTATATTAATGGTGTTGATGTTTTACTTGAGGCTGAAAATGTATCACCATCTTCATACACTTCTTTAGATTATGTATTTCCTACTTCATATGACCAATCTTCTTTTATTGTAAAGTCTATAACTAACAAAGTTAAAGCTATTGAGGTTATTAATGACGAATTGATTACAAATACTATTGTTGTCTCGAATCCCGGTGAAGTGCTTAATGTGAATTTAGATGAAGATATTTTAAAAATTTTAGTCCTTAGTAGATATAAAGAGAACGAGATGTCAGTTGGTCTTATTAAGGGTTTTGGTTTAAAGCAAGGAGCCATCGCAGCAAGTATTGCGCATGATAGTCATCATATTATTGTTGTTGGCTGTGACGATCAATCTATCTCTAGTTGTTTAGATTATATAATCTCGAATAAAGGAGGAATATGTTATTTTGATGGCGATAATTTATTAGGATTACCGCTTCCTATTTTTGGATTAATGACAGATTCTTCGGTTGAAGTTGCTGCTGTTGCATATGATAAGATCAATTCAAAGGTGGTTAATGATGGTTGTAAATTAAAAGCACCCTTTATGACCATGTCTTTTATGTCATTATCCGTTATTCCGCATTTGAAAATTACTCCTGGAGGATTATTTGATGTTGATAAATTTAATTTTACTGATTTATTTGTTTAGTTAAGTTTTCTTATTGTATTATATATTTGTTATTTAAATTAAATCACCTTGGTTTTATCTTCTGTTCAGGAATCGGTTAGAACTATGCCCGATACCCCGGGAGTGTATCAATTTTTTGATGCAGAGGACAATTTGCTTTATATTGGAAAAGCAAAAAGTTTAAAAAAAAGAGTTTCTTCTTATTTTAATAAAACTAATCAAACAAGTAATAAATTAAGGGCTCTTGTTAGAAAAATTGTTACTATAAAATTTGTCGTTGTAGATACAGAATCGGATGCGCTTCTTCTTGAGAATTCTTTAATAAAACGATACCAACCAAAATATAATATCTTGCTCAAGGATGATAAAACGTATCCTTGGATTTGCATTAAAAATGAACCGTTTCCTCGTGTATTTACTACTCGTCATTATTTAAATGATGGTAGTTTATATTATGGACCATACACCTCTGGACGATTAGTTAGAACTTTGCAAGACTTAATAAAGGGTTTATTCCCACTAAGAAATTGTAATTTAAATTTGTCTAAAGCCAGTATTATTATGGGTAAATATAGAGCCTGTCTGGAATATCAGTTGGGTAATTGTTTGGCTCCATGCATAGGTTTGCAGGAAGAGAATAATTATAGAGAAAATATCTCTGCTATAAAAAATATTTTACAGGGCAATCTATCAGATGTCCTTAAATGGTTAAAGGCCGAGATGCAATCTATGTCCGATAATTACCTGTTCGAAAAAGCTAATTTGATTAAAGATAAAATTGAAATTCTTCAGAAGTTTCAAACCAAGACTACAATTGTTAATCCACAATATAAAGATATTGAGGTATTTACTATTTTACAGAAAGATGATATAACTGTAGTTAATTTTATTAACGTTAATTCTGGCGTTATTGTACAGTCATACAATCTTGAGGTCAAATATCAACTTGGTGAGGAATTACCAGAATTGTTTTCTTATGCAATAACAGAGATCAAGAATAGGCTTAGAAGTAATTCTCGTAATATTTTAGTAAATGTTATGCCTGACTTTCTTATTGGCAATACCCATTATTCAATTCCATTGCGAGGAGAAAAACGAAGTTTGATCGATTTGAGTTTGAGAAACTGTTCTGCTTATATTGATGATATTTTAAAGCGTGAGGATTTGAAGGATCCCCAAAATAAATTAATTAGGATCTTGGAAAAAATGAAGAATGATCTTCATTTATCTGAATTACCTTCACATATCGAATGTTTTGATAACTCAAATTTACAGGGTACCAATCCTGTAGCTTCTTGTGTTGTATTTAAGAACGCCAAACCCTCGAAGCGGGATTATCGAAATTTTATTATTAAGACCGTTGTTGGGCCAGATGATTATGCTTCGATGAGAGAAGTTGTATATCGAAGATACTCAAGGCTTTTGGAGGAAAATCAGCCTTTGCCTCAATTGGTTATTATTGATGGTGGTAAAGGGCAGCTTGGTGCCGCTTATGAAAGTATTTTAAGTTTAAATTTAACTAATAGAATTTCATTAATAGGTATTGCAAAGCGATTAGAGGAAATTTATTTTCCCGGTGATTCTGTTCCGTTATATCTCGATAAACGTTCCGAAACACTAAAGATAATTCAGCAGGCTCGTGACGAAGCTCATCGTTTTGGTGTGAAGTTGCATACAAATAGAAGGAGCAAAAATGCATTGCAGTCTTCTTTAGATGGAATTAAAGGTATTGGGCCTAAATCTGTTAAGTTACTTTTTTCACAATTCAAGTCTTTGGATAGTATTCTCAATGCTAGTCAAGAGGAGTTAGTTAATGTGATTGGAGAAAATAAAGCAAATATTCTTATTAGGCACTTCAATAAATAATCAATATTTTTGTCCTTTACTTTTTATGTTATGGCTCATAGTGACTCTGCTCATGCTTTAAATGATTCCATTAATTTTAATTCAGGTTTATATAAAACGAAACCTTTATTTAATTATAACTTACTGTATAACAATACTTTATTTCAATTTAAGTCTGTTGATATTATAGATAATAGTTGTTATATATTAGATAAACAGATTATAATTAATCATAATTCTAGAAGTAAAAACGTTTTCTCCTCTTTTACAGGATCTTCCTGTAAAATATTAGATAAACCGATAACTCGTTCAGAAGGTAGTTCTGATTTCTTTATTTTACCAGTTGTTATAGGCTTGGTTGTTATGACATCAATATTTATTAGGTATGGAAAATATCTAGTAAAATTTTTAGAAGGGTTTATTTATTCTTATGTTGTTGAGAAGTTTGTTGAAGACTTAAACGTTCCAACCCGAAGGCTTCTTATTTTCTTGGATTTTTTATCATTGGTTGCTTTCGGTTTCCTGTTTTATGAGGCTTTAATGTATTTCGGTTTTTTACAAGGTATTTCTTTTGGTAGTTTTACTATTTGGGCGTTTTTATTTGCAACCCTTTTAGTTTATCGAATTTATTACTTCATTTTTCATAAAAGTGTTGGAATATTAATGATAGACAAAACGTTAGTTGGTAAACTTTTTTTTGAATCATTAATTGCAATAAGGGGAATTGGCATTGTTATTTTTCCGCTATCTGTAATCACTTTTTACATTAGTAAGCCTTATGATCAGTATTTGTTGTATTCATCGTTTATTATAGCAATTTTACTGCTTTTATACAGAATTATTAGATTGTTATCATTGTTTATTAAAAACGGTATTTCATTTTTGTATTTCATTTTATACCTTTGTGCCCTTGAAATTGTACCGTTTTTTATTTTATACATTGTGGTACAACGGATGTAATGTGAGATTGAAATAAAACTTTAGGGCCTTGAAAATCAAAAGAGTAGTAATTTCGCAGCCAGAGCCATTAAATGAGAAATCTCCTTATATGGAGTTGACTCAGAAGTATGGTTTAAAAATTGATTTCCGACCCTTTATACACGTTGAAGGGGTTACTTCTAAGGAGTTTAGGCAGCAGAGAGTAAATATTCTCGATCATTCTGCTGTTATTTTCACCAGCAAAACTGCGGTAGATCATTTTTTTAGGATTTGTGAAGAGGTGCGTGTATCTGTTCCTGAAACAATGAAGTATTTCTGTATAACCGAGTCTGTTGCTCTTTACTTGCAGAAATATATTGTTTACAGAAAGCGCAAAATTTTCTATGGTAACAATACCTTTGCAAATTTATTAGAAGTTATTCTTAAACATAAGGAAGAGAAGTATTTACTTTCTTTATCGGATATTCATAAACCCGAAATTCCTAAATCGCTCGATAAGGCGAAGATTAAATATACTAAGGGAATTTTTTATAAAACTGTAAGTAGCGATCTTTCTGATTTGAAGGGTGATTTTCCTTATGAGATGATTGTATTTTATAGTCCAAGCGGAATAAAGTCATTATTTGAGAATTTTCCCGAATTTAATCAAGGCGAGATTGTCATTGGTGCATTTGGTGCTAATACTGCTAAGGCCGTTAAAGATGCTGGATTACGAATTGATATTACAGCTCCTTCGCCCGTAAGTCCAAGTATGAGCCATGCAATTGATGTTTTCCTGAAGGAATATACTAAAAAGGTAAAATAATGGATGCAGGGGATATTAAATCCCCTGTTTTTTTATGAGGTTTTTTCTTAGAAAGCATAATAGGTTATCACGCGAAAAGGACATTTCGTCTCTTTTTAGTAATGGGAATTCATTATTTGTTTATCCCATTAAGATGATTTATTGTGTATCAGATTTGTTAGACGATAATGCTACCTTTAAGGTAATGACTGTCGTTTCTAAGAGAAACTTTAAAAAAGCAGTTAAACGAAATTTACTTAAACGTAGATTACGTGAGGTTTTTCGATTGAATGCATATCGTTTTTTTGATGTAATCCCTTCGGGTAAGCGAGTTGATATTGCTTTAGTATATGTGTCGAAGGATATTTTTGAGTCGAAGGATATTGAGAAGGCTGAACTAGAATTATTTGAAAAACTAAAGATCAAATTACAAAAGTTATAATCTCGAGAAATTTTGTATGAAGATATTAATAAAGATCTGGAGGTTTATCGCGTTGGTTTTAGCTCAAATACCATTGTTGCTAGTTAAGTTATATCAAATTTTAATCTCTCCATATTTTCCTAATAGTTGCCGATTTACACCAACCTGTTCTACTTATGCCATTGAGGCATTAAAAAAATATGGAATATTTAAGGGATTGTGGCTTTCTGTTAAGCGTATTTCCCGCTGTCATCCGTGGGGTGGGCATGGGTACGATCCAGTTCCTTAAGTTTATATTTGAGGTAGCACAATTCTAAAGGCTGTGCCCTTATTGATTTCGGAGTATTTAACAAATATTTTCCCGTTATGGTACTCTTCTACAATTCTTTTAGTTAAAGTTAGTCCTAAACCCCATCCTCTCGATTTTGTTGTATATCCTGGTTGAAAAACATCCTTGAATTTCGATTTTTGTATTCCTTTTCCTGTATCAGTAATATCAATAAAAACAACCTGTGTATTATCTATTACAGTAAAGGTTAATGTACCCGAGCCATTCATTGCATCAACACTATTTTTTACTATATTTTCTATTACCCATTCCATGAGCGTTATATTCATTGGTATATTAATAGATTCTCCTTTTTCATAGTCTTTAATGAATACAACATTTTTCGATACCCTTGATTTTAAGTAATCTATCGATTTGTCTAACATTTCTATCAAGTCACTCTTTGTAAGACTTGGAGAGGAACCAATTTTCGAAAAGCGATCTGTAATAATTTCTAGGCGATGTATATCCTTTTCTAGTTCGTTTAGAACAATGTCATTATTGGGGTTATCTTTTAGCATTTCGAGGCAGGCCATTAGCGATGATGTGGGTGTACCTAGTTGGTGTGCAGTTTCTTTGGCCATGCCAACCCATATGCCATTACGCTCTGCTTTTCGCGATTGGCTAAATGCATAATACGAAATTGTCACAAAAAGAATAATGATTAGTAATTGTATATAAGGGTAGTATGATAATTTTTTTAAAGTTGTACTATCCATGTAGTACACATAATTTTTAACATCGTTTGATAGTTGGATCTCAATCGGCTCGTGTTCTGATTTCATTTTTAGAATTAGTTTTGCTGTTGATAACGAGTCTTTGAGTTGATCTTTGTTAATGTTCCTATATCCTTGAATATTACCTTCGCCGTCGGTTAGAAGAACTGGAACTGTGCTGTTATTCTGTATTACTTCAAAAATAAAAGTGAAGTCCTGTGCATTGCTGGAAAGATTTGTTAATTCCTTTATGCCCGATGCCCATAAATCGATTTTTTTGCGTTCTTCAATAGATAGTTGATGAACAAACCTGTTGGTTATTACTATTGTTAGTAGGCCTATTGAAATAGCCAGAATTAATAGTAATATATTGGATTTTAGTTTATTAATTATTATCATTTTGACTAATTGTTATCTACTTTTAATGTGTCGTATTCGTCCCACTCAATGTTAAATTTATTTACTTTTTTCGAAGTTGAATCAATCCATTGCTTGTTTTGGTTTAACGAATCTTTGGTTCTATTATTTTGTATTTCTTCGCGAAACAGTTCTTTTAGTGTAATTTTTTCGTTTTCAAGACTACCTTTTAATTTTTGAAGAGAGGATTTCTTATCAAATTTTATTTCGTAGTTATTGCTATCACCATAGAGTTTTAGATATAGATTTATTGATCCATTGCTTGTGTTCTCAAAGTCTGTGTTTGATGTACTTATAAAGCGCCTCGATAGAATTTGACTAAAATTTACTTTCATCCAGTATGTGTAATTACCAGTGAAGTAGTGTTCTCCCGAAAGTTCCATATTAATTACGTTAGAAAAAATATCCATTTTGGGTATTTTTACACAACCATCACTTATTTCTATTCTGTTATGTAATGTTTTGAAATCAATTGATTTCACTTGATCTAACTTTAACCATGTGGACAATTTCTTTATTTTATTCATTCCTACAAGTTTGCCATCTGAAATAGTTAAGTCTGATTTTAATTTCAATGTAGGATATTTTATTTTCCCAATCTCGTCTGTTTCATACTCAAGAATTGTGTTTCCGGATAAGGATCCACTTATGTTATTGTGTAATATAAAGGATTGATTAAAGTTATTATAATGTTCAAAAAGTTTTGAAATACTAACATGGTCAAATTCTGTATAAATGTAGTATGAGTTGTTCTCGACTTTTAAATAACCATTAATTGTACCATCAAAACCATTCCCTTTAAAATCTTGAATTTCAATTTTATTATTATTTATGCTTAAACTACTTGTTACATTTTTGAACCAATAATTCATGAATTTTATATCTGAAGCCGATATATCGACCTTATAGTCTGTGGTATTTTTGTCTCTATTCTGATTTGATGATATACTGTTTAGAAGTTCAGATATGTAGTCTATATCTAGCTTTGTTGCATTTATCTTGATGTATGGATTTATTTTATTCGATTCTTTTAAGCAACTAATAATATTTTTTTGTAAAAATTCAACATGGGTTGGCTCTCCATCGAACATGAGATTTGAACTAACTTCTAGATCATTTGTTATTGCTATAGTCCCTGAAATCCCATTAATCCTATCTAAATCATCAATTTTGTTTATTCTATAGTTTAGAGAATCGTTTGTACTATGTACTAATATCTTTGTTTTGGTATTGAAATTCGGGAGACTGAATAATATTTTTACTTTTCCACTTAGATTAATATCTATGTTTTTATTCTGAAAGTTTAATTCGGCATCATTATAGCTAATATTTCCTTCTGCTAGAATAATTGGATTCTGAATGCCTTTGATTTTTGCTTTGATTTTTGCTGATAGTCTATCATATTCTAATTGTAAACTATTAATCGTTGTGTAATGATTCTTAATGTTTTCCTTAAAACAACTTTTACCTTTAAGTTTGTTTATTAGCAATAATTTCCCTTGATATTTTGCTCTAAACCAGCCGTCAAAGTTAATATCTAGATTTTTAAAATTGTTAGATAGGGAGTTGTAGTCAACTGTTCCTGTAATTTTTGTTTTTCCTGATAGTACTTCAATATCATCATTTTGAGGAAAGTAAGGCTGGATGTCTTTTATATTAAATTGATTTGATTGATAGTTTAGTTGAACTGTACCAACCTTAGCGTCATAGTAACCAACTGCTTTTAATTCTATTGATTTACTCTTTAGGTATAAATCTGTGATTTTCCATTGTGATAGATTACCTGTAATGCTGCTTTTAAAAGTTATTTGTTCCTCTGTAAAAAGTCTTTCATTAATATATATTTTATTCAATGTTCCAGCTATGCTTGTATTGATAATATTATTGTATATATATAAATTAATCTGTGTATTATCGATATATATTTTATTCTTTAATGTAATATATTTATCATAAATACTTATATTATAATTTTTTAAAATAAATTTGTTAATTGTAATATTTGTTTTACTAGAATCATTACTTGGGCTTTTACTTGAAAATTGACTTATTAAATCTTCAAAAACATTCGGGACGTATTTAATTTCACCATTATTCAGAATACATGATCGAACGTTAAAGTCTCCTTGAATTATATTGATAGAGTTGAATGTTAAGTTCAAATGTTTTGCACTTAGTACAATTATTGGTTGATTGTTATCCTTGTTTTCAATTGTAAAATCGTCGAATGAAATTGTTGTATACGGAAAATGATCAATTATATTTAAATCTAGATTAGTGAATTTTATGTCTAGATTGTTTTCGTTTTTAACTTCGCTAAGAAAACTTGAAATAACTCTTTCTTTATTAAAGTAAAGATAAAGGCTGCTAGATGTGGCCAATGTAAATAGGACTATGAATAGGCAAATAATGGTTTTAATAAGATGTTGAAGAAATTTGGTCATTTTTTTATAATTGAAGATGCAAACTTAATTATTACTGCTTTAAACGTAAAATACGAATCGAACTATTTGGCATAAAACTAAAACATTGCTAAATTGTTACTTTTTTGATTTCAACAATATAATTTTAAGAGACCTTAGCCTAAAATTGAATTACATGAAATTTACCAGATGTACCTTGTTACTTTTCTTACTTTTGATTTGTAGCAACCTTTTTGCTCAAAAGGTCGATTCTCTATTACTTAAACTTTATCAGGAGCCCAACGATAGTGTTCGGGTGAGTATTCTTCTGCAAATATCTGGCTATTACGATCAGGTTGAGCAAAATTCAGTTTTGGCTGAGAATTATTTGATTGAAGCCAAGAAACTTGCTGAAAATGTGAACATGCCGTCGCTAAAAATCGATGTTTATAATCAATTTGGAACTTTCTTTCGGAATCAATCACGTTATAATGAATCGTTGAAGTATCATAGCGATGCGTATGCTTTAGCGAAAGAGAATAATAATCCTAAAATGCAGGTTATTGCGCTTAATAATTTAGGAGTTGTTTATCGTAGAATTGATAATCATGCATTTGCCACTGAGTACCACATTAAAGCCCTACAACTTGCAGAAGAAATAAGAGACAGTTTTGGCATTTCTGTTGCTTGCAATAGTTTGGGTAATATTTTTTCCTTAAATAGTCGTTATGATGAAGCTATCGAATACTTTACTCGTGCTTTACATATTTCTGAAGCAATGAACAATAGCCTTGGTCAAGCTATGAATAATAATAACATTGGTGAGGTTTATGAGTTTAAAGGAAACTATTCCAAGGCGAAAGAATTTTATGTAAAGTCATTGGAAATCAATACTAATATTAACAGTGTTAAAGGAATATCTATTAATTATAATGCTTTGGGTAAAATAGATTTGTATAACCATAATTATCGTTCTGCCTATAATTATTTCATGAAAGCCCTTGCAATTGACAAAAAAATGGGAGATAAGAAGTTCCTTGCTGATAGTTATGTTAATTTATCTCGAGTACTTTTGGCTATGAATCTATTAAATGATGCTAAAGATAATATTGATTTAAGTATCCGTATTGCAAAGGAAATTAAAAGTTTAACACACTTGCAATGGTCTTATGAAGTTTATAGTAATTATTATAAAAAGCAGGAACGTTACGATTCTGCCCTTTTCTATTACACGCTTGCCTCTAATTTCAAAGATAGTGTGCTAAATGAAAAAAATACTCGGCATATATCCACTATTCAAACTATTTATGAAACAGAGAAAAAGGAAAATGAGATTAAGCTTCTTACCCAAGAGCAGGAACTTAAGCAAAAAGAACTTAAGCGACAGAATATTCTTAAGAATGGTTTGCTCATAGGCCTTATTCTAACAATTCTTATTATTATATCTATTTATCAAGCGTTTATAACAAAAAAGAAAACCAATAAGTTATTATCGAGACAAATTGAGGAGATTGAAACGCAAAATATAAGGCTCGAAGAGCAGAAGCAGGAGATTGAAACACAAAAAGAAGAAATTGTTCGTAATAAGAATTTTATTGAACAAAAGAATACCAACCTTGAGGAGGCCTATAAAATAATTGAGAACTATATCGAAAAAATCACTGATAGTATTAGATATGCTGAGCGAATACAAGAATCCATTCAACCCAATGTTGGATTGGTTAAAGATATTTTTGCCGATTCTTTTATTTATAACAAGCCCAAAGATATTGTAAGTGGAGATTTTTATTGGATGATTACTTCTGGTAAAAAAGTGTATTTAGCACTATCAGATTGTACTGGTCATGGTGTACCCGGTGCTTTTATGAGTATTATTGGTATTGATCTTTTAAACCAAGCCGTTAATTTGCATCATTATTTCAAACCTGATCAAATTATTGCCTTTTTGAATGAGCAGTTAATAAAACGGTTACGTAAATCTGAAACAGAACATGTACTTAAAGATAGTATGGATATTGCAGTGTGTATATTTGACAAAGAGACCTATAAATTAGATTATACTGGTGCTTTAATTCCACTGTTTGTTCAATCTAATGGCGCTTTAAATGAGATTAAGCCTGATTATATTACCCTAGGAACATCTTTTGAAGAAGAACAAAAATCTTTTACCATAAATTCTTTTAAGTTAATAGCTGGCGACTGGATTTATTTATCTTCTGATGGCTATTTTGATCAACTTGGAGGTGATCAAAACAAGAAGTATATGCGTAGTCGATTTAGGCAAATTATATCGCAAATACATCATTTGCCTGGCCATGAACAAAAAGCTGTAATTGAAAAGGAATATCTTCAGTGGATGGGCAAGAATGAACAAATTGACGATGTGTTGGTATGGGGTATCAAAATAAAAAAGTTTGATCTTAAGTTTTTAGTAGTGAAACGATTATTTCTACTTGTTTGTATTCTTTTCTCACTTCAATGTTTTCCTGAATATTTATTTTCTCAGGTAAACGGATATATTGATAGCATTATTGTAAACAGCATTAGGAGTAATGATTTATCTTATCTCAATGAATTTGCACAACGTAGGGGAGTTGATGGTACTTTTTTGAATGATTCACATACCCTCCTGACGTTTGCCATAGATGAAAATAATTTCCTAGTTGTTAAGTATATTGTTCAAAAAGGCGCAAATATTAATCTGATTGTTAATAATTTAAGCCCATTAATGCATTGTGCTATAAATGATAGGTCTGAAATTGCATCTTATCTAATTAAATTTGGAGCAACGGTAGATTTATACAATACCCATAGAAATACTGCTTTACTTTATGGATCGAGATATGGAAATCTGAATACTGTAAAGGTACTAACACAGCGTAGAGCCGATCCTTTTTTAAAAAATTTTATAGGTTATAATAGTTTGGATTATGCTGTAGAGTTTCATAAAGAAGATGTTGCTGAATACCTTAAAGGTTATATGGTTCGCTATGCAAAAGGTGCATTTCCATCAGTAATCGATGGTCCTTATCTTGAATTTTTGGGTTTTAATCGCATTAAGGCTTTCTATATGATTAATGATAGTCTATCTGGGCGAATCTATTTGAATCGTAAAACCTTTAAAATAAATGATACATTAAAATTTAAAGGTTTTATTGATTTAGACACAATGAACTATGAAATTTCAAATTCCCCGAATGTCTATCAGATGGAGTCTTCATTTAGTAATGTTAAAAGGGTTGCTGCAATAGGTGATATTCATGGTTCTTATGATAGTCTTAGAAATGTTTTGATAAATAATCATATAATTGATAATAATAATAATTGGACTTTTGGTGATGGGCATCTTGTTTTTATTGGTGATTTATTTGACCGTGGAGATAAAGTAACAGAGGTTCTTTGGCTTGTATACAAGCTTTGGATTCAAGCACCTAGAAATGGTGGATTGGTTCATGTTTTATTGGGTAATCATGAATTATTGGCGTTGAATAGGGACTATCGGTATGCTAATGAAAAATACATATATCTTACAAGGGGATTGGATATTGAGTATTCTGATTTATTTTCACCTTATACGTTTTTGGGTGGTTTTGTTCGTTCCTTTAAAGTTGCGGTGAATATTGATAGTGTTCTTTTTGTCCATGCTGGCTTTTCTACCTTCTTTGTTGATCATAATATATCAGTTTCTGAAGTTAACGAATCTGTATATCAATTTTTAGGAGGAAAAAGTCTCGATTTTGTTACCGAGAGATCGGTTTCTGTTTTTAGTGATGCTAATTCCGATAAAGGTCCTTTTTGGTATCGAGGATATTTGTCTGAAAGTAAGGCAATTCCAAGAGCAACAAACGAGGATATCCTGAAGGTATTAAAGTTCTACGATGCCAAAACTATGGTTATTGGTCATACCGAAGTTCAGAACATTGATACGCTATATAATGGTAAATTAATTCCTTTGAATGTTCCATTCGATAGGGTGGGGATTCGTAAGCAAGTTTTGCTTATTTTGAACAAGAAATTTTATAGATGTTATTCTGATGGTACGCGAGATTTAATTATGTAGTTTACAAATTTAGATATGCTTTCAATTTTAAAACTTCGAATTTGCGTTGTTGCTTTATTCTCAATTCTTTTCTACGATGTAGAATCGCAGGAAAAATTGTTTGATTCCGATAGTGTTTTAAAAATTGATATTGTAACCGATCTTAAAAAGTTATTTAGAGACGTTAATCCCGATAAAGCAACCTATCATCAAGGATTAATTACCTATATTGATAAAAATGGTAGTGTTGTGAAGATTGATGCAAAATTTAAAACGCGAGGAATTTTTCGTAGAAGTAAAGAAAATTGCAATTTACCTCCAATTTCCATAAAGTTTTGTGAAGATGATGTTAATAATACTATATTTAAAGAGATAGACAAAATAAAATTGGTTAATTCTTGTAATAGACGTCGTGATGTATTTAAGCAATATCTTGTTAAAGAATATTTAGCGTATAAGTTATATAATTTGCTAACAAACTATAGTTTTAAGGTTCGTTTAGTTTATATATCTTATATAGATATCAATAATTCTATTTCCCCCTTTGAGTCTTTAGGTTTTTTTATCGAAGATATGAAATCGTTAAATGGTAGAACCAAATCCTCGAATGTGAAGACATTGGGAATAACCCAGGAGGCAGTGGACTGGAGAAAAATGGATGTTACTGCTGTTTTTCAGTATATGATTGGTAATACAGATTGGTCTGTTCCCAAACTCCATAATATTAAGTTGGTTGTTGGTAGTTCATCTTATACTCCAATTGCGATTCCTTATGATTTCGATTTTTGTGGTTTTGTTAATCCTCCTTACACAAAGCCTCCTGATATAATTCCTATAAGACATGTTACTATTCGTTACTATAGAGGATTTTGTAGAACAATTGATGAATTAATGCCAATTTTACAAGTTTTTCATGATAATAAAGAAAGTATTTATAGAGTTATTTCAACAGATACATTGTTGAATGAAAAGCATAAAAAAGCAATCTTGATGTATATCGATGAATTTTACTTTACTTTAAGTAATAATAAATTGATTGAAAGAGAGTTTATTGATAATTGCAGAACGGAATAGTGTTATGGAACATTGTGCTGATAGGGAAATTCTTCGTTTTAGGTATAGTCTTTTACCTTCATTCTTGTTTATTGTAATTCTTTGGGTAGTAAAAATCATCGAAATATCTAATAATTCCAGTTTTCATGAATTTGGTGTGTATCCGAGAAAGATTTTTGGTCTTTACGGAATTGTTTTCGCCATTTTCATCCACGGTGATTTTAACCATTTAATATCCAATTCAATATCTTTATTTATTTTATTTAGTGGTTTAGTTTATTTTTATCGTGATTTGTCGTATAGGGTCATCCTTTTTATTTGGATTACGAGTGGAATAATGGTGTGGTTAGGTGCAAGGGAAAGTTACCATATCGGAGCAAGTGGACTAGTATATGGAATTGCTTCTTTCTTGTTTTTTAGTGGTATTATTCGTCAAGATATTCGGTTAATGTCAATATCAATGCTGGTTGTTTTCCTTTATGGTGGTTTAATTTGGGGTATTTTTCCAATTTTTCCGAGAATATCGTGGGAATACCATTTGTTTGGTGGTGTCTGTGGATTCATTGCTTCTATTATGTATAGAAATCAGGGCCCGGTTAAATATAAGTGGAGTTGGGAGTTAGAGGACGAGGAGAATTTAATCGAAGATGATGTTGAATCGAATATTTATAATCCTGATAGCAATGAATATTCCTAAAAATTTTGATACAATCTTGAAATTTATAAATTTGCCGTCTTCAAATTATCGATTACAACCTAAAAACATATTACAATGGCAAAGATTAACGAGAATGAACTTTCAACCAACAACATCAATCTTGTTGGCCTTGGGACCGAAATTAATGGTGACATCAATAGTAATGGCGACTTAAGAATTGATGGTACGTTAATAGGAAATTTAACTGTTAAGGGAAAAGTTGTAGTTGGAGAAACTGGTAAGATTAAAGGTGAAGTAACCTGCAAAAATTCTGATATCTCTGGAACCATAGATGGAAAGGTGACGGTATATGAACTTCTATCCATTAAATCGACGGCCAAAATTAATGGTGACCTGCATGTTGGTAAGTTGGCCATTGAACCGGGTTCGAAGTTTACTGGTTATTGTGACATGGGCAGTTCAGAGCAAGTCAGTATTTCTGAATCATTTGCACAGGTTGCTTCGAAATAGGTTCTGCTGTAATGAATAAATTACTTTGGCCAATAATCGTAAGAACTATAATTGCGGTATTCGGAGTATTGTTGGCCGTTTTTTTATATATCGCATGGAGGGGAAATCAACAGGGTTCAATTATACTTTATGCTATTCCATTAATACCGGCTGTGGTTAATTTCTTGTTTATATTTAAATTGTCGAGAATATTTAAACTTAATCAGAATGTATTTTTTCGCAAATATTTATTGTATAATGGAATAAAATTTCTTCTAAATTTATTTTTGTTTATAACGTTAATTTTTGTTTATCGATCAAATCCAATCCCGATTATTGTCGTATATTTACTGTCCTTTATAATATTTTTTATTCTTGAGATTATCGAGATTCAAATCTTGATTCGTAAAATGAGGTGACCAATGAAGCGAATGGGAATATTGGTTTTATTAACTTTACTGCTATTCAACAACCTTAAGGCTTTGAATAACTCAACTGAGCAACATGATTCTACCATGGGGCGTGGAGATGTTCATGTTGTACAGAAATTTAATCCAACTGAGTTTATTTTTGATCATATTGGCGATTCTTTCGAATGGCATGTTCTAACTATTAACCATCATCATTATAGTATACCTTTACCTGTTATATTATATAGTAAGAATAGTGGTCTGCATGTTTTTTTGTCGAGTAAGTTTCATAACGTCAATAAATCCTTTAATGAGTTTAGGCTCGAAACCGAAGGACAATATAAGGGTAAAATTGTCGAACTCAACAGACGTGGTGAAATTGATAGCGTTAATCCATTGCCACTAAATTTCTCCATAACTAAGAATGTTTTTTCGATACTTCTTATTTCGTTTTTACTATGTTGGATTTTTATTTCAATTGCGAATAAATACAAAAAGAATCCACATATTGCACCATCAGGAATTCAGAATCTATTTGAACCTATAATTCTTTTCGTAAAAAATGAGGTCGCAATTCCATCTATTGGAGAGCGAAATCATTTACGTTTTATGCCTTTTTTGCTAACCGTTTTCTTTTTCATTTGGTTCACCAATATGCTGGGACTGATACCTATTTTCCCAGGTGGCGCAAATGTCACAGGAAATATTGCAGTAACTATGGCTTTGGCCTTATTTACTTTTGTTATAGTTAACATTAATGGAAATAAGCATTACTGGAAAGAAATTATCAATGCTCCTGGGGTTCCTTGGTTTTTGAAATTTCCAATCCCAATTATGCCAGTTGTTGAATTTACTGGTATTATAACAAAGCCATTTGTCTTGATGGTTCGTCTTTTCGCTAACATCTTGGCTGGGCATATGGTTGCAATTGTATTCATGAGTTTAATCTTCATATTTGGAGCAATGAAATTTTGGCTTGGGTATGTTGCTGCACCAATATCCATTCTTTTCTCAGTATTCATGTCTGCATTAGAGTTGTTGGTTGCATTAATTCAAGCTTATGTTTTTACTCTATTGTCAGCAATTTATATTGGAATGGCAATAACAGAACATCACTAATTATTAAAACTAAATATTTAAAGTTATGACAACATTATTGGCAATTCTTCAATCTCCTGAATCAGGTGTTGCTGTCGCTAAATTAGGTGCTGCAATTGGCGCAGGTATTGCGGCTTTAGCTGCAGGTATTGGTATTGGACAAATTGGTGCTTCGGCGTTAAAGTCAATTGCTCGTCAACCTGAAGCTGCTGGTGATATTCGTTCGAACATGATTGTTTCTGCGGCGCTTATTGAAGGTGTTGCATTCTTTGCGATTATTATTTGTGCATTAGTTCTGTTCCTCTAAAATAGAATACTATGGGCTTGGTTACCCCTGATTATGGCTTACTATTTTGGATGTTACTTTCGTTTTCCATTCTACTTTTTATTCTTAAAAAGTTTGCATGGAAACCAATTCTTCAAGGATTGAAGAGCCGTGAAGAGTTTATATCCAAAGCATTAAGGCAAGCCGAGGAGGCTAAGGCAGAGCTGACCAAGATTCAAGAAAAAAATCTTGAGTTAGCTGAAAAGGCTCGTGTTGAGAGAGAAAAAGATTTTCAGGAAGCCAAAGCATTTCGTGAGAAAATAATTGAAGAAGCGAAGGAGGAGGCTCGTTTAGAAGCTCAAAAGATGATTGAAAAGGCAAGAGATCTTATTCGGCAAGAAAAAGATATTGCCAAAAAGGAATTATACATCACCGTTTCCTCGCTTGCAATTGACCTTTCTGAAAAGATTCTTCGGAAACAATTTTCTGATAGAGAGCAGCAGCAACGTTATGTGAATGAACTAATCAACGAGATGTCTCAAAATTAATTCAGTTTAAGAGTTTTCGTATTATGAATAGTGGGAGAGTGGCCATACGATATGCTAAAGGTTTGCTAAAATTTGGAAACCAGAAGGGAATTTCTGATCAATTGTATGTTGATGCAATAACTCTTATTCAGGTGATAAAGAACTCTGAATCTTTAGTAAATCTTTTGGGTGATCCAACAATTAGTTATAATCAGAAAATCGAAATTCTTAGAAAATCTCTTTCCGATGTTCATCCTGATTTCATTGAATATTTGAGCATGATTGTTCAAAAAGGAAGATTCGAGTATATACATAATTCTCTTTTACTTTTCTGCGATATTTATAGGATTGAGAATAATATTTTACATGTAATTATTGAATCTGCTAATATTCTACCAGAGCAGGAACTAAAAGAAATTGAGAGTTTTATTGTACAAAAGTATAACAAAAGCGTAGAGTTGGTTTCGATTATTAAACCGGAATTAATTGCTGGCTATGTTTTAATTGTAGATGGAAAAATATTAGATTATAGCGTATCGGGCCAGCTGGTTCAATGTAGAAAATCGCTAGGTCTTTCTTTTTCTAATTAAGTAAATTTAAACCATATGGCAGAAATAAAACCATCGGAAATTTCCGAACTAATTAAAAACGAGCTTGAGAAGTTAAATCAGCGTGCTAAGTTTGAAGAGGTAGGCTTTGTTCTTCAGGTTAGCGATGGAATTGCTCGTATTTATGGTTTGAATAATGTAAAATCGAACGAGTTGGTTGAGTTTGATTCTGGAGTTAAAGGAATCATTCTAAACCTTGAAGAAGATAATGTTGGTGCTGTTTTACTTGGTGATACCGAGAAAGTTAAAGAGGGAGATCGCGTAAAGAGTTTAGGAACAATTGCTTCTATAAACGTTGGTGATGGCCTTTTGGGTAGAGTTGTAAATACTCTTGGAGAACCAATTGATGGACAAGGTCCGATAACTGGCAAATTGTATAATCTTTCATTGGAACGAAAGGCGCCTGGCGTAATTTACCGTCAACCTGTAACTGAACCATTGCAAACTGGCTTAAAGGCTATCGACTCGATGATTCCAATCGGTCGAGGACAGCGTGAGTTGATTATTGGTGATAGACAAACTGGTAAAACAGCTATTGCTATTGATACAATTATAAATCAGCGCAACAATTATCTTAAGGGCGATCCTGTCTATTGTATTTATGTTGCTATTGGTCAAAAAGGATCAACAGTTGCTAATATTGCAAAGACATTAGAACAGCATGGTGCTATGGAATATACAACTATTGTTGTTTCTACAGCATCGGATCCTGCCGCAATGCAATTCTATGCACCTTTTGCCGGTGCAACAATTGGTGAGTATTTTAGAGATACAGGACGTCATGCTTTAGTTGTTTATGACGATTTATCGAAGCAGGCTGTTTCTTATCGTGAAGTTTCTTTGTTACTTCGAAGACCTCCTGGACGAGAAGCTTATCCTGGCGACGTTTTCTATCTTCATTCAAGATTACTTGAACGAGCGGCCAAAATCATTGCCTCCGATGAAATTGCATCGAAGATGAATGATTTACCTGAATCGTTGAAGTCAATAGTTCGAGGTGGAGGATCGCTTACTGCATTACCAATTATTGAGACTCAAGCAGGAGACGTTTCGGCATATATTCCAACCAATGTGATTTCAATTACCGATGGGCAGATATTCCTAGAATCCAACCTGTTCAACAATGGTGTTCGCCCTGCTATTAATGTTGGTATTTCTGTATCTCGAGTTGGAGGTAAAGCCCAAATTAAATCAATGCGCAAGGTTGCAGGTACGCTAAAACTAGATCAGGCTCAGTATCGAGAACTCGAAGCTTTTTCTAAGTTTGGTTCAGATTTAGATGCAGCAACGTTATCTGTATTGGATAAGGGATCGAAAAACGTTGAAATATTAAAGCAAGGGCAATATCAGCCACTACCTGTTGAGCAGCAGATTGCGATTATCTTCTGTGGTGCGCGTGGCTTACTTAAAGAGATAGCTGTCGGAAAGGTTCGTGATTTTGAAAAAGACTTCTTAGGTAGATGTCAGATTAAGTTAAAAGCTGAGTTGGATAAAATTGCCGCTGGTGAATTTTCCGATGAGATTGCGGATGCATTAACTGCTTTGGCGGGTGAAGTTGTAAAAAATTATAAGTAAGGACACTGATGCCTAATCTTAAAGAAATACGTACAAGGATTTCTTCGGTATCGTCTACCAAGAAGATTACAAGTGCAATGAAGATGGTTTCTGCAGCCAAGTTCAAAAAGGCACAGAATAATCTTATTAAGTTCAGGCCATTTAACGAAAAGGTTCTTTTTTTAGTTGATAGTGTTTCTTCTTCAAAAGAGCAAAGTGTTAGTTATGTAGGATGGCGTAAGGAGGTTCGTAATTCAATTATTCTTGTTGTTACCTCGAACAATAGTATGTGTGGTGCATTTAATGCCAATATCATTAAAACAGCAATACATACTTATAATAATTTGCTCAGTGAAAATCCACATTCAAAAATTACATTTTTTTGTTTGGGTAAAAAGGGCGAAGATGTTCTTCGTAGGGGGAAATACCCAATTAAATCGTTGGAACATTCTTTTGTTGATAAGCCTAGGATTGATTTTACCCGACAGATCTTCGAGGAAGTTTTTAATTTATATACATCAGGAAAGGTTGACAGGGTAGAACTTGTTTATAATCGATTTAAGAATGCATCTTCTCAATTGCAGATTACAGAAACGTTATTACCAATTATTAAAGAAAAGGAAATTAATAGTAAAGTTTCTGCTAATAAACCAATAATTGAACCCGATCCTATTCGTTTGCTTAATAAGTTACTTCCGTATTATCTTTTAAATAAATTGCATTCTGCAATTTTAGAGAGTTCTGCTGCTGAGCATGGCGCTCGAATGACTGCTATGCATCAGGCAACTGAGAATGCAACTACTTTACTGGGTGATTTAGTGTTGGATTATAACAAAGCGCGGCAAGCCGCGATTACAAACGAAATACTCGAAATTGTTTCAGGAGCGAACGCTCTTAAAGAATAAAAAAGGCGGGATTTCCCGCCTTTTTTATTTATCTCTTCTCTCTGTCTTTATTTTAAGGGAATGTATCCTTTTGCCTTAACTGGTTTTTCGATTTCGGCAATAGCTTCTGATACATTGATTATGTAATCGCCCATTTTCTCACAATCGTTGAACAAATCGCTATAAATCACCCCTGTTTGGTATTTATACTTATTGGCCTCTACATTCTTAATGTGATCTTCTTTTAGAAGTTCTCGAAGATTATTAATTCGCTCTTCAACATCGTATACAGGTCCAAGGTTGATATTGGGATTTTTCTGTCCAGCTTCCAGATTTTGAATCATTATTGAGATGGCCTCATCTAGCAACTCGAACATTTTATTCATGTTGTTTCGAATTTCTTGACTAAACCAAATTTTCGAATCACGCTTTCTTTTCATTGTACGAGCAAGAGCATAATTACTATCTGCAACGGATTCAATTTCGCTTATGATCCGGAACATTGCTTGAAGTTTCCGAGAACTTTCATCGCTTAGTTCATAGGTAGATACTTTATTTAAATATGTAGCAATTTCTACTTCAACTCTGTCACTAATGCCTTCGTATTTTTCGATTCTTTGGAAAATATTATCGAAATCTTTATCGTTGGTTTCGTTAAAAAGCAATTTTACGAATCCAAACATTTTGTTGGTTCTCTTTGCAAATATCAGGGTTTCTTTGTTTGCTTGAACCAAAGATAGTTCTGCTGTCGATAGTAATCCAATATTGATATGTACTAATCGGAACTCTTCATCCTCTTCCTTTTTAGCGGGAACAATCCATGTTACAATCTTAACGATTAATGGAGTAAACCAAACCAGCATGCTTGTATTGATTAAATTAAAACTGGTGTGAAAAATACTAAGTGCAATAGGCACACTGGCTATATCAGAGAATGGAGAATTTCCAGTATAATCAACCATGAGTTTGCCAATGATTTTAGTGTAAGGATGGAAAACTATCAGCATCCAAGTAACACCAAGTAAATTGAAAATAAGATGAGCCCGTGCTGCTCGTTTTGCTGAAGCATTTCCAACAAATGCTGCGATGTTAGCGGTAATGGTTGTTCCTATGTTTTCGCCAAGTACCATTGCTGCTGCCAAATCAAAAGAAATCCAGCCTTGGCTGCACATTACCAATGTGAGTGCCATAGTTGCACTCGATGATTGAATAACAATGGTTAACAGAGTACCAATCAAAAGGAATATCAGAACCGATAAGTAACCTAAGTTTGCATAATTGGTTAGAAAGGAAAAGAGTTCAGGACTTTGATCGATTCTTGGTACAGAATTTTTGAGAAAATCTAGGCCAATGAAAAGTAAAGAAAATCCAACAACTAATTCACCCCATGATTTTAACGAAGTTTTTTTCGAAAACAAAAGTGGAAACCCAAGTCCAATTAGCGGTATTGCAATAAGGACAATACTAAACTTAAATCCAAGCAGTGAGATTAACCAAGCTGTTACCGTTGTCCCAATATTGGCTCCCATAATTACACCAATAGATTGAACCAGCGTTAGTAATCCTGCATTAACAAAACTAACCACCATAACTGTGGTTGCCGATGAGGATTGTATCACCATGGTTACTAATAATCCGGTCAGAATTCCCATAAACCGGTTCGATGTCATTGAGGAAAGAATGGATCTCATTTTGTCCCCAGCAACCTTTTGTAAGGATTCGCTCATCATCTTCATTCCAAACAAAAACAAACCAAGCGAACCTAAAAGGTTTAAAAAGTCAAGTATGCCGTAACTCATAAAGAAATTTTATGCTAATTTATTGATCGCTGCAAATTTAAACGTATCCACTAGAAATAAAAAATTATTGTTAAAATTAGACCCGATATTCTTTCTTCTGAATTTATTGTATTTTTTTATGTAAATATATCACAGATCGTAACGACGATAATTTTCATAAAATGTTTAGTTGAATATTTATAAGCATCACAATTGTAACTGTATGGACTATTTTCATAATAAATTGTTTACCAGATCGCCTTTAAAATTGTGATTCATTCAAAATAGGGCTATATTCGCTAGTTTCAAAAAAAGAAGATTAGGTATGTTTCATAATGTAGCAAAGGCAATACTAAGGGCTAGAGTAGTGTTACTTGCAATAATTTTGGGTGTTACTGCTTTCATGGGATGGGAAGCCCAATTTGTAAAATTATCCTATAAACCGGCGCCACTATTACCTCAAACCGATAGCGTTTTTATCATAAACGATCGAGTAAGTAGTCTTTTTGGTAAAGGTGAAAATATTATGGTTATTGGTTTGCAGGATAGTAATTTCTTTTCTAATGATCATATTGAATATTGGCGTCAGTTAGAGGCAAAACTATTGACTATTGATGGCGTAGAACAGGTTTTTTCTGCAATTGATGCAGTTAATTTGGTTAAAAACAATTCTCTCAAGAAATTTGAGCCTAAGCGAATTTTTAATGCTGACGAAACTGTTGTCGAAATTGACAGTTCTTCGAAGGAATTTTGTTCTCAGGCTTTTTATAAGGGAATGCTTTACAATCCCGATACGCATGCCTATTTAATGCTTGTTACATTAAATCGCGAAAAGATTACCAAAAAGGAAAGAATTGGATTAATTGCTAACATTGTTGATACCTGTAAAATTTACGAAAATGAAACAGATAACCGGTTAAGATATTCGGGTTTACCGTACATAAGGGTTACTGTTGGTGAGATGATAAAGTATGAGATGTTCTTGTTTGTTGCGTTGGCCGTTATAGTTACCACTCTGATACTTTTAATTCTTTTTCGATCGTTTAAAATTGTGGCGATATCAATGTTTGTGGTTGGTATTGCTGTTGTATGGTCACTTGGATCGCTGTCACTCTTTGGTTACGATTTAACTCTATTAACGGGTGTAGTGCCTCCTTTGTTGATTATTATTGGAGTTCCCAATTGTATTTATCTTATTAATAAGTTCCATCACGAGTTTTATCATCATGGAAATCGCGTTAAGGCGTTGTATCGTGTGATTATTAGGATTGGTAGTGCTACTTTCCTTACCAATCTAACAACCGCAGCAGGTTTTGCAACTTTTATCGTAACTAAAACTCAGATATTAAGAGAATTCGGTGTTATTGCTTCGATAAATGTTATCGGTATTTTCTTTATCTCATTAATAACCATACCAATAATATTTAGTTTTTTACCGAATCCCAAGGAAAGGCATCTTAAGCATTTATCTAATAGTGGATTTAAATCAGCTATTTCAAGAATTGTTGTTACAACTCTATATAAACGTAAAACTGTTTTTGTGACAAGTGCACTTTTTGTGATTGTTGGACTTGTTGGTGTTTCTCTAATTAAGGCTAAGGGATATATGGTTGATGACATTCCTAGAAATCATCCAGTTTATAGAGATCTTAAGTTTTTTGAGAAAAATTTTACTGGCATAATGCCACTAGAAATAATTTACGATACCGAAAAACCTAATGGATATTTAAGTGCCGCAACTTTTACAAAAATTGATATTCTTCAGGAGAGATTAAAGAAATATTCAGAGTTGTCTAAACCTCTCTCAATTATTGAAGCTTCAAAGTTTGCACGACAGGCATATTTTAATGGCAACGAGTCGCAATATAAACTTCCAGGAGCATTCGAACGAGCATTTATCCTATCTTATTTGCCTAAGAGTATTGGAATAAGTGATATGTTCGCCAAAATGGTCGATTCATCTGGCCGATATGTTCGGGTAATGTATAATGTTGCCGATGTTGGATCTGTAAAAATGACAAAACTATTCGACAGTATTAAAACCGATGTTGATACCGTTTTTCAAGAGCAATCTCCTAAAGTTTTAGTTGCTGGTGCTAGTGTTGTTTACTCTAAAGGTATCGATTATTTAATTCACAGTTTGGTAACTAGTTTAATGCTAGCTATTGTAATAATCTCCTTAACAATAGCCTGGTTATTCCGTAAGGCGAAGATGGTAATGTTTGCTGTGGGAATAAATATGGTTCCGCTAATTCTTACTGCCGCCGCAATGGGATATTTAGGTATAAATCTTAAACCAAGCACTGTTATTGTATTTAGCATTGCATTCGGTATTGCTGTGGATAATTCCATTCATTTTCTATCCAAGTATCGTCAGGAATTACGACGTACTAATCGTAATACAAAGGAATCTGTGATATATGCTATTAGTGAGACAGGTATCAGCATGATCTATACATCGATAGTTTTATTCTTTGGATTTGGCGTTTTTGCAGCATCTCGATTTGGGGGTACACAGTCGTTAGGGTTATTGGTTGCATTAACTTTACTATTCGCTGTTCTTGCAAATCTATTTATACTTCCCTCTGTTTTATTGAAATTCGATAGAGTGTCCTGTACCGAAATAGAGCCAGAGGATGAGCCTTCTCTTGAAATAGCTACAGGATTTGAGGATGATGCAGAAATAGAAAAACAACACTAGTATGTATAGTTTTAGTCAACTAAACGAGATAGTTGCAAATTCCTTTTTAAACTTAAAGTTCGAAAACGATCCTAAAAATCTTTACGAACCAATTAGTTATATTCTTAGTATTGGAGGCAAAAGAATTCGTCCAATACTGGTTTTGGCTGGATGTAATGTTTTTTCAGATGATATAGAACTTGCCATAAATCCATCTGTTGCAGTTGAGATTTTCCATAACTTCACTTTGGTACACGATGATATTATGGATAATGCCAGCATTAGGCGAGGACAGGAGACTGTCCATCAGAAATGGGATAATAATATTGCTATTCTTTCGGGTGATGCAATGACTATACTTGCATATCAGAAGTTGGCAACCGTTAGCCCTAAATACTTACCACAAGTACTTAATGTTTTTAGTTCATTTGCTTTAGGAATTTGTGAGGGACAACAGTACGACATGGACTTTGAGAGTCGCAGTAACGTTACCCGGGATGAGTACTTAAAGATGATAGAGTTAAAAACATCAATATTACTTAAAGGCGCGTTGGAAATTGGTGCAGTTATAGGTGGTGCCAGCCAACATGATATAGATAAAATTGGTGAATTTGGTCGTTGTTTAGGTATGGCATTTCAACTTCAGGATGATTTGCTTGATACATTTGGCGATGTTAATACATTTGGAAAGAAAATTGGTGGAGATATTGTCGCCAATAAAAAAACCATTTTAACTATAGAAACGCTTAAACTGCTTGATTCAAAATCTGCAGAGATTTTTAGTAATACTATGGCTGATTTTTCTATGAATCGTGATGAGAAGATTAGTCGGATTACAGACATGTATTATCAGGTAAGTGTCCAAATTATTGTTGAAGATTTGATAAAAGATTATTTTCATTCAGCAATCAATGCTTTAGAAAGTATTTCTATGTCGAAGGAGAGAAAGGTTGTTTTATACGATATTGCTGATAGATTGCTAAAAAGAAATAATTAATATAAGAGATTCAAAAAGATTTGGTGGGGAGAATTGTTTGTTGATAAACTTTACTAAATTTATATAAATTTTATCCAGACTAACTGTTAAAAGTACCACTATGGACGCAAAATCTTTTAAATACTTAATTCCGTGGGATTTTACACCTATTCCCGAGTATGCTTTGAAATATGCTGTTAAGTTCTTCAAGGAAGGCGATTTGGTGGAGTTGGTGCATGTGATGCAAGGTGGCGGAATATTTTCTAAAGGAAAAATATCAGAGGAAGATGCTCGTGAAAAGTTTAAAAATGAGCAATCCAGAATTAAATCACAATATAGTATTGATGTAAAAACCACATTGCTTGAAGGTAATATCTTCGATACCATCAGTGAATATGCTAGTGAAATACAGGCAAGCATGGTTATAATGGGAACGCATGGAATAAAGGGTGTTCAGAAATTAACTGGCAGTTGGGCTCTTAAGGTTATTGCAGGTTCAGAGATTCCTTTTTTGGTTGTTCAGGATGAACCTTCTCATCAGAACGTTTTTGAGCATATGGTTATGCCAATTGATTTTCGCGACGAGGAAAAGGAAAAGATTCAATGGGCCATTCAGGTGGCATCACAGTATAACACCAAAATTCATATTATAATTCCTAATGCTTTCGACTCTGGAGTTCAGAAGAAAATAAATTACAATTTGGCCTTTGCCAAGAAGCATATGGAAAACTATAATATAGATTCCGAGATTCACAATGCAGCCAAGGGTAAGAGTTTTCAGGAGGAAATAGTTAATCTTGCAGTTGATATTGAGGCCGATTTAATTCTTATAATGACTACTCCAAATTTAGATTTCACCGATTATGTTTTTGGTGCGCAAGAACAGTATATTATAGCTAACAACTCTAAGATTCCTGTGATGTGTGTAAATCCAGGAACAATTAATAGATAAGATTTAAAGGGATTAAACATTTTCGAAGAGAACTTTCTGAGTAAGAAGGTTCTCTATATTTTTATCTAGATCTTCTGTAATGTCAATAGTTATTGGTTTATTGACTTTATTTTCAAGTCCGTAACGGTAGGTTTTATCGTAGTATGCCAGAGAAATTGCAACGGCTTCTTCGAACTTTTGTTGGTTAATTAGGTCAATACATTTTTTTGCTTTATCAAAGCCAAGCCGCTTTGTTATTCTGTTGACGGATTGAATTAGATCATTAGGATTACAATTCGTATAATCAACAACTAAACGCTTTAACCTTACATCAAAAGGAACATTTATAGAAATTGTTTTAGCAACAATCATTTGCTGGTAGAAGTACTGGGGAATAAAAATTGTGCCAATGCTTTTACTTTCATCCTCAACCCAAGTCAACTTCTGAGGATTGAGTTTTAGTAGTTCTTCAAAAAGCAAATTCTCGAAGAATTCTGTAGATGGCTGCTTTTCTTGGCCAATCCAGCCGAATGCAGAACCTTTGTGGTTTGCTAGACCTTCTAGATCTACAACCTGTTCCCCTTTCGATTTTAGATGTAAAAGCAATTCTGTTTTTCCACTGCCAGTCATTCCTCCCATCACAATTAACCGGAATGGCGATTCGAAACATTCCTGTGCTTTCCTGCGATACGATTTATATCCACCTTCAAGTGCTTTGGCTTTATATCCTGCAAGATTAAAAAGCCAAGTCATGCTTTTGCTGCGCATGCCTCCTCGCCAACAGTAAACTAGGATCTCTTTGCTTGCTGTTATTTTCTGAATTGTATTTACGAATGAGGATAATTTGGGACCAACAGCATCAAGGCCTGCAATTACTGCATTATATCTGCTTTCTTGTATATACTTTGTTCCTACCAATGCTCTTTCATCATCGGTGAAAAGAGGAATGTTAATTGCGCCCGGAATATGTGCTTTATTATATTCCGAAGGAGAACGGACATCAATTATGGGGCAATGATGTCGTTTCTTAAAAAAATCCTCAATGCTGACGGTGTCTCCCATTGTTAATCTTCTAAGAATCCTCCTAAAATAGAGCGACTTTCTTTACCTGAGTTTCTTCCATAGGGAGAAAGTGCTTGAATAAGTTTTCGGATTGGCATAGACTGCAACCAAATTCTACCTGTACCTTTTAATGTTGCTAAGAATAGGCCTTCTCCTCCGAATACCATACTCTTTAAACTTCCCGATGTTTCCACATCAAAATCGATAGAGGACTCAAAGGCAACAATACATCCAGTGTCGATTCTTAGTGTTTCATTATTTAAATAACGCTCAATTACAGTTCCCCCTGCATGAACAAATGCCAGCCCATCGCCTTCAAGTCTTTGTAGTATAAAACCTTCCCCTCCAACTAAACCTGCACCAAGTTTTCTATTAAACTGCATTGTTACTTTTGTTCCTAAAGCTGCGCAGAGGAAGCCATCTTTCTGAACAATAAGTCTTCCACCTAGGCTATTTAAATCGATTGGTAAAACAGTTCCTGGATATGGTGCAGAAAAAGCAACTTTGCGTTTACCATAGCCTCTGTTTGTGAAATGAGTCATAAAAATTGATTCTCCGGTAAGTGCTCTTGCTCCTGCCGATAATATTTTACCAAACAAGCCAGCATTTGGTTCCGAGCCATCGCCAAGTTTAGTTTCAAATGCAATTCCTTCTTCCATATAAACCATAGCTCCAGCTTCGGCAATAACAGTTTCCGACGGGTCAAGTTCTATTTCTACAAGTTGAATAGATTCACCAATTATTTTATAGTCAATTTCGTGTGCTTTCATTTTTATGATATTTAATATTAGACACAGATACCATCATACGGTAAAATGAACTATCGGTACTTTTCGTTTTCGTCTTCGTAAATGCTTAGATAATTTAAATATCGCGAAGGACTTATTTCTCCTGCTTTTACTGCTTCAATGACAGCGCAACCAGGTTCGTGAACGTGCGTACAGTTATAGTATTTACACGATGACGAAAGGTTAAAGATTTCGGGGAAGAAATGGTAAAGTTCATCCTTTGCGATGTCAATCAAGCCAAAACCTTTAATTCCAGGTGTATCAATTATGTAACCACCAAAACTTAACTCAAACATTTCGCTAAAAGTAGTGGTGTGCTTGCCTGTTAAATGTGCCGATGAAATAATATCGGTTCTTAGTCTTAATGTTGGCTCTACAATATTCACCAGTGTTGATTTTCCTACGCCGGAGTTGCCTGAGATTAAACTTGTTTTATTCTGAACGAGTTCCTTGAATAGATTCATATTATAACCCGTTTGTGCCGATACAATAAGGCATTTGTATCCAATCGATTCGTAAATGGAAATATACTGGTTTAACTTATCAATACTAGCGTCATTTAGCAGATCGACCTTGTTAAATACCAAAACGGCAGGAATTGAGTATGCTTCTGCGGTTACTAGGTATCGGTCGATGAAACCTAATTGGGTTTCGGGAAACTCAATGGTAATAACCAGAATTGCCTGATCGAGATTTGCTGCTATAATGTGCGATTCGCGGGAAAGATTAGTTGACTTTCTAATGATGTAGTTCTTTCTGTCGTTTACCGCGACTATTACCCCCGAAAATTGATCGTTTAGTTCTATTTGAACAAGATCCCCTACGGTTACAGGATTTGTAGTTTTAACGCCCTTTAATCGAAGTTTTCCGCGTATAGTACAATCAACAATATCGCCATTGGATATTTTAATCCGATAATGACTTCCTGTTGTTTTTAACACTAATCCTGTTTCCATTTTAAAATTATCTATTTACAAAAATAAACTAATTGTAGTTTCTGCGATTATACAAACTATTAAAGTCTGTAAAAAAGCCCTAGACTTATTCTAGGGCTTAGTATTAATATGCTTTCAGTTTAAAGTGATTCTTGAATCGACTTGAAGCCATTTCCTAAAATCTCATTGGCATCAATAACCGTTATGAATGCATTGGGGTCTATGCTATGGATAAAATCTTTAAGCATATACACCTCACGGCGCGAAACATTCGTGAAAATCATTTTTTTATCATGGCCGCTGTACATCCCTTTAACATTGATCATTGTTCCGCCTCGCTCGATGTCATTGATAATTTTTTCTCGAACCTCATCGTATTTGTCTGTAATAATAAAGAGTGCTTTATCGTAACTAACGCCTTGAATTGTCATATCGATAACCTTACCGGTTACATATATTACAACCCAGGAGTATAGCGGTATTTTCCAGTCGTGAAAAGCAACTAAAGCGAAAAGAACAATTGTAGAGTCAACGTAAATCATAAGTTGACCCAAGGGTAGGCGGGTATATTTTGCGAATATCATTGCAATAATATCGGAGCCTCCGCTGGTTGCTTTCGATTTAAAGATTAGCCCCAATCCAAAGCCAATTAGTACACCGCCAAAGATTGATGAAAGAAGCATATCGTCCACTAACGCTTCGTATCCAAAAAGCAGGTGCTGAACATCAATAAAAATTGATGATAGCACAAAGCCGATTACAGTTTTAACGCCAAACTTTGGACCTAGGATCTTAATTCCAAGAAGTGTAAGTGGAATATTTAGAAGAAGTCCGATGGTGCCGATGGGCAATCCATCGGGAGCCCAACTGAACATTCCTTTTGTTATGTAGTGAACAATAATTCCAATGCCGTATACTCCTCCTGGGGCAATTTTATGTGGGTCTACAAAAAGTACAAACCCTGCAGCTAGAATAAATGCACCGAGTGTAATAAGTGCATAGGCTTTGAACCATTCTTTGCTGAATAGTTTTTCTTTTGTAATGTATGTCATAGTTTTGATATTTATTGTTGTTGCAAATTTAGGCAAATATTCTCATGCGTAAAGTTTTACCAATTAACAACAATTTGTCTTGATAATGTGTTTGGCTTTATGGCCAGTATTAAAATTTAAACACATTTGATGGACAGGCTTGGCAGGATTCAATTATGCTATCAGTCAATTCAATTGGCAATATTACTTTGATAACTTGATTAGGTTTTTCGAGATAATTGTTTGGAATTATTTTTCCATCGTGTGGAGAAATTTGTAGGAAGTTGTGCGATTCTGATAAACAATAACCGCAACCAATACATCGGTTGCGGTAGATTGTGATACTTTTTTGCGTTGTATTCGCCATCAATTTATGTGTTGACCCAACAGTGTGTTTATTTTGTTGATAACCGTTTCGGGTGTGATTCTAGTTAGGCAAGCATAATCTTTTCTGAAACAAGGTTTATTGCCATAAACCGAACATGGCCGACAATTTAAATCCATTTGAATGGCATTTTCTTGATTTTGCTTCCATCCATAAAAACCGGCAAATGGGTGTGTTGCGCCCCAAATACTAATTACAGGTGTGTTTACCAGCGATGCAAAGTGCATATTGGCTGAATCCATGCAAACTAAAACATTAAGATTCGATATTATATTTAATTCATCTGTAATACTATATTTACGTGCAATTGATATTGTATTTGGATATTTTTTTGCCCAACTTTCGAGTATGGTTTTCTCTTCGCCACCGCCTCCTATAAGAATTATTTTGTTGAGTTTATTCATTGATAGTTTGGCAATAACTATTTCCATTTGATCTAAAGGATAAATCTTTCCTTTATGCTTGGCAAAAGGAGCAATTCCAATCCAGTTACCTTCTTTATAGCCAAGATGAATAGAAATCTCTTTAGATAATCGAGCCTCGCGGAAGAAGTAGTCAAAACTATCGTCAACCTTTAGATTGAGTTTTTGGAAGACATCTGCATATCGCTCAAATGTCGACTTTAATTCAACCAAATTTTTATTTTTCAATCGACATAGTGCTTTTTTTTCGTTGCGCCCCTTGTCAATTTTTACAACCCGAACACCCTTTAGTTGGAATAATTCCCTGATGAATTTACTGCGGATAACATCGTGTAAGTCAGCCACTGCATCGAAATTATCAAGTCTTTTCAGATCGTTAAATAGACGAATTAATCCTATAAATCCCTTGTGCCTATTTTTTGTATCGGCTTCAAAAAAGAGAACTCCTGGTATTTGATCAACAATATTACGAGCAAATCCTTGCGATACCAATGTCACCTGAACATCTGGATTATTCTGAGTGATCGACCAAATAGACGGCACGGTCATAGCAACATCGCCAATTGCACTTAGGCGAATTGCTAGAATCTTTCGAGGTGTGCTATTTTTTGTTTTGCTGGGCATAGAGTACAGGGTTTAAAGCTGGATCGTTATACATCTTCATCTGCTTGTAAACCTTCATATATTTTTTACCAGATTCAATATCACTTAAAAGTTGATCGATAGCCGAGGAAAGATCCTTTCTCTGCTCAAGCAAAATGTTGAGTTTGGTTTGGCATTTTTCGAGGTGATCTTTCGAAACATCAGTACGGTCAACCTCCTGCTGCATATGGTAAATCTTTAGTGCAAGAATTGAAAGACGATCCACAGCCCAAGCCGGACTTTCGGTATTAATTGTTGCGTTGGCAAGTGGTTTTACAGCATTGTATTTTTCGAGGAAGTAGCTATCAATCATTTCAACCAAATCGGTACGATCCTGATTCGAAGCATCAATTC
The DNA here is from genome assembly GCA_050180705.1 of Bacteroidales bacterium. Lineage (GTDB taxonomy): Bacteria > Bacteroidota > Bacteroidia > Bacteroidales > Tenuifilaceae > SB25. The sequence continues at coordinate 101,704 of JBFXDX010000009.1, read as the reverse complement.
TACGTTTTAGAGCAAGTGCATCAACGGGGTTGATATTAGGATCGCGAATAATATCCTCTAAATGCCACTGAACTGCATCGATCCAGTTTTTTGTGAAGAGTGAAAATTCAATAGTTCCTTGATTATAAGGAATTGAAGGAGTTGCATCAACATTGTCCATTGTGTGATAGTGGGTTGTGCAGTCCCAAAAAATTTTATTACAAAGTTCGCTGAAAGTCATATCGCTTATGATTTTAGTTATACAAATATATACTTTTTAGTTAATGGTTAATGATTGATAGTTGTTGGGGAAAGTTTTACTTTTATTAAATTCCCAATATTTCCTTAGTTTTCGCTTATTCTGCCTTGATAATCCTATAAAGTTTATCGGAACGGCGAACCTTTTCCTTGACAGGAATTGAGCACTTTATTCCTTTAGGCGAGAATTCTGCAGGTTTTTCATCAACTTGAATTTCTCGAACATTGTCCTCAATAACGCCAGTGGTAGGCCCAAGAATTAAAATTTTATCGTTAATGTAAAGTTCCGATGCCTCCACCAAAACTTCAGCAACGCCAAGGTTAGAAAAGTAATTGGTAATTTTTCCAACATATTGCTTTTTCTCGGTTGCTTTGCTGCCGTACACATTGCTCCATTCGCCGAGTTTTTTGCCTAAGTAATAACCATCCCAGAAACCGCGATTGAAAACTGATGAGAGGCGCTCCATCCAGTTATCGATCTTTTGTTGATTGTATGTTCCATCAACAATTGAATTTACTGCTTCATCGTAGCATTTCACAACTGTTTTTACATACTCAGCCGAACGAGCGCGACCTTCAATTTTTAGTACACGAACACCGGCACCAATTACTTTATCCAAAAAGTTGATTGTGCATAAATCCTTGGGTGACATTATGTACTCGTTGTCAATTTCAAGTTGAGCACCTGTTTCGTTATCGGTAACAGTATAGGAGCGTCGGCATATTTGAATACAAGCACCTCTATTTGCCGAAGCATTTGCCTCGTGTAAACTTAAGTAGCATTTGCCCGATATAGCCATACATAAGGCACCATGGGCAAACATCTCTATTTTTATTCGTTTTCCAGATGGACCTTTAATATTATACTTTTCAATATTCTGAGCAATAACCTTAACCTGATCCATTGATAGTTCTCTGGCAAGAACAACTACATCGGCCCATTGCGAGTAGAACTGTAATGCTTGAGTATTGCTTATATTTAGTTGAGTAGATAGGTGAACCTCTACTCCTTTTTCGAGGGCATAAAGCATTGCTGCTTGATCTGAGGCAATAATTGCAGTGATACCTGTTTTTGCTGCAGCATCAATAATTTTGTGCATTGGCTCTATGTCGTGGTCATAAAGAACGGTGTTAACAGTTAGATAAGTATTTACGTTGTGTTCCGAACATATTCTTACAATTTCGACAAGGTCGTCAGCCGTAAAGTTAACCGTTGATTTTGCCCTCATGTTGAGATGGCCAACACCAAAATAAACCGAATTTGCACCTCCCTGAATGGCTGCCATTAGCGACTCAAAGTTACCAGCAGGGGCCATTACCTCTATCTCTGAACGATTAATCATTTTTTCTTGTATTTTTCGATTTTGCAAAGATAGGTAGTTCAGATAAATAAAAAAGAGCAAGATTTTCTTGCTCTTTTTTATTTATAAATTGAGGTTATTTTTTTAATCTGAGTAGGTTTGCCGATTTTTTCAAATTATAGAAGTTTATTTCTCCAGTATATGACCCTGTTATTGAATTTTCACTTTCATCTTTACAATCAATTGTAATAGAGTAAATATTATTAATGATTGCAACGGTAACAGATCCATTCGAGATGGGAATTTTGGTTCCCTCTTCATTATCTATGTTATAGTTTATGTACACATCTCCGTAATCGAATGTGAATTTTGTTTCAGCCCAATAATCGTAAATATATTGACCGCTGGATATTGAATTAGCTTGAGATGTATAAAGGCTAAAGTATAAAATGTTGCCAGATCCCGTTGCTTCTACGTAGTTTATACCGGATGATGCCATATATAAATCCAATTGGTAAGTTCCATCCCAGTTTTCTCCATAGTATTCAACAAAACTTTGGCTTAATTCGTATTCATTTCCAAGATAAGAAAAAGAATTCTTTACATTAGTATTTCCAATGTAATGTATATATCCAGAGTATCTTCCAGCGATTTTTTGACCATTTTCATCTTCGCAATCAATAGTAATAGTATACCCAGTGTCTTCATCTAGTGTTACGGTGAGGCTTCCACTGGTAATGGCCGTTTTAGAACCATTCTCCGATTCTATATCATAATCTATATAAATGGTTGCTGTGTCGAAGGTGAACGTATTGCGAGTATTATCAAAGTTGTAAGTGCCACTTGGTAGTTCTGTGCTAGAACTTGATATTGTTCGAAAATGAATATAACTCCCAGTTCCTGTAGACGATTGAAGATCAATTCCAGAAGTAGCTAAATATAAATCAAGTCTATAGGCATCTGGAGATGTTGTATCTCCGGAGTAAACCAATAAGCCTTGGTCTAATTCGTATTCTTTATCGAGATATACAAAGAAATTTTTATCTTCATCAAGGTTTTCTTTGAATTGTATTGTTCCAGTGTATTCTCCTGTGATTTTTTCTCCATCGGCATTTTCGCAATCGATGGTGATATTATAATAGCTACCATTTCTTACTATGGTAACAGTACCATTTTCTACATCTATTTCCGTACCATTTTCCGATTCTATATCATAATCAATGTAGGCCGTAGCATAGTCAAATGTGAAAACTTCTTCTGAATAATCATAATTATAATTGCCACTTGCTATTCCAGATCTTGAATTAGATATAATCTCAAAATAAATGAAGTTTCCTGTACCCGTGAAAGAATCAAAATTTATACTAGATGATGCTAGATAAAGATCAAGTTTATATGCGCCATCGTTATTTTCTCCATTATATACAATCAAACCTTTATTCAGTTCATATTCAGTATCGAGGAAAGAGAAAAAGTTGTGAATTTCTTCGGCGGTTTTTGTGTAGAACTGTAAGGCTCCAGTATATTCTCCAGAAATTTCTTTACCATCAGCATCTTTACAGGTTAACGATATTTCGTATGAGTTCCCAGTGTTGCTAATGGTAACAGTACCATCAACAATTTTAATTTCAGTGCCCTCTTTTGTTGTTAAGTTATAGTTGATATAAATTTTAGCACTATCAAAAGTAAATGTTTCGCCCGTTTCTGCATAGAAGTAATCTCCACTGGTCAGAGCTGTACTTAAAGTTGAGTACATTTCCAAATAGATAAAATCGCCAGTTCCTGTTAAGGAATCGAAGTTTATGCCTGTGGATGCTAAACACAAATCCAACTTAAAAGGACCAGACTTCTCAGCCGATACATATTTTATTATTGCTCCTTTTGATAAGGCGTAACTTGTACCATCGTAACTGAATGACTTGTTGTTGGTGTACTTATCCTCTGAGTCGGTACAACTCGAAAGTATTAGTCCAAGTGAGAATAGAATCGCGATGATTGTAATAATTTTCCTGCTCATAAGGTATCGATTATGTTTTATTTTGCTTTAATTCTTATTGTTATCTTTTTCTAGATACTCTATTTTACTCATACGTAAATTTATATAAAAGTATAATTTATAATTACAGAAAAATCTACAAACAGTAAATTTTGGCAATTAATAGAAATTACAAAATTAATTCAAAACCAATATAATAAACAATCTAAATGATTAAAATCATAATTATCAATTAGTTATTTTATATACCTTTCAACACATTTTATCAATATTAAAATGTTCAATTGTTATTTTAATGACCTTTTTTGAGTGCTTATATAAAACGTATGCAAATAGAACGATTAATTTGTCGTAAGACGAGCGCGAAAAATATAAATCAAATTTAGTATGATGCTAGATGAAGAAAATGTTACAGGAGAATTGACCGTAATAAAGGAGGAGATTATCTCGGTTGTAAACGCAAACATAATTGCAATGGCAATGCTATTGCCTTTAGCAATTATATGCATTGTTCCGTATATCATTATTTGGGGAGGACAATCGTTTATAGAAGGATTCAATTTTTTAAAAACCCACATGCCACTGCTATTTCCGATTTTCATACTAGGAATTATTCTGCACGAAGGGTTACACGGTATTACTTGGGCATTGTTTGCAAAAAATCGATTTAAATCAATAAGTTTTGGAATTAAATGGACACTATTAACACCATACTGTCACTGCAGAGAACCTCTAGGGCGTAACCATTACTTGCTGGGGGGAATAATGCCGGGTTTGGTTTTGGGAATATTTCCGGTGATAGTTGCTCTGATATTTGGCTTTGGCTGGCTGCTGTTGCTTGGGATATTCTTTATTGGAGCAGCAGGTGGCGATATTATGGTACTCTTCAAGTTGATTAAGGTCGATAAAAAGTATTTAATACAGGATCATCCCAATGAGATTGGGTTTTTGGTTCTCCGGGATAGTTGATGGTTGTTTGTTGTTCGTTGATAGTGAAAGAATACAACACCTACAGCCTAATAGTCATAAAGTCAAAACTCCAAACAATATGAAGTACTTAAATTTAACCATCGTTTTTCTGTTTCTTAGTTTAGTTAGCCATTCGCAAATCACTAAAAATTACATCCAATGGGTAAATCCATTTATTGGAACTGAGCGTATGGGTCACACCTTTCCTGGAGCAACGGTTCCGTTCGGGGCTGTTCAACTAAGTCCCGATACCGATACAATTCCCTATGCTTCAAATGGCAAGTACAATCCAGATACTTATAAGTATTGTGCAGGTTATCAGTACACCGATAGTACCATTGTTGGTTTCAGCCATACACACTTTAGCGGTACAGGTCATTCCGATTTAGGTGATATTCTTATAATGCCTACAGTTGGTAAGTTACAGTTGAACCCGGGTACTGCATCAAACCCAAGTTCAGGCTATCGCTCTAAATTTTCGCATAAGCAGGAATTTGCTGAGCCAAATTACTATCAAGTTAATCTGCTCGATTACAATATCAATGCAGAACTTACCACCACTGCAAGGGTTGGTGTGCATCAGTACACATTCCCAAAATCCGATTCGGCGCATATCATCCTCGATTTAATTCACGGAATTTATAACTACCCCGATAAGAATGTTTGGACGTTTGTACGTGTTGAGAACGATACTTTGATTACTGGGTATCGCCAAACACACGGTTGGGCAAGAACCCGCACCGTTTACTTTGCCATTGCATTTTCCAAGCCTTTCAAAACCTATGGAATTGTAAATGGAGAAACTTTGGTTTACAAGGGATTCTGGAGGAAGTTCAACCAAAATAGCAACTTCCCCGAGAATGCAGGCCGACAAATTCGTTGCCATTTCGATTTTGCTACCAATGAGGGGGAGAAGATTATGCTTAAGGTGGCCATATCACCTGTTAGCACCAGTGGTGCTTTGGCCAATATGCTAGCCGAAACACCGCTCAACAATTTCGATGCAATTAAACTTCAGGGTCAACAGCAATGGAATAACGAACTGGGTAAAATTGATGTGGAAACACTAACCAACGACGATAAAATCAACTTCTATACTTCGCTTTATCACACGTATTTAGGACCAACTATCTATATGGATACTGATAAAAAGTATCGTGGTTTGGACCAAAATATCCATACGGCTTCCGACTTCGATAATTACACAACCTTCTCGCTTTGGGATACCTATCGTGCTTTACATCCGCTATTCAATATTATTCAACCCAGCCGAAATGTTAGTATGATTAAATCGATGCTGGCTCACTACAGCCAAAGCGCACACTCTATGCTGCCCATTTGGTCGCACTACGCCAACGAGAACTGGTGTATGATTGGTTACCATTCCGTATCGGTTATTGCCGATGCGGCTATAAAGGGTAACGATAACTTCGACTTAAACCTTGCCCTTGACGCTTCGGTTCGTAGTGCAAAAAATGGTTGGTACGAGGGTCTGTATGAATATATGAAGTTGGGCTATGTTCCCGAGGATAAATCGGGTAGTTCTGTTTCCAAAACGTTAGAATATGCGTACGACGATTGGTGCATAGCGCAACTAGCCAAAAAGTTAAATAGAATGGATGTTTACGATGAGTTCAGCAAGCGCTCATCGTATTATTCCAATGTTTTTGATAAGTCAATTGAATTTAGCCGTCCACGACTTTCCAATGGAATATTTAAGTTAGATTTCGATGTTTTGAGCACTCATGGACAGGGTTTTATTGAGGGAAATTCTTGGAATTACAGTTTGTACGTTCCGCATAATCCTGAAGCGTTGGTTGAACTGTATGGCGGTAAAAAAAGGTTTGGGATTTATCTCGATTCCCTTTTTACAATGCACCTGCCCGACAAGTATTTTGAGAGCACCGAGGACATTACTCGCGATGGACTAATAGGTAATTACGTTCATGGAAATGAGCCATCGCACCACGTGGCGTATCTCTATAACTGGACCGATAAGCCTTGGAAAACCCAGCAAACCGTTCGAATGATCTGCGAGATGATGTACAAACCAAAGGCCGATGGGCTTGGCGGTAACGACGATTGTGGACAAATGAGCGCCTGGTACATATTCAGTTCATTAGGATTTTACCCCGTTGCACCCGCATCGGATTTTTACTCAACGGGAAGTCCTATGGTAAAATCTGCCACATTGAATTTTGAGAATGGCAAATCGTTGAGGATTTTGGCAAAAAATCAATCTCCTAAAAATATTTACGTTAAAAGAATTTTGCTTAACGGAAAGCCAATTTTAAACAATCAACTAAAGCATTATGATTTAATGGACGGAGGGGAATTGGTGTTTGAGATGACCAGTAAATTATAAAGAAAACGCCTGAGATTACCTCAGGCGTTTTTTATGATCTAAATCGATTCTAATTTTTAAATAAAGGATCGGCACCAATTGTTCCTACTAAAGATTCTAAGTATTTTTCAGACTCAACCTCTGTAACTTTTATCTTGGCTGCATCTAATCTTTTCTCAAGGCCTTGGGCTTTGACTATTTCTAGGTTTACCTCGTCATGAATAAATGCTTCAAGATATGTAACATGCCTTTGCCACAATTCAATATCCTTTTGCTGTTTGAGTTTCAACCTATTCTTGTACCAGTCACTATTAATAACATACTCGCGGGTAAACATTTTACGAAGTTCTGGATCTGTAATATTTTTCCCATTGTAATGTCCGTAGGCCATAATATTTAGAAGTACCTGTAGCGGAGGAATGGCTGCATTTATGCTACTATCCTCGAAGTACATAAGTGCTGATTTTTGTTGTGCCTCGCAAATGTTTTTAATGCCATCAACAAAGTCTTCAAGGCTTTGATTTTCAGGTTTTAGAACTTCATCGCTAAGCACACCAATTGGTTCCTCGAAGATTCGTCCAAAATATTTGAATACGAATGTTTTTGTGATACGATATCCCAGACGGCTGGCTAGTATTGTTTCTCCATTATACTCAAAGTCTTCAATTTTTTCTAGAGAACCTTCTTCAATAAGTCTCTGGGGATTTTTTTCTTGATTATCGAGACGACACCATATTTCTGGGATAAGGATACTTACGTCATGGTCGAATCTGCGCTTTGGTCCAACATGCCCAGCCGCTGTTGTAAAGCAATTATACTCGGTAAGAATATAGGAGAGTAAAGCATTGTTTAAGTCGCTAGTGGCAACTAACATGTTAAACGGCCCTTTGGTTAGCGCACCTTCAGATCCTGCACCAGTAGTTGATGGTGATTTACCTGTTAAGCTACAAATGAAATCCATGAATAGTTCAGGTAGCTCTTGATAATGTATTGGACTATAAACGCATAAAGGCCTAATTCCCGTCTCTTTCTCAGGAGGGTTATTTCTACGACCAGGAAGAACATCGGTAATGGCAAAGTTAACAGCCTGTTGCATGGGTATTTTCCTAGCAAAACGCGCTCCCACCTTAGCTAGATACCCATCAATTGGGTTTGATAAATCGGGATTAATCTGAAGGTAGCGAGGATTTTTCGATCTTGTACCATCGTCGAGTTTGCGCGGATGAGCTGGTGTGATAAAGTAAAGACCGCTTTTGTCTGCCGCACCTTTTTCTATTAATTGCTTAATTGGGTAGGTGTACTTGTCGAAACTTATTGCGTCCTTAATAATTTCTTCACCGTCCTTTGCGCTAAGAGGCTCGTAATTCGATGTGAAGTTATTCATTTTCGAGAGATCCGATTCGGCTTGCTTGTCGTAACCGCGATTAATTGCCTCGTCGGGGCGTTGAAAGAATAGGTATTCACAGTTTTCGACAAGTTTAACGCTCTTGTTCTCTGTGCCAGGTTTTAGATATGGGATATTAGAGGCTGGCAATGTTATGGTTGCCGAAATATCATCCTCCATCTGAACTTTTGCAGCTGCAATAAAATCGGGTCGTAGAGAGTGAACAAACCAGGAGTTGTCATTTGCAAATCCTACTCTTAAGTAAGAAGTTATAATCTTCCGGTTGTTGAACATTAAGCAGTGTCCCTTACGGCCATTTACTGTGTCAATAGTGAAATAATTTCGCCAGTTATTAGTTGCCTTCTCCGTTTGGCTAATTCGTTTAATAAGAAAAACTAAAGCCTTTATATGATCGGGAATGGAATTAAGGAAAGCATTAAACTCATCGGTATAACCTTCGTAAGGAGTTAACATTTTGATTACAGAGCCCAGCGTACGTTCTGGACTGAGAATATTTCGTCCTTCATCCTTGTTGTTTTTCTTATCTTTCCACCTGTTGCTATAGTTATAGTTTAAAATTTCGTCGGCTTTTGCAAAGTCGTTCTCAATGTCATCAATAAAAAATGTTCCGTAAATAATTGCATTTAGTAATGATTTAGAGATTTCCGATTTTCCACCTCCTGATACCGTACATGGTTTATGAAGAAAGCTTCCTTCGGCCTGTGTAACAACTAAACGCCAATCGGGTGCAAACGGATGTTTTTCCATGTGGACTTTGTGGCCACTTGGAAGAACGTAACTATAGTTTCGTAGTAATTTTATTTTTTGCTCTTTCCCTTTGTAATTCCAAGTGATGGAACTTTTGTAAAGGTCTATCTCAGCATTTTCAGGAATGTAAATTACTTCAGGGAAATTTTTATCGATGCCATAGTTCTGCGGCTGAATATCCATTAAATCGCCATACTGTTTTTTTATGTCTTCGAAACTGTATGCGTTGGGGAATTTACTTAGTAATCGTTTTGCTGAGAATTCGTTACCAAGGTTTCGCCTTGCAAAAACCAATGCGCCACCAGAGTGTTCTTCTTCGACATTTCCGTATAGATTGGCAGCGTAGCTTATTTGGGTTTTTATCTCCTTTTTGCTATAGCCAAAGTAGTTGTCGGCAATAAGAGTAATGGCAATTCCGCTATCGTCACGACAGGTTATTTTGAACGGTTGCCCTTCGTTGTAAAGTTCATCTTCGTTTTTCCAGCACATACCATCCTTGCGCATGCGCTCAGTGGCATCTTCCCAATTCGGAAGTCCGATATCTTTTTTGTTAAGCTTAGTAAGATGTGGCGCAAGAATTATACAACCTGTATGGCCAGTCCAATGCTCTGGATCCAATCCTGCATCGTTCTTATACAGATAAGGGTCACCTGCGTTACCGAATATCGATTCAACAAAATCCAGATTGCTCACAAATGCACCAGGCGCAAAAAAACGAATTTCTAATGATTTTTTTGTTGAAACGCCTTCTATCTCTGGACTAACGGCTGGTCTAAGCAGCATCGATGTGAATACTCTTGCTTTCTTTTCCTGTGATGCCGTAAATGGTAGTTCCAAGAATTCTGTAGGAGGATTTAATGCGGCGTGTAACAGGTGAGCAAATACAAGTTTTGGTGTTGCTTTTTTGTCCGGAGGAACAGGAAGACCTCCTTTAACTACGTGGAAAGATCCCTTTGTAGTTCTTCGATCGTTTATTGGATTGTGCAGAATTCCCTGCCGGATTCTGTACGATTTAATGTAATCGGTGATGTGTTCATTTTTATCTGGCGGAAGGCTTACTTCGCGTCCTAGACCAGGTTTGTCTAATACAAATGAGTCGAAGGGAATTTTAAGGCTTTTTTCAAACTCAATGTCCTGAAAGTATTTGTTTATAAAGTCTTGAATTCGCTTATCTGCAGGATTGATGATGTTGTTCGAAAGCAGACGCATTTTTTCTCGATAATTGTTTAGTAGACTTTCGGCAAGGTTAACAAATTCTTGCTCGGTTAGGCCATCTTCTTCGGTTAATGCCATTCCTTCGTAAATGGGTTGCCCCATTGATGCAAGTTTCATATTAATGTAACGAATTACATCTTTTTGCCTTTTAGATGCTACACTATTTGTAGTGTGATAGTTGTACTTTGGTTCCATAATTTTCTGTGTTTTAACTTACCCATTCTCCTTAGTACTGTGTTTTTTTGCAACAAAAAAAATTTACCCAATTTATGAATTAAATATTTTGCAATACTACAAATTCTAATTGTATAAACATATGATTTTAGTAAGTCTAAAATGCTGATTTTTCTTATTACCTGAGTTGTTTTTTAATATATCCTTATTTCAATCGTTTGTTGTTTTAGTTCAAAAAATATTTAGGATGAGTTGCATAAAAAAAGCCCCCAAAGGGGCTTCTTTCTCTTAATTTAAAATATTAGCGCTTAACTGCTCTAAAAACAGTTGTTTTTCCATTATGTATTACTTTAATTATATAAATACCCGATTTCAAGTTATTAGTATTTAGGCGATAATTATCTTCGTTAAAGTTGAATTGAGAAATTGCAGTTCCAATGATATTTGTAATAGAAACAGTTGTAGTTCCAGAATTATCTGTTTTAATATTTAAATAATCATTGAAAGGATTTGGATACATTCTAATAGATTTCGTAGAGACGTCATCTATTCCTGAGGATGGGCTAACCGTATAATTTATGATATTACTATAAGCCTGATTTCCCTCCTGATCGTATGCTTTAATTCTATAGTAAACAGTTGTTGCTGTGGTTTGAAGGGGTATGATTCCGGTATATGCCGATGAAGATGAATTTGTCATTGTAACCTGATAATTCATAGAGGTATTGGTATAACCCCATTGAATTAGTACAGTACCCAATCGTCCTTCAGGATCAGAAACTTGTACTGCGATATTAACATTATCGGTGGATGTTGGATTTTCAGGACTTTGAGATAAATTGTTAATAATGGGTAATTGGTTTATTGCTATTACAATTGAATTAGAATAGTAGGCTGTATCCTCACCATTATCTATTGCGGAAATTTTGTAGTATAATGTTTTTGCCTGAGATTGAGCTGGGATTGTTGTTGAATATGTATTGCCACTAGCACTCATCTCCACAGAATTTTCATCAGCCTCTGATGTTGAACCCCAATTCAATAATGTTTTTACTATGTTACCATCATTATCTGTAATATTTGCAGAAATTACAATTGATTGTCCAGTAACAGGATTGTTGGGTATTATAGAAATAGAATTAATAATTGGTATTTCGTTGTTTATTATAACAGAATAGTTTAAGATGTTGCTTTGACTTTGGTTATTCTCCAGATCTATTGCTTTAATTCTAAAGTAAACAGTTTGATTGGCTGCTTGTGCTGGAATTGTCGCGGAGAACATTGAAGCCGAGTTTGTCATGCTAATCTCGTTTGCCAAAGTAGCCTCGTTTAATCCCCAGTACAGTTTTACATCCCCCAAATGTCCTTCTGGATCTGCAACATTAGCAGAAACAGTTACGTTGTCTGAGTCCGTTGGACTTATTGGGTTGACTGTAATGTTCGAAATTGTCGGAGCTTCGTTTGCTATGACAGAGTAGTTTAAAACTTCACTTTGGTTTAGGTTGCTCTCCTGGTCAACTGCCGTAATTCTAAAGTAAACAGTTTGATTGGCTGCTTGTGTTGGAATTGTTGCGGAGAACATTGAAGCCGAGTTTGTCATGCTAATCTCGTTTGTCAAATTAGCCTCGTTTAATCCCCAGTACAGTTTTACATCCCCCAAATGTCCTTCTGGATCTGCAACATTAGCAGAAACGGTTACATTGTCTGAGAATGTTGGGTTTGTTGGGTTGACTGTAATGTTCGAAATTGTCGGTGCTTTGTTTGACAAGACAGAGTAGTTTAAAATTTCGCTTTGGCCTTGATTATTCTCTTGGTCTACCGCTGTAATTTTGAAGTAAACCGTTTGACTGGCAGCTTGGGCTGGAATTGTTGCCGAGAATGTTGAGGCTGTATTTGTCATGGTAATTTCGTTTGTCAAACTAGATTCGGTTAATCCCCAGTACAGTTTTACATCACCTAATCGATTCTCAACATCTATAACTTGAGCCGAAATAACTACGTTATCGATGAACATTGGTGATGATGGAGAAGTGACAATACTCGAAATTGTTGGTAATTCATTTACATCAATAACAATACTGTTGTTGTATTTTGCTGTATCGTTTGAATTGTCAATGGCTTCTATTTTGTAGTATAATGTTCCGTGAGTATTTTGAGCAGGTATTGTTGCTGAGTAAGTATTTTCGCTTACAGTCATTTCTAAGTTTGAGTCAACAGCATCTATGCTTGTTCCCCAATTTAGAAGAACTTTAACAACAGTTCCATCGGCGTCTGTTATATTGGCAGAAATTGTAATAGCCTGACCAGTGACAGGGCTTGCTGGATTAACCACTATTGTCGAAATTACTGGAAGTATGTTTCCAGTACTGTTTTCAACAGTATAATTAAGAATGTTGCTTTGCGTCTCATTATTTTCTGCATCCTTTGCAATAATTTTATAATATACTGTTTGATCACCGACTTGTGCAGGGATGGTTGCGGTACATGTTGATGAAGAGGCGTCCATTGTTATTTGATTACTAAGGTTACTTTCTTCTAGTCCCCAGTATAAAATGGCAGAAGATAAACGACCTTCTGCATCAGTAATGATTGCACTTATTACTACATCGCTTGTTGATGTTGGATTTTCTGGATTTTGACTGATATTGGCTATTGTAGGTGCTTGGTTCTCTGTTATTGTTATTGAATGATGTGAGAATGAAACATCTCCCGTATTGTCTGTTGCAGATATTTTGAAATAAAGCGTACCAATTTGAGATTGTGCAGGAATCGTTGCTGAATAAACATCTCCGCTTGCTGTCATTGTTGTGGAGAAATCTGTTGGTTCTTCGGTTGTTCCCCAGCCTAATATCACATTTTGAATAGTTCCATCTGTATCTGTAACATTTGCTGAAATTGTTATAGATTGTCCTATTGTTGGATTTGTTGGAACTAGGTTCACCGATGATATATTTGGAAGTTCATTTGGTGTTGATTCGGGCTGAATCCATTCTAAATCATCAATGGCGATTCTTGCTGCTCCGTTACTTACTAATTTTATTACAAAATCGCCTGTAGCATTCAATGAAAAACTTGAAGTTTCCTCGGTTGTCGAAACATTTGCAGTACCAATCTCTGTGTTATTAACGTATAGAGTGATAATTCCACCACTTCCACTAAATTTTTGTTGGTGTTTAAATCTAATTTGAGTACAGCCTCCTGTTATGGTTTGAGATTGTACGTATGGTAAAGAACTTGTTATGTCTTTTAAGCAAATAGCTCTGGTGTTAATGGTCTGGTCTGTTCGCGCATATGTTGCAGTCCAATTTATTTTGTTATCTCCAGCCCAACTTATGCTTGAATATGAAGATGCATTTGCTGGCATATTTTCGAATGTCTCAGTAGCCCAACTACCTGTAGTTGCTGTAGTTATATTAATGCTAAAGGATTGATCTGTTGTACTTGTTCCGTCCCCTGCGGTTAATAATACGTTACTTGTTCCGCTACTTGTTGGAATTCCCGAAAGTGTTGCTGTGCCATTACCCGTTGAGGTTAGCGTTAACCAATCGGGTTTGGTGGGTGCCGTAATTGTAAATGTTGCTCCGGCATTTCCTGTTACTGCTACATTATAATTATATTCTGTTCCAACTTGCCCGGTAGTAACGGGCGTACTTGTAAATTGTAATGGAATAATTGAAGATGCTACTGTTATGGTGAAGTTTTGAGTTGCACTAGAGGTTCCGTCAGTAACATTTAGAACTACAGGATTACTTCCCACGTTTGATTCTTCTGGAGTTCCAGATAATGTTGCCGTTCCGTTTCCTGTTGATGTTAATGTTAACCATGTTGGCTTAGTTGATGCCGTAATTGTAAATGTTGCTCCAGGATTGCTCGAAACAGTGATATTATATGTATATGTCGTACCTGCTTGTGCTGATGTGATTGCTGAACTTGTAAATGAAACGTTTACAGAACCGTCACCCCAAATTTGTTTAGCGTATTCAGGATGATCGATAAAGGGATTTCTGTTGTGTTGATAGTTGTTGTAAATAGTATTATTTCTGTCAATTTCTTTTTGGCTTACAGGGTCTTCTTCACTCCATTCTAAAAGCATATTTTTTGCCCATTCTGCAAATGCCGGAAATTGACTACCATCAAGCATATCCGTATTCCAGTTTGCTACAATGTTATGGTAACAGGTAACCATGTAAAAGTATGAGCGGGCAAAATCTCCTTTGTATTCGTCAATGGGTTCAAATACTGTTCCACTATATCCTGAATAAGAACAAGGGCCAAGTTTGCTGCCGTTTTGTGAAGTCCAAGTTGGGCTAGATACTTCTCCGAAAGGATAATTACTCCTTCTTCCATTTACATATCCATCTGTTGGATATAGGTGAAAAAGATCGGTGTACATTGGTGTTGCATCATTAAACCAACTTTTTGGAAATGAGTGTTCTCTATTGTAGCAATCTCCTTCTCCAGAATAACTCCCGCATTGGTCAGAACTAAAAGTAAATTCGTAGGAAGGAGTTCCATTGGGGATATCTGAATACATATCCCAAACCTTTCCATTACTTTTTTTATCTGTGTACTGAAATGCAGTCCAGAGTTGATCGTATGATAATGCAGTATGGCTATTAATGATTAGGTAAAGTGCATTTTTTAGATCGTTACCGGATTTACCATCAGCGCTTGAATAGTATCCATCGGGTTCTTGCCCAAAGGAAACAATAGATGATGAAAAAATAAAAAGGGCAATAAGAAAAAACCTCCTGTTTTTTAGTCTCCCCAGTTTTTCTCCTAATAAATTTTCCAAAACTCTCATGAAATAAATGTTTATATTAATAATATTCTCTTAATTACATATTACTACATCAATGGGTAGATCAAATTCTGCAACAGGAACAGAGTCTACCAATTGAAATTCATAGCCAATTCCCACTTTCATTATTCTACCAAGTTGTGGCATGAGTCTATCATAAAATCCTTTTCCACGACCAAGCCGATTCCCTTTTTTGTCAAACGCAACGCCAGGGATTATGGCAAACTCTATTTCCGACGGGTTAATTATTTGTCCTGTGATTGGTTCCATTATTTTAAAGTCACCACTTTGCACCAGATTTTCAGCGTTGCTATATAATCTTAATTCAAGATCATCGCCAATAACTACAGGCAGAACAATTTTTTTTGTTTCCCCCCATTTAGAAATGAATTCATATGTTGGAATCTCATCTGGTAACGACCAAAAAGCAAGAACAACATTGGCTTTTTTAAATTCATCCAAAGTTTCAACCTGTGCAAAAACAAGATCTGCCCTAGTTTTTGCATCTTCAGCGCCAATAAGTTTTTTCTTTTGGCGAATTTCCTTTCGGAGTTCTTTTTTTAAGTCCGATATTGAATTCATATCCATTTTTTACGCTTTTTCAGAATTTAATGTTCCGTTTCTTTTTTCCACATCCCGCTTCCTCCATATATATCATAGGTTAGGCTAACGTTGTTATATGAACTGTATAGATTTCCTATAAATGCTTGTTGGTATTTCAGGCGGAACGGATACCTAGTTCTAAACAGATGAAAGTCAATGTTAATTTCGAAACCAACTGATTGAAGGGTATATTTATCGACTGATGGATATGAATTGATAGCTTTATCGTAGAACAAATCAACCGAGAAACGTTTGATGTATAATAGCGAGCCAATTGCACAATCAGGATAAGCCAGTGGAAATAAATAGTCGGCGGTAAAACCATGAAATATTTCAGATCCAAACAAGGAGTATCCTCTGGGGGGATTTACTTTGTTTGATAAGTAGTAATTTACAAGATGCTGTTTTTGAAATGATCCCGTTAATTTTATGTGATGATTCCAGATAAATCCCGGTAAATATAGTGTTGTATTAAGTGCATTTAATGAACCTATGTTATTTTTGTTATAAGGAGCCTCAACCCTTTGGGCAATAAACGTAATTCCATATTTTGGTAAAAGGTCGCGGTGCGACAACTGTCTTAAAATATGGAAATATATCCCGTTTTTCATTTGGAATAATCCCGATCTATACTTATAATCCGATTCTTCAAATAGGTAGTCGTTAGTTCTTTCTATACTGCTAAATAATTGTAAATAAGTATTTATATTGTTATTACTTAAAGTTAATGGTAGATATGTGTATAGTTTTATTTTATTCCTTCGGGTGTTAGTGGCATAGTTTGCATTTTTGACTTCATAAAGAGTTGCATAGGTGTCGAATAGTTCATAGCTTAACGAGAACACAGGCCAAAAACCGTAATATCTGAGATTTGCTCTAAACATGTGTGAGTTGCCATATCCATAACCAAGCACAAAAACTGTATTTCCTGTTAAATTTTGTGACATGGCAGTGGCTCCAAGGTTTACAGAGGTTCCTTCTGCTTCTGTATTATAAGGGTTAAAGTAGAATGGAGCCCAGCTGTGAAAATTGAAGATTGATCCAATTCCTGTGTAGGGTTTCGATTTATAAGTTGTTTCAGCAATTTTTAAGGTGTCTATGTTTACACTTGCTTTTCCTGTTAAATATGTTGTGAATTCATCGTTTGCTATAGTGTTAATATTGAATAGTAAATTTTGTTTAATACTGTCTAGTTTACTTATTTTGTATCCGCTACATGAATAGTTTGAGAACAGTATTGATTTTTTCTGACTAAAAGAAGGATAATTTGAACCAAATTTAGAGTTTATTAATTCAAATGTGCTGTTCTTTTGTATATTATGAATATAAATATTCTCTGTATAGTTGTTTGTTGCGGCGAATACAATTAAGCTATCTTGAACTTGTATTGAGTTTATGTCTAGATAAGTTGGGCCTAAAATTAGTTTTGTTGTGTAGTCTGGTGAAACTTCGCGGATTTCTTTTCCTTTGTTGGTTGTAATGCCAACAAATAGTTGGTCCGTTTTATTATCGATCAATAGTTCAAAGGGTTCTTTGTTGTTCGAAAAATTAAGTATTTCTATAGATGAATTTGAGGAAGTTAGTGATACCAACCTGAAATTGCCATTTGGCATATATTCAAGACAGTATACACTTTTGTCTGAACTTCGGTATGTTGGTGAACCAAGCATGCCTTTATTGATGTATAGTGTCTTCTGTTTTGTTTTATAGTTATATTTTACAACCTGCCCGAAGTTTTTGTATTCCCATCGGATATGGGGCTTGTATTCCGACCAAATTATTAAACTGTCGTTAATGTATGGTTTTCCTAATAAGCTGCCTGGTCGAATTATTATTTTTTCTTTGGAAGTATTTATGTCGATTTCATTGAACGATGCAATGTCTTTGATTGATGTTTTGTATGCGATTATTGTGGAATCGTTTACCTGATAGGGATATTCATAGTTTGTGTAATCTTTTGAATCAGGGATTATCTGTGATTTTACTGTATAACTTTGTGCTTTTGCGTTGTTTGTCCAAATGCTATCTTGATATTGAAAGGCATTGCTGGCAAGTTGTTTTCGTGAAAGACCAATTGTTTTCTTTAGCCCAAAATAGAATGGAAATATTGTAAACGGTTTTCGTGTAACGTAGTCGAGAGTGTTATTCCAAATGTTAGATCCATATTTTAAGTTGCCATATGTTACAATTTGATAACCAAAATTATAATGATTTGGAATAAAATCTTTATATGAGCCTAATAGCCATTTATCGTACGAGAATGTTTTTTCAAACTTTAAATAATGTGCTCTGTATTGTTGGAAGAATGAAGCGGTTCTTCCGCGACCAGAGAAGGAAAATGATGTTTCTGTGGCAACTGCATCACCTTCAAGAAACCAGAGAGGAACAAATCCAGCAGCCAATCCTGTTGCCTGTTGGCCAAAAATATATGAAGTGAATTTAACGAAATTTCTGTTTAGCGAATACATTTGCTTTACATGTCTCATTTCATGAGTTGAGAGTTGTTTGATCCAGGGCTGAGCATATCCATCGTAAGTAGGGTGGGTGATAAGTTCCATCCTTCGAGGTGCCCATGCTACAAATCCGTTTGATAGAACAGAGTGGTTATGTAATACCACATCGATTTTAGATTTTGTAACGGAAAAATCTTTTCCAACTAAAGAGTCTGTTGTTTTTAAAAGATTTAAGTAGATATTTGCATATAACTCATTATCCGATGGATAAATTACTCGAATATCTCCATCTGTTATTTGTCTCCATTTAGTCGCAAATGGCTCAACACCCGTTTCGTAGTATTGAGCCAGTAGCGATTTTGTAATGATGATGAGAAATCCTATGAGAAATATTCTTTTCAACTAGCGTTTTATTATAAGGTGCTTATTTTTAGTAATTAAGTAATTTTTACCCCGAAACTTTAACCTTATATCCCCATTCTTTGAGTAATTCGGCTACCTTTTGTTTTATTTCTCCTTGAATGAGTATTTCTCCTTCTTTAATTGCTCCACCTACCCCGCATTTTGTTTTAATTTTTTTGCAGAGATCCTCCATTTCTTCTGTAGTGCCAATAAAATTCTTGATTAGTGTTACGGATTTTCCTCCTCGATGCTTTCTTTCGAAAGTTACAAGTAGGCTTTGTTGGTTTGGCATTTTACTTTCTAAGGGTTGCTCTTCTTCTTCAGGGTTAAAGTCGGGATTTGTAGAATATGCAAAACTTAACTTAGTTTTCCAGTCTTGTTCTTTACTCATTGTGAATTGATTTGTCAATTAAAAATTGTGGTCAAAGTTAAGTCATTAATTCTATTATAAATTACTTTATCAAAATAGGTTACAGTATAAGTTTCAAATTAAGTTATTTTGATTGTTGTATCCTATGAAGCGCATTAAATATGGGAAAAAAATACATAATATTGTCTTAAGCTAGAAAAATCTAGGAATATTGTTGTTTGAGCTATAAAAATGTTATTATTTCGGAATTTTTTGAGTTAGTTTTCGATTAAAGTTTCTTAAAAACATAGTTAGAATTGCATTTAACAAAGATTTGTATTGTAAAAACTCTTTAATCTTTAAAAAGTTCTACTTTTGCTTTTTAATGTTAGGCGTATTGACTTTATTCAAATAATCTGTAAGTTTTAGTATTTTACTTAAGTCCAAAATCAGATGATCACATTTAAAAGGATTAACAACATTACCGGATGGTTTATTTTTGCTATTTCGGCCATTGTTTATTTATTGACCATTGAACCAACTGCTAGTTTTTGGGATTGTGGCGAATTTATTGCAACAGCATTTAAACTCGAAGTAGGACATCCCCCTGGAGCTCCATTTTTCTTGCTTGTTGCTCGATTTTTTTCTCTTTTTGCTAGTAATCCTTCGCATGTGGCCATGATGGTTAACTCCATGTCGGCACTTGCAAGTGCATTCACAATTCTTTTCTTGTTTTGGACAATTACTCACCTTGCTCGTAAGTTAATTATTAAGGATGTAGAAAGCCCATCTATTGCTCAAATGGTTGCAGTAATGGCTAGCGGTGCAATTGGTGCTTTGGCTTATACTTTTTCCGATACTTTTTGGTTTTCTGCAGTTGAGGGTGAGGTTTATGCTATGTCTTCATTTTTTACGGCGATTGTTGTTTGGGCTATTCTTAAATGGGAGGATGTTGCCGATGAGCCCCATGCAAATAGATGGCTGATTCTTATTGCTTACATGATGGGGTTGTCAATAGGAGTCCATTTACTTAATCTTTTAACAATCCCAGCAATTGCTTTTGTTTGCTATTTCAGAAAGCATAAAACAACTCGAAATGGTATATTGCTTACTTTTTCGATTTCTTCGGTTATTCTTTTAGCCATTTTATACATTATAATTCCAGGTCTTTTTAAGGTTGGGTCTTTGTTTGAGTTGATGTTTGTAAATGGCTTTGGATTACCCTACTTCACTGGCTTTATCTTTTATATTATACTTGTTTTTGCAGCATTGACATTAGGTATAATTTATACCCATAAGAAAAGCCATGTGATATTTAATACAGTATTACTTGGGGTGACAGTTATTCTCATCGGTTACTCTTCTTACTCATTAATATTGGTTAGGGCTAGGGTTAATACTCCTATAAATGAAAATAACCCTTCGCATGTGTTCTCGATGATTAACTATCTAAACCGTGAACAGTATGGCGATCGCCCTCTTTTTTACGGTCAGTACTATAATGCTCCTGTATCCAAAACGCACGACTTGACCACTAGAATTCAGAAGGACGGTAAGTATGTAGAAACTTGGCTAAAGACGGAGTATGAGTTTGACGATAGGTTCAAAACTATATTCCCTAGAATGTATAGTCCTGCAGAGGATCATGTTGAAGAGTATAAAAAATGGGGCGATGTTGAGGGTAAGCCAATAACAATTCCATCTCGAAATGGTGAAAACGAAACTCGATATGTTCCAACTTTTGGTGAAAACCTTTTGTACTTCTTCCGTTATCAGGTTGGGCACATGTATATTCGTTATTTTATGTGGAATTTTGTTGGACGTCAGGATGATGTACAAAGTCAGGGCGGTATTGATAATGGAAATTGGGTTAGTGGTATTAAGCCGATTGATGCTATATTTCTCGGAAATCAGGATGAACTTACCGATGATGCTAAGAATCATCCTTCGCGGAACGTATACTATTTTCTACCTTTAATTCTTGGGTTAATAGGTATATACTATCAACTTATTGCTAAGCGCGATAAGCGTAATTTTTTGGTTGTTTTCATGCTGTTCTTATTGACAGGTTTGGCAATTGTTGTCTATCTAAATCAATATCCATTACAGCCACGTGAACGTGATTATGCTTACGCTGGTTCATTTTATGCTTTTACAATTTGGATTGGATTGGGTGTTTTAGCAGTTTACGAATGGTTCAAAAAGATTATTTCGGAAACAAGCGCCGCTGGCGCCGCGGGTGTACTTTGCATGGCCGTTCCTTTAATTCTTGCAACAGAAAACTGGGACGATCATGATAGGTCAGGACGTTATACTGCACGGGATTTTGCAGAAGATTACCTTAACTCTTGCGCACCCAATGCAATACTCTTTACAAATGGCGATAATGATACTTTTCCCTTGTGGTATGCTCAAGAGGTTGAGGGCGTTCGTAAAGATGTTCGGATTGTGAACCTAAGTTTGCTTGGCACCGATTGGTATATCGATCAAATGAAAACGAAATGTTACGATTCAAAACCGTTACCAATTTCGATGAATCATAACCAGTATATTCAGGGAACTAGGGATGTGGTTTATATTTACAATAGAATAAACGAAGCGGTTGAGTTAAAGAGTTTGATGAATTTTGTGGCTAGCGATGATATCAATACGCGTCTTCAAATGGCTGGAGAATCTCCAATTGATTATATTCCATCCAATCAAGTAAAGTTTACTGTTGATAAGAGTAAAGTATTGGCGTCTGGAACTGTTAAAGAAAAGGATGAATCGCTAATTGTTCCTACAATGGAGTGGTCGCTTAAAGGGAACTATATTCAAAAAAGCGCAATGATTATTCTCGACATTATTGCGAATAACAACTGGGAGCGACCTGTTTACTTTGTTTCGCCTTATGGTGATAGCGATGTTGGCTTGGCCGATTATCTGCAGCACGATGGATTTGCTTATCGTCTTGTTCCAATAAAGTATAAAGCACCTGATTTTCTCTCGATTGGAAGAATCGATTCTGATATTCTTTACGATAAATTGATGAATACCTTCAAATGGGGTAGAATGAATGAGCCCGATGTATTTATCGACTATAATAATCAAAGAACAGCAATGGTTCTTAAGATTCGCAATACATTTAACCGCTTGGCCGATTTGCTTATTCAGGAGAATAAAAAGGATTCTGCGATTAATGTGTTGAATAAGGTTTATGAGTTGATGCCTCACGAAAAATATCCTTATGATTTTTACATGATAGGCATTGCAGAGTCTTACTATAAGTTGAACCAAACCGATAGAGCCAATGAAATTGTAAAGAAGTACAATGATATTATACTTCAAAAATTGAAATACATTACTAGTCTTGGTCCTCGGTTCGATGGTTATTTTAGCTACGACTTTAGGGTTAATTTACAAACCTTAAATGAATTGGGAAATTTGGCTGGAACTTATGGGCAAACCGAGTTGAAGAATGAAGTTGAAAGTGGATTAGATTTGTTCATTGGAAAGTATTCACAGCGCAAGTAAATTTTAAAATTAAGTCGATTTGTCGATCAAAATAATGCTTTTTTAGTACGTTTTTTTTCGAATAGTTCATAACTTTGGAAATTCCGATAAAATTTCGATTATGTCTGAGATATATGGTGAAGTAGTTCAGATTATTGGCCCTGTAGTTGACGTTGCTTTTAGTGATGCCAGTATTAAACTTCCGGCCATTTATGATGCACTTGAGTTGTTTCGTGAGGATGGCTCAAAATTAATACTTGAGTGTCAGCAACACATTGGAGAGAGTACGGTTCGAACAATTGCAATGGATTCGACCGATGGTTTGCATCGTGGTATGAAGGTTCATCCCACGGGAAAATCAATCACGATGCCTGTTGGTGACCAAATTAAAGGGCGTTTGTTGAATGTAATTGGCGAGCCTATTGATGGCCTTTCATCGCTTAACCGCGAGAGTAATTACCAAATTCACAATAAGCCTCCAAAGTTCGATCAGTTAAGTACCGATAAAGAAGTTCTTTTTACTGGTATTAAGGTGATTGATTTGTTAGAGCCTTACTCCAAAGGAGGAAAGATTGGTTTGTTTGGTGGCGCTGGTGTAGGAAAAACAGTTATCATCATGGAGCTTATCAATAACATTGCAAAGGGTTATAGCGGTATGTCCGTTTTTGCTGGTGTTGGTGAGCGTACCCGTGAAGGGAACGATTTGCTTCGAGAGATGATTGAGTCCGACGTTATTCGTTACGGCGAAGAGTTTAAGCAATCCATGCTAAAGGGTAGTTGGGATCTAGATAAGGTTGATGCCAATGAAATGGGAAACTCTCAGGCCACTTTAATTTTTGGTCAGATGAACGAACCGCCCGGAGCACGTGCGTCGGTTGCATTGTCTGGTCTTACGGTTGCGGAATCGTTCCGCGATGGTGGTGAGGATGGACAAGGAAAAGATATTCTATTCTTTATCGATAATATTTTCCGATTTACACAGGCAGGTTCTGAGGTTTCGGCGTTATTAGGCCGTATGCCATCTGCTGTGGGATATCAGCCAACCCTTGCAACTGAAATGGGTTTGATGCAGGAAAGGATCACGTCAACTAAAAAGGGATCTATTACTTCGGTTCAGGCTATTTATGTTCCTGCCGATGACCTTACCGACCCTGCTCCTGCAACAACATTTGCTCACTTAGATGCAACAACCGTACTTGATAGAAAGATCTCTGAACTTGGTATTTATCCGGCAGTAAGTCCTCTTGATTCTACATCTCGTATTCTTTCTCCAGATGTGGTAGGCGATGAGCATTACAATACTGCTCAACGTGTTAAAAATCTTCTTCAGCGTTACAAAGAATTGCAGGATATTATTGCAATTCTGGGTATGGATGAACTTTCCGAGGATGATAAATTGGTAGTTCATAGGGCAAGGCGTGTTCAACGATTCTTGTCGCAACCATTCCACGTTGCTGAAGCTTTTACCGGAATCAAAGGGGTTATGGTAAATATTAAGGATACTATCAAAGGCTTTAACATGATAATGGACGGCGAAGTGGATAAATATCCTGAGGCTGCATTCAACCTTGTTGGAACCATTGAGGATGCAATTGAGAAAGGCGAACGTCTACTTGCTGAGGCAAAATAAAATTAGGTTTGAGTATGATATGTGATTTAATATCGCCCGATACTTCATACCAAATTGAAGATGCTTACTATGTTCTGGTTCCTGGGACGAAGGGGTTGTTTGGAATTTTACAAAAACATGCACCAATCGTTTCGTCCTTGGAACCTGGTATAGTTCGGGTTATTCGTAACGACAATGCTGAGTTGCTTTTCAGCATTCCTTCTGGTGGATTTGTTGATGTAAACGATAATGTTGTTACAATCGTTGCAGAATCGGTTTCACAAACATTTTAACTACTCTAATGGGAAATTTATTGCGATCTATTGTCTTTGTACTTTTCGCACTTGGGTTTACTCTGAACGGAATTTCACAGCAAACTATAAATTTCCCTTCGAAAGATGGTTTAACCATTACGGCCGATTTATATGTTGTAGATATTCATAAACCCTACATTTTACTCCTTCATCAAGCAGGATATAGCCGGGGTGAGTATAGAGAGATTGCACCTAAACTGACAAAGTTGGGTTATAACTGTTTAGCAATCGATCAGAGGTCGGGCTATGAGGTTAACTATGTAAAGAACGAAACTGCAAAACTTGCAAAGGAAAAAGGATTGCCGACCGATTATCTTGATGCTCTTCAGGATGTAGAGGCTGCTTTGGACTATATTAAGTCGAAAACCGATTTGCCTATTGTTATTTGGGGTAGTTCTTATTCAGCATCGTTGGCTCTTGTTGAGACTGCCATTAATTTGCGAATTAAAGCAGCAATTGTTTTTTCTCCCGGTGAATATTTCGATCAGGAGAATTTTATTAAATCCAAAATTTCTAAAATTTCGGTACCGATTCTGGTATTATCATCAAAAGAAGAGTGTGCTATGGTAAAGGAGGTTTGCGAAGATGTTAAGCCTAACTTAAAGACCTTCTTTTGCCCTTCCGATGTGGGAAGACATGGATCAAAAGCACTTTGGTCTACAAACCCGTCCAGTAAAGATTACTGGATGACAATTACAATGTTTTTCAGTAAACTATAAAATTAATTCTTCAATGTTTTTCTGAAATATTGGAGAATTATACGAAGGATTAAAGTTTGCATTAAAAACGATATTCCCGTTTTCATAGTTTACATAACCCTTAATAAACTGATTCGGTAGTGTAAAAACCTTATCGTCGTTTTCGTTTAGGGTTGGAGGAGCCTCACTAAAAACATTTTCAATATATATATTGATTCCTTTTGTTTTTACCTCGTTGGAATAGTATGTGAACAAATCTTTAGAAATGGCAATTATCAAAACATAGTTGCCATAGTACTTGTACATATTGTGTTTATACATTAAATCGAGTTTGTCGTTTACGACTTGCTCTGCAGTATTATAAAATGTTTCGGTGTACCTAAAGCCATCTTGAATTATTTTTCTGGCAATAGTCTCTTCCTTTGTATAGTGAATAAATATTAATCGAGTATTATCATCCTCAAAAATGAAATTCATTACACTGGGTTCAAATAGGTTGGATGATTTAATTGATGTTTCCGCCTTAACAACCAACTCTATTTGTCTATCAACCAATGCAACAAAATCCTTGTAATTTGATGGATAGTGCCTATTAAGGTAGAATAATAGAATTCCAGGAATCTGGAACTTTAGGATATTTCTCATTTTGTTGGAAGCACCAATTGTAGTAATGTCATTACTTACACAGTATTTCCATTCCTCTTCGCAGAGCCTATCTAAAAAGGTACAGATTAGCTCCGATGTCGGTTGCTTATTTTCTATATCTGATATCTTTTCAAGAAAGAAAAGCTCAAAAATTCCAGGATACTCAACGAAATATTTTACAAAGGCTCTATTTATGTCCTTAATTTTCTCAATTCCTCGAGGAGAGTTACTTGTTTCTTTTGCTACGAATTCTTCACACTCTTCTTGGAAATCCTTTATACATTCAAAAATAAGATCTTTAACATCCTTAAAATAGTTGTATAATGTTGCGTAGGAGTAGCCTGCCTGATCGGCAATGTTTCGAACACTCATACTCTCCAAACCTTCTCCCTTAAGAATTTCCTTTGCGGCTTGGATAAAGTATCCTCTCATTCTTTGTTCCTGAATTATTTTGTTTTTCATGAATGAGTTTATTTATATAAATAATTTGAAAAACAATGTTAATAAAATTAACACTGTTAATCAATTTTTTTGATTAGAAATTATAACTATTTGCTAATCTTAGTGATTATTAAACAAATTATTGTGTTTTTGGTTTAAATTTAGGCAGTTTTAGAATGATAAAAGAACCATTTGAGGGAGGGATTCTGTCTCGAAACTAATAAGAATTTGAGTAAATTTGCATCGAAAAAAGTTGAAAGTTGTGGCTAGTAGCGAGGGAAATTTTTTTTGGTATGCGGCATATACCAAACCAAGGAACGAAAAAAAGGTTTACGATCGTTTAGTGGAGAAGGGAATTGAGACATTTCTTCCTCTGCAAAAGAGGTTGAAACAATGGAGCGATCGAAAAAAAATGGTTGAAGAGCCTTTGTTCCGTTCATATATTTTCGTTCACATCAATGTAAAGGATTACTACAATGTTCTTAATACCTCGGGAGTTGTACGTTATGTTACTTTTGGTGGAAAAGCGGCTCCTATTCCCGAACGACAAATTAATCAGGTAAAGGAGTTGTTGGTTCAAGGTGTCGAAATTGAATTATTGGATGAGAACATTGTTCCAGGAACTAAAGTTGAAGTTAAATTTGGTGATCTAAAGGGAATTGTTGGAGAATTAATAGAGCATTCAGGAAAAAAGAAAGTTGTGATTAGAATCGATCACGTAAGCCATTCTCTATTGGTTACTCTTCCTGCTGAATATGTTACAAAAGCAATAGATTAACTGTATTTAGGGATTTATCCATAGAACAGAGTTTCCATTTCCATATTCATTTTGTTCCCATAGACTATTTTCAGGATCTAGTATCCATTCGCCATCTACAATAAGTTTATAGGTATATTTGCTTGGTTTGAGGTAAATTGGAAGTATCCATCCATCTTTGGTTTTCTTCATCTTATAACCATCGTGGCTCCAGCCATTGAAACTTCCACTAACAATTACTGTTTTTGCTTGGCTGAATCGGTTAACCTTAAAAGTATGATTTGGCTCGATGGACAGTACTGAGTTTATAACGTTTCCAGAACCAATTGTTATTGAATTGTCTGGATCGGTAATCCATTGCCCATCCACTATAAATTTATATTCGTAGTTTCCTTTTCCCAAATTGTAGGGTAATATCCATCCATCTTTGGTTTTCTGCATCAAGAGTTCACCACTATTCCATCCGTTGAAATTTCCAGCAACATAAACTGAATTTGCACTAAGGTATCCTTTAAGTTTAAATGTATATTCATTACCAATTCCTATAAAAGAATTTATGTTGCCCTTGCCGTCTGACTTGCTTATTTTGTTTTTAGGGTCTAAAATCCAATTGTTGTCTACTACAAATTTATAGGTATGTGAGCCTTCATTCAAGAACATTGGTAACTCCCAGCCCAATGCTGTTTTATTCATTGAGAGTTCTCTTGGGTTCCAGTTGTTAAAACTTCCAGCAAGGAAAACTTTTCTTGCATTTGTGTATGAATCTAGGGTAAATTTATAGTTGTAGCAAAATGCCACCGAATTATAGCTGTCATGCTCATTTCGCTCTTTCTGCTCATTGTTTGGATCATGGGTCCAGCGTCCATCTATAATATATTTATAAAGATGTTTCCCTGGCTGAAGTTTTAGGTTTACCACCCATCCCGATTCAATTTTTTGCATCGGAGTTTTCCTTGTACTCCAATCGTTGAATGTTCCTGATATGTACACATTTCGGGCACTTAGATTACCTGGTAGATAAAATTGTGCTATTCCATTTCGGTACTGAAAACAATCTGATGATTTGAATTTATTGATTCCGTAACTTGCAGAAACGGCATCAGCATTTTCCAGTGTTCTATTTATTATGCTAAGCGATAACATTAAATAATCGATACTTTTTTGAATGGTACTTTCCTGATTTAATGCTTTTGAAAATTCTATTGTTGTCGAAGATATCTTTTTTGATTTCCATTCTACGCCATCAACTGTATATACAGAGTTTCCTTTTATGGCATTTTGGAGTACTGTGCTATCAATGTCAAAAAGCTCAATAAATTCACTTTTTTGATTATCGGACCAATTTAGGTTATAAGAAAACACCAAGCGTTCGTTCACAATAGTGCATGCATTCTTGGGATTCGACTGTCCACATGCAAGTAACGAAACCAATATTAGTGCTGCTGTAATTTTAAATTTTGTGTATATCATATTTCTTCGGTATTAGTGATACAAATACCCATTTGCTTTTTTCGAATGTTGATACTAAAAACACCTTGCTTAAGAAAATCGAAACCAACAACTCCGCCAAATTGCGTACTATAAACTGTTTCGAGCGATGAAAGATTGGTTAATATTGTTTCCATTCCCGAACAGTTGATGTTGGAGAACTTGAAGTCGTTAATAATTCCGTAAAGCACTTCTCTTTTAGTTGATCCAGCTCCCATTAGTTTTATTCTTCGGGTAATCGAAATTGTATTTAAAATTCCTTTGGGCAGACTGCTACTAATTGAACTAATTTCGGCACCGGTATCTAAGCAAAATTTGACCTTATTATTGGCGATTTCTCCGCTGAAGAAAACAATGTTATGCGATTCTGATATTGGTTCAATTTTGTCGGCTTTAAATAATTCTTTGTTATTTGCAATTCGGTTTCCTTTTTTATCAAGCTTTATGAGTGTAAGTTGACTATTGTTAACATCAATTACAACTTCGTAATTTCGAAGATAATTAAATCCGAATAATCCTAGGATTTTTATTCCTTTACTGTTCTCTATGTGTCCTAGTTCAATTAAATCAGCCCTAATGCTTCGAAATGCTAGATCTCCAATATCTATGTTGTCAACGGTAATATTTTCTACAGTGCCAACAAAACCGTTAACTCCTTGTGATGGGTGGCTCTCATTTTTCACATAATCACGAAAATAGGTTGAGTTTAGAACAATACCTTCGGCTCCAGTGTCGAAAACAAGATTCCCTATTTGATCATCTATTTTCGCTTCAATCAGGAGTAGTTTTCCTGCTCGAATTAATGGAATGTTGATAACGTTAGTTTCATCAACTTTTGCGTTTTTATTTCCAATTAAAAATTCTTTGATGTATGTACTTTTGTATAATCCGTTGGAAATGCTGAGTATGTTGTGAGAAAACCAAATTCCTACAATAAGGCCAACAAGCAAAATGTAATTATGAATTATTGAAGCCCTCATTATAGTTTGATTTCTGGTAAAGATAAGTAAATTGCCTAAAGTTTTTGCAACACAAATTTCGAGTATTAATCCTGTAAACTGATTTATATGAAATCTTTTCAAACACTTTTGCTATTGACTCTTGTTTTTATCTTTTCTGGCTGTTCCTCATTTTTTAGATTGATTAACTATATCCCATCAGCAAGAATTGTCGATGTTAATTATACCAATGATGTTAACAACGATTATCGTTTTTTCTTTCCCGATACAGTTAATAACCCATATCTCAAAAAGTTGAGGTTAGACTATGGATTGGATACTCTTACTAAGAATGTGAATACTCAACTCGATAAGGTAAAAATAATTTTGGATTGGACTAATCGGCAGTGGATCCATAGCGGTGGAAATGAGCCTACAAAATCCGATCCTATTTCTATTCTGGAGGAGGCTCGCACAGGTAAATCATTTCGCTGTGTTGAGTACGGAGTTGTTAGTGCAGCTGCACTCAATAGCATTGGTTTACCGGCAAGAGTGATTGGTTTAAAAACTCGTGATGTTGAAAAGGTTAAATATGGAGCTGGACATGTGGCTGCTGAAGTGTTCTTGGCCGATTTTAATAAGTGGGTATTTATTGATGGACAGTTTAATGCAATTCCCGTTTTGAATAATGTGCCATTGAATGCGGTTGAATTTAAGCGAGCCATTATTGATAATAGAAACGATTTGCAGATTGTGAGTTTAAATGGAGTTGCGACGGAAAAGCAGAAGGATAACTATTTGAAGTTTGCTGCAAAATATCTTTTCTACTTCGATGTAACATTCGACCAGCGAGTAGGCGAAGATATCAAGTACGAAAAGGTGAATGGAAAAACAAAATTGACCTTGGTTCCAGTAAATGCTAAGAATCCTTCAGTTTTTCAAAAGAAATATCCAATAAACTATACTTTATACACAAATTCGATAGGCGATTTCTATCAAAAACCGAAAATCTAATTTTTGTTTCTTAAATTAATAATAGCCAGAGTTCTCTGGCTATTATTAATTCTATTATTTATATTCCTTTAAGTATCCATTAGGATTGACAGGTATTCCCGAAACTCGAACCTCATAGTGAAGGTGTGGTCCAGAACTCCTGCCGGTGCTTCCTGTGTAACCAATTAAATCGCCTTTCTTAACTTGTTTTCCTTTTGATGTTGCTATTTTTTGAAGATGTGCGTACAATGAGGAAGTTCCATCCTTATGTTCAACAATAATATAGTTTCCAAAGCTGCGATTGTATTCGGCTAATATTACTTTGCCGTTTGCCGATGCATATACTTCGGCGTTTCTTCCCGATCCAAAATCAACCCCGTTGTGCTTAACATTTCTGTGTAGTGTTGGGTGACGTCGCATTCCAAAGGGCGATGTAATTTTCGATTTAGGTTTTGGAACGGGTGTTAGCACTGGAATTGTGTTACCATCAGTAGGAAGTGGGGTAAATGTAGTTGTTTCTGAAGTTTCTTCTTTTACTGGTTGAGGTTTTGGCTTTTCTACTTTGGCTATTTGCTGTGTGGGTTTTTCTTGCTCCTTGGCTTCTTGTTGTTTTGGTTGTGGTGTTTCTTTTATCTCAACTTTTTCTTCAGTTGTTGGAGTAACGGTTACCTCTTCTGTGACCTTTAGTTGTTTGCCAAGTGCATTGCTAACGCTTTTTTCGAAAGTAATAATGTCGTCAACGGCATTTGCTTTAACAGTATCTTTTTTTTCTACGTAGTATTTTTTTAAGCCCATCATACTGTTGTAGTAATCCTGATACTCCTGCTGCATTTTTTTCATTTCCTCTTCGCGCTGTTGTTTAAATTTCTGAAAGTCAAATTCGCGCTCCTGCTTATATTTTTCGAAGTCCTGTTCCAGTTCTTTTTTTGTTTTATTTTGTCCATTTGCAGCATAAACCATAGTTAGAATGGCTATGGTGCTTATTGCAAGGTTTAATTTTTTCATGATCAGATTGATTTTGTGGGTAAATATCTCTAGTTCCTATCGATTGAAAGTAAACATAAAGTTTCTGCTGGTAAATAGCAAATTTATTGCCAAATATGTAACACACATTCATATAGCAGTGTAGCTGTTTAGTTTATATGTGTAATCCTGAATAAAGTAACAATTTAGAGAGTATCGCTATTAAACCACTGAGATCGAGATTGTAATATTCATTCTTTTATGTTTTTCGAACAATTACTGTAAATTAAATTTTAATCCTATGAAAAAGATTTTTTGTTTACTATTTGTCCTTGGTGTTGGGCTAAACTCTTTTGCCCAGAAAGTAACCGATGAGACTGCTTTAAGTGAATTGACAAGCGATGAAAGTATCTGCTTGTCAGGGCCAAGTAATAATTTTATGATTGTATTCCGTGGCAATTGGGGTAAATTTGACTATGCAAGAATATCGAATGTATCAGTAAGTACTTCTTGGAGTTATGTCAGTATTAGAAACGAGGGCACTCCCGCTGTTATTTTGAGTCCAGAAGCATTTCTAAATACAGCGCCTTGTTATACGCTGGGTTTTGTACGGGCAACGATTACAGTATATAATTCTAATCATGTTGCTTCTAAAGTTGCAACTGTTCAACTTAATTCAATTTTTTACTACGATTATCCAGTGAACAATTCGAGTATGTATTATGAATACTATATTCCAAATGGTGCTTGGGAGTATTTGATGGTTCCAAGCCTTCCCGATGAATTATAGTATTTGCGTTAATAGCAAAGAAGATTGGTACGTATTAAAATCGTACCGATCTTCTTGTTATTCTTTGATTAAAAGGAAAGTATCATTGAAACAATAAATGGAACTAAAATTGTTAGTACTATTCCATGGATTAGTGAGGCGATGGCATACTCTTTTCCCGATGCCTTTGATATAATTGCGAGTGTGGTATCCATGCTTGTGGCTCCTCCTGAGCAAATAGGGGCAATTTTACCAAAATAGATTGCAAAAACGGGGGCAAGTAAAAGTGTTACTACTTCGCGAATAACATTCGAAAGCAAGGCAACAACACCAAGCCATTCGCTGTGAAGTTCCTTTATGATTATGCTCGAAAGACTATAGTAGCCATATCCTGCACCAACAGCCATGGCTTCCTTTACGTTTACTCCTTTTATTAGTGGAAGAATAACAGCGATTCCGATTGCTGTTCCTATAATTGTTGTTATTGGAATCAATAAGATTTTAAAATTCATTGCTTTAATTGCTTGCAATGCTTTTGTGTCGGAGCCAATGCCTACGCCAACTAAAAACATCAAAATAAATAAAGCATATTGACTGTAATCCGTGGAAACTAACCATTCTGGAGCAAGGTTGTTTGCTCCTAGCAGAATCCCAAGAGAGAAAAATCCAAGAATAATTAAGCTGCCTTTCATACTAGTTTTTTTTGAACAGATATTTGTATGTAATCCATGCAAGAAGAATACTTCCGGCAATTCCGCCAACAGAAATTATTAGCGCGTTTAATCCTAATGTATGCAGCGATGACATAATTGTCTTGTTGGCTCCAATGCCAATTCCCATTAAAAAAAGCAATGCGTAAATGGCCCAAGTGGTTAACCTGTCGTTTAATTTTACAAGATGTTCTCGCGATTTTACTAGATACCCTGCAATAATCCCCGAGATCATTATTAATACTACTGTTAGCATTGAATTTTATTTTTTGTAAATATACCTTTATCGAAATAATAAGTTTATATCTGCCGTTTACAAATCGTTAAAAATTGTAATTTTAAGTAATTGTTATTTTACAGTTTGAACTTCAACTGTTGTTAGTATAATTTGTTGATATAGAAAATATCATATATATGTATCCCGATTATCACATGCATACCAATTTTTCCGATGGCCGAGACACTCACGAGGACATGCTTGCATCTGCTCATGTACGAGGCGTTTCAGAAATTGGATTTTCCGATCATATAAGTATTAAGCCAGTTGGCTGGTCTATGGATTTATTTTCGATTCCATTAATGATTAAAACAATAGCGCAGTTGAAGGAAAAATCAGGGAATATTGCTGTTAAGTTAGGGGCAGAGGTCGATTTTTTTGCTGGAAATGAAAAGCAAATTGCGGAGATAATTAAGCAAATTCCACTTGATTACTGCATCGGATCTGTTCACTTTATTGATGATTGGAATTTTGATACCGACATATCTCCCTACGATGGAATTAACATAAATAGTTTTTATAAAAACTATTTATGTTTGGTTCAACGTTCTGCCAAATCGGGTTTATTCGATGTAATTGGGCATTGTGATTTGGCTAAGAAATTTGCCTATTTCCCAAGTATTAAACTCGATAAAATATATGAAGAAACGGCTAAGGTTTTTAGCGATTACGGTGTGACTTTCGAGTTAAATACTAGTGGTAAAAATAAACCTTGTGCAGAATTTTACCCTTCCACTAATTTCTTGGAAGTGCTTCATCACTATAAAGTTCCTGTAACACTTGGTTCCGATGCGCATGTAGAACAGAATATTGGACAGTATTTCGACGAGGCGGTTGCGCTACTTAAATTTATTGGATACAAAGAAATTTCGGGATTTTCTCAAAGAAAAAGAGTCTCAATTAAACTTTAACATTGGTTTGTTGCCGCCAAGATATTTTATAGCTTTGCACAAATTATAATATCATGTCCGCTTTTAATTGTGATTTTTTAGTTATTGGATCAGGAATTGGAGGGCTAAGTTATGCCCTAAAAGTTGCAGAGCACGGAAAAGTTATCCTAGTTACCAAGGCTGGATTAAGCGATACAAACACCTCTTTTGCGCAGGGAGGAATTGCTGCGGTTACTTATGAGCCCGACACCATTGATAAGCATATTAAGGATACCTTGATTTGTGGTGATGGTCTTTGCAATGAGGATGTTGTTCGGTTGGTTGCCGAGGAGGCTCCTGCACAAATTAGTCAGTTAATTCAGTGGGGTGTCAAATTCGATCGTCAGGCAAGCGGCCATTACGATTTGGCTCGCGAGGGTGGTCATTCCGAGCATCGAATACTTCATCATAAGGATAATACTGGATTCGAAGTGCAACGTGCGCTGAGTGTTAAGGTTCGCCAGCATCCCAATATTCAAATATTCGAGAACCATTTTGCTGTCGATATAATCACCCCGCATCATTTGGGAATGAAGGTAAGAAAAGGCAGTGCCAATATTACCTGCTTTGGAGCGTATGTTCTCGATTTAAAAACCCAGAAAGTAAGTACTTTCCTTGCCAAGCTTACTGTTATGGCAACAGGTGGAACTGGTAATATATACCATACCACCACAAATCCATTGGTTGCTACGGGCGATGGAGTTGCAATGGTTTATCGGGCAAAAGGAATAATTGAGAACATGGAGTTTATACAGTTTCACCCAACCTCGCTGTATAATCCTGGTGAACGACCTTCGTTTTTGATTACCGAAGCAATGCGTGGTTTTGGCGCTATTCTCAAAACTAGAGATGGTAAGGACTTAATGAGTAAGTACGATAAACGAGGCTCGCTTGCTCCTCGTGATATTGTTGCAAGGGCTATCGATAATGAAATGAAGATTAGTGGCGATGATTATGTTTACCTTGATGTTACCTCTAAAGATCCCAATGAGATTAAAAATCATTTCCCGAATATTTATGAGAAATGTCTATCAGAAGGTATCGATATTACAAAAGACATGATACCAGTCGTACCCGCTGCTCATTTCCTTTGTGGTGGAATTAAGGTCGATACAAATGGTCAAAGCACAATACATCGCTTATATGCAATTGGTGAGTGTTCATCTACAGGCTTGCATGGTGCAAATAGACTGGCATCTAACTCTTTAATTGAGGCGATTGTATATGCCGAAAGAGCGGCTAAACATTCTATTGGTCGATTTAAGGGTATTGAATGTAATCAGGATATTCCCGATTGGGACTACGAGGGAACTACCCATAACGAAGAAATGGTGCTTATTACCCAGAGTTATAAAGAAATGCAGCAAATAATGAGTAATTATGTTGGCATTGTTCGTTCCAATTTGCGACTTGAAAGAGCGCGAGTGCGCCTAGAGATTATATACAGAGAAACAGAAGAGTTGTATAAAAAATCGATTCTCACCCAAAACTTATGTGAGTTACGAAATCTGATAAATGTCGGTTATCTAATAATTCGCGATGCACAAAACATGCGTGAAAGCCGAGGCTTGCATTATTCTATAGATTATCCAAAGCAGAAAGGAATGGAATTTTAAATAAAAAACCTCAGCAAACGCTGAGGTTTTTTGTAGCCCCACCAGGACTCGAACCTGAATTTGAAGTTTAGGAAACTTCCGTTCTATCCCTTGAACTATAGGGCCATAAAATTCTTCGCAAAGATATAAAAATTATTGATAGTTGTTTATTGAAGGTTTTATGTACAATGTTGAGGGTAAATATGTCCAAATTTTAACTTCTTAGCCGATTTGTAATTATTTGATATATAAATTGTTTGTATTATTTTTGGTTATATTCCAAAAAAATGTGTTAAAACTGTTTATCGAGTTAAATATTTCGCAATATTTACATCAAATTTCAAGTAAATATTATTAATTAAACAACACTTTAACAAGTTGTTATGAAAATTGAATGTGAAGAAATTATCTCTTTTGATGAGATTGTTGAGTTCTCGGAGGACGATGAACCTCCTAGCGGTAGAGTGGGTATAATTAATACTTCCGTCTTAAATTGTATCGATGGACATTCGTCGAGAGTCCTTCTTGGTAAGAGTTCGTCGAGTTTCTCAAAAAATTTCTCCCCTGAAACAGATCTAAAATTTTTGAAAAATTGGCGATGGCCAATTAGTAATGTTACATCTGTTGGTCGACATAAATCGATGTTAAGACATATCGAACAGACCTTAATGCTAGTTGTTATTCTTCATTTTCTGGCATTATATATTACACCATAAGTTAGTATGTAATCATCTATCCGTATTCTTGAATAGTTGAGAATATTGGGATTGTTATATCGTGCGCTATTATTTAATTGTTCGATTATGGTTGGTTGTTGTTCGATAAAAGATGTACTTTTAATATGCGGTTGAATCACCAGATTCAGCAATACTGGTATATTTCATTTCTCGATTTACAATCACCTATCTTTTTAAAGTATTATTAATTTTAAAATCAAAGATTTATGTTGAATATAGGCATAACCTACGACTTACGTAGCGATTATTTAAAGTTAGGATTTTCCGAGGAAGAAACCGCGGAGTTTGATTCGGAGGTCACTATAAGTGCAATTGAGCAAACATTGCAGCAACTTGGGTATAGAACCCATCGAATTGGAAATGTTTATTCGCTGATAGAGTGCTTAGGTCGAGGCGAAAAGTGGGATTTGGTTTTTAATATTTGCGAAGGGTTGTATGGCATTGGCCGAGAGGCTCAGGTTCCTGCAATTCTTGATGCATATAAAATCCCATACGTTTTTTCCGATGCATTGGTTCTTGCATTGACACTTCACAAAGGGCAGACTAAACGTATTGTTCGCGATCATGGTATTCCTACTGCCGATTTTGCTGTAGTTGAAAGTTTGTCAGATATTTCTCAAATAGATTTACCATATCCTCTTTTTGCAAAACCAGTTGCAGAGGGTACCGGTAAAGGAATTGATGGAAAATCGAAAATATCTACACCTCAGGATTTAGTTCCCATTTGCGAGAATCTTTTGTATAAATTTAACCAACCGGTATTGGTAGAAACCTATCTTCCAGGACGAGAATTTACTGTTGGTATTGTTGGTTCTGGCGATCAGGCACGGGCTGTTGGTGTTATGGAAATTATTATAACTCACAAGGCAAAGGAGCAAACCTATTCGTTACATACCAAGGAGAATTGGGTTGGAATTGTTGACTACAAGCTTGCAACAGGAGATGTGGAACAGATTTGTGCCGAAACGGCTCTCAGTGCATGGCGAAGTTTGGGATGTAGAGATGGTGGTCGTGTCGATTTAAAGATGGATGCTTTTGGTATACCAAATTTTATTGAGGTAAACCCATTGGCTGGAATAAATCCCGAGCACTCAGATTTCCCAATGCTAGCTCGCTTTAAGGGTATCGACTATAATTCGTTAATTGGTATGATAATGAATTCTGCCTTAGATCGCATATATAACAACGTTGGATATAATGGTAAAAAAGTTGAAATCGGTTATTCTTTATAATGAACTCTCGGCCAATCCTGGTCCCGACGAGGCAGATGTATTGGATCAGGTTAAGCTTATTGCCGAAATGCTCGATCATTTGGGAATTTCGCATCAGGCCGTGGAGTTTTCTTTAAATCTTCAAAAGAACAAAGAGATCTTAGAAAAGTATAATCCCGATTTTGTGTTTAATCTTGTGGAGTCCGTTAACAATTGCGGTAATCTTATTTTTCTGGCACCTGCATTGTTAAACTCAATGAACATTCCATTTACGGGTGGTTCGCTCGAAACCATTTTTCTAACGTCGTCAAAAACTCTTTGCAAGCAAAGAATGAAGGATGCAGGAATTCCTACGGCTTATTGGTACGATGGAAAGGGCGATTTTATTCCCGATAAACAGAAGCAATACATCATAAAACCAATTTGGGAAGATGGTTCTTTGGGGTTGGACGAGGATTCTGTTTTCAGCGGAGCCGATCCTAAATTTTTGGATAAAGTTGAGAAACTTGATTTTAACGTTTTCTTTATTGAGGAATATATTGAGGGGCGAGAGTTTAATATCTCCATGCTTGCTGCTAACTCAAAACCACAGGTTCTTCCAATTCCCGAAATGTTGTTCCATAATTATGCGATAGGGAAACCCCGTGTTTTGGGTTATACAGCAAAGTGGAATGAGGATTCCTTTGAGTACACAAATACAACTCGAACATTCGATTTGCCAGAGTCTGACAGACCATTGCTCGACAGTATGACACAAATCTGCTACGATTGCTGGGATGTTTTTCGTGTAAATGGGTATTCTCGTGTCGATTTTAGGGTTGATGAAGATGGAAATCCATGGGTGTTAGAGCTTAATGTTAACCCATGCATAACTCCAGGAAGTGGA
Source organism: Bacteroidales bacterium (assembly GCA_050180705.1). Taxonomy (GTDB): domain Bacteria; phylum Bacteroidota; class Bacteroidia; order Bacteroidales; family Tenuifilaceae; genus SB25. Next base: position 63,256 of record JBFXDX010000009.1, on the reverse strand, counting down.
TTTTATTCGGCTTGTGAGCGAACGGGTATTCATTTTAGTGATGCTGTAATCCGTATTTTACGTGATATTCCAAATTTTAAGTTAGAATAGTCAATATAAAAAATAGATGTAATGAATGGAATTACGTTAAGAACAGATCCTAAAATAGAAGACATCGAAAGTATACGAAAGATTGTAACATCAACAGGTTTTTTTTACGATTATGAGATTCCTGTTGCTGTTGAACTTATTCAGGAGCGGATTGAAAAAGGGCTTGCTAGCGAGTACTATTTTGTTTTTGCCGATTTTGAAGGTGAGCTTATAGCGTACGCTTGCTTTGGACCAATTGCTTGTACTAAGAATAGTTTTGATTTATACTGGATTGTTACCCATAACGACTTTAGAGGAAAGGGTGTTGGGAAGGTAGTTCTTTCCGAGGTAGAGATGCAAATCGAAAAACTTGGAGGTCGCGGTATATATATCGAAACCTCGTCGAAGCCTTTGTATAAGCCAACACAGTTTTTTTATGAAAAATGTGGTTATAAAATTGAAGCAACGCTTAAGGATTTTTACGATATGAATGATGACAAACTTATTTATACTAGATTCATTCGTTAGGTTTTGTTTAATTATGCCAATTTTATCACTAAAAACAAGTCTTGAAATTTGACATATTACGTTGATTTGATATTCTATTTATTTTTCGAATTGTAAAAAAAACGTATTTATCTGATCTGTTTGCTAATATTTTATTATTTTTAGCATCGAAAAAATGCTAAACTGTAATCCTATGTCCGAAAAGCTGAAAGTTGATGCTATTGATCAGAAAATACTTTCGTATTTAGTTAAGAATGCAAGGATGCCATTTCTTGAAATAGCTCGAGAATGTGGAATATCTGGTGCTGCTATACACCAGCGTGTAAAAAAAATGGAAGATGCCGGTATTATTGCCGGATCAAGAATGATTGTTAAACCCAAAGCGTTGGGCTTCGATGTTTGTGCTTTTGTTGGTGTACAGTTAATTTCTACAAATCAATATGTAGGTGTTATCGATGAGCTCAAACTTATGCCTGAGGTTGTTGAATGCCACTTTATAACTGGAGAGTATGCTTTGCTTCTTAAGTTATTCTGTCGCGATAACGAACATTTAATGGATGTTTTGGTAAATACAATTCAGAATATTGCTGGAATTTCCAGAACAGAGACATTTATATCGTTAGATCAGGCTATTGAACGACCGGTTTATGTGAAGGACAAAAGTGTAGTTAAGTAATAAAAGCAAAAGCCCCAACTTGGGGCTTTTTTATTGCCATATAGGCTATCGGCTAATAATCTTCATCGTCTTCATCGTCTTCATCGTCTTCATCATAGGCATCGTCGTCATAAATTTCATCATCTAAAGAATCCCTTAAATCCATGTCAAGGTCTTCATCTTCGTCAATTTCGTTGAATAGAGAGCGTCTTACATTTTTTTCCTTTTTAACGGGTTTAAGTTTTTTTGCTTTCTTCAACTCATCGGAATCGTAAGAGTCGTTCTTTACAGGTTTCCGAAAATCATTTTTTGACTTCATCACGAGAGTAATTAAAAATTGTTCTCCTTAAATTTTGGGTTGATAATTATTCGTTTTAATTGACAATTGCAATTTGTGCAATTTTAATTATTTTTTCGTTTGTTGCTATAGCAAAGTGGTTTGTGGTGAGATTTTTTTTACAAATGATTAGGTATTTTACACAAAGTGGTGTTTTTTCTCTATTGTTGTGTGTTTGTATCAGTTGTAGTTTATGGTTTTTCTAAAAACAAATATAAAGAATTTTTGAATCGAAATCATCAATCCAAAAGATTTTGAATTAAAAATCGTTACAAATTTTCAATGGTTGGTTTTCTTGTCAGTTTTCCCTGATTAATTTATGGCAAGAAGTCTAATCATCAGAATTTTAGATAATTGTATCTTATTGTGAATGCCTTTAGTCAGAATTACCCGTGTTTGTTAAAAAGGACATATTTTGCTTACGTTTTATAGTTGATTGTCTATTTATTTTTGAGTTTTATTTTTTATAACATCAAAATAATTTAAAATTGAAAGGAAAAGATGGTGTAGATTTGTATCTTTCTGCATTAATAAATTGTTATTTTAGTAGATAAATACTTTAAGAATATTTTCATATAACACATTTTTAGAACAATAAGATAATTATTACTATGGATAAGAATCAGATTCGCGAAGTAATTGCCCGTAGAGCGGCATTAGAGTTAAAGGATGGTGATTTGGTAAATCTTGGAATTGGATTGCCCACAATAATCCCTGAATATGTACCAGAAGGTGTAAATGTTATATTGCAAAGTGAGAATGGTCTTATTGGCCTTGGGCCAAGTCCGGTTCCGGGTCAAGAGGATAAAAATTTATCGAATGCAGGTGGCGGTTATGTTACGCTTACTGCAGGTGGTTCCAGTTTCGATAGTTCTACATCATTTGGGATCATTCGTGGTGGACATGTCGATGTTACAGTTCTTGGTGCTCTTCAGGTTGATGAAAAGGGAAACCTTGCCAACTGGATGATTCCCGGAAAATTAACTCCAGGAATGGGTGGTGCAATGGATCTTTTAATCGGAGCAAGAAAGGTTATCATCGCAATGGAGCATACTGCTAAAGGTGCACATAAAATTATGAAGCAATGTAATCTTCCTTTAACCGCGGCTGGACAGGTAAATCTTATTATCACCGAGATGGGGGTTATTGAGGTTACTCCAGAGGGTCTTGTTCTAAAAGAGATTAATCCAGAATTTACAGTTGAAGAAGTTCAAGCCGCAACAGAGGCTAAACTTATAATTCCAACCAACCTAATACCAATTCAAAAATAGATTTATGAGTAAAGTTTACATTGTTGCCGCAAAGCGTACCGCTATCGGCAAGTTTTTAGGAACAATTGCAAACGTACCCGCGGCCGATTTAGCGGCTACTGTTATTAAAAATATTTTAGCTGAAACTAAAATCGATCCAGCCAAAATCGATGAAGTAATTGTCGGCAATATATTGATGGCTGGTCAAAAGCAAGGAATTGCTCGTCAGGCTTCCATTAAGGCCGGTATTCCTCAGGATGTTCCTGCCTATGGCGTTAATATGATTTGCGGAAGTGGCATGAAATCTATTATTAACGCAACAAATAGCATTAAGGCTGGCGATGCCAATCTTATTCTTGCAGGCGGAACAGAATCGATGTCTGGTTCTGGATTTGTTATGTCTGGCACTGTTCGTCATGGTCATAAAATGGCAGATATGACAGTGGTCGATCATATGGTAACCGATGGTTTAACCGATGCTTTCGAAGGTTACCACATGGGAATTACTGCCGAGAATATTGCTTCTAAATATGGCATTAGTCGCGAAGAGCAGGATGCTTTTGCATTTGCATCGCAGCAAAAAGCTGTAGCAGCTATCGATGCTGGTAGATTTAAAGATGAAATTGTGCCAGTTGAGATTGTTTCTAAAAAGGAAACTATTGTTTTCGATACAGATGAATTTGTAAATCGTTCCACTAATCCTGATAAGTTAGCAGCACTTCGTCCTGCATTTAAGAAGGATGGTACCGTTACTGCTGGAAACGCTTCCGGTATTAATGATGGTGCTTCATTTGTGCTTGTTGCTTCCGAGGCGGCTGTTGCTCAGTATGGTTTAACTCCGTTGGCCGAAGTTATTGCAACAGGCCAAGGTGGTGTCGATCCCGCTATTATGGGAATGGGGCCTGTTCCTGCAATTGAGAAGGCTCTTAAAAAGGCTAATTTAAAGTTGACCGATATTGATGTTCTTGAGTTAAACGAGGCTTTTGCAGCTCAGTCGCTAGGTGTAATCAAGCAACTTTGTCAGGATCATGGTGTTTCTCCCGATTGGTTCTCAAAATATTGCAACCTGAATGGAGGTGCAATTGCACTTGGACATCCAATTGGTGCTTCGGGAAATCGTATAACTGTTAGTTTAATTCATGAAATGAAGCGTAGCGGCAAAAAGTTAGGCATGGCTTCACTTTGTATTGGTGGAGGTATGGGAACTGCTATTATACTTCGAAATGTCGATTAGATTTTTACAAACATATTATCTTAAATTCAATTCGAATGATTAAGCAAGGCGATATCTATACGCATAGCGTTAGATTTAAACAGGATGATGTTGTTAAATTCGCAGAGGTTACTGGCGATTTCAATCCAATTCATCTTGATGCAGAGTATGCTGCTAATACCATTTTTAAAAAGCCAATTGTACATGGATTCCTTTCTGGGGCAGTATTTTCTAAGGTTTTTGGAACACTTTTCCCAGGGGAGGGTACTATTTATTTATCTCAGGAGATGAAGTTTCTTGCTCCTGTTTTTGTAGAAGAAAATTACGAGGCACGTTTTGAGGTGATTGAAGTAAACCTTGAGAAACATATTGGTATTATTAATTGTTCACTGGTGAATTCTTCTGGAGCAGCATGTATTAGCGGTGTAGCAAAACTTAAGCATAATACTCAGTTTGTTTAAATTAATAATGATTTAAGAAATGAAAAGATTAGAGAATAAAGTAGCAATTGTTACTGGCGGTGCTGCTGGTATTGGTGCCGCAACAGCTATTCGGTTTGCTGCAGAAGGTGCTACCACTATTATTTGGGATTTAGACGAAACTCGCGGAAACGAATTAGCTTCAAAGTTAACAGGTGAGGGGAACGTTGCCGTGTTCGCAAAAGTTAATACCTCGAAGTACGAAGAGGTTGAGGTTGCAACTAAAGCGGTGGTTGCGAAGTATGGCAAGATCGATATACTTATCAATAATGCCGGAATAACCCGTGATAGTAGTTTAAAGAAAATGACTCCTGAACTTTGGCAACAGGTTATCGATGTTAATCTAACTGGAGTTTTCTATTGTACCAAGATTATTTCGGAATATATGGTTGAGAAAAACTACGGAAGAATTATCAATGCTTCGTCGGTAGTTGCTCTTTATGGTAATTTCGGTCAAACAAACTATGTTGCCACTAAGGCTGGCCTTATTGGAATGACCAAAACTTGGGCTCGTGAGTTAGGACGTAAGGGAATTACCGTAAATGCAGTTGCGCCTGGTTTCATCGCTACTGAGATGGTTGCTAAGATGCCTGAAAACGTTTTGGAAGGAATGAAAGCAAAGGTTCCTGTTGGTCGCTTGGGAATGCCAGAGGAAATTGCGTCGGCTTATCTTTTCCTTGCTTCCGATGAGGCTGCTTACATTAATGGCACTACTCTTAGCGTTGATGGGGGCATGACAATTTAATAACATTGTTTTTTAACATACAACAATTGTTATTTCGTTAACAACTAATAATTACCTTTGAGACTTTAACTTAAATGTCTTGCGGGGAAGAAAATCGTATAAATTCATATCCAGTATATTATTATCGGATATGAATTTTTTTATTATATCAGAATTGTATTAAAACATAACAGAGATGGATTTTAGTTTAACAAAAACAGAAACCCTCTTTCTTCAAATGATTAGGGATTTTGCAGAGAAGGAGGTTAAGCCACTTGCTGCAGAGGTTGATGAGCAGGAGCGTTTCCCTGTTGAAACGGTTGAGAAAATGGCAAAGTTGGGAATAATGGGTATTCCAATTCCTGTAGAGTATGGTGGTGCTGGCGGAAGTAATATGATGTATTGTATTGCGGTAGAGGAACTTTCTGCAGCCTGTGCAACAACAGGAGTTGTGGTTTCTGCTCATACGTCACTTTGTGCTGCGCCAATTCTTGAGCATGGAACACAGGATCAAAAGATGAAGTATTTACCCAAGCTTGCGTCGGGGGAGTGGTTGGGTGCATTTGGGCTAACTGAACCTAATGCAGGAACCGATGCTTCGTCGCAGCAAACAATTGCTGTTGTGGATGGCGATAATTACATTCTTAATGGTAGTAAGATCTTTATTACCAATGCAGAACATGCACATGTGTATATCATCTTAGCCATGACAGATAAATCGTTGGGTGTAAAAGGAATTTCAGCGTTCATTGTAGAAAAAGATTTTCCTGGATTTTCGGTTGGAAAGAAGGAGAAAAAGATGGGTATCCGAGGTTCTGCAACCTGCGAGCTTATCATGGAGAATTGTGTGGTTCCTAAGGCAAATATGTTAGGCAAACTCAATGGTGGATTTGCAATTGCAATGAAAACTCTCGATGGGGGCCGTATAGGTATTGCCTCGCAAGCTTTGGGTATTGCTCAGGGAGCAATGAACGAGACTGTTAAGTATGTTAAGGAACGTAAACAGTTTAGCAAGCCAATCTCTGCATTTCAGAATACTCAATTTCAGTTGGCTGATTTACAAACCCGCGTTGTTGCTTCGAGATTGTTAGTGCGTCAGGCAGCGTATAAAAAGGATAAGGGTATGCCTTACTCTGTGGAGGCTGCTATGGCAAAACTTTTTGCAGCCGAAACTGCAATGGAGGTTACCAATAAGGCAATTCAATTCCATGGAGGTTACGGTTATACACGCGAGTATCCTGTTGAACGTATGTTCCGTGATGCAAAGATTACCGAGATTTACGAGGGGACATCGGAGGTGCAGCGTATGGTTATCTCAGGTTCTTTGCTAAAATAATTTATTTGACTTACTAAATTCTCAAGTTACATTATTATGAAGATTGTAGTTTGTATTAAACAAGTTCCAGATACTACTGAGATAAAAATAAATCCCACAACCGGAACACTTATAAGGGACGGCGTCCCTAGCATTATAAATCCCGACGATAAGGCGGGTCTTGAATTGGCCTTAAGCCTAAAAGATAAATTCGATGCTCATGTTACAGTTATTACCATGGGCCCAACGCAAGCCGATGATGTATTGCGCGAAGCTTATGCAATGGGTGTTGATAGGGCAATTCTACTTACCGATCGTAAGTTTGCCGGTGCCGATACTTTGGCAACTTCTCATGCATTGGCAGGTGCGCTTCGTAAATTGGAGTTCGATCTACTTATAACTGGCCGTCAGGCAATAGATGGGGACACCGCTCAGGTTGGGCCTCAAATTGCAGAGCATTTAGATTTGCCACAAGTTTCCTACTTAGAGAATCTTGAGTTTGATGGCAAGAACACTTTCACCATTAAGCGCCGGGTTGAGGATGGCTACGAAATGCTTGCAGTGGAAAGTCCTTGTGTTGTTACTGTTTTGTCTAGTGCATACAAGCCTCGCTATATGACAGTGAAAGGTATTGTTGATGCTTATACCCGCGAGGTTGAGGTTTGGGGATTTGAGAAGATTGATGTTGAAGAAACTCGTTTAGGTTTAAAAGGCTCTCCAACACGGGTTCATAAAGCATTTTCGCGTGGAGTTAAAGCTCCTGGTGAACTTTATGAGGTTGATACAAATGAGGCTGTGGGTATCATCATGAGTAAATTAAAAGAGAAGTTTATAATTTAATTCTGAAAATAATGGAAATATCTGCATATAAAGGCGTGTTCGTTTTTGTTGAACAGCGCAAGGGTGAAATTCAGAATGTTTCGTTGGAACTTATTGGAAAAGCTCGCGATTTGGCCGATGCGCTCAACGATAAGGTTTATGCCATGCTTCTTGGAAGCAATATTAAGGGTAAGGCCAATACACTTATTTCACATGGTGCCGATGTGGTTCTTTGTGTTGATGCGCCTGAGTTGAGCGATTACTTAACCGAACCATATACACAAGCTGTTTGTCATATTGTGAATGAGTATAAACCAAGTGTTTTAATGCTTGGGGCTACAACAATTGGCCGTGATTTAGGCCCTCGTTTGTCGGCTCGTCTTGAAACAGGTCTTACTGCCGATTGTACAAAGTTGGAAATTTCCGAGGAAAAGGAACTGTTGATGACTCGTCCTGCATTTGGTGGAAACCTTATGGCAACAATTGTTTGCAAAGAACATCGTCCACAAATGAGCACTGTTCGTCCAGGCGTTATGCTTTCTCTTCCTGCCAATTCATTACGAAAAGGTGAGGTTGTTATGATTTCTGTTCCTTTCAAGAAGGATAAGTTTAAAGTAAAACTGCTCAGTAGCGTTAAAGAAAAAGCCGAAATGGTTGACATTAGCGATGCTAAGATCCTTATTTCCTGCGGTAGAGGTATGGCAAATACTGAAGGGTTAACTGCCGTTGGTGATCTTGCCAATACGCTTAATGCTCAGGTTTCAGCCTCACGTGCCGTTGTCGATGCAGGGCTTATTCCTCACGATCGTCAGGTTGGACAAACCGGCAAAACCGTTCGTCCGGATTTATACTTTGCTGTTGGAATTTCGGGTGCAATTCAGCACCTTGCGGGAATGGAGGAGTCTGGCTTCATTGTTGCCATCAACAAGGATAAATTTGCTCCAATATTTCAGGTTGCCGATCTTGGAATCGTTGGCGATGCAAAGCAAATTATGAAGCAGTTGAACGAGCGTCTTAAGAAATAGAATATTCTGAGTATCAATAAAACCCCAAGGTTTTCCTTGGGGTTTTGTTTTCATGTGAGGTTGCATAAACTTAATTAGTATATTATCTTCATTGATTTAGTCGATTTCAATGGTTTGATATGCCGTTTTGAACCCTGTTGTTTGACATATAATTTGGAAAATGGTTTTTAACAATAATTATGAATAAAATAGTACATTTGTAAGTTTTCGTGCTGTATTGTATTCAATTTGTTGTAAAAAACATGGCATTAGTAACAAATAGTAAATATTTGCCATGAATATTGGATGTCGATAGTTGAATCTTACGGTTGAGCATCGATTTATTCTCTCAAGAAAGAATTAGAGCAAAAAATAAAATAATAGTTCAATATCGTTGTAAAATAATTAGATATGAAAGATAAATTTATTTCTGTAGATCAGGCCGCCTCTATGGTAAAGGATGGAATGTCTGTTATGATCGGTGGTTTTATGGCTGTTGGTAGCCCTATTAGCATTATTTCTAAAGTTGTGGAAATGGGTGTTAAGGATTTAACCATAATCTGTAACGATACTGCATTTCCCGATAAAGGTATTGGTTTACTAATTTCAAATAAGTTAGTGAAGAAAGTTATTGTGTCGCATATTGGTACTAACCCCGCAACAATTGAGCAGTTGAATAATCGCGAGATTGAAGTTGAGTTTGTTCCTCAGGGAACCCTTGCCGAAAGAATTAGAGCAGCGGGAGCAGGCTTGGGTGGTTTTTTAACGCCCACAGGTATTGGAACCATAGTTGAGGAAGGAAAGCAAAAAATCAACGTTGATGGTATCGATTACCTTTTGGAGAAACCTCTTCATGCCGATGTTGCGTTGCTTGGTGCTAGTATTTCCGATACAATTGGCAACTTGGTTTACAAAGGATCTACTCAGAATTTTAATCCAATTATGGCCACTGCTGCCGATGTTGTTATTGCCGAAGCTGATGAAATTGTAGAGGTTGGTCAGATTAATCCTGAGAATGTTAGAACTCAATCTATTTTTGTAACTCATATAGTTAAAAAATTAAATTAAAAATACTCATACCATGGAAAGTAAAGTGATGATTAGGGTTAGAATGAGTTCACACGATGCTCATTATGGCGGAAATTTAGTTGATGGAGCAAAAATGCTTCAACTTTTTGGTGATGTAGCTACCGAACTTTTAATTAGACAGGATGGCGATGAAGGTCTTTTCAAAGCATACGATAATGTAGAATTCATTGCTCCCGTTTATGCAGGAGATTATATCGAGGCTGTTGGCGAGATAACCAACGTTGGTAACACTTCCAGAAAGATGACCTTCGAGGCTCGCAAGGTGATTGTTCCTCGTCCTGATATTTCCGATTCTGCTTGCGATCTTCTTGCTGAACCTATAGTTGTTTGTCGCGCAAGTGGTACATGTGTGGTTCCTAAGAATTGTCAACGTAAATAACCAATCTGGCTATGGAAAAACTAATTATAACCGCTGCTATTTGTGGCGCAGAGGTAACCAAGGAGCAAAATCCTGCAGTTCCTTACACCGTTGATGAGATTGTTAGAGAGGCTAAATCGGCTGTTGATGCAGGTGCGGCTATTGTTCACCTTCACGTTCGTCGTGACGATGGTACTCCAACTCAGGACAAGGTTCGTTTCAAGGAGTGTATCGATGCCATTCTAAAGGTTTGCCCCGATGTGATTCTTATTCCATCAACTGGTGGTGCTGTTGGAATGACTGCCGAGGAACGCTTACAACCAACCGAGTTACCAATTGAAATGGCTACGCTCGATTGTGGTACCTGCAACTTTGGCGATGAGGTATTTGAAAATACCATGCCAATGATGCGTGCATTTGGCAAGCGCATGATCGATAATAATATCAAGCCCGAATACGAATGCTTCGAAATGGGTCATATCGATACAATTATCAATATGGCTAAAAAAGGACAAGTTCCAGGTGCTCCAATGCAGTTCAACTTTGTTCTTGGTGTTCCGGGTTGTACCCCTGCAACGGTCGGCAATCTTGTTTGGATGGCTAATGCTATTCCTGCAGGTTCAACTTGGACAGCAACTGGTATTGGACGAAATGCCTTTACGCTTGCTGCGCCTGCAATTGTTATGGGGGGCAATGTAAGGGTCGGTTTCGAGGATAATTTGTACATCGAGAAAGGTGTGCTAGCAAAGTCGAATGGCGAATTGGTTGCAAAGGTTGTTCGTTTGGCCAAAGAACTGGGCCGCGAGGTTGCAACCTCTGCCGAAGCAAGAGTAATTCTTGGTCTGAAGAAGTAATTAATAATCAATAAATAATATTAAGTAAAATGAAAAAAGGGAACAAGTACGGAACCCACAGGGTTATTGAACCAAAAGGAGTTTTGCCACAACCAGCTAATAAGATTGATAATAACATGGATGAGATTTACGATAACGAAATTCTTATCGATGTTCAAACTCTTAATATCGACTCAGCATCATTTACCGATATCGAGGCTCGCGCTAATGGCGATCATAAGAAAATCGCTGAAATTATGTTAGATATCGTTGCAAAGCAAGGAAAGCATCGTAATCCTTGGACTGGTTCGGGTGGTATGCTACTTGGTACAGTTGAGAAAATTGGAGATGCTCTTGCTGGTAAAATCGACCTAAAAGTTGGTGATAAGATTGCTACTTTGGTTTCTCTTTCATTAACTCCACTTCGTATCGACAAAATCAAAGAAATTCGTGCCGATGTTGATCAGGTTGATATTGATGGTAAAGCTATCCTTTTCGAAAGCGGTATTTATGCAAAGATTCCTTCTGATATGCCAGAAAAATTAGCACTTTCTGCTTTAGACGTGGCTGGTGCTCCTGCTCAAACTGCCAAACTTTGCAAACCTGGCGATACTGTTCTAATCATTGGTGCAGGTGGAAAATCTGGTATGCTTTGCTGCTACGAGGCTAAGAAACGTGTTGGTGTAACAGGTAAGGTTATTGGTATGTGCCATAGCCAAAAATCAACCGAGCGTTTAGAGAAATTAGGTTTTTGCGACGTTGTATTTGCTGGAAATGCTAATGATCCTGTTGCTATGATAGAAAAAATTGAAAGTTTGACCGATGGTAAAATGGCCGATATAACAATTAATAACGTTAATATCACCGATACCGAAATGACCAGTGTACTTTGCACAAAGAACGACGGTATTGTTTACTTCTTCTCCATGGCAACAAGTTTTACTAAAGCTGCTCTTGGTGCAGAAGGTGTTGGTAGCGATGTTACTATGATTGTTGGTAACGGTTACACTAAGGGTCATGCCGAAATCACCTTGCAAATTCTTCGCGAGAGTGAATCGCTACGTAAGGTATTTACTGAGCTATACGCATAATATTTTTCGTGAGTTTGATGTGAGTTGTCATCCCTGATAGACTATACATCAAACTCGCGTTGTTTTATTGATGTTTCAAATTCATAGTAAGCACTTTATATGAAGCAAGGATGTAGATACGGAACACATAGAGTTTTAGAGCCAAAGGGAACTTTACCACAGCCAGCTCAAAAGCTCGATAACACAATGGAACTTTACGATAATGAGATGCTGATTTCGGTAAAAACGCTGAATATCGATTCCGCTAGTTTTACTCAAATCAAAAAGGCTTGCAATGGCGATATCGACCGTATGGCTAAAATGATTACTGATATTGTGGCTGAACGTGGTAAAATGCAAAATCCCGTTACTGGTTCTGGTGGTATGCTTATTGGCACAGTTAAGGCCATTGGCTCAAATTTTCCTGCTGTAGGCGTAAAGGTAGGAGATACAATTGCTACGCTTGTTTCGCTTTCGCTTACACCTCTGAAGATTAACAAAATAATTAATGTTAACCCCAAAAACGATCAGGTGGATGTTGAGGCCGAAGCTATTCTTTTTGAGAGTGGTATTTACGCTGTCCTTCCCAATGATATACCCGAGAAACTTGCTCTTGCTGCACTAGATGTCGCTGGTGCGCCAGCTCAGGTAGACCGTTTGGTTAAGGAGGGCGACACTGTGTGTATCATTGGCGGTGGCGGTAAATCGGGTGTGCTTTGTTGCTACCAAGCAATGCAGAATGCTACACGTACAGGAAAGGTTATTGTAGTGGAGTATTCAGAGGAAAACGCTCGCCGAATTTCAGAAATGAAATTGGCCGACCACGTTATAGTTGCCGATGCAACAAATGTAATGGATGTTTACCGTAAGGTTACAGCGATTACCGGTCCAAGGGGCTGCGATGTGGTTATCAATAACGTGAATGTTCCTAACACCGAGATGACATCTATTTTGATTACCAAAGGTAACGGATGCGTTTACTTCTTCTCAATGGCTACCTCGTTTACAAAGGCTGCTCTTGGTGCGGAAGGTGTTGGTAAGGACATCAACTTAATTGTAGGAAATGGTTATGCAAAAGGTCACGCCGACCTTACTCTTAGCATAATTAGAGAATCAGAGGAAATACGTAATTTATTTAATAAACTATATGTTTAATTTTCAAAATAAAAGCAGACGTCAGGAGTTTTTTCCTACCGTATCTGACAACGATTGGAACGACTGGAAGTGGCAGGTTCGTAATCGTATAGAGACACTTGAGGAGTTAAAGAAGTACATCAATTTAACCGCAGAGGAGGAAGAGGGTATTCGTAAATCGTTGCAAACTCTTCGTATGGCTATCACTCCATACTACCTATCGTTGGTTGATCCAAATGACCCAAACTGCCCAGTTCGTAAGCAGGCAATTCCTTCTGCAGCAGAAACTCACACTTCTGCAGCCGATTTGTTGGATCCTTTGCACGAGGATGGCGATTCACCAGTTCCTGGTTTAACTCACAGGTATCCTGATAGGGTTCTTTTCCTTATCACGGATATGTGTTCAATGTATTGCCGTCACTGTACTCGCCGTAGATTTGCTGGTCAAAAGGATGCTGCAACGCCAAAAGATAATATCACCAAAGGAATTGAGTATATTGCTAATCACCCAGAGGTACGCGATGTTTTACTTTCTGGTGGCGATGCATTACTAGTTAGCGATAGTATTTTAGAAGATATTATTGCTCGCCTTCGTGCAATTCCTCACGTGGAAATTATCCGTATCGGCAGCCGTGTTCCTGTGGTTCTTCCACAGCGTATCACCGATGATTTGGTGAATATGCTTAAGAAGTATCATCCAATTTGGTTAAATACTCACTTCAACCATTCTAACGAGGTTACTCCCGAGAGCGTTGAGGCTTGTGCTAAGTTGGCCAATGCAGGTGTACCTCTAGGAAACCAATCGGTTCTTCTTCGTGGAGTTAACGATTGTCCAAGTGTAATGAAGAAGTTGGTTCACAACTTAGTTATGATGCGTGTTCGTCCTTACTACATCTACCAGTGTGACCTTTCGATGGGTCTTGAGCATTTCAGAACACCTGTTTCTAAGGGTATCGAGATTATTGAGAGTTTACGTGGACACACCTCTGGTTACGCTGTTCCAACATTTGTTGTTGATGCTCCTGGTGGTGGTGGTAAAACACCAGTTATGCCTCAGTATGTTATTTCGCAAATGCCTGGTAAAGTTATCCTTCGTAACTTCGAGGGTGTTATTACAACCTATACCGAGCCTGCTGATTACAAAAACGAGTGCCAGTGTGAGGATTGCAAAAATCATAAATTTGAGGATGGTATTGCAGGTTTAATGCATGGCTCTCAACTTTCAATTGAACCTGAGAGATTGACTCGTAAAATGAGAAATCTTCATTAATAAATTCAAGTGCGAGGACGCATTGCTACTCTTTTTTGGTTTTTACCGATTTTAGATTAGAAGAATGCGTCTTCGTGTTTTTTGTAAGTAATAATAAAATGAGGGCGAATTAGGATGCCATTCATTGATGATGTGCTCACCTACAAAAGCCTTTCAATTGTAGGACTTGAGAAGAATACTGGCAAAACGGAGTGTCTTAACTATGTTCTTGGTAGGTTAAAGGATATGGATAAGCGAATTGCTCTTACGTCAATTGGGATTGATGGCGAGAGTCGCGATATAGTTACAAACACTCAAAAACCAGAGATTCGCATCTACAAGGGAATGATTTTTATATCGGCGGAGAAGCATTACTTGCAACGCCGAATAACATCCGAGATTTTAGACGTAAGTAACATTCACACTTCGCTGGGCAGGCTTGTTATTGCAAAGGCAATAAGTTCCGATAAAGTTTTACTATCAGGTCCACCCGATACGCATTGCCTCAAAGCAATAATTGCGGAGATGAATAGGTACAATGTCGATTTAACCATTGTTGATGGTGCATTATCGAGGCTTAGCCTTGCATCGCCAGCGGTGACAGAGGGAATGGTTCTTGCCACAGGAGCGGCTTACTCTGCAAATATCCCAGAGTTGGTTCGCAAAACCAAGTACGTGGTGGATTTAATCAATCTACCCGAAGTGGAGCCAGAGTTGAAACGAAAACTCGATTTTGTGGAATCGGGAATATTTGCGGTTGATGCCGAAAGTAACCTGCACGACCTTAATGTGCAGTCGGTTTTTATGATTGAAAAAGCAAAGGATAAAATTTTCAGTTACGGGAATAGGCTGTTTGTTGCAGGTGCTACAAGTAATAACCTATTCGAATTTCTGCGAATGCAGAAAAATGTGGCTAACATTGAGTTGATTGTTAAGGATTTTACTAAGATATTTGCTACTCCCGATGTGTACTATTCCTTCATCAAAAAAGGAGGGAAAGTTAGGGTGGCAACCAAAACAAAGCTTGCGGCGGTTTGCATAAATCCAACATCGCCTCAGGGTTATAGGTTGAGCTCCGATGAGCTCAAGGCGGCTATGCAGGATGCCTTGCAAATGCCAGTGTACGATGTAAAAAAGTTAAAGTGATGCAGCTGAAAAGTGCGCTAACCGAGATTTCAGGACTACGCTATATGGTGGATAAACTCGATATTAAATCGGGTTTAGGGCATCGCGTATTGCTGGCATCTCCATTTTTGGTTAGTTCAAAGGATGTGCTTTACCAGTTGCAACAGGTTGAGCAAGCCGTTAATGCTTACAGTAACGGTGAGCACAAGGTTGTTCTCGACAAGGTCACCATAAAACTATCGCAGGTTCGCGATATTGCTGGAACAATCAAGAACATTCAGAAGCGGTTAACGCTGAACGATATTGAACTTTTCGAGGTAAAAAGTTTTACCCTTTTAGCCAACGAAATTAGAGCGTTAACCCCATCCGTAGAGTTCCTTCACTGCAAACTACCAGATCTCAATAAGGTTATTGCAATTCTTGACCCAGAGAATACTCGAATTCCTTCGTTTTACATCAATAGTGCTTTTGCACCCGAACTTACTGAACTGCGCAAAAAGTTGGCTAGCGTGGAATTCTCCATTGAGGAGCTGGAGAAAACGAATGCCGATAGCAATAAACAATATCAGCAATCGGAAGAAATCAGAGCCAAAATCACCGAGATAGAGGATGGTGTTAGGCAAAACCTATCGGAACAGTTGTATGGTTTTGCTTCAGAACTGAACGAGGCTCTGCTTGCAGTTGCCAATATCGATATACTTATTGCAAAGGCAAAGCAGGCTATCTACGAGAGGTTGATTATGCCTGAGATTGTTGCCGACACAACATCGTACAAGGGATTATTCTACCCTCAGCTTAAGGAGTTGCTTGAGCTGGAGAAAAGAAGGTATCAACCCATTGATGTTGAAATTCACAAAGGAACCTGTTTAATTACAGGCGCCAATATGGCCGGAAAAACGGTTCTGCTAAAAACGCTTGCGTTGAGTCAGGCTCTGTGCCAGTACGGTTTCTTTGTTCCTGCTACAAGCGCAAAAATTACCTTGGTGGAGCAGATTCTTTTCAGCATTGCCGACGAGCAATCGGAGCTATCGGGGTTATCGTCCTATGCTGCCGAGATGCTGAAGGTGAACCAAATTGTGCAGATGGCCAAAAAGCAGCATCCGCTTTTGGTGCTGATTGATGAGTTGGCTCGTACCACCAATCCAACTGAAGGACGTGCCATTGTTGGCGCTGTGGCAAACTACCTGAACGGTTGCAACGTTAAAGCGGTTATCACAACGCACTATAGTGGGTTAAGCACCCAATGCCGTAAGTTAAGGGTTAAGGGTTTTATTGAGGATAGCAAGGATGCTACAATCACCGTTAAGAACATTGGCGATTATATCGATTACTCGCTGATTGACGATGATGGAACCAACGTTCCGCACGAGGCATTGCGAATTGCGCAGATACTCGGTGTTGATATTGACATAATATCCGAGGCGGCAAAACAATTGGATTTTAATAGTTGAAACATTTAAATAAAGAGATTCCTCAACAAGTTCGGAATGACAAAGAGGTTCAAACCTACCTAGAAGTCATTCCTGCGAAAGCAGGAATCTCAAACTTAAAAGACAGAAATAACAAACATAAAAACTATAAACTTCGAATACAGTTATGCATAAGAGCAAGTTAGGTCTCGATTTTGAGAAAGTTGGCTATGCTAAAAACATCGCGAAGAAAATTGCTGGCGATGTTCAGGGCTTTGTGGAGAATTATACAACTGTGGCCGTGGAGCGTACACTCTGCCGCTTATTGGGAATTGATGGAATTGATGCCAATGCAGTTCCGCTACCCAACGTTCTTGTTGATTCTCTGAAGGAGAAAGGTGTACTTGGACAGGGCGTTATTTTTTACATCGGAAACGCTATTGTTGAAACAGGTTTAAATCCACAGCAAATTGCCGAGCAGGTTGCTGAAGGTAAGATGGATTTAACTACCCTAACAATTCATCCAAAGGAGAAGATTGATGCGGCTATTATGCCAATAGTCAATGCTAGCCTCGATAGGATTAAATCGCGCAGGGCTCGCCGCGAGAACTATTTGAACACCATTGGCGAGGGTTCAAAACCTTACCTTTACGTGATTGTTGCTACCGGTAACATTTACGAGGATGTTGTGCAGGCTCAAGCCGCTGCACGCCAAGGTGCCGATATCATTGCGGTTATCCGTACAACTGGTCAAAGTTTGCTCGACTATGTTCCTTTCGGTGCTACAACCGAAGGTTTCGGGGGAACTTACGCAACTCAGGAGAACTTCCGCATTATGCGTAAGGCTTTGGATGAGGTTGGCGAGGAAATTGGTCGCTACATTCGTCTTTGCAACTACTGCTCAGGTTTGTGTATGCCCGAGATTGCAGTTATGGGAGCATTCGAAGGTCTCGATGTTATGCTAAATGATGCTCTTTACGGAATTCTTTTCCGCGATATCAACATGCAACGCACAATGGTTGACCAGTACTTCTCACGTATTATCAACGGGTATGCTGGTGTAATCATCAACACAGGTGAGGATAACTACCTAACTACCGCCGATGCGTTCGACGAGGCTCACACTGTGTTGGCATCGGACCTTATCAACGAACAGCTAGCGTTTATTGCAGGAATTCCTGCCGAGCAAATGGGACTTGGTCACGCATTCGAAATGGACCCAGAGTTGGAGAACGGTTTCCTTTATGAGTTGGCACAAGCACAAATGACTCGCGAAATATTCCCCGATGCTCCTCTAAAATATATGCCTCCTACCAAGTTTATGACAGGTAACGTTTTCCGTGGTCATATTCAGGATGCTCTTTTCAACCAAATTGCCATTTGGACTGGCCAAGGACTTCAACTTTTGGGTATGATGACCGAGGCAATTCACACGCCATTTATGTCGGACCGTTACCTAGCCATCGAGAATGCTAAGTACATCTTCAAGAATATGAAGAGCATTGGCGATGAGGTGGAGTACAAGGAGAATGGAATTATCCGCAACCGCGCCAAGGAAGTACTGAACAATGCTGTTGAACTACTTGAGGTACTTCAGAACGATGGACTTTTCAACGCGCTGGAGCAAGGAAAGTTTGCCGCTGTTAAGCGTCCAAAAACAGGAGGTAAAGGTCTTGCAGGTGTAGTTGAGCGTGGCGCCAACTACAGCAATCCATTTGTTGATTTGATGAAACAACGTAAGTAAAACGCATTAAAGAGATACACAATATGAGCGGAGGATTATACTC
Organism: Bacteroidales bacterium; assembly: GCA_050180705.1. Classification (GTDB taxonomy): domain Bacteria; phylum Bacteroidota; class Bacteroidia; order Bacteroidales; family Tenuifilaceae; genus SB25. The sequence continues at coordinate 44,830 of JBFXDX010000009.1, read as the reverse complement.
AATGGAGGCGCGCGATTTCGATACAACGCTCGACCTCAAAAAAATAAAGCCTTATGGCGATACAATGAACGATGGTAAAACCCAAGTAAGTTTTACTCTACCTATACCTTGCGGAAACGAGGCCATTGAAGCAGCAAAGCAACTAATGAAAAAGATGGGATTTGAGAATCCACAGGTTGTATTCTACAAGGAGTTAACCGAAGGTTTCACCTTCTTCAACTGCTACGGTAGTTGCGTTCACACTGTCGATTTCACCACTATTCACGTTCCAAAGGTTGAGGCTACAACCTGGGATATGCACCAAACCGATGAGTACGTTAAGGAGAATGTTGGTCGCAAGTTGGTTGTGGTTGGCGCAAGCACCGGAACAGATGCCCACACGGTAGGTATCGATGCCATTATGAATATGAAGGGTTACGCAGGCCATTACGGCTTGGAGCGTTACGAGGGATTTGAGGCCTACAACCTAGGTAGCCAAGTTCCCAACGACGAGTTTATTGCCAAGGCAATAGAGCTAAAAGCCGATGCCCTTTTGGTATCGCAAACCGTTACCCAGAAGGATGTACACATTCAGAACCTAGTTGAGTTGGTTGAGATGCTCGAGGCCGAAGGCCTACGTAGCAAGGTTATCCTTTGCTGTGGTGGCCCACGTATTAGTCACGAGTTGGCCAAGGAGCTTGGCTATGACGCTGGTTTTGGAATGAACTCCTATGCCGACGATGTGGCATCGTTTATTGCACAGGAATTTGTGCGTAGGAATAAGAAGTAGTTTTCTATAAAGTAAGTATACTGCAACCCTGATGGAGTTTGGAACTCTGTCAGGGTTGTTTGTTGGATGATTTGCCTTCTCTTTTTTGCCGCATCTTCCAAACGCGTGCTTAATATGAAGCTTTGGTGCAGAACCCTTGCTTCAGTTTACGTTTTTAACCCAAAGCATTACGGCATGTCTGCGCCGAGTAAAGATTTTACCCCGTAGTACCACAGAATACTTGCGCCTAAGGATGAATGTACCTCGTAGTATTACGAGGTATCTGCGCCAAGGGAAGAATGTACCTCGTAGCGTTACGAGATACTTGCGCCAAGTGCTGAATGCTTCTCGTAGTATTACCGCAGACATTCTCCCAAAGGAGAATGTTTCCCGTAGAGCTACGGCACATTTTTAACCACAAGAGTTGCCCTGCAGTAGCAGTGCAGTAAATTTTCCTGCCTAAAAACTGATGGAAACAATTAATGCGTGGTGTTCTGTTTAAAATATTTGTGATATGAACTTAGTATGTCATACTATTTTTTGCAGCATATTTCTCTTTCGCCATTGTTGAGATATGATACCGGTGTAGAATTTGGTAAAGCGCAAATTCGTTTAATCGTTGTTTGGTTCTAAATATCCGGTTTATCATCATGTGGTTTATGCTGGTTGCTAACGATAAATACTGTGCAGGAGTGGCCCTTTTTCTTATTTCGGCAATAATTGGGGTTGTGTTTACCTGTTTTGTATCAATTAAATTGGTCATGCTGGAATCGAATAGCGAACTTTCTATTGCCGATGTTAGCGTCCCTCTGTATCTCCGAAATTTGGTATCGAAATTAACCTTCATTGTATTGTTGTAGTTGAACTCTATTGAGTAGAAGTCTTTACAATGGGTTATGAACTTCATTTTTTCTTCGGTATTTTCGCTCAGTATACTTAGGCTGGAATCTAGCATTAAAAAGGCCCAAATCCATCGAGATTCGTTCGCGTTGTTGGTTTCTTCGAGGAAAGGAATGCTTTGTGCAATGGCATTGCTGTCGTGCATAAAAAGATCTTCGCAAAGGTCTATAGTATCTTTTCCGTATCGCTCAATTTCGCGATTATATGTGTCGATCTTTACATTCCAAATAAACTCTTCATCGAAATAGGGTTTTACGATGTTGGAAAATTCGTTAATCACCAATCCATTGTTATTCCCGTTGTGCAGTTTTATCCGAAATCTGATGTGACTGTGCGGGTCGGCATATCGGATAAAGAACCATTTTTTGGCAATCCTATTATCGATTAGTCGGTTCGAGAATGGGTATAGTATTTTCGATATAATTTCGTCGCTAGTATTAAACCCGCAGTATATTTTGAAGTATAACCAGTTTTGACCCGGTAAAAACGACCTATTGTCCATGTTTTTCTTGTGTGTTTTTTTGTACTATAAACAGGAATTCGTTTGTGTACGATCCATCTGCACCTTTTATAAATTGATCCTTTCGGTTAAATAGGAATTCGACTATCATCAGCGTAGGTTTGCCATTCGTTAGCGTAAGTAGAGTTTCAATGCAAATGGTTTTAGTTAAATCCAGGTATAGTTCATTGTCCCCTTCGGTTACAAGAACGTCATCGGGAATCGCTTTTGCTGCCTTAAACTCCAGCCATTTGGTCATGAATTGCGGAGAGTTCTTCAATCCAGCTATTTCCGATAATTCTTTTGTTTTAATAAACCAGGTTGCCGGGCTAACGATGTTGTTTTTATATACAAGACGCGGAAGAAATTCGGATGAATTACCTAGATGATTCCAGGTGAAGCCTAAAAAATTACGTTTATTTTGTGTTTGGAGTTCGCAAAGAAACCTGTATATGGGTTGAGCATTGAAGGTATAGTTGTGGGCGCTGGTTAGCTTAGGTAGTATTTCCTTGTTAAGTTTTTTTGATTTAATGACAACTCGGTTGCCCTTTACCGATACTGTAATGTCGTTTATTGGAATCTGGTGATCTCTGTCTAATGTGGAACTTGCTAGGTAGGGAATCTCATACTCTCTTAGATGAGGGCGCGATAGTATATTCCCGGTTCTTGCTTCGGGAAGATGAACTATTTCGGCTACAATTTTATCGCTATTAAGCGATTGTTCCTTATCGCAAACCTCTTTTACTATGTTCGATATCTCGGGGCTTACGCTACAAAATCGTCCTAGTATATTTCCAGCAGAACTTCCACCGCAGAACGATGCAAATATTCTTATGTCATTGCTATTATCGTCATTAAATAGTTTGCAGCTCATAAGCATTGTGTCGGACAAATTTTTCCAATTGGTGTCTTTGGAGAAAAATTTGTCAAGAAGTTCGTCCGTAATAGCTATGGTGCGATCCGATGTTTTTAGATGCTGATTGTAAATCTCGGTGATAAACTGATAATACGGATTTACCATGATACTGCTGGACGAGTTGCCATTGGGTATTGAAATGTCGTCTACCAGTGGGTTTATATCTCCGCTGCTAGACCCAACTGGGAAGCCGAGCCCAATATCCAAATCTAAAACCTGAGTTAAGGGAACTTCCTTATCCTCGTACCTCTCAATAAATGCATCCTTAAAGGCCTGAAGGGTTGTTCCAGTGGGGGTCGGTGTTATGCGATTAAATAGGTTTATGATTTCGTAGATTTTATCCTTTAGATTTGAGTTTAGCTCTGCATGATCCGATTGTATGAAAAGATCGGTCTGTAATAGATTGTTATTTTTAAATGAGATATTGGTTTCTTCAACTAAACGCTGAATCTCGGTGTAGTTCGAGATGCTATTCGCTGTGGATGTATCTATGTGCTTAATCTTTTTGTTGATTACATCTATATTATTAAAAAGGTCGCTTTGAATATTGGATGCATTGATTTTGTCCAGAAGAATGTCAAAATAAATGGTTCCCGTTACATTGGGATCTATTTCGCTAATCAGTATTTGGTTTTCGATTAGCTCGTAAACAAATTCCTGGGCATCTTCAAATGAGATCTCGGCGTCTGTAATTGAATTGGCAAGATCATGAATAGTTTTTCCTTGCTGTGATAGATCTATTAATGTGTCTAAGAATTGAGACCTTTCAATGGATGTAATTCGATGAACTCTGCGTGAATTCACAAAGTTAAAATCGATGTACCGGTATTGGTTTCCTACTTGGTATAGGCTTGTGTTTGGGTAGAATTTTAGTAAAGTTACAAATTCAGGATTTTTAAGTAGATTTAGGTATAACGAGCAAACATAGTTCATGTCGAGACGGGTTACCCTTCTCCGCGTTTCCGAAAGTTTAAATTTTGCTTGCTCGCCAAAACTACCCGTCGATATTCCCGCAAAAAGTCCAAAAGGAGTACTCCTTGTGCATAGTCTGGAGAAGTATTTGTAGATTGATATCTCCATTTTTTTCGATAGTTTATCGTTGATTTCTCCATTACTGTATCGTTCAATTTGATGATATAGATCGGGGGATGCAATGTATAGTGATTCTAGAAAGTAGTTATCATTTAAAGTGTTCTGCAAAATTCCGTTTTCCAGTACCCGCTTTAACGAGTCAATACTTTTACTTGGTGTTCGGAAAACAAAATTATCGGATACGATGTAATCGGCCTCTTTTTTTTTATTCATTGGATTATGTGTTCTGAATTGTCTGCTGGTACAAAATTCTATAGGCGAAGCAAGAGTGATCTATCCCAGTTAAGTGTGTAGTTATCGATATGTGATAGTAATGTTAGCCCAATTCCCGCAATTCCGGTGAGTAGTCCAGTGTCGCTTTTGAACGACATTTCTTTTTGCTTGTCGTTATAGTACCAGAATTTATAGCCGCCCAGAAAGTTTTCATTATTCCCCATTTTCAGTGTTTGGTCAAGCCAGTATTCCGATGCCTGCTTAAATTCAGGTAATCCCATCTCTTTATAAAAACTGCCATATTGTAGCATTAAGCCTGCGGCCCCATGGCAAACTTCCGCATCCATTACGTCGTTAATCGCAAGATCTTTTCGGGATGTCGATGCTAGTAGAGTTTGTAATCCTTCCTGCTCTATTTTGCTGTCTTGTATAGCAGTACCAACCTTGTATAATGAATATGCAATACCCAAATCGCCATAACACCAGGCTAGTCGAGAATGTCCTTTTTTTAAGTTTGAGTAGGGGTAGAATGATGAGTTTTCTTTGAAGAAACTCTTTTGCGAAATAAGATAGTTTGCACCCTTTGTTATTAAATCTTCTAACAGAATCTTGTTTTCCTTGTTGGTAAATGTGTAAAGTTTTGTTAGAACAATTAAAATGCTGGGAATACCATGTGCCAAACCAAAATTAATCTCATCAGCATTATTCTCTTTATTGAATTTTGATTTCCATGCTATTCTGTCTTTATCTATTGTTATTGCACTTTTGCTATATGCCGTTGCAATTTTGTTTATGAAGTTTTGGTCTATTTTATTGTTGTACCTTTCAATAAAATACATAACATAGCCTAATCCTCCATGCAAAACGTCGTAATCGAAATTATCTGGATTTAGTGTATCATCCAATCTTTGTGAGAGATATGTCTCTATTTTATCAATGGATTCGCTATCATCATAATCAAGTAGATCGTTATTTTTTAGGAATGATATTAACCAGAATAAACCACCAATCCCCGATGAGTATAGTGAATTAGTGTTTCCATTGTTTATTGCATCTAAAGAGTCCGAAATTAGTTGCAGCGCTTTATCAAGTGCCGATTCCTTTTTGTAAACGATGGAGTAATAAATTAGAAATAGGGCTATTCCAGCATCACCCCCCATAAGACCAATATTACCTTCTTGTGCTTGTGATGTTTCGTTTTGAATTGTATTTGCGATGTTTGATATGGCCGGTTCTATATTTAAAAGGTTCATTCTGATTATTTTTCTATTTTTTATTAGATTAGGAAGAGATGTTGTGAATTAATTAAAAGCGAGGCATTTTGCCCCGCTTTTTAGCCTTTAATTGGTTTTATGGTACCATTTCACAAATATATTGAACGGTGTTCTGGATTGAGAGGCATGTGATTGTTTCGCATTGAGTTGTACATCCTGTAGTTGTACATCCTGTAGTGCATCCCGTAGTTACTGGTGGGCATCCATTAGTGTTGCATAGTGCAATTTCTCCTTCTGGATAAACGATTTCTCTTGTTTCGGGAAGTTCAAGTCCTCCTAAAATTTTAGCCTCTTCCTTAGGATTCAATACGGCAATGACCTTTTTGTTTAGTTTAATTTTTTTCATTTGTTTAAAGTTTGTGGTTAATGTTTTGGCAATTTGTGAAAAAATAATAAAACAATCAAACGTTATTGTTTTTTTATTTTATAATATGAAATCTCTGTTTTGCGCATAATTGTTTTTGTTTAAAAACAGTAGTGTTTATACATGACCTTTTTACTATTTATGTCGTAAAATATTTATTTTTATTTTGTTTTATTGTCTAATAAACTAGTCATATCAGGCGATTTCCTCTTAAATCCCTTTTTTTGATTTGCTTAATTCAGTATTGCTAATTGAACAATTTCTAAATATTCTCTACTTTTGACAGTTACAAACGAACACTATGGGTATTGCTATTATCCTGAACCAATTGCTGGTTTTTGGCATTTTGATGCTTATAGGTGCATTAGCATCGTGGTTTAAGTTTATAACCGATGATGGTAAGGATTTGCTGGCTCGTGTAATTATCGACATCACTCTTCCTTTTCTTATTTTAAGCACCTTCTTGAAGCTTGATAGTAATTCGGCGTTACTTTGGAATGGATTTAAGATTTTTTGTTTTGCTTTTTTGAACCTTGGATTTCTATACATTATAGGTGCTACCTCATCTCGATTGCAGCGTTTGAATATTGCCGACAGTACTGTACATACTTTACATACAATGTTTGGAAATATTGTTTTTCTTGGGTTTCCGCTCTTCGATGCTTTATTTCCCGGTGGCGTTGGTGTTTTTTATGCTGCATCGTATCAATTGGCCTCAAACACAACTACCTTTACCTATGGAATTTATCGGTTAAGTTCTGGAACACAAAAATCGGGACTTAAAAGTTTGTTGAATGTAAACACGGGTGCTCTTCTGATTGGTTTTACCGTGATGATTCTAGGAATATCGGTTCCTAAGCCAGTTGTTGATGCTTTGAGTGGATTAGGAAAATGTACAAGTCCATTGTCGATGGTTTACATTGGCGCATTACTGGCGGGTATGGGCGTAAAAAGTTCGTTCAAGACTTTGAGTATATATATTCTAGGCTTGAATAAACTTATTTTAGCTCCGATAATTCTTGGCTTTACCTATTTCTGGATAAATAAGATTTTTAGTTTGAATTTTTCTCTCGAAGCGTTTGTTGTGTTGGTTATGCAGGTTAGTATGCCTGCTCAGACAATAGTTGTAGTTATGTCTCGACGTTATGGTGGAAACTATAAGTTAGCTGCTGGTAATCTATTTATAACAACATTGCTAAGCATAATTACCCTTCCAATGATTTATACTTTTCTGACTTATATTTTCAAATAAAAAATGCGGGAATCTCCCGCATAATGTTTGTCAAATTTTAGAAAACAGACCATCAATTAACTGCAATTGTTACCTCAAGGGTGAATTCGTCGTCAATAGTTTTATCGCCTAAATTTTCGAAGAATTTTCCTGATCCGTAACGGATATTGTACTTAGTTCTGTCAACAGTAATTTTTGCTTTGTAGATTTTGCCCTCTTTGATTACATCGAATTCAATGGGATGGGTTTGTCCTTTAATGGTTAAGTCGGCTTTTGCCTGTGCTTTATCCTTTTCGAATTTTGTAGATTTAATATTACTCAACAGCGCAGTTTTAAATGTGCTTGTACTAAAAAAATCGTCAGAGTTTAAGTGATCTATCAATTTTTTGTTCCACTCTGCACTTTCTAGATCTTCGTTAACAATTGTTTGCATGTCAATTACAAAATTGCCCGAAACAATTTGATCGCCTTTTACAGTAAACTTGCCTTCTTTAAGTTTAATCGTTCCATAGTGCTCTCCTGTTACCTTTTTGGCATTCCATTTTAGGGTAGACTTACTAACATCAACACTAAGTTCCTGTGAGTACACTCCCGTACTCAACAACATTATTGTTGACAGGATAAAAAGGTTCATTTTCTTCATAATTTGTTGTTTTATGTTTTGATTTAAAAACAAATAATTTAAAGATATTGTTCTTGGTCATAAATAAATTCATTCTAGATTTGTACTCCTTGGGAGTATTCACACAAGTTAGAAAAATTGTTTATCATTTCAAAGTTTATTTTAAAAGATTGATATGCGAGTTGTAATACAAAGAGTTAGTAGTTCGAAGGTTGATATCGATGGCAAAACGGTTGGGAGCATTGGTTTGGGTTTATTGGTTTTGGCAGGATTCGAAAGTGTCGATACACAGGATGATCTTGAATGGACTGCTGCAAAGATTGCTAAACTCAGAATCTTTGATGATAATGATGGGGTGATGAATCTTTCGGTCACCGATATTGATGGCGATATTTTGGCAGTAAGTCAATTTACTTTGCATGCCAAGACTAAGAAGGGCAATCGTCCTTCGTACATTCAAGCCGCTCCGCCCGATATCGCAATACCTCTGTATGAGAAATTTGTAAAAAACCTTGAAGCCGAGATAAACAAAAAAGTACAGACTGGTAGATTTGGAGCAATGATGGAAGTCTTACTGGTTAACGATGGTCCTGTTACAATAATTATTGATTCTAAAAACCGTGAGTAATGGAAGATGTTACGTTGAAACAGGCACAACAAATTGTTGACGATTGGATAAAAAAGCATGGTGTTCGGTATTTTAACGAGTTAACCAATATGACTTTGCTGATGGAGGAGGTTGGTGAGTTGGCTAGAGTTGTTGCCCGAAAGTATGGCGAGCAATCGTTTAAGAGCGGAGAGAATCCCGATGCTTTGTCTGAGGAGATGGCCGATATACTTTTTGTACTAATTTGCCTTGCAAATCAAACAGGAATTGATTTAACACAGGCGTTTTTTCTAAATATCGATAAAAAGACCAAGCGAGATATTAACAGGCATCATCAGAATCCTAAATTGTTGTAACTTTGAACACTTAATTCGTTGATAGTTGATGGTTATTTGATAATGCGATTAATTGTTCTACTGTAATTTCAATACTCATTTCACTTTCAACTTTTGACTTTTGACTTTTTCACTTTAAACTTATTGATATGGAATTATCGTTGGAAGAAAAATTTAATTTGGAGGTTGACCCTGTTGCTGTTGAGTCAGCCTTGAATAAAATTAAAGATATTGCAAAGAGCCGAATCGGTGATGTTGAAATACTAAAAAAATGCTTCAGTATTATTGATTTAACAACGCTCAACTCCACCGACGGATACGAAAAAGGAAAACAGTTTGCCGATAATGTTAGCAAATTCCCTTCCGATTTTCCAGGAATGCCTAATGTTGCAGCTATTTGTGTTTATCCTACTTTAGTTCCAGCCGTAAGAGAAAATTTAACGGCCGAGAATGTAAAAATAGCTTCAGTCGCTGCCGGATTCCCTGCATCGCAAACATATATTGATATTAAACTTTCGGAGTGTGAGATGGCCTTAGAGCAGGGTGCCGATGAAATTGACGTTGTTATTTCGGTAGGAGCATTTCTCGAGGGCGATTATTTTACAGTTTTTAGCGAATTACAGCAGATTAAAGAGGTTGCTGGCGATTCTCATGTTAAGGTTATTCTCGAAACAGGAGTTCTCCCAACGCTTAGCGATATTAAGTTGGCATCGTTTCTTGCAATGGAAGCAGGAGCCGATTTTATAAAAACATCAACAGGTAAACTGGAACCAGCTGCTACACCCGAGGCTGTTTATGTAATGTGTTTAGCAATTAAGGAATACTATGAGAAAACAGGCAAAAAAGTTGGTATGAAACCCGCTGGTGGTGTTTCCAACTCTAACGATGCTCTTTTCTTCTATACTATCGTAGAGCAAATTCTTGGTCAAGAATGGCTTTATCCTGGGTTATTCCGTTTTGGAACAAGCAAATTAGCCGATATTCTATTATCAGATATTTTGGGTAAAGAAGTTAAGTATTTTAGTCAGTCTTCAACTGCTAAGTATTAAAAAATACGGGACTGACAAGAAAAGAGGGCTTTAAGCCCTCTTTTTTATGTAAAATGTTTTTTATAATTATTGATCACCTTCTGTAATTTCCCATTCAACAACTGCATGAGCAACAACATAAATTGGCCCAGATAGATTGTTTACAGTATATGTTGTTTGAGCACTGTATATATTACCATATACCAATGGGTATTGTCCCGGAGCAACAGTTTCAACTCCATTCTTTAAAGGAAGTCTATTGTATCCTACATACAAGTGATTTTCGGTCATCATAAATCCATCATACATTGTGTAGGTAACCGTAGCCGTTCCGTTTGCATAGTTAACAGTTAAAATACCCGTCAATGTGCCTTTATCGGTGTCGCATTGACCTGCAGCAGCCCATATTTCGAACGAGTATGTACCTTCATTCAATGGGCCATTCGACCATCCCCAGCGGTTGAAACCCCACTCAAGGAAGCATGTAGCATTATCGCCACCATATGCAAATGCAGTTTCTGAGGCATATTGGGGATCTGGATCTGGATCTTCGGTGCATTCCTGCTTGCAGTAGTCAAAGAACATTGCCCAACTGCCGCTTACGTTGAACTGATTACCAGCACCCCATGCTGTTTGTTGATCAACAATTGTTTCTCCATCGTATTTAGTTACTACAGCATGCGCAGCAACAATAAAGCAATCTTCTAAATCAGCAAGGTTAAACTGATAGATTACTTCACCCACTGGTGTTGTAAATGTTTCTCCGTAAGGGAAATGTCCAATTTGAGGATTCCCTTTTTTGTTAACAGGAACACCGCTTTGAGGTCCAACATACAAATGAGTTTCGTTAATTAAGTAACCATTTGCAGCGGAGTAGGTTACGTAAAGATAGTCGGCATCATTACCAACGGTAACAGTTCCAGCATCAATATGCTGGCCAGCAGTTAACATAACTACAGTAGGCGTTCCACAGTAAGCAATTGGTGCCAGAGCCATTGCTTTAACTGGAATAAATTGATTTTCTGTGGCTGTTAAGGGTGCCATCACCTGATCATCCTGCTTTTGACAGGAGAATGTAATTGAAAGTAGTAATACTATGCTAAGTATTTTACCTCCGATTTTTAGTTTATTCATAAATTAACTTTTTAATGATTATGCAATTTACACTATAAAAACAGCCTTTGTCAAGGAGTGTTTAAGCTATCGTTTAATAATTGTGATTAACCTTTGAGTTAAGTTGATGAATTGTTATTTAGGTAAAGGCAAGAGACAAAAAAAGCTGCCCTATTTTGGGCAGCTCTTTATTATGGAAGTATTTTTTACCACCATATAGCATAGAGAATGATAAGTATAACGACAACGCCAATTGCACTTATCTTAAAACCTTTTCCTGTACTGAAAAGTGATTTAGAAATTGTTATTGCTTTTGGGTGATTCTTGTTTCCTTCAATAACTGCAAATATCCAAATTATTGCTAAGCATATTATAAATACTATTCCCATTCTGTTCATAAATGGAAGACTTGGAAGCAGAACTTTAAATAGAATCGAGAAAATAAAAGTTCCAATGGCTGCACCCAATGCTCCATTTGCTGTGGCTTTTTTATAGAAGAATCCTGTAATGAAAATTGCTAAAGCACCTGGGCTAACAAATCCAGTAAACTCTTGAATGTATTGGAATGCCTGATCTAGATTGGAAAGCATTGGAGCAATAAATACAGCTATAAGTAGAGCCACGAATGCGGCCAATCTTCCTACGTTAACGAGTTTATGTTCAGAGGCATCCTTATTTACGTACTCTTTGTAAAAGTCCATTGTAAATATTGTTGATACGCTGTTCATCATTGAGGCGAGTGAACTTACAATGGCCGCTACTAAAGCAGCAAAGGCTAATCCTTTAACGCCTGTTGGAACAAAGTTGTGAAGAAGCCAAGGATATGCTTCGTCCGATTTTGCAATATCTGCACTTAAAGCAAATGCAACAATTCCTGGAATAACAACAATTAATGGAAGTAATATTTTTAGAAATGCAGCAAATGCCAATCCGCTCTGTGCTTCTTTTATACTTTTAGCTGCTAATGCACGCTGAATGATATATTGATTGCAACCCCAGTAGTATAGGTTTGCCACCCACATTCCGCCAATTAATACGCTGATACCTGGTAAATCAATATATGCATCCTTTTGTCCTCCTTTTCCATCTGGGATCATAAGTTTTCCTTTTTCCAAAATCATATCGAATTTTTCCGGAGCCTTTTGGAGTAAGGTCTTGAACCCCGCAATAAATCCATGACCATCACTTAAATAGTCAAGGGCAAAGTAGGTGGTTACCAATCCACCACCAACAAGGAAAACAACTTGAATTACATCGGTCCAGGCAACAGCTTTGAGTCCCCCGTAAATAGAGTATAATGCGGCAAAGAACGCAAGCCCAATGATGCTATAGGTCATAGGAACACCCATGATTTTTTGCATTGCCAATGCTCCTAAATAGACAATTGATGTGAGATTTACAAATACAAAAACGAGTAGCCAAAAACCAGCCATAACAGTTTTAACGCGTTTATCGAATCGAATTTCGAGAAACTGAGGCATAGTAAAAATCTTTTTTTCTAGGAAAATAGGTAGGAAGAACATTGCTACAATAATTAGTGTAAGAGCAGCCATCCATTCGTATGATGCTATTCCTAAACCAATGGCAAACCCAGAACCAGACATTCCAATAAACTGTTCGGCCGAGATATTAGATGCAATAAGCGATGCACCAATAGCCCACCACGGTAATGCTCTTCCCGCTAAAAAGTAATCTCCTGAGTTTGTTTCTGAGTCGCGTTTACGAAACGAAATCCATAAACCAAGCCCAACAATAAGAATTGCATAGGCTGCAAAAATAATGTAGTCGATAGTTGTAAATGACATGATGTTTGAGTTTAGGTTAAAATGATTCTATAAGACAAATGTAAGTTGCTTATAGGAATACAATCAAAATTTTGGTACATCAAAAACTATACAATATGAAAAAAATCATCATTTTTTCCATAAAGGTGATGGGTATTCGCCATCTTTAATCAATTTACTCAATCTGTTGACAACCAAAGGTCTGTCACCTGGGTAGGTTACTCCAAACCATTCGGCATTGGTGGCTAAAACCTTGCAAGTAGCAATGTTCTCCTGGATAGCTTTATTAACTACTGTGGGAATGTAGAATTCCGCCTTGGCATTTCCAATTGAACCATTGAAAAAGTCGGTCATTAATTTTTCGGTGTACGAAAAGAAATCGGGAGTAAATCCCCAGAAATTCATCGATACCTGAACATTCTCATCAACTTCAACAGAGTTATTGTTTTCGTCTTTAAAACAAACCTTACTGTTGATACGTTCAATATGAGTGCGTTCAACTACATTTTGTAATAACATTTCGTTATTTGTTGTACATACACCACGCGAAACAGCGCCTTCTTCCGATAATGTTTTTCCCAGTTTAAATCCTACCATAAAGTAATTACCCATAGGCAAATCAGGCTTAGATAACTCTTGTGCTAAAACACGAAAAGTATCGTATCCGTAAAAATCATCGGCATTAATAACGGCAAAAGGTTCGTTAATAAGATGCTTTGTAACCCAAACAGCATGGGCTGTTCCCCATGGTTTTGTTCTATCGGCAGGGCATGTAAATCCTTCGGGAAGCATATCGAGTTCTTGATACGCTATTTCGAAATGAATATCCTTACTAAATCTGTTTCCAAAAACTTCCAAAAAATCTTTTTCAATACTTTTCCGAATTACAAAAACTACCTTTCCAAATCCGGCCTTAAAAGCATCATAAACTGAATAATCAATAATGGTTTCGCCGTTTGGACCAAGTTCATCAACCTGTTTTAAACCACCGTAGCGGCTTCCCATTCCTGCTGCAAGTATAATAAGTGTAGGTTTCATTTTAGTAAATTGATTTTGTAAAAAATTGATGCAAGATAGTAATATTGTTTATTGCATGTATAGATTGTCATTTGCAAAATAAAAAGGGCATAACCTAAAAGATTATGCCCAGATTGATTTATTTCTAAATGTCTAAAACCATTTTTTCTTCATAAATAGTACTATTCCCGACATAGAGAATAAGAACGATACCAAAAGTATAATCCAGAATCCCCACTTAACATTTTCGAAACCGTTGGGAACGTTCATTCCATATAAACTGGCAATTAATGTGGGTATCATCAATATAATTGAAATTGATGTAAGTTGCTTCATTATGATGTTTAGGTTATTGGAGATAACCGAAGCATACGCATCCATCATTCCACTTAAAATGTCGGAGTGAACGTTTGTGGTTTCCTGTGCTTGTCGGAGTTCGATTTCTACATCCTCAATTAATTCCAGATCGTAAGTGTCTTTATAGCTCCGCAAGTTCTTGATTCTATGTAGAAGGATATCGTTTCCTTTAAGCGATGTGGTGAAGAATACTAAACTTTTTTCAATTTTTAGTAGTGCCTGTAAATCCTCGTTTTTAATTGATTGCTCGAGTTGTGTTTCGGCAAGTTTTATGCTTTGGTTGATTTGTTTCAAATATTTTAGAAACCAAACGCTCGATGATAGCATTAGTCGTAAAACCAAATCAAAATTATCGCGCTTGATGATGTTCTTACGATAGGTGAATTGAATAAAATCGGGTAAGACATCGGTTTGGTAGAAACAAATAGAAACAAAAACATCGTCCTTAAAAATAATACCGAGCGGAACAGTAGAAAATGGTATGCTAACATCGGTATTCTTGTAAGGAACGCGAAGAAGAATGAAGAACCATCCCTCATCGTATTCAATACGAGGGCGTTCATCAACATCCTCAATATCATTATAGAATGCATCGGGAACCCCAAGTTCCTCGATTAAGTAACGTTTTTCTTCTTCCGTGGGAATTTCAATGTTAACCCAGCAATTGGGTTCCCATTCTGGACAGGATACAATCCCTTTGCCATTCTTCCAATAGGTCTTCATGCAGTAGCCTCCATAAATTTCTGAATAGAGGTATTCTGCAATCTGCCTCTATTCAAGTTCAACAATCAGGGTGATAATCGTCCATATAAGTTTTAGAATGATTTCGGCACAAAAGTAAGGCTATTTTTCTTACCAGAAAATTCAAAGTTGAAAAAAGTTTAATTATTGAGTTGATCTGTCCTTTTTGTGATGTTGATTAAAAAAAGTAAAACAAAATTCTGTTTTAAAAGGAATTCATTATCAATTGAGTAAAAACAATATCGTCATAAACGAATAAATTATTCAATAGAAATGTCGAAAAAAGTAGGTAACAAAAAGGTGTTTATTCCAATTTAAACCTCGGAAAAAGAGCCTTGGTGTTGTTGGGTATGTAGTATTATTAGGTTACATGAAAAAATCAGCAAGCATAAAAAATACTTTTTAACCCTTAATTTTTGATTTATGGATATAGAATACGTTCAAGTTCAGGATGAAACAAATGTTGATTTTGTTCATTATTTGGCCAGCAATGATGAGGAAAAACAGGCAATTGACTCTGCGGTGCTGGATAACCCTATGCGAATAACGCCTTACCTTAAAAAACTGATTTTAAAGTATGACAGTATTCGGAAACAGTTTTTGCCTTCTCCACTCGAATTACAAACAAACGGAACCGATACTCCTTTCGAGGAGGGAAAGAAAACCTCGGAGGTGTATGGATTGGAAAGACTTTATCGCGATAGAGTTCTTTTAACACCACATTTTGATTGCCCTGCGTATTGCCGTTTTTGTTACAAGAAAAGCCGTGTTATGCGTAACAGAAGAAGTATGACGATGGAGGAGATCGATCAGGCTGTGGCAGAGGTAGGGAAGATGAAGGATGTTAGAGGTGCACTTATTACAGGTGGCGATCCCTTTATGGATAAAAACAAGTTGTTCTACATGCTCGATAGACTTATGGAGTTAGACAATATCACCGAGATTAGAGTTGGATCGCGAATGCTCTTGAATAGTCCTCATGTTTTTACTGATGAATTATGCGATAGACTTGCTGGATATATTAGGCCTAATTTTGATGATGCTTCCAAAAGTAAGTACTTGGCAATGAATGTTCATTTTAATCACCCCGATGAGCTTCAACCCGAAGTGCTTAGAGCTTGCCATAAACTAACATCGCGTGGAATTACACTAAGGAATCAAACCGTTCTACTAAAAGGAATTAACGACAATGTTAAAACCATGAAACATCTTTTCCAGCTATTGCTGCGCAATAATATCATTATTTACTATATGAATCATTGCATGCCAGTTGCTGGAAGCGATCATCTCCGAACATCGGTACAAAAGGGTTTAGATATATACAAGGAGTTGTGCACCGAATCGTCTTGTTCAATTCCTCATTATGTTTATGCTCCATCGGGCGGAAAAGTTCATTTAGGGCCAAATTCAACATTTAACTATTCCTACGAGAATGGATTGAGATTGATTAATGTTAAATTGCTGTATAAAGCGCAGGATTTTAGAGATATTGCTAAAAAGGAGTTACCTCCAAGGCATGTTGAAACTCAAGATGGATTCATCGAGGGTTACTATATTGATGGTAAAGATGACTAGTAAGTTTTTTTAGATGAAGAAAGAATTAGACTTTTATATTGCTCTTCAAGGATGTTATAAGCCCGAGGATTATATTCGATTTGGCAAACTTATCGAATCCGAGGGCTTTGACAGAATTTATGTTTACGATGATTTGATGTTTTATCCATCGTTTCCTATTCTTAACCTTATTGCTGAGCATACTTCGAGGATTGAGGTTGGCCCTTGTCTTGTAAATGGTTTTTACAGGCATCCAGCTCTAATTGCATCAAATGCTGCATTTCTTGATACATTAAGCCATGGCCGGTCTGTTTTAGGATTAGGACGGGGAGCCTTTTTCGATTTCTTGGAGATGAACGATGATGAGGAATTTACCAGAAAGGGATTTCGTGAAACCATGTTGTTGATTCGGCATCTTTTCGAGCAAAATGGAAGGGCGTTTAATGGCGAAATTTTTAAGGCATCCAGCAAGGCGATTTTAAGGGTTGATCCACCTGTGAACCCCTATATAATTTCAGCAACATGGAATCCAGAAATGGCTTATTTAGGAGGTCTTTACTCCAACGAGGTTCAGCTGGCCGAAGTATTTACCGATTCCTATTTTGGTCAAATGTACGAGTCGTTTCAAAAAGGTTGCAATGAATCGGCCGATGGTGAAGAAAAGTATATTTCGTTGGGTGGAATGATTTGTGTTGCCGATGATGCAACGAAAGCCATTGAAAAGGCGAAATTAACATTATCGGTTTACATTCCATATTTAAAAACAATACTTAAGCAACATGATGTAGACGTTAATTCCAGGTTGCTTATGGAGATCGATTTTGAATCGAAACGTGGAAATTATGCTGGAGCAAGCAAGCTTATTCCCGATGAATTTGTGTCAATGCTTACTCTTTCAGGAACTCCCAGCGATGTTGCTGCTCGCTTAAAAAGGTTAATCAATGGAAAATCTGTTAAGGGTATCATGTTTTCACCGCCCTACGGTATCTCCGATAGCCTTGAGGAAAACATCCGCTATTTATCCCAGAACTTATTACCTAAGTTACAATAATTATAATGTTTAACTAAAAATGTTTTTTTATGAATGAGAGAGAGAAAACTACTGCCGTTTACGATTTAAAAACAAATGCGGCAATTGGAACATTTGTTGGTTTTTTATCAACAGAAGAGTTTAAAACAGTTGCAATTCAATTGCTTGGTATCATTGAGACAAAAAGATTGAAAAAACAGTTGAATGATATTAAGATGATGAAAGTGCTTAAACCTGAAGTTCAGGAGTGGTTGAATACCGAATGGTTCCCAAGGGCACAAAGGGCTGGCTTAAAATATTTTGCTTTTGTGGTTCCCGATGATATTTTCGGAAAAATGAGCATGGATGGTGCAAATAAAAATGCTCAAAATACTTTTGGTATTGATATTCAGTACTTCAATGATTTAGAAAAAGCTAAAAATTGGTTGATTAGTAAGAACTAAGGGTTTTGTTTTTGTAGACTAAGCCTTTTGACATTAATGTCAAAAGGCTTTTTTAGTACCTTGAAATTATTCGGAATAGAATAAATCCTCCATAATAGAATCGCTTATCATAAATTTTTCAGTTGGAATCTTTATTGTAGAATTTTCGAGTATTAAATTTCCATTCTTAATATGTTTCTCTAAAATAGTGCGAATGTGTTTGGTATATTTCTTTGAGAAGTTGTTCGCAATAAAATCCAAATCAACACCCCAGATGGTTCTTAACCGAGTTAGCATCAGTTCATTGAATTTATTGGTTTCATCAATTGTTTCAGTTTGAAAGGAACACCTGTTCTCTTTAATTCCATTGACCCAAAGATCGATTGATAATGGATTCCATTGTCTTGTTTCTATATTAAATGAATGAGCCGATGGGCCAAGACCTAAATATGGGATGCCATGCCAGTATGAACTGTTATGTTGTGAAATAAATCCCTCTTTGGCAAAATTCGATATTTCGTAATGGATAAATCCATTTTGTTGGGTTACATCTCGTAGAATATCGAACTGTTTAATGCTTAACTCTTCTTCCAGCAATTGGAATGATCCCTTCCTGAGTTTCCGGGTTATTGGTGTAGATTCTTCGTAGGTTAAATGGTAACACGATAAATGTTGAACATTTAAACTAATGGCTTTTTTCAGGTTAAATTTCCAACTTTCAAGGGTAGAGTTGGGAAGTCCATATATTAAATCGAGACTAATGTTTTGGAATCCAGCATCGTTGATTTGATAAATAGATTCGACTGCTTTCTTCGAATTATGCCTTCGCCCTAGGAATTTAAGCTCTTCGTCGATAAAAGATTGTACACCAATACTTATTCTATTAATTCCTATTTTTAGATATTGAGCAAGAATCTCTGGAGTTATATCATCGGGGTTTACTTCGATGGTTATTTCCGGTTTAGAGGATATCTGAAAATTATTGTTTATTCCATTAATGATTTCAGCAATTTGATTAACAGGGAGAAGAGATGGGGTTCCTCCTCCAAAATAGATTGTTTCAATGCTTCCAAATGGTAGGTAATTCTTTCTTAGTTCTATTTCCCGAACGATAAGTTTCGAAAATTCTTCAGATATTTTCTTTTTTCCTACAGAGTAGAAGTCGCAATATGAGCACTTTCTGTGGCAGTATGGAATATGTATATATATTCCCGACATATGTATGTTTAAGTTAAATGAATACCAATTATGTTAAAAGCCATTATCTTTGCAAAGATAATTTAATGTTCAAAGATATAATGGAGATTGTTTTCGTTGCGGAATGTTAATTTGTCGGTTTAAAGTGTTTTTAACTATTAATCATATAACATCTAATTGAGAGATGACACCATTAAAAATTGCGTTGGCCTCCGACCATGCTGGTTATTCAACAAAAGAAGATATTAAACGGTATCTCGAAGGGTTAGGCCATCAGGTGTGGGATTTTGGTACACATAGTGAAGAGAGCGTTGATTATCCTGATTATGCACATCCTCTAGCGATTGCAGTTGAGAGAGGAGAGTATACTCTAGGATTTCTGTTTTGTGGAAGTGGCAATGGAGTATCAATAACCGCAAATAAGCATCAGGGAATACGTTCGGCTTTATGTTGGAATTCTGAGATTGCCAGTCTCGCTCGTCTGCATAACGATGCAAATGTATGTGCAATTCCCGCACGCTTTGTTTCTATATCGGAAGCACATCAAATTGTGAAGGAGTTTCTCGACTCGAAATTCGAAGGAGGGCGTCATCAAAATCGGGTCGATAAAATACCTGTGAGGTAATTCTAATAAGATAGTTCAAATTAACGTTTCACGTAAAAATTATATGTAATGAGTCAGGACAAACCAATAACATCGTTTATTGAGAAGCATTATTTACATTTTAATGCTGCTGCATTAGTAGATGCTGCAAAAGCATACAAAACACATATTGAGAGTGGCAAAAAAATGATGATCACCCTTGGTGGAGCAATGAGTACTGCTGAGCTCGGAATTAGTTTAGCCGAGATGATTCGTCAGGACAAAGTTCAGATTATTACCTGCACCGGTGCAAATCTAGAGGAAGACTTGATGAATTTAGTGGCTCATAGTCATTACAGAAGAGTACCCAATTACCGCGATTTAACCCCTCAGCAGGAATGGGATTTATTGCAAAATCATTTAAACCGTGTAACCGATACCTGTATACCAGAAGAGGAGGCTTTCCGTCGTTTACAGAAACACATGTTTGATGTTTGGAAGGATGCCGAAGATAAGGGGGAACGTTATTTTCCTTATGAGTACATGTATAAAGTAATTCGAAGCGGTATTCTTGAGCAATACTATGAAATTGATCCTAAGAATTCGTGGATGATTGCTGCAGCTGAAAAGAACTTGCCAATTATTGTTCCTGGTTGGGAAGACTCAACCTTGGGTAATATTTTTGCAGCTTATTGCATAAATGGTGAGTTAAAACCATCTACAATGAAGTCGGGAATCGAGTATATGATGTTCTTAGCCGATTGGTACACAAAATATTCTGGACCCGAAGGACTGGGCTTTTTCCAAATCGGTGGTGGTATTTCTGGCGATTTTCCTATTTGTGTGGTTCCAATGTTACATCAAGATTTGGAGCGTGATGGTGTTCCTTTCTGGAGTTATTTCTGCCAAATTAGCGACTCAACAACTAGTTATGGATCGTACTCGGGAGCAGTCCCTAACGAAAAGATTACCTGGGGTAAACTAAATATCGATACACCAAAATTCATTATCGAGTCCGATGCAACAATTGTTGCTCCGTTGGTATTTGGATATATTCTTGGATGGTAAAATTCTGAAATGAGATAAAAATGAAAGGCGGAATATTCCGCCTTTTTTTATTCAAATAGAAAATCTAAATCGTCGCCTGGATTACATTCCTTTGGGACCAGACCTTTCTTAAAAATTCTGGCAGATTTTGGTCCTTTTAGCATTAATGTTACATTTTCAAGTAAAAGCATAGTTCCTTCACGCAAACCAACTACGTATGAGTATGGATCCATTTCGATAAACTCCATGATGCGTTGCTCTCTTGTTTCACCAGCATGCCCAGTAGGATTTGCATCAAGGTAGTGTGGGTTGATTTGGAACCGAACTAAGTTGAAAGCGTTGAAGTTATCGGGTTCGGTAATTGGCATATCGTTGGTTGTGCAAATTGTTGGACAGGCCACATTTGCCCCAGCACTCCAGCCAACGTATGGTGTTCCGCTTAATACCTTATTTCGAACTGTTTCAATAATGTCGTGTTGCTGAATGGTTTTTAATAGTTTAAAAGTATTTCCGCCACCTACAACTATAGCTTCAGCCTCCTGAATTGCCGCCTTTACATTTCTGTAGTGGTGAACAGAGTCTACTTCTATACCAAATTCGCTAAAACGAGACTGAACTTTTCTTTCGTATTCATCATAGCTGTATGTAACTGCAGCCCAAGGAATGAATAAAACCTTTTTAATTCCGTTTAGTAACTTTTTAATTTCTTCTTTTGGATGCTCTAAATAGGCTTCTCCTGCATTTGTTGAGTTGCTTATTAAAAGTAACTTTACCATAGTGCTGAGTATTATTGGATAATGTTATTTCTTGTTTCAAAAGTAATATTTCGGGTTTTACTCTCAAACTTTTAGTGCAAAAATAATTACAGAACTATCCATCTCTATCGATTTAAGGTAATTTTCCGCTATTTCCTTCTGATTGCTAAATTCTATATGCATAAGACTTTTAAATATTTTACGTATTGTTTTCTTTTCTTCTGTTGCTTCTTCTTCATTAATTATTGCATACATATAAACAATATCGTCTTTCTTTATATTTAGCCATTGATTTTCATTAAAAGTAAGTAATACCTCTTTTTGTTTAATCACTATATAATCGTCGGCAATGTTTAAAACTCGATTATCGTGGAATAAGATAGGAATAATTTGATAATGCAGAGAGTTGTACGATGAGGTTAATGGATCGGCTAAAAGTTGTTGTTTAATAATTGTGTTGAGATATTGACCCTTTTCAGGGTTGTTTCTCAGAATATCAGAAACAAGATTAAAGATTGTAATGTTGATTAGTTCCGGATTGATATTTGGATCCAGAATGACTAGAATATATGCGAAAATTGTTTCTTCAACTTTAAAGTGAAGCATACAGGATTTTGGATAACCTTCGTTTTGTGGCGACACTTGCCAGTAGTCTGAAAATGCTGTACTAAGTGGGTTGTTGTGTTGAAATATATCTATATTATTACAGGTTGTCGATAGTTTTTCGAGTATTTTCGATTTAAGAATTTCGATGTTTTTAATTGCTTTCTTTTTTGCATGGTTTACTCGTAAAAGCAAGCCAAATAAGCCAAGCAATAAAATAATAAGTGCTGTGAATGTATACAGGACTTTACGTTGAGTTTCGAGTTGACGATTAATTGAGGCTAGTTCGTTTTCGCGTCTTTCGGCTTCGTACTCTGCTTGTAAATTCTCAAACTTTTCTATCGATTCAGCATTTAAGATTGAATCTTTTATGGAGTTGTAAAGAGTTAGGTAATTGTACGCTTTTTCGAAGTTGCCATTGCTTTGGTTTGCTTCAGCTAAAACTTGATAAACGTCCTTGATGGCATCTTTTTGTCCAACTTTTTCGGCTAAGGCTAACGACTTATCTAGTACTAGTATTGCAGAATTAAATCGTTTTTGCTTTACATATACCATTCCGATATTCCTTAGTGTATTGCAAATTCTTACTGGACTATTTAGTTCTTCAAAAATTTTCAAAGCACTGTTATGGTATAGTAGGGCATCATCATATTGCTGTTTTTGATAGAATAGGGAACCAATGTTGTCGCGGATGATAGCAACTCCAATTCTTATATTTAGCGAATCATATATTTTTAGCGCATTTAGATAGTACTGTAGCGATTCATCATACTTCCTCATTTCAAGATATACACTGGCAATATTATTTGCAGCTCCAGCAGTAGCCCTCGCGTTGTTTAGTTTTTTGTTGATATTGTAGTAGCGAATAAAATAATCGATTGCTTTTGGGTAGTTTTCGCGGTAGTAGTATATCTGTCCAATACTGTTCGAAACCATAGCAGATCCTTCGATGTTTAGAATTTTATCGAAGATTTTTTGTGCATTAATGTAATTCTCGAGGGCTTTATCGTATTTACCCCAATTCCGATATATTAAGCCGATATCATTTAATACTCCTCCAAGATTTTTCTTGTCGTCCAGAAAACTATAAATTTCGGCAGCATTGTTAAAGTTTTTTAGGGCAAGAGCGAATTCTCCCATTTTTTGATAGCAGTAACCAATTTGATGATATGAATCGGCAACTAGGTTTCTCTTGTTAATTTTTTCGGCTAGTTGCAATGCCTTTTGCCAGTAGTCTAAACTTTTGTTGTAGTTGCTATCTGAATATGCAATTGCTATTCTTTTTAGTTGAGAGAAATGAATTGTATCGGCTTTCTGTGAGGCGAGATTGTTGATCAAACTATCTAGGTTCTCCGAGTATGTGCCATTTACGGTAAATACGAATGTAATTAGCCAAAATATTTTGAGAAGTATGTTCATTTAATCATATTGCAAAGTTACCAAATATACAAAATTTAAGGCACGAAAAAAACCGAAGGAAAGTCTTCGGTTTTAATATTATACATTACAATTTATTAGTCGTTGAATGGAATAAGTACCAAACCAACCGAGAACGGATAAACTTCAGGGCCTTTATCCTTTTCGAACAGTTGAACAGGATAATAATTGGCAAATAGCCTTATTCCACGGTATCCCAAACGAGCAGTGAATCCATATCGGAAAGTTGTAATATTAAAATCGTCTCGGTCTTTGTCTTTACGTTTATCGCCATAAACAACCTTGGTATGCGAGCCAAGTCTTAATCCTCCAATAACGCCAGCCGACATGTATATTCTGTGTTTCTTTTCACCGGTTGGTATTTGGAATTCAAGTAGTAGGGGAATTGTAAGGTTGGTTGTGCTAAGTTTCGTTTTATCTACTTTATATCCCACATTAATATACGAACTATCAATAACAGTTATTCCGTCAACAACCTTTAGGCTAATTGGATTGGAGAAGTGATAATTGTTAAATTCTAGTCCCATACCAGTTACCAAACCCACTTTGTCTGTGCCAAATCCAATGCTATATTGCATAAAGTTGATATTGAAATTCCATGATCGCGCTTGCTTTAAATCGAGCGGAGCAAGTTCGTTTTTAAGATTCATCGATTGATTTTTATCCAAGAAACCGTTTATTCCAAATTCAAAACCAGACCAGTGTCCCTTAAATTTCTTTACCTCTTTGAATTCGTATGTATACGTTTTTTCATGTTTCTCAGGAATTTCAATTGTTGTTTTATTTTTTGAATCTATTACAATAATTCTGCTTTTTCCAATGCGGAAAATCGAGGTGTCGCTTTTCTCGTTTTCTATAGTATCTTTTTTTGCACTCTTAATAGTATCGCTATTCGACACCGCAAATTCATTGTTAACCTTAAGAGATACATTGAGTTCTTTTTTGCTGGTGTCCTTTGTTTCGAGATTTCTTAATAGCGATTCTTGATTTTGAGCCAGAATAACTAAGCCACTCAGTAATATTGCTCCGGTAAGTACTATTCGTTTCATAATTATAATTTTTATAGGTTTTACTTGCATTATTTTCCCGTATGACGATTGACCTTTGGATTAGTTACAGGGTTTATTCATTTTTATTGTTTCTTGTAGTGGAAAATGCAAGTATGCTACTTTCTACAGAGATTTTTTCGACATTCCCCTTTTCATCTTTTTGAACATTGTATTCAACACCAAGGGAGTTGGCGACACGTTTTAATCCTATTCTTGCAATGTCGGACAGTGAGTATTCTTTTGTCGATCCATTGTTTTGAATCTGATTTTCCGTTATCCTTTCTTGAGTGCTTGTACTCGTTGTTTGTGGCAATTTAATTCTTACAGGGTGTACTGCTGCAATTTGGTTTAGTTTTGCAGGTAAGGAACTTAATGGTCTTACTTCGGGTTCTTTTTCGAAGGACTGAGTGTTTTTGGAAATTATCTCTTCTTGCTTTATTTTTTGATACTCGGTTTTCTTTTCTACTTGAATAGTTTCCTGTTTTTCGGAAGTATTGATTTCTGGTGTTGAATTCTCAGAAACTCTTTCTTCTTTTGTTTTCTGTGTAATATTGACTTTGTTTAGTTCAGTGGCAACTTGTTGTGGGTTATAAAGATCAACCGTATTGTATAATACCAACATTGTTGCTATTGTTGCTGCAATGCTTATTCCTGTTTTGAAAACAGAATGACGGACTGGAATAAATCTTAATCTTTTTAGATTTGATTTATTAGGATAAACTATTTCGTAGGGAATTCGTAGTTTAGTGTTGGAAAAAAAAGTTTGTGTTTTACGAAAATTATCATTCTCGAGAAGTTTACTAAGTTGCGTTTTTTCATCTTTGGAAATATCTCCCTCAAGTTCAGTAATGCATAAATAATCGTTGTAATCATTAATGCCTAAGTGTTCTCCATTCGATTTTTTTAGTTGTTTTTTTTGCGGGAAAAAAGTTTTATCGGGAGTAATTGAAACCTCCTGCATTCCGTCTAATTCCTCAGCAATGTCGGGATTCTTAATTAAAAATAACATAAGTTCAGCCTCTTCCTTCTGGCTCAACAGTCCATCCAGGTAATCAATAAGGATGGACTCGTAGTTTTGACGGTTGATATTCATGGCTGATTATATTAAGTTCTCGATACTTACTAAGTAATTCTTCAAAAAAAGTCTAGCCCTATAGATGTATACTTTAACTTGCGATTCGTTTAAGCTAGTTATTTCTCCAATTTCTTCATACGAGTATCCCTCGTAATCGCGTAAAATAAGAACCGATTTTTGAATATCGGGAAGTTGCTCGATAGCCTTATTTAAAACTTCGCTTACATCAAAGTGAATGTGTGAGGTTATTTCGTTAGCCGAAAGTTGTTGAGAGTACTCAATTTTCCGTTTCTCTTTACGCATCGTATCAATGGATGCATTGTACGATGTGGTAAATAGATACGACTTGGCCTTTGTAAAGTCGACATCGGCATGCCTTACCCAAAGTTTTTCGTAGGAATCCTGAACGTTGTCCTGGGCTAAGTTGGTGTTTTTTAGCATTTTTAGGGCAAATCGGTAGATTCCGTCGGAAAATTGATCCACACATTTATTGTACTCTTCAGCTGTCATTAACCGGTTTCAATTTTATTGTACGACGAACAAGTAATAGAAAAGTTACGTGCAAAAATAAAAAAATGTAATATTAGTATATACAAGACTTTTCGTGTAGTAGTAATTGTTGTATGGTAGAATATCTGTATTTTTTTGATTCAATCTTCTTTTTTTAATGCAGATTATTTTTAAAAGTTGTAATTTGCTTGTTATCTTAGTGCTAAAATAGAACTTGTTAAGTATATTTTACATGTTAATGAATGTATGATATGTATTTGTAATCATTTAATATATTAGATATGAAAACCTTAGGTCGATTTTTACTAATTCTATTATTTTCTGTGGTAACGGGTCTTGCTGTGCATGCACAGTATGGAATTAATTACCAAGCGGTAATTCGTGATACAGATGGGAAGGCATTGCCCTCTCAGAATGCTGTAATTCGCGTGAAGTTAACCAATAGCGATGGATCAATAGTTTATTATTCCGAAGACCGTGGTGTTACAACGAATGGGTTTGGTTTAGTAACGTTTGTTATTGGTTCGGAAGGTGCCGATAATATTATAGGTGTGTTTAATGATGTTCCATGGAAGAGTGGCAGCGTTTATTTGAGCGTTGATTTGCAATTGTCTGGAGCATCATCATTTACCTCTTTTGAAAGGCAGAAGTTACAGGCGGTTCCTTATGCTCTATTTGCTGCCAACGTTCTAAATATTGAGTGGCAAGGATCCTTGGCTATAGCACCTGCATCTCCAGAGAAAAATTTTGCGTACTACAATACCGTTGACAAGAAATCCTACATTTATGATGGTGATTCTTGGGAAGTTCTTGCTCAGGATGGGACTATTGGCGAAGCTGGTACTTCGGTTAATTGGGTAGGTACCTTAGATGTTGCACCAACTCCAACCTTAAACATGGCTTACTATAATTCTGTTGATAAAGTGGCCTATATTTGGGATGGCGATTCATGGGAAACTCTTGCTAAAGATGGAGCAACTGGAAATGATGGAATTTCCATAAATTGGGTAGGTTCATTAAATACAGCCCCAGAACCGGCTTTAAATAAGGGATATTATAATACTGTGGATAAGAAATCATACATTTATGATGGTGATTCATGGGAGATCTTTGCTCAGGATGGGGAACAAGGTCCTGTTGGTCCGTTGGTTGATGGAGCGAAAGGGCAAACATTATCTCATAATGGAACATCTTGGGTTGCCAATGGAACTATCATGGTTACCGATAGTTCTGTTAATATAGTGCCAAAGGCAGGACATAATGTTGAGCAGCCTATTTTCTCTGTGTTGAATTCAAGCGGCCAAACAGTATTTGCGGTTTACGAATCAGGAGTTCGCTCATATGTAGGAAGCGATGGTACAAAAGGTGCAAAGGGCGGATTTGCGGTTGGTGGACTAAGTACACAAAGCAAGGGAACGTCTGTTGAATATTTAAAAGTTTCTCCTGATAGTGTAAGGATTTACATTGATAATACAACCACTTCGATAAAGGGAGCAAAAGGTGGATTTGCTGTTGGCGGAATTAGCACTCAGGGAAAGGCTGTTGTTTCAGAGTATTTAAGAATTACAGCTGATAGCACTCGTATTTACATTAACGATTCTTCAAAGGGTGCGAAGGGTGGATTTGCCGTTGGTGGTTTAAGTACACAGTCGAAAGGAAGTTCGGGTAACTATTTTAAAGTTACACCAGATTCAACATACTTTGCCAATACCATTCTATCCGAAGGTGATATGTTGGTAGCAGGTAACGTTTCATCGAATGTAGGTATCGAAGAAACAGCCTTGACCGATGTAGATGGTAATGTTTATAAAACCATCAAAATCGGGACTCAAGTTTGGATGGCCGAAAATCTAAAAACTACAAAGTTGTCTGATGGTACAGCAATACCAACTGATTCTGTTTTAGTGTACAATAACTCTACCGATGCAGATACATTGAGTGCATTTGGACGTTTGTATGCTTACGGATTGATAGAATTGTCCTATAGTGTTTGTCCAACAGGATGGCATGTTCCGACAACCCTAGATTGGCAAACACTTTTTTCATTTGTAGGCGGTATTTACTATCAAACAAATAGTTCCGTTGTTGGAACTAAATTAGCAGAAGTAGGGTATGTTGAGGATGGAACAGGTTATTGGTATAATCAGGGAACTTTTTATCCTACTAACTCAACTGGATTTACTGCTCGACCTGGTGGTTCTGCCGATTATAGTAGTATGTGGGGTTCTTATGGAATGGGGTACAATGCAAATTTCTGGTCTAACAATACAACATATCCAGAGGTAATTCAAATAGACGGTTATAGTGGAAATGCAAATGTTACTGAAGGTTCTTCAATTGGTGCATATTCAATTAGGTGTATTAAAGATTAAGGATGTGTTATATAAAGAAAAAGCGGGATTCAACAGAATCCCGCTTTTTAGTTTGTATAAATCAAGACTAATTTACATTGGTCATAATTTTAATTATTCCCAAAACACCAATTAGAATGTTGTTATCTTCAACTAAGGGCATTAATGTTAAGACAGCTTCGTGTGTTTGATTATCCGATAAAATAATTGAAATCATCTTATTAATAATAGGTGTTTTGCTGCGCATAACATCATTGTCGAAACTTGCCAAAATTCTTGCTTGATCGCCAGAAAGTAGGTCGAAATCGGTAAGTCCTATAGCATTCTCAATATCTTGAATGTTGAAGATGTTAAGCATAGAATTGCTTAGTCTTACATATCTGCCCTCAGTATCTTTTTGGTAAATTAAATCGGGAGAATTCTGAAGAAGACTGCTAAGAATTGATTTGTCTTCACGAAGTTGTTCTTGAATTATTTCTTGTTCTTGCCGTTTGCGTTCCATTTCTTCTTGCGTTGCATGAAGTTCTTCCATGTTTTGGCGCATTTCTTCTTCCTGTGCCTTCATTTCTTCGGCTTGTTGCTGGGTTCTGGTTAACAACTCTGCTGTACGAATATTAATTCTTACACTTGAAAGAGTCGAAGCTATGCTTGTTGCAATCTTTTCGATGAATTCAATCTGGTACTTTTCATAGGTGTTAAAGGTTGCCATCTCAATTACACCCAAGATATCATCGTTAACCTTAAGTGGTACAATAATTAAGTTTCGAGGGTTTTCTTCTCCAAGTCCAGAGGTTATTTTGATATAGTTTTTTGGAACCTCCTTCATGAAAATTGTTTTGCCTTCGATAAAGCAACGCCCAACCAATCCTTCATTTGGCATAATGGATTTCTCCATGAACTTACGTCTATCATATGCATAGCAAGCAGACATATCGAGCATTGGATTTTCGAGATCGTTATCGTTTAGGATGAATACTCCGCCCTGGATGGAATTGGTGTAGGTTACTAAATTCTTAATGATTAGGTACGATAATTCATCCAAGTTATCGTTATGCTGACGCAAAACTTCTCCAAACATGGCAATGCCCTGTGTTGCCCATATCTGTTGTTTTTCCTCTTCTTTACGTTTTTGTTCTGCATCCTTGGCGCTAATCAAACTCTTTTGCATTTCGAGTAAAGCTTTCCCCAAAATGTCTTTGTCGCCCAGTAAATCAAACTTAGCATCGAGTTTTCCCATGCCAATTTCTCGGGCAAATTTCTCGGTACGATTTAGTCCATCGATAAGTCTATTGGCCGACCTTGCCATTTCTTCAAGTTCGTCGCCAGTATGTACAAAAATCTTTTTGTTGACATTGATATCCCCTTCAGAGATTGAGTTTATGGCATCTGTTGCTTTTTTTATTGGGCGAGTTATGTACTTAGATATATACCAAATTGCAGCACCTTGCAGAATTACTCCAAGAATGAAAACGAAGATTAGGTAGAGCACAGAGCGACGAGCTTCAACAATAATTTCGCTCATAGGTATGGACAGGAGTATTGACCAAGTTGTGGGCGATTCTCCAACTTTTATTGTTGATATGATATTTAGATTTTGCTCCTTATTAACCTCAGAGAAGTATTTATAGTCCGATCCATTCTTAATCCTTTCTGAAATTTTATACAAGTTGTCATCAGTTGGGTTAACTTCTCCGAATTTTAGGCGGGAATATTCAGGGTTTGTGTGGGCAATAATTGTCCCATCGTTCGATATTAGTGCAACTACAGTATTGTTGTAGGGTTTTATTTTTTCAATCTGTTCTTGAAATTTCTCCAGCGATATGTCAACGCCCCCTAATCCTGCAAATTTTCCGTTAACTCGAATGGGAACGCTCAGACTTGTGGCTAAGACCTCAGTTCCGCCGTATTCGAAGTTATATGGGTCAAGTAGCATTTCGCGGTTACAGGTTTTTGAGGCGTAATAGTTGCTGGTAGTAATGTCGCCTGCAACATTTTTCTGTTCAACATCTCTAGATGGAATTCCGTTCTTGAGATAGGCTGT
Source organism: Bacteroidales bacterium (assembly GCA_050180705.1). GTDB lineage: Bacteria > Bacteroidota > Bacteroidia > Bacteroidales > Tenuifilaceae > SB25. The sequence continues at coordinate 14,335 of JBFXDX010000009.1, read as the reverse complement.
TGTTGACCGTCTTCCGTAATCTTTTGTGTAGCCTTTGCGGAATGCAAAATATTCAACAGAATACCACACAGTCAAATATCTTGGATTGTTAATTACCTGGTTGTCGAGGATATTAAAGAAAATAGAATCAAGGACAACTGTATCAAACTTTGGATAGATGCATAAAGCATCGGCCAATGCTCTGGAAAAACCCATGTCTAACTCTAGTTCCGATTTTATTTGATTTGCTGTTTTTTGAGCCTCGGCTTGCGCCAATTGTACTGCATTATCGTGAGCAATTTTGTTGATTCTAAATCCAATGAACAGCCCAATAACAAGCATTATGGATACCGAAGTGACCATTACAAAGAGTAACATCTTTGCGCCGATCTGCATTTTCAACTTCATCGAAAAAAATTTATTGTGAAAACCAATGTTTTAATGGGTAACCCCAATTGGGGTTAAAAATACGAAATGTTTTAATAGAACAAAACAAACTAGTGTCATTCGAACTGTCTTATAAAAATTTATTGGCAAACAACTATCGATTTGACCAAAAGGAATATCTTTATTGGATTAAATATTTTGATATGCCTTTGAAGTTTGTAAAGATCGTTGGTGTTTTTATTTTGATAGCTTGCTCTCAAACTTTGCATTCGCAGGAAGATTCTGTTGATAGTTTGATTGCCAATGCCGAGAGATTGAGAAACAATAAGCCAGATTCTGCCATTCTTATTGCTCAAAAAGCTGTGAATATTGCAGCAGAAATTGATGATAAGATATATCAAGTAAAATCGGAACATACCTTAGGCTATTGTTATTATAGCCGAAACGATTTTGAACTGGCGTTGGAGCATCTGCAAAAATCGTTACAACTTTCTCAGCAGCTAAACCAAGAAACATGGGAGGCTCTGAACCTAAACAGGATTGGAAATGTGTATCAGTTGAAAAGTGATTATTCGCAGGCGCTATTATCGTATCGCAGGGCATTGGAAATTAACGAAAGGTTAGAGGATAAAATACAGATTGCCCGTACACAGGTTAATATTGGTACAGTTTATAGTTTAACCGGAGGTTATGCCAAGGCAATTGAGCATATGTTGGCGGCGCTGGAAACCTACGAGAAGGAATCCGATAAAGAGGGAATGGCGTGGACTTCCCTCAGCATTGCTAGGCTTTTTAGTAGAATTGATATTTACGATAAGGCTTTGCAGTGTAACGAGCTGGCTTTAAATCATTATAGAGCATTGGGTAATCAGAATGGTATTACTCTTTCGCTAACGGAACTTGCCAATATTTACTATCACTCAGGATTAAATCAGAAAGCATTAGAAATTGCAAAGCAAGTTCTCGATTCGAACATTAAAACACAGAATACACATGGTCAGGCTGCAAACTATTTGATGATAGGTGTTATTTACTATGAACTGAATAACTTGGCAAAAGCCAACGAGAATCTTATTAAAGCTTTAGAACTAAAGCAATCTGTAAATGATAGTATCGATATTTCAAAGTTAAATCGTTACTTAGGTGAAGTTCAAATTAAGAACGGAAATTTTATCGAAGGTTTTAAGTATTTAAACTCTGCCTTAAAGATTGCCCGAAAACAGGGGTTGATTTCTGATGTTCGCGATATTTATCTTAGTCTTTCGCAGGCATACCGGAGCAAGGGCGATTTTAGTAACGCGTTGGAGAATTATGGTTTCCATTCGCAGATGAAGGACAGTATTAATGCTGGGGAAATTTCGCGGCTCGAAATGCAGTACGATTTCGATAAGCGTGAGCGAGAGCAGGAGCTAATAAATAAGGAGCGCGAGGCTAAGCAGCAGGCTAAACTCGAAAGACAAAGACTATTTATGCTGTTTATCTCAATTGCTTTAATACTTGCAATTGCATTGGCTTTGGTGGTTTTCTATTTTTTACGCGAGAAACAGAAAATAAATAAATTGCTGGTGGAGCAGAACCATGAAATTTTAAGACAAAAACGCGAGATTGAGGATCAGAAGCAGGAAATAGAAAGTCAGCGAGATTTTGCAGAGCGTCAACGCGATCAGATTGCCGATCAGCAAAAGCAGATTACCGATAGTATTCGTTATGCGAGTAGAATTCAAACGGCAGTATTGCCCCGTGCACAGAGCCTGAATGAGTACTTATGTGAGTATTTCGTTTTTTATCAACCCAAAAATATTGTAAGTGGCGATTTCTACTGGGTAACTCCTTTGTACGATGGACGGATTGCAGTGGCAGTTGCAGACTGTACTGGCCATGGAGTTCCTGGTGCATTTATGAGCATGCTGGGAATTACCTTGCTCAAGGAGTTAACCGCATTACACAAAAAGGAAAGTGCCGGCGATATACTTTTTAGGTTACGTCAGTTAGTAATTGCATCGCTGAACCAAACTGGAGTCGAGGGCGAGTCGCACGATGGTATGGATATGAGCCTTGCAATTATCAATAAGAATAAATGCGAGATAGAGTATGCAGGAGCATATCTTCCCATGCTGATTGTGCGTAGGACAGATGTGGGTGGTTTTGGTGTGAATTTACCCGTTGAGGTACAGGATGAGTACTCGCTTTACGAGTTCAAAGGAAATAAAATGCCGATTGGTTTTCATGTAATTGGGGAGAAACCGTTTACTACGCATCAAATTAGTTATCATCCCAATGATGTTTTTTACATGTTTTCCGATGGTTACACCGATCAGTTTGGAGGTCCATCTAACCTCAAGTATATGCTTATCAACTTTAAGAAACTATTGCTTAGCATTCAGTCGAATTCATTGAACGAGCAACGACAGATTATTGAGCAGAACTTTGAAGATTTCAAGGGAAGCCAAAAGCAAGTCGACGATATTTTGGTGATGGGATTTAAGGTTTAGCGTGGTTATATCGTCCAGTCTGATGTCAAAAATGAATTCTGTACATTTAACATCAACTTAGCTTAAAGGAAGAATAGATTTACCAATTTTGCAGATTACAAAAACTGTATGAGACTATTAGTTCTGTCGGATCTACATATTGATACTGGCGATAAGTTTGGAACTTTTGGTTGGAAACCAAAGCGATTTATTAAGACTCTCGAGACTATCATCAACCATTATGGAATTGATCAGGTTGTTTTAAATGGCGATACATTTGAACTCTACAAGTATTCCTACCCCGATATTCTTGCACGAAACGGTTTGCTGATTGACTATTTCCGGGAAAAAGGATTTGTATTTATTCGCGGTAATCACGATTTGTGGAATCCAAAGGCTAAAGATCATTATAATATCACCAATTCAAAAGGTAAAACAATTCACATAGAACACGGGCATAATGCCGATTTTCTGAATGGTACATCAATTGGTCGATTTATTGGAAAAATGGGTTTCTATATTCTGAAACTTATTGTAAAGATGCATTGGGCCGAGCGATTCTACTTTAAAATAGTAGAGTACGATGATGAAGTAAACCGAGTTCCCCGCAAGTACAATTCGTACAAATACCTGCTTTACGGTCTTAAGCTTTTACGGAAGTACGATTTGGTGATTCTTGGGCATACCCATAAGCTCGAAACCCATAAGATGTATTACATAAATCAGCGTAAGCAATACCTAAATTGTGGAACCTGCTCGCTAGGGCGTTTTCAGGCCGTATTGGTTGATACCGAAACCTTAGCCAACGAAACAATTAAGGTTGGTAAAAAATCGGAACTGTTAATTGAGGAGTTACCTGTGTTTCCATTCAAGAAGTAGCTTGTAAATTTGGACTAATTCCTCCACTTCTTTAGCAGCGAAACAATCTGATCGGTTCGCACAACAACCAGCAGTACCGAACAAATAACAAGGATAACGCCAATAATCTGAATTGCGCTTAGTTGCTCGCCGAACCAGAATATTCCAACCATTAAAGCGGTTAACGGTTCTGCAGAGCCAAGAATGGATGCGGCAGTTGAACCAACCGCGTTTACTGCTAATACCAGAGTTAGGTTTGATATAATGGTTGCGAAAATAGCCAAGCAAACTAAGTTAGCTCCAACTTTGATAGATTGAATGGCCGGGATTCCACCCGAAAGCATTGCTGCCAGAAAAAAAACAACCGTTGATACCGCCAGAACGTAAAATGTTACAACGCTTCCCGGCAGCCGGGTTAAACTCGATTTATTTAGGCCAACAATATATATACTATATGTAATTACGGTTATTGTTGCGAACATTATTCCTCGCATATTAAATGAGGCCTCGTGGCTCCAAGTCATCAGAGCTACGCCCGCAAGGCTAAGTACAATGGCTGTAATAATCCCAATGCTGGGTTGTTGCTTAAAAACGGCAAGCATTATTAGGGCTACCATTACAGGATACAGAAAACCAATTGTTGTGGATATGCCCGTTGGAATATATCCGTAGGAGAGAATGAGGAATAATGCTGTTCCGCCATAGCAAATTCCTCCGAGTATCGATACTTCCAAAAATTGTTTGAGCGAGATTTTTAACGAGGTCTTCCTAAAAAATAGTACAAGTCTGAAAAGAATGACAGATATAAGGAATCTATAGAAAAGAACGGAATATGGCGTTTGTCCACCGTTCATGGCTGTGACCGAAAACAAAGGAATAAGACCAAATGTTGCCGACGAAATAATGGCATAGCTAGCACCTTTTGCTTGCATAAAATTTTTTTGCAAAGGTATTCAGTTTCGTTTTATTTGTGACTTTTGTAGAAAGTATAATGTTGAACAAGGATATGCTTCATATTTTTGCAATGATTTATGATTATTTTATGGCCTTTGGGTAGATAATTTTGTTATTCATCATGATAAGAGACTTATCTATAAAAAGGTTTTTCGTTTTCGTGCGCTTTGCGTATAACAGATTAAGACGGTAGTTTGGGGTATGATTGACGATAATTCAATATTGGAGTTTGATTTTTCGGGGACAGATCGTAGAAATAGGATTTTGTCGAGCATTTTAGCTGTGCTTTTTTCTTTGGTGATATTGGTTCTTTTTACCAGCTATTTGAAACCCGACATACGAAGGAATCCGCTTGATTCAACCTATAGCATTAATGAGCTTAGCGAAGAGTTGCGGTATCGTCTTTTCTCGGTTGTCGATAGCGATAGAGTTCAAAACACAGGCAATCTTCAGAGTAAACTTAACAAGGCGGCATGGTCTTTCTTTGATGGAATAAATTACCAGCCGGTTTGGACAACCGACAGCGGAACCAACAGTAATTTTACAGTCCTTATAAGCTTGCTCGATAGTGCAATGTACCTGGGATTTCCATTCGATTATTTCGATTACAATGCAATCCAATCATTAAATGATGCATTCAGCAGTACAAAATCGCTTGCGGCAAGGGTGGACGTTGAAAGGATTGCAACTTTCACTATGCTTAAGTTCATGCTTTATCTGAATCAGGGTGTTGTCGAGAACGATTCATCAATTAATTACGATAATTACCTTGGAGCATTGCCGCTTGTGCTGAATACCGCTATTCGCGAGAATAATTTAAAACGTAACGTGCTGGCTCTTCAACCAAGTATAGCGCAGTATCAAAAGATATCGAATTCGCTGCCTCAATTCTTCTCGCTTTACATGGCGTTTAGGGGCGATACATCGGCACGTTTTAATGATGAGCAGCTAACCAAGGCTATTTTCTATGCAGGAATCGACAATGCCAACGATATTTATAAAAACCATGGCTCTTTAGCGTTGATACATGCCCTGCAGGATCGGTATAATATTCCGAGGGATTCTGCCTTAAATAAATCGACCCAAAACCTGCTTGTTCTACTGTTGCAATACCGCTACTATCAGGCATGTGTTAACCTTCACAGGTTACGGAAACTTCAGACCGATGTGGATAGCTATCTCATTGTAAATATTCCGGAGTATAAGCTACGTGTTGTGGAATCGGGCCATGAGGTTCAATCATACGATGTGATTGTTGGGAAAAAGGAGACCCCAACGCCCATTTTTACAAGTAGTATCGAGAAGATTGTTGCAAATCCAACGTGGACTGTTCCACGGGATATTGTTAAGAGCGATATGCTCAGCCGGATTCAACGAGACTCAACATATCTCCGCAGGAATGGCTTTAGCATTTTAGATGCCTATGGCAATGTTGTTAAGCCGTCGGCAATAGATTGGAAGGACTCCGATCCTCTTGGTAACAGGCTATTTATCCGTCAAAAGAATGGCACATCAAACGCACTGGGTTTGCTGAAGATTGATTTTCCCAATAGCTATAATATTTACATCCACGACACTCCATCGAAAAGGCTATTCCAATTTAAAACCCGTAATTTCTCGCACGGATGCATACGGTTGGCAAATATCGACAGGTTGGCTCAATACTTAGCAACCCAGTATGCATTTGGTAAGGACTATAATATTAAGTCGCTCATTTCCGATGGAACAACTCAATCTGTTTACCTTGATAGACCTGTAAAAATCTACATAGACTATATCACCTGCTTTGGCGACGATGGTAATAACCTGATGTTCTACAGCGATATTTATGATTTAGACGAAAAGGATATTAAGCAGGTTCTTCTGGATTAATGGGTGATTCCCTCCTAAATCTTTTAACATTAATTTGCTGCACAGCTACCGCAGGGTAGCTTTAGTGGTTAAAAATTTGCCGTAGCTCTGCGGGAAACATTCTCCTTTGGGTGAATGTCTGCCGTAATACTACGAGAAGCATTCCGCACTTGGCGCAAGTATCTCGTAACGCTACGAGGTACATTCTTCCCTTGGCGCAGATACCTCGTAATACTACGAGGTACTTTCATCCTAGGCGCAAGTATTCCGTAGTGCTACGGGGTAAAATTTATATTCGGCGCAAGCATGCCGTAGTGCTCCAAGTTAAAAGCGTAAGTCGATGCTAGGGTTTTACACCTATGCATCCTTAAATCATATTTGTTTTTTAGCGGAATTACTATTCTCTGCGCATGTTCCGGCAAGTGATGCACGTTAACCGAATCTGTAAAAGACGCAATTCTGGGGTGATTTAAGTATGCGCCAAAACATTCTTTTGCCATTTAACGTACAAACTGACAAAAGTCATATCCTTAAAGTTTATACCAATTACTTTTGCACTAATTGTAATTCTATATGATTAGCAAATCAAAATCGACTTTATACCACAACAACGGCAAGGGACTCTACTCCTGCTGGATTTGCTGATACCCTAATTATTCCATTTACTAAAACCAATTCAGTTCGTTCAACGAATTGAGGGTTCGTGGTATTTTCAAGTGATAGGTGAGGTGTGCCCGAGGAACAACCCCGCAACCTAACGCTGAAACTACTATAGTTAATAGCCAAATAGTTTTATTGTCAATATCTGAAATCAAGAATCTAATGTCTAATATAGCTGGTTTAGTATTCGATATACGCCATTTTTCTGTGCACGATGGCCCGGGAATTCGCACAACTGTATTCCTAAAAGGATGTCCGTTGGGTTGCGCATGGTGCCATAATCCCGAGAGCCAACTTTTTAAGCCCGAAACTTGTGTTAGGAATCGTAGAATCGATGATAAAGAGTTTCCTATTACCGAGATCATTGGGAAATCAATGAGCGTTGAGGTAGTTATGGGCGAGGTTATCAAGGATATTTCCATTTTCGATGAGTCGAATGGAGGTGTAACATTCTCGGGGGGCGAGCCCCTTTCGCAGCACGATTTTCTAAAAGCAATGCTGATTGCCTGCAAGGCTAAAGAAATTCATACTGCTGTCGATACAAGTGGCTATGCACTAAAGAGTGTAGTAGAAAGTATTATCCCCCATGCAAACCTATTCCTGTACGACTTAAAGCTTGCCGATGACGAAGAGCATCGGAGGTACACTGGCGTTTCGAATAAACCAATCCTCGATAACTTGGACCTAATAATCAACTCCCGGAAAAAGGTTATCATCCGTATTCCGTTAATTCAAGACATCACCGACACGGATCGTAACTTAAAAGAGTTGAGGAGTATTATTGATGGGTATCCAAGCATCGAACGGGTCGATTTACTCCCATTCCATAACATTGCCAAAAGCAAGTACGAGCGATTTGGAAAGGAGTATAAGCTAAGCAATGCCGATGCTTACGATAATAGCAAGGCCGAGCAAATTCGCGATTACTTTAAGGAGGTTGTCCCCGATGTAACACTGGGAGGATAAATACCTTATATCATTATTATGATTATATAGTAATTCAATGTTGTATTTCACGAACAACTATCAACGAACAACAAACAACGAATCAAATGAAAGAAAGAATAAAAAGATTAAGAGAGCAGAGCCTTCGGGCAACCAATACATTCTCGGCCGAAAGGGCTAAGCTCGTTACCGAGTTCTATGCATCGGGCGAGGCCGAAAAGCATTCCGTTCCTGTTCAAAGGGCGTTGTGCTTTAAGTATATCATGTCGAATAAGGCTATTTGCATTAACGACGGAGAGCTCATTGTTGGCGAAAGAGGCCCTGCGCCCAAGGCAACATCAACTTACCCCGAGGTAAGCTTGCACACATTGCCCGATTTGGAGATTATCGACTCCCGTCCCAAGGTTTCCTTTAAGGTTGATGATGACACCCGCAGAATTTACGAGGAAACAATAATCCCTTTCTGGAAAGGAAGAACTCAGCGCGACAGAATCTTTGAGAATCTCAGCGATGAATGGAAGCAAGCTTACGAGGCAGGAATTTTTACAGAGTTTCAGGAGCAACGTGCACCAGGACATACAGTGGCCAGTAAGAAAATATTCGTAAAAGGGTTAACCGACTTTAAGGCTGATGTTAAGCACGCATTGGCAAAGCTCGATTTTAAGAATGATCCGAATGCCATTGAGCGTCGCGAGGAGTTAAAGGCAATGGATATTGCTGCCGATGCGCTTATTATTTTCGCCAATCGCTATGCCGATGAGCTGGAAAAGTTGGCATCAAAGGAGAAAAATCCTGTTCGTAAAGAGGAGTTAGCCACAATGGCTGGTATCTGCCGAAAAGTTCCGGCAAATGCTCCTTCATCTTTCCACGAGATGCTTCAGCATTACTGGTTTATACATCTTGGTGTGATTACCGAGTTGAACCCTTGGGATTCGTTTAACCCCGGAAGGTTAGATCAGCATTTGTATCCATTCTACAAACGCGAGATTGATTTGGGCGTATTAACAGAGGAGCGTGCGGTCGAACTTCTTCAATCGTTTTGGGTGAAGTTCAATAACCATCCATCGCCACCCAAAATGGGAGTTACTGCCGAGGAGAGCAATACCTATACCGATTTCTCGCTCATCAATCTTGGCGGTGTTAGGGAGGATGGCAGCGATGCGGTTAACGATCTTACCTACGTTCTGCTCGATGTAATTGAGGAGATGCGCATTTTGCAGCCCAGCTCAATGGTTCAAATCAGCAAGAAGAATCCCGATAGATTTGTGAAACGTGCCGTTCGAATTGCAAAAACTGGATTCGGGCAACCATCATTCTTCAATACCGATGCTATAGTTCAGCAGCTGTTGAGTCAGGGAAAATCCATTGTCGATGCTCGTAACGGTGGGGCCAGCGGTTGTGTGGAAACAGGCGCTTTTGGAACCGAGGCGTACATCCTTACAGGATACTTCAACCTAAATAAGGTTTTAGAAATCACCCTAAATAATGGTGTTGATCCTATGACCGGTAAAGCAATCGGTCTTAAAACTGGAAATCCCGAGGATTTTAAATCGTTCGATGCGTTGTATGCAGCCTACGAAAAGCAGCTCAACCATTTTATCGATATAAAAATTGAGGGGAATAATATTATCGAGAAGCTTTGGGCAACGTATATGCCTGTGCCTTTACTATCATTAATCACCGAGGATTGTATAAAGAATGGTAAGGATTACAATGCAGGTGGTGCTCGTTACAACACCAGTTACATTCAGGGTGTTGGCTTAGGAAGTATTACAGATAACTTAACGGTAATCCGTAAGCATATCTTCGATGATAAAACCATTGGCATGGGCGAAATGCTGAAGGCATTACAGTCGAACTTTGTTGGTTTCGATGAGTTGCGTTACGATGTTATTTACGAAACTCCAAAGTGGGGTAATAACGACGATTATGCAGACCAGAGCGCGGTGATGGTTTTCAACAGTTTCTACAATGCGGTGAATGGTCGTCCAACGTCGCGTGGCGGTGCTTTCCGGATCAACATGTTGCCTACAACCAGTCACGTTTACTTTGGGAGTAAGATTGGTGCAATGCCCGATGGCCGTTTGACCAAAGAACCCCTAAGCGAAGGGATAAGCCCAGTTCAGGGAACCGATAAAAAAGGTCCAACCGCTGTAATTCAATCGGCTGCTAAAATAGACCATATCAAAACCGGAGGAACGTTGCTTAACCAAAAATTCTCGCCATCGTTTTTCAACAGCGAGGAGAGTTTGGATAAGATTGTAAGTTTGGTTAGAGCATACTTTAAGCTAGACGGGCACCACATTCAGTTTAACGTTGTGAATGCCGATACACTGCGCGATGCGCAGAAACATCCAGAAAAGTATCAGGACTTGATTGTACGTGTGGCTGGCTACTCCGATTATTTCAACGATTTGGGCACTGCATTACAGAATGAGATAATCCGCAGAACAGAACACGAAGCATTTTAATTAGATTAATCGATGGATACTGCGTATGATAGCAGTATCCATTATCATAAAACCAAGACTATGTTTAGTAAACAAACCTATGTTAATCGACGCAACCAATTGCGTTCACAGTTTAAGTCTGGCGTTTTACTCTTTATTGGAAACGATGAGAGTGGCATGAACTACGAGGATAATACATATCGATTCCGTCAGGATAGCACTTTCCTTTACTACTTCGGAATAAACCGCCCCGGGCTTTATGCGCTAATGGATATAGAAAGTGGTAACGACTATATTTTCGGAGACGATTTTACTATCGATAGCATTGTATGGATGGGCTCTCAGCCAACTATCAATGAAATGGCTTCTGGTTTTGGTGTGGATAAAACAGGATCGATTACCGAGTTTGTCGAAAAAGTAAAAGGTTACTCCCTTGCATCGGTTCATTATCTTCCTCCATATCGTCCAGAACATCACCTGAAGTTGATGAATATCTTGGGGATTAATCAATCCGAAGTTTCTTCCAAGGCAAGTATTTCCTTTGTCACTGCGGTTGGCGAACAGCGAAATGTTAAATCCGAAGAGGAGATAAAGGAGATAGATTTTGCAGTATCTGTTACTGCCGAAATGCATCAGGCTGCAATGCGGTATGCACTCCCAGGAATGACCGAGGCACAGGTTGCAGCAAAGGTACACGAGGTGGCTTTGGCTGCTGGAGGTGATATTGCATTTCCAATTATTGCAACCATCAATGGACAGACATTACACAACCATTATCACGGAAATAAAATCAATGAAGGTCAATTGTTTTTGTTGGATGCTGGTTTTGAAACATCATTAGGCTACGCTGGCGATATGAGTAGCACATTCCCTGTAGGAAAAACATTTACCCAAGTGCAAAAGGAAATTTACCGAATTACACTTGCTGCGCATAATGGTGCTATTGATATGTTAAAGCCTGGTGTACATTTCCGAGATGTTCATATGCAGGTTGCCCGAATCATTTTCGATGGATTAAAAGGTATGGGTTTTACAAAGGGCAATACCGATGATGCTGTGGTAAATGGTGCACACGCTCTTTTCTTTCCCTGCGGAACAGGCCACTTGATGGGACTCGACGTTCACGATATGGAGAATCTGGGTGAACAGTATGTTGGCTACTGTGGTGTTCCAAAAAGCAAGCAGTTTGGCTTAAAATCGCTTCGTCTAGGACGAGAATTGAAACCAGGATTCGTGTTAACCATTGAACCTGGAATCTATTTTATTCCTGAGTTAATAGACCTATGGCAACAAACAGGAACCAATAAAGAGTACATCAATTTTGATAGGGTAAATGAGTATCGCAACTTTGGTGGAATTCGAAATGAGGAAGATGTTTTGATTACTGAAGCTGGACATCGAATTTTAGGAAAACCGTTGGCAAAATCTATTGAGGATGTTGAGGCTGAAAGGATAAAGGCTTTTTAAAGGTTTTTTTATTAATAAGGTTTATTTTGAGATGGCTTTACGGCTTTATTCGTAAAGCCATTTTTGTGTTTATCGGTTACTTAAATGTATGTCGATTATACCCCGAAATATGTTTTCTGTTTGTAGTTAGTCGTTGTTTATCGATTTAAAAAATAATGTGTATCAAAATGAGATAAATTGTGCTCGATTTTCGATCTCGAATTTTAGTTAACCAACCTAAATTATTAACAAAAACAATTAATCTATGAGAAGAACGTTATTTACTCTTTTCTTGGTTCTGGCGATGTTTTCAACATCAATCGCACAGAAAAGTTTTAAGAACCCTTCCGCTGCTTACTGCGAATTATTAGGGTATCGTTATACCGTTGAAGCCGATAAAGATGGGAATCAAATCGGTAAGGCTATTCTTCCTGATGGCCGTAAAGTTAATGCTTGGGATTTTTACAAAGGTAAAGTTGCGCCTGAGTATTCGTATGCTGCTATAAAGGGCTATGACCTTGAAACTGTAGTTGAAACAAAAGATGGTTTTACAACAGAGAAAGTTGTTTGTGTTCGCGCAGACAAAGGTATTGAAGAAAGAATTTCTCTTGATGAACTTATGGCTAGAAATGGTGATAAGTTGCAATTGGAGATGAACCGAAATGCAACTTCGGAATATCAAAAAGCAAAAGAGAACCCTAATTTTAAAGTTGCTAAAAGTACCCCTACTTCTTTTGACTGGAGAAGTTACAACGGACATTCATATATAGGTGGAGTTCGTAACCAAGGAGATTGCGGTTCTTGTTATTCATTTGGTGCTAGTGCTTGTGCCGAAGGAACTTATAACTATGCAATGGGCTTATACGATACCAATACTGCTGACTTTTCCGAGGCGTACATTGCTTGGTGTTTAGGTTCAATGTCGGCATATAGTAGTAATTTTGGTGGCTGCGATGGTGCAGACTATACTTATTCAGAATTACAAGCTCTTTGCGATGTGGGAATTATTGATGAAACATATTTTCCTTACACCGATACCGATAATCAATCATGTCCTTCTGCTGCGTCGTCTGCTCCTAAAACTAAATTTTCAAGTTGGTATAGAGTAACTTGCTCAGATATTGATGCTATTAAGACTGCAATTATGACTTACGGTGTTGTTGATGCTGCTGTTTATGTAACAACATCATTCCAAAATTATACAGGTGGTATTTATACCGATAGTTATACAACTTGCTCTAGCAGTCCTTGCTACAACACTCCTACAAATCATGCTATTGCTTTGGTTGGTTGGGGAAATGATGCAACTTATGGCGATTATTGGATTCTTCGTAACTCATGGGGTAGTTCTTGGGGCGAAAGTGGTTATATGAGAATTAAGGCTACTTCGGCTCGTGTTGCTTGTGAAGTTTGCTATATGGTTTATGAAAGTTCAACTGTAACCGCTCCAACTGTTACAACTAGCAGTGTTTCTTCAATTACTTCAACTTCTGCAATTGGTGGTGGAAATGTTACTGCTAATGGTGGTGCAACTGTTACAGCCAGCGGTATTGTATATTCAACTTCATCGACTCCAACAACTTCAACTGGTACTGTAGTTGCTACATCTCCTGTTACTACTTCTGGTTCATATAGTTTAACTATGAGTGGTTTAACAGCAGGCACCACATACTATGTTAGAGCTTATGCTACAAATAGTGCAGGTACAAGTTATGGCAGTCAAGTTTCTTTCACAACATCTTCAACAACCGATACTCAAGCACCAACTGCACCAACTAATTTAGCCTCTTCGAATGTTACCTCTTCGGCTGCAACATTGAGTTGGACAGCCTCAACTGACAATGTTGGAGTTACTGGCTATAGAATATACCAAAACGGTTCATTGCTGACAACCACAACAAGCACATCCTATACAGTTACAGGTCTTTCAGCGTCCACCACCTACTCATTTTACGTTCAGGCATACGATGCTGCTGGGAATGTATCAACTGCAAGTAGCACTGTAAGTATTACTACATCTGCGGCCACTATAACCTACTGTACTTCTCAGGGAAGCAACTACTCCTATGAGTGGATATCAAGTGTAACCGTTGGCGCTATGACTAAAACTTCATCGGCTGCTGGTTATTCGGATTTTACCAGTGTAACATTCAATGCAACCGCTGGTAGTAGTTACAGCGTTTCATTAGTTCCTGGCTTTGCCAGTTCAACCTACAACGAGTACTGGAAAATCTGGATTGACCTTAACGGCGATGGAGACTTTGATGATACCAATGAGAATGTATTTGATGCAGGTGCTCTTAGCAAAACAACTGTAACTGGTACAATTACAAT
>JBFXDX010000008.1:0-213611 GCA_050180705.1 Bacteroidales bacterium | reverse complement strand
GCAGCTCCCCCTTGCTGGCCGTCTCCACCAGCAGCGTGCCGATGATGGGCCCTGTACACGAGAATGACACCAGCGCCAGCGTGGCCGCCATGAAGAAGATCCCCAGCATGCCGCCGCCGTCCACCTTCGAGTCAAGCCGGTTGCTCCACGACGCCGGTAGCGTCAGCTCGAAGGCCCCCAGAAAGGAAAAGGCAAATACCACCAGCAGCCCGAAGAAGAACAGGTTGAACGTCCCGTTCGTCGACAGGTCGTTCAGCGCATCCGCCCCGAACAGCAGCGTCACCAGCAAGCCCAGCGCCACGTAGATCACCACGATGGAGCCCCCGTACAGCGCGGCCTGACCGAATGCCTTCCCCTTCTTCCCCGCCTTGGTGAAGTAGCTCACCGTCAGCGGCAGCATCGGGAAGATGCACGGCATCAGGAACGCCGCGAAGCCCCCCAGGATGCCCGCCAGGAATATGCCCCACAGCGAGCGGCTCTTTTTCTCCGCCCGTTCCGAAACAACCCCGGTGGGCGCTGGGCCAACAGCCTCCGCTACCTGGGGTACCACCGCCGTAGCGCTATCTACCCTCTCGGCCTCCGCGGTTTTACCAATGGTATCCGCCTCTGGCTGCTTACTACCCACCACTTCTTCCTTCGCGGTGGGCTTAACCACGGCGGAGACCCTGCGGGCCTCGGGCCTTACCCCCTGCACCGCGATGGCGAACTCCACCTCCTCCGGCGCCACGCACTGGTGGTCGTTGCACGCCATGAACGTCACCGTGCCCCGAACCGTGTCCCGCGGAGCATTGACCTGCACCCGCTGCGTGAACGTCACGCTGCGCTCGTACAGCTCGATGTTCATGCTGAACACCTTGTCATACACCTTTTCCGCCGGTTTCTCCGACGCTACGCCCCCGACCAGCTTCACGCCCGCCGTGGGCTCAAAGGCAAACTCCGTCGCCACGGGGCCGCCCTCCGGAATGCTCTGCCCGTAGATGTGCCAGCCCCCATCTATGCTCGCCGTAAGCACCAGCTCCACCTCTCCGGCCGACCCCGGCCTCGAGCTGAACTTCCACTTCACGGGCTGCACCATTTGGGCATTGCCGCCCAGCCCCAGCAGTAGCAGCACAACGGCTGCCATAAATCGATTTCTAAAACGCATAACCTTACCTAATTTTTGAATTTAAAAAATATAGAAACTTTCTGGGCAATACACCCCCCGTTGGGCTCCATCGAGCCTCAGCGTAATGCAAGGGTGCAGCTCCGCATTCTCTCGGGAAACCCCGCTGGATCGAATGGATCCAGCGGGTACCCGCCCTACACAAACCTCTATTTCCAACTAATATTTAGTAGGGGTTATAGTACTACTTCTCATCTGGATTCATGATTACCCAGTTTGAATTACTTTTTGGCTGTTTTATATTTTACAAGCGCATCCTGATATTCTTTAATTTTATTATTATCCATTCCTGGACGCGAAGCTTCAATATCTTTTTTCCCCTCCTCAACAGTTTTTGCCCCAAAAACAATGGCATTGACTTTATCGTTCATCCTATAGTAACACTCAGCAAGAAAATGATAGAGCATAGGTTTTGAAACATTAGTATTTTCAAATGTTTTTGGATCATTCAAAAGTTCATTAAGATAGTCAACCGCAATTTGATAGAGTCCTTTAGGAAGTAATAATTCTTCTAAAATAACAATGTTACTTACAACAGATTTTGCATCTGAATCTTCAGCGATCCACTCATTAGCAAATTCCAACGCCAGTGGCATATTAAACTTTAGGTAAGTCACAAGTTTCATACTTTTTACAGCCATTGCTAGTTGCTGATTATCATCAACATTTACGCTATCTATTGAGGATATAGCACTAGCGTAATTCTTGGCGGCAACGGCATCGTCAACCCTTTTCTTTAGAGAACTATAGGTAGCCATCATTTCATTCATCTTTTTATTCTCCAACTCGATCTCCTTTGCGGTTCTCTCCATATCATAAGTGCCTGCAACAACTTCTTCAAGAATTACATCAAGATTTTGTGGATGCCCAATCCAAATGATCTTACGATCTTTTACAATAAATGATGCAGGAATACCCTGCTGACCAGATGCCTTCATCCAACTATTAACCATGAACAAGTCGTTATTGTCCATGGCTACATTGTAGTCCATCTTTTCGCCCATTTTATCGACAAACGCCTTAACTGATGGGTAGAATGAATCATAAGGCTTATCATGATTTCCTTTCTCCCAAACATTAACTCCTACAAAAGTAATCTTACCAATATATTTATGAGCCAATTCCGAAAGATGCGGCATTGCAGCTTTACAAGGACCACACCATGTTGCCCAGAACTCAATAACATAAAGTTTTCCATTCTCAAACCCTTCAACAGGCGTCCCCTTTACCCACTTCACATTTAACTTGGGAGCTTGATCTCCCATTTTAAGAGCCACACCCGAAACATTACCACCAAATAACTCCTCTAACTTCTTGTCCAAGGCATCTTCATCCTCTCCACCTCCGCCATAACGACCAACAATTAGTCCATTGGGATCAACAAGTATTTTTGTAGGAAGAGAATGAATCCCAAATTTTTCACTTATATCATTCTCATTCTTTTCGCCTTTTCTCATCTTATCCATGTCAAACCCACGTAAAACGTGATACCACATACCTATCCCATCTTTCTCAATGGCTTGCTTCCAATCACTAGGTCGACTGTCATTATCACCAATACATAGAACCTCTAGACCTTTATCCTTGTATTTATTATACAACTCTTTTAAATGAGGAAAACTCTTACGGCAGGGTACACACCAACTGGCCCAGAAATCAAGAAGTATATACTTTCCTTTAAAGTCAGACAAACTTAAAGGATTACCGCTAATATCCAAAGTGCTGAAGTTTGTAGCGATACTTCCGGGTGAACCCGCTTGAAGTTTGACAATTTCTTGAGCTAATACCTTTCCATATTTACCTTGTTTTACCTCAGCATCGAGAAGGTCGTAGAAGTGTTTTATCTTTTCAAACGACAATTGAGATACATAAGAACGTAACTGAAATGCTGTTACTATACCATGATGGTTCTCGAAGAAATCCTGCTCAATTTTCGATATCCGCTCATTAAAAGGTTCAAACTTTTCTCTAATTTCTGCTGCTTTTTCATGATCCTTTTCGTTCTTATAAGCTTCCTTTAACGGCTTCATCTCTATAACAATAGGCTCTTTTAGTTTTTGTAGTTGATCCCATTCTAATTGTGTTTTTGAACCAACAACCTTTGCTCTGTTAAAAAATCCAGCTTCCGCATCAAAAGTAATTTCTCCAACTTCCAAAAAAAGCATCGATGAATTTGCCTCATCCAATTGCTGTTGACTTCCTGATTTCATCAACAAACCTGAAACTGTAGGGCCTGCAAGCGTACCAGTGAATTGGAATGCCCCATTTTTATTGAGAGGCTGCGACAGAACCGTTTGCTTCCCATAAGCATCTTCGTAGTAAAGAACTATGCTGTCCATTAACTGTCCCTGTATTTTGCCATTGAGAACAAACACGTTGCTACCGTTTTGGCCTTGGGCATACACCTGCACTACAGCAATACAGGCTAGCAACAAACTTGTGAATCCACTACTCAATCTCATAATCTAATTAATTTATAACTGTGACTATTATATTACTTATTCTAACTATTTCTACAATTCTTCAACATACTAATCCTTGGCAATAATTCGTACTTCTGAATCAAGCAAACACCACATAGTAATGTTAACTCACAAACTAGTATCAAATATTTGATTATACTATTAATTTACACCAAGAGTAAGGGCTACATCAAGTCTGAAAAATCAGGCTTGATGTACCCTATTTACCTAAAAACAAACTACTAGTATGAGGGATTTTGAATAACCACTCCATTTCCAGCATCAATAGTAGTCTGCGGAATTGGAAGTATAAACTTATCAGAGTTGGTTGCAGATGCTTTTACATCAGAAACTTTAAATCCTGCTCCAAAGCCATCGACATAATCGAAGCGAACAAGATCAAACCAAGTTTCACCCGTTTCAGCCATCAACTCCATTGCTTTTTCCATGCGAACTGCGGTTAAAAACTGATCGTAACTAATTGTTGATGGGTATGTTTCAAATCCATCGCCACCTGATGTCGTAGCACCACGGGTTGTGCGCAAAGTATTCAGAGCATTCAAAGCATCGCTTGTAACACTTGTTGCTGCACGAGCGCTAGCCTCTGCTAAAATCAAATAAACCTCGGCAAATCGCATATGGTAAACCATTTCATAATCTTCAGAACTTAACTTAACCTTAGACGTGCGGTATCCTCCATATGTAGTATTTTCAGTTAATACAGAGGTTGCTCTTCCACCATCAACGGCAATAGATTGAGCACCTACTACAATAGTAGTAGAAGTTAAATTATAGTACACCTGCGAAATACTTGCAAAAAATCCAGCATAGAAATTACCAATCCCTAAATTATCGTCGGGGGTTCCGCATGAACCAAATAATATTTCTGGATTCTCGAATAGCGCTGTAGAAGTGTGAGGCTGAAACTGATTTGCAAAATTTGTTGCTAAAGAAAAGTTACTACCAGCATTATCTATCACCTCTTTTGCCAGAGTTGCAGCCGAACTGTAATCTCCTTTATAGAGCAGTACTTTTGCTTTTAAAGCCTTGGCAAAAGTTTTATTGGTGTACATTCGCCCCCTTAAATCGGGAGCCTGACTTATACCAGCATCCAAATCAGCCATAATTGTTTCATAAACTTCCGCTACTGTATTCCGAGGAAGGGCTTTTGCGCTCTGCGATGATGCTGTTTTAACAGTTATGCCATAGGTTGAAGTTATATCGTAAAACTGACCAAAAAGTCTCAGTAAATAAAAATGCCCAATTGCACGTAAAATTCTAGCCTCACCAATCATCTCTTCACGTCTTCCTTCTGTATCAAAATCATTGTCTGAAAGTTTTGCGATGCTTTCCAAAAACCAATTAGAGCGATTTATAATATCATACATTCTAGTATAAATTCCTAATTGAATGGATGAACCTTCAGATATTGGATTATTAGAGATCCATCCTATACACTCGACATTAGAACTATAATAATAAGATATTTGAGAAAAGCCTGCTAAAAGATCGGGTACAATGTAGATCTCGGGATTTCCCGACCCTGAACTCCTTTGACGAAATCCTGAATAGATACCTGTTAATGCCAACTCAGCGGAAGATTCATTTGTAATTGCACTTTCAGCAGGCAGCGAATATAAAGGTGTATAATCATCTAAACTTGGGGTAAGGTCGCAGGAAATAAATCCAAGTAGCACCAAACCAAATAAAGCGATATATCTTTTATACAATGTTTTCATAATCACAAGAAATTAAAAGGTTACATTTAGTGAAAAAGTAAATGATCTAACCTGCGGATAAGCAGCACCTCCATCGGAAATCATATCAATAGTAGCCCCTCCTCGTTGTGAATTTACACTCTCAGGATCCAATCCAGGGTACTTCGTAAATGTAAGTAGATTATTCCCACTAAACGTTAGCCGTGCATTGGATATAGGTGTACTGCTTAACCATTTTTTAGGGAAATTATAGGTGATTGCTGCCGATCGTAAACGAATATAAGATGCATCAACAACTGATTTTGAGGTTGGAACAGAACCATGTGTACCTGAACCTAAACGAGCATACTTTGCATCTGTGTTAGTTTCAGTCCAGGTGTCTTTAACCAAACTAAGCGCATTTTGCGCTACGCTAAAATAATACAAATTAGTTATCGCAGTGTACTGTTTCTGAGGACCCTGAACAAATACCCAGTTCATGCTAAAATCAATATTTTTATAACTAAATGTGTTATTCCACCCCCCATAGTAATTTGGGTTTATATCGCCCAAAGGTTTTTTATCGGCACTAGTAATTACACCATCACCATTCGCATCTCGGAAAATATAGTCTCCTGGAGCTGTTAACGATGACTGATAGGTTCCTCCAGCCTTCTCATTTAAAGTATTAATTTCTTCTTGAGTCTGAGCAATTTTAACTACATCATATCCAACCACAACACCAATAGGATATCCTTCAACAATGCCAGTAGAGGTTCCGGATGAAGAAGTATTTCCCCCATGCATTGCATCCACATTATTTTTTACAAATGAAATATTGAAAGATGAATTCCAACGAAAATCAGTTGTTCGGATAATATCGCCAGCGAGCATAATCTCAAAACCTTTGTTAGAAACATCGGCAACATTATCGCTCCAACTAGAAAATCCAGTTTCGGCAGGTATCGGAACAGATAAAATAATACCGCTAGTCTTTTTTCTAAAATAAACAATCTCACCATTTAATCGAGAATTAAACAGACTAAACTCCATGCCAAGATCTAGCTGATCGGTAGTTTCCCACTTAATACTTTTGTTAGGAACACCTGCAACAGCAATACCATTTACCCCATTGTAATAGGAATCCCCATTGTCTAATGATTGATAGTAAGCCAAGTAACTAAATGCTGGTAAATTGTCGGATCCCGTTCGACCCAGACTCGCTCTCAACTTCAAACTGTTTATGAAAGAATAATCCTTTAAAAAATCTTCATTGTGAAGATTCCATGCCAATGCACCTGACGGGAAAAATCCCCACTGATTATTCGGACCAAATTTAGTAGAACCATCGTAACGCCCTGTAAAGGTCACCAGATATTTATCATTATAAATATAGTTTACTCTACCAAAAAATGAATTTAACCCATTCTCGATTGATTCGCTTGAATAATCGTCTGCATACTGCGCAGAGCCTATATTCGTTAAATACTCATCATCAGGAAATCCGCGATACTCTTGCGACTGTAAATCAAGCCGTGACTGATCCCATGAAACCCCAAACAAAGCATCAATCGAATGGAGTTTATTGAATGTGTTATTATAGTTTACCGTATTTTCAAAGGCTATTGCATACCCCTCGTTAATCTGATTATACAATCTTGCACCTGGCTCAGAGTAGTACATTCCATAAAATAATGCCGTACTAGAATAAGATGGTGTAAAGTTTAATACTTTACTATCATTTAAATTAATATTAACCTGCGACTTTACTTTTAGGTTCTTTAAAAGATTTAGTTCGCCGTAAACAGATCCATAAATATTTTTTGCCACAGTCTTATTCTTAACATCGCCCTGATCCTTAAGCACATTATATTGCGTACCGTATGTTCCCTCATAAGTTGTATAGTTTCCATTCTCGTCATAGGGAGCTATATCGGGACGCTCAAAACCATTTTGTAAACTTGATATCCCAGACGATTTATTGGAAGAGTAACTATAGTTAATTGATCCCCCCACTTTAAATTTTGAAGTTACATTTGCATCAAGATTCGAAGCAAAACTATACCGATCTAACTCATTGCCTTTCATAATTCCATCCTGATTTGAGGCCGTAACTGACAGCATATAGTTTACAGCATTCGACCCACCAGAAACATTAAAGTTGTATGTATTCCACAATGCATTCTTATTCCGAATCAAATCTTGCCAATCGGTATTAGCTGTTCCAAAATAACTAGGATCATTTACAATTGCATATTGGGTTGGAAAATATGACCAATAAATTTCAGGATATTGATCTAGAGTTTTTTGAGCTTGATCTTTACACAATGCAATCCACTCGCTGGCACTTAAAAGATCATACTCTTTTATTGGATTCTGAATAGTTGAACTAATGCTGAGATTAAACCTTGGCATTTGTTCTTTCTTACCTCTTTTGGTTGTAACAATAATTACCCCATTTGCTGCACGAGAACCATAAATAGCTGCAGCCGAGGCATCTTTTAGCACATCAATACGTTCAATATCATTAGGATTTATTGAAAGTAATGGATTTGCTCTATCACCATATGTACCAAGGCCCAGTGTTCCAAAGTTAGGATTTTGAACAATAGGTACACCATCAACCACATATAAAGGTTGATTATCACCTTTCAAACTGCTCAACCCTCGCACATGTACTATGGATCCACTACCTGGAGCACCACCACTTGCTGTTACAAAAACACCTGTCATTCGCCCAGCCAGACTCTCATCAATAGTCTGACTTTTTACCTGCTGTATTTCTGTGGCCTTTACGGTAGAAACAGTCCCTGTTAAATCTTTCTTTTTTGCAACACCATAACCAACAACAACAACCTCTTCAATAGATTTTAAATCAGATTGTAACACTACATCAATCAATGATCTCTCATTAACAGAAATTTCTTGCAAAACATACCCTAAAAAAGCAAATACTAGAGTATCATTAATTTCTGCCTCAATAGAATATTTACCTTCATTATTTGTAGTAGTCCCAACACTTTTTCCCTTGATAATAACACTTGCACCAGGCAATGTCACGCCATCTTTATCTGTTACAACCCCTGTTACAGTTATTGTTTTCTGAATCTCCACCTTGGTTATTACTACATTGCTTTTTACAATCTTGTAGGTAACCTCGGGAATGCCTTTAAAAACTGTATTGAGCACCTCATTGATTGGCGCCTCCGATAAATCGACAGATATATTTACATTCGGCAAATCCTTAATATCATAAAAAAATGTATAGAGGCTTTGATTCTCAATAGATTTAAGAACCTCCTTTATTGGAATATTAGTTCCTTTTATACTAATGCTCTGGCTTAATCCCTTTGCGCTTACCTGAACTAGTGTAATTACGAGCAGAATAGTTGTCAACTTCATAACCAATAAAAATTGCTTAAACGAATCGCTAACATTACTGCCAGCAACTCTCTTAATTGCATTATTTTTCATTAACTTTGTAAAGTTTGGGTTATTAAACAATGTACCGTTGTTCTTCTCCAAGCATCCTTGCTTGAGAAAGGTTTAGCCCAATTATTGCCGTGGGGGTGGGTCCAAGCACTTCCACGGTTTTTATTTGGATTAACCAATCGAATCCTCAAGAGATTACGTTTGCGTGATTATTCTCATACTCATTCAGTTTTTGGTTTTTGTTTTTGGTTTATTATTTAGGGTATTACAATAATTGTTTTACCTTCGATTCTAAAATTTACCCTGGTAAATTCCAGAATCTCCAATGCTTCTGATAAGTAGATATTTCGACGTATTTTACCAGTAAAGTACCTATCGGGAATTGCCCCATCGTAAAGTACCTGAACATCGTACCAGCGAGCCAGTTGCTGAAGTACATCCTGAAGGCTTGCATTATCGAAATAGAAATAGCCATTCTTCCAGGCAATAACCTCTTCGGTATTAACTTTTTTAGCAATTAAAGCACCGTCTTTGTCCACAACAGCCTGCTGCCCTGGTTGTATAAGCATTGATTTATTCGAAGCAATAGATTTCACCTCAACAGAACCTTCCAGCAGAGTTGTTCTTATTGCGCCTTCTCCTGGATAAGCCTTTATATTAAAATGTGTTCCCAAAACCCGAACTTCAGCATCTTGGTTTACCGCAACAACAAATGGTAACTTTTTTTTATCCTTACTATAAGCCGATGCAACCTCGAAGTAAGCCTCTCCTTTAATGCTAACCCTCCGTTCATCGCCATTGAAGGCTACTGGGTATGCTATAACCGAACCAGCATTTAGCCAAACCTTAGTTCCGTCGGGTAATGTTAATTGATATTCACCTCCACGTGGAATAGAAACCCTATTGTATATAACCTTTCCCGATCCTAAAAAGGAAGCATCGTAAACTAGTTGGTTATTTTCTTTCTTTATGCGAACATCACCCTGCGTTGAGATTTCGCCATCTGCAATCTTCTCCAGTTCTATGCTAGAGCCATCGGCCAATGTTAATGTTCCTTTATTGCTGCCCGGCTCCACATCGTACTTCTGATTTTTCTTAACAGGTTGAACTTGATTTTTAGCAATCTCTTTCCGAGAATTATTTTTTAAACTACTATAAAAGAATATACCCAGAGACAAGAATAACAATATAGACGCAGCTGCTGCGACACGCTGCAAGAAAAGAGTTCGATAGGCCGACCGAGATTTTTCTTTCTTTATATCAGACATTACTTTAGCATACACTTGCTTAAGCTTTGCGGCTTCATCTTCCTTACTAGTCAACGCATCTAACTCAGCCTCTCCGCTAAAGTACTGTAGAATTGCCGATTTTAGAATTTCTTGATTCTTCCTTGATCCAAAAGAATCGAGCAATAACTTGATTTCGGCCGCCGAACATTTCCGATGGAGGTACTTTTGAAATAGCTTCTGTAATTGTTCTTTACTTTCCACAATTATCCTTTTTAATCAATAATACGTTTCAACAAACTTGAATGTGGGTTCCGAATACATTTTTTTTACATATAATTCCAAACCACTTTTCAAGATACAATACAATTAACTACAATTCAAGATATTGAATTATAAAAAACAGAACAACAAAAATATTTCTAATGAATAAATTAGCAGACTATAATAGTTACACCAGCCCCCTTTTAGGTAACAAAATATTACATTCTTATGGACGAAAAAGAATTGCTACGAGAAGAAAAATTAAAAGGTCGGGATGATTACTCAAGTAATCCTTTATTGCACGATTCGCCTTGACAATATGATCCTGAATTGTTGATTTAGATATTTTGAGCATGTCACTTACCTCGTCATAGCTTTTCCCTTCAAGTCGACACAACGTAAATATTTGCTTACGTTGAGGTGGCAACTGGTCTATAGCCTCGTTAATCAAAGTTTGATTGTCTTTCGAAAACAGAGCCTCTTCAATATGGGAGTAATGCTCATCGGCCAAACTTAGAAGATGCTTTTCATATTTTTTTCGATTAGCCGATTTTCGAAAAAAATCGTAAACAAGGTTTGATGCTATTGTGTAGAGATATGCCTTAAATGGTTTCGATAGATCTATTCGCTCCCGTGTTTCCCACAGCTTTAGAAACAACTCCTGGAGTAAATCATTCGCAATTTCATCATCGTTCACCATCCACAAAATTTTTCGGTATAATGCCGAGCTATGTTGATGAAACAATAACGTAAAGGCAGATTCATCACCCTGCTGAAATCGCCTCAGCAATGCTATATCGTTCTCATTATCCAAAAACTGAAGGTGCATAAATCTGGCATATAAATTTGCTATATACTGCTTGTATATAGAAGAAACGACCCGCCCATAAATAACCTTAAGGGGCAAATATAACGATAAAATTATCTCTCAACAAAGTAATTAGATATTTACACCACTACATATTTTCACTTATGAATCAATAGAATCGTTTGCTAATACAGTAATTTATTGAAATTCGTAAAAAGCAGAATAACCTTTATTGAGTTCGGATTTCAACTCTAGGTCTGATTTAATACACCGCAACGCAGTTTCTATTTTTGAATTATAAATAATCACACAAATTATAATCTCCTTAAAAAATTTTCCATTAAGAAAATAAAAAGCTTAAAATTCAATTCCTTATATCAACTAAATTCACTAATATTGAATGTGTTAACTAAATACAAAGCAAATGCTAGAGAAAATCATCAACTACAGTATCAACAACAAACTTATAGTTATACTTTTTACACTTACAATAGCGGCATTTGGACTTTTTACAGTGTTTAAAATACCTGTTGGCGCTGTGCCAGATATTACCAACAATCAGGTTCAAGTAATTACCACTTCGGGGAATTTATCGACTCAAGAAATTGAACAGTATATAACTGCCCCCGTTGAGATGGAAATGGCAAATTTACCAGGAGTTAAAGAAATCCGATCGGTTTCGAAGTTTGGCATTTCACTGGTAACAATTGTTTTTGAGGATAATATAGGAACATATCTTCCTCGTCAATTGATAGCTGAAAAAATAAAAAGTGCCACTGCAAAAATCCCTGAAGGCTTTGGAGAGCCTGAAATGGGACCAATTACAACAGGTTTAGGGGAAATATACCAGTACACCATTGACACCAAAGAGGGTTACGAAAACAGATACTCAGCAACAGAACTCAGAACAATTCAAGATTGGGTTATTAAGCGTAGACTTTCGGGGATTAACGGTGTAGTGGAAATAAATAGTTGGGGTGGATACCTAAAACAGTACGAAGTTGCTATAGAACCTAACCAACTTGCGAGTATAAACATCACCTTAATGGATGTTTTTAATGCTTTAGAATCCAACAACAACATTTCAGGAGGGGCATACATTGAAAAAACAAATCAAAGTTACTTTATACGAGGCGATGGACAGGTTAAATCGATAGATGATATTGAGAATATTGTTATTAAAAATGTAAATGGAGCACCTATTCTAATTAAAAATGTTGCTAAAGTAAAATTTGGCCACGCCAACAGGTATGGAGCAATCACTGCAAACGGGAAAGGAGAAACCATACTCGGACAAGTGATGATGCTAAAAAATGCAAACTCCAAAGAGGTTATTAATGAGGTTAAGAATAGAGTTGCAGAAATACAGAAAAACCTTCCCGAAGGCATTTCAATAAACCCTATTGTTGACCGTAGTGAATTAGTAGCCAAAACATCGCTTACGGTTGTAGAAAATCTTATACTTGGAGCATTAATAGTAATGATAACAGTGATTTTACTCCTAGGAAATATCCGTTCCGCCTTGGTAATAACATCGATGATTCCACTGGCATTGCTTTTCACCATATCGATGATGTACATTTTTGGCATCGATGCAAATCTTATGAGTCTTGGGGCTCTTGACTTCGGAATTATTATTGATGGAGCAGTTATTATTGTAGAATTTATTGCTCTAAAAATAGTAGTAAGCAAGGATGAGATAAACAACTCCAATTCCGAGGAACGAATATCAATAATGGATAGGATCTCATTTGAAGGCGCATCAAAAATGATGCAATCGGCAATATTCGGTCAAATAATCATACTCATTGTATTTATCCCTATACTGTCGCTTACAGGAGTTGAAGGTAAAATGTTTAAACCGATGGCTTTGTCGTTTTGCTTTGCAATAATTGGAGCAATGATACTTGGGCTAACGTGGCTTCCTGTAGCTTCTTCTCTTTTCTTAAAACCAACAAAACGGAACAAACGCAATATCTCGGATTGGATAATAGGAATTGCTCACAAATCCTATAGTCCAGTAATAAAATGGAGTTGCAAGCATAAACGAATTGTTCTTGGTGCAGCTATTATATCCCTTATATTTACAGGATTCTTATTTACCAGAATTGGCGGTGAATTTGTGCCAACGCTAGACGAAGGTGATTTTGTAATTCAGCCTGTACTCAAAACAGGAACGTCGCTATCCAAAACAATTGAAACAACAACCAAGATGGAGAAAATCCTTAAGGATAATTTTCCTGAAGTTGATAAGGTAGTAAGTCGAATTGGTGCTGCCGAAGTACCCACAGATCCAATGTCTATGGAAGAAATAGATATGATTATCAAACTTAAACCCAGAGACACATGGACTTCAGCAAAAAGTAAAGAAGAACTAGCAGATAAATTCAAAGAAGCTCTTTCTGCAATTCCAGGAATCGACTACGAATTTACACAGCCTATAGAAATGAGATTTAACGAGTTAATTACTGGCGTCCGTTCCGATATCGCTGTAAAAATTTTTGGCGATGATTTGGACTATATTAATGAAAAAGCAACTGAAATTAAAAAGTTAATTGAAGGAATACCCGGAGCAAGCGATGTAATACTAGAGAAGACTGCAGGTTTGCCCCAAATAAAGATATCGTACAACAGGTCTAAAATTGCATACTACGGGTTAGATATTAAAACCATTAACACATACATAGCAACTGCGTTTGGGGGAAGTTCAACTGGTGTTGTTTTTGAAGGCGAAAAACGCTTTGATCTTGTAGTCCGATTCGACAAGCAGAGTAGAACTAACATTGACAATATTAAACTGCTTAAAGTATCGTTACCCAAAGGAAACCAAATACCAATAACCGAGGTTGCCGATATTAACTACTCCGAGGGACCTGCAAAAATCTCCAGAGAAAACACACATAGAAGAGTGGTTGTAAGCATTAATGTCCGCAACAGGGACCTTCAGTCTGTGGTTAAGGATATACAAGCCACGATCAACAAGAATATCACCCTAAAACCCGGAACGTATATTACCTATGGTGGCCAATTCGAAAACCTACAAAACGCAACTAAGCGATTACTAATAGCAGTTCCTGTAGCTATGCTTCTAATCTTTATTTTCCTGCACTTTGCATTTAAATCATTCAAGGATGCTTTAATGATTTTCTCGGCAATTCCATTAGCCACTGTTGGTGGAGTTGTTCTCCTTTGGTTACGAGGAATGCCATTCAGTGTATCGGCAGGCGTTGGTTTCATTGCGCTTTTTGGGATTGCAGTTTTAAACGGAATTGTACTCATAGAGCATCTTAAGGAATTGATTTATCAAGGCGTTACGGATATGCGTGAGTTAATAATGCGAGGAACAAAGGATCGGTTACGGCCTGTTATGCTTACAGCAGGTGCTGCGGCTATGGGATTTCTCCCTATGGCTATATCAACAGGTGCTGGTGCGGAAGTGCAACGTCCACTAGCAACAGTTGTTATTGGAGGCCTTTTCACGTCAACCATGCTCACAATGATAGCACTCCCTTTAATGTTTGAGATTTTCTATAATGTTGTTGGCATAAAACTCTTCCCACTAAGATTTATAAGATCAAAACAATTGTTACTCATTTTACTAATTATTATTCCATCAACCTTTGCATTCTCACAATCAAAAGAATTAAAGCTTGAAGATGCTGTAAACATTGCATTGCAAAACAATATTGAAGTAAAGGCATATTCTTTGAGAGTTGATGAGAAACGAACACTTATTTCTACAGCATTTGACTTAGATAAAACAGTGTTTACCTTTGGTAGTGATCAGAATAACATTGCGGCAAATGAGCATCCCTTAAAAGTTTGGGGAGTACAGCAAAACTTTAGTTTTCCATCGCTTTATGGAGCAGAACGCAACTCAAAAAAAATTGAACTAACAATTGCTGAAACTGAGTTTAAAATTAAAGCCAACGTAGTTATAAAAGAAGTCTCGCAGACCTTTATCGAACTTCAATGCATAATAAACAAACTCGACATCTACAAAGAAATAGATAGTTTGTACTCCGAAATACATAAGGCTGCCGAAAAGCGATTCCAAAAAGGAGACATTAGCAATTTAGATTTACTCAATATCAAAGCAAAACACCAACAAGCAAAACAGGATTTAAATGATGCTCTGTATAGTGCTGAAAATACAAAAAAGAAACTTAAAACTTTAATGGGATACGATAGCACATTTAGCGTTTCGAAGGAGATAAGTATACTGGATTCATCCTATAATGCTGTAGAATCAACACCATACTTTGGATTGCTGAAAACCTTCGATGAACTCAACAATGCTCAAATAAAAATTGAAAAGAATAAACTCCTACCCGATTTTTACATCAACTATTTTATTGGAACAAATTCTTTCGAAAACTCAAAGTACTATCACGGGTTTGAAGCAGGCATTGCCATTCCCCTTTTCTTTAACTCTCAAAAAGCGAAAATACAAGCTTCAAAAATCTCTAGGGATGCTCAGAAACTTTCCAACGAATACGAAATTCAATTTTTACTCACAAAACAAAAGGAACTCCACAATTCACGAAATAAATACAAAGAACTAGTTGACTATTACAACACCTATGGGTTAGAACTATTCAGCGAAATAGTTAAAACATCGACACTCAGTTTCGAAAAAGGAGAAATTGATTTTTTTAAATATACCAATAGCCTCGAAACAGCACTGAAAATAAAAACAGACTATTTCGATAATCTTAGAATGTACAATTACCTAACGTTAGAATTAACATACCTAACAAAATAACCTAAAAATACTAATGTTATGAAAAGAATACTATACACTGCTATACTTATCGTTGCTATAATATCCTGTAACAGAAAGCAAGAGAATGTCGAATCGGAATCGGATTTTGTTATTATTACAAGCAGTCAATTTCAAACAGACAGCATGGCTTTAGGTTCTATTGAAAAAAGAGTCTTTGAAGATATTATTAAATGTAACGGAACAATTGTTCCATTACCCAACGGAATCGCCAGCGTTGGAACTCAATTTGCAGGAATTATTGATAAAGTAAACTGCACTAACGGACAATACGTAGAGAAAGGGGACATTCTAATTGAGATATCTGGAAATGAAATTATTGACCTTCAGAAAGATTTTGCTGAGGCTGCAGCAAAGTATTACAAAGCAAAAAGTGAATACGAGAGAGCAAAATCGTTATACGATGAAAAAGTTGGCTCTGAAAAAGATTTCATTACGACAGAAACGGAATTCTTTTCTGCAAAGGGAAATTATAACGGTTTAAAGCTTAAAATTGAATCAATAGGTCTATCTCCAGAACGCATAGAAAAAGGCGACTTCAACAAATCCTACTCTTTAGAATGCCCTATAAATGGGTACGTTTCAGAACTAAATGCAAAACTTGGAAGTTATATCGATCAACAAACAAATCTTTTAGATGTAATAAATCCTAAAATGTCACAAATTAAACTTTCAATATTCTCAAATGACATTCAGAAACTTAAAAAAAATCAGTCCGTAAGATTTAAACCAATCAATAACGATACATACTACACAGCAACTTTGAGTTTTATTGGATCAAATATTAATGAGGAATCCAAAACAATTGATTGCTATGCAACAATTAATGATAATCTCCTCGATTTGGTTTCAAACACTTTTGTTGAATCTGAGTTAATTATTGCAACCGACAGTGTTAATGCTATTCCATTAGAAGCAATCCTAAAATCAGAAAACGAGGATTTTGTTCTGCAATTAAACAGTAAAAACGAGGGCAACTTCTATTTCCAAAAAGTTCCAATTAAAACTGGACGTAAATCAGAAAAATATATCGAAATATTAAGTTCTAAGACTTTACAGGATATTCTTATTAAAGGCACGTATAATATCAACCTATAAAAAAAGCCGCTAAATAGCGGCTCTTTTGTTTACCATATTTCTATTCATCATCTTCCGACGAGGTTTTAACCAAACTTACACTACCATACTTAGAACGAATATACACTTTCGATGAAGCGGACTCAGCCCCAACTACTCCATTAACCTCAACATTGGTATTGCCCTCAATTCTATTTACCTTAGCCTTAGACGATTCAAACTTAAGATTTCCATAAGCAACCTCGGCATCAATTTTATACGAAGCACTGCTACTAATCCCAGCTTTTAAACCAGTGTAGGCTCCATTGAACACAATGCTGTCAAAATCATTGGCAACACTTCCAATCTTTACACCACCGTATTTGGTTGTTAATTTGAACTTCTTCTCTAAATTTTTAATTGAATAGGAAGTATATCCCGATTCCCCAACAATATTAGCAACAGTTCCAAGATGATAACTATCGTACTTTGAATCTACTACAATTGAGTTAATATTATCAACCGAGACTTTCGAATATTTCGACAAAAGAACCAATGCGCGAGCCTTATCGATTGTTATATTTCCATACTTAATCTCAACCTTAAGCCAATTAACATCACCAATTGTTGCATTACCATAGCCAATAACTAAGGTGTTTAAACCATCGGCATCGCCCCTATCCAACTTGTTTACTCGAATATTTCCGTACTTTAAATTTACAAGCACCTTACCGCTAAGCTCATTTATAAATATATCACCATACTTATTATTAAGTTCAACCTCGTTACCCTTTGGCATCTTAATGTTATAGTCGATACTCATTTCGTCATTCGATATTGAAGAAAAAAGCCGTTTATGCGATCTCATAAGGTCTTCGTTGAACTTTGTTATTGCAGAAACCACATTGTTCGACTCTGAAAATTCAATATCAATAGCATCAAGCATAATTTTTGCTTTATCATCACTGGCATTATCAACCTTTACCTCAACATGTATCGAGATAGTATTTTTATCCCAGTTCTCTACATTAACCTGACCGTACTTATTCTGAATAAACAACTTAGTGGTAGCGTTTACATTGAACTCCCGGTCGTACACTTTATTTAATTTACCTTTAGCAGCAAAGGCACACGAAACCATAAGCAGAAAGGCTAAAGTGGCTGATATTACTCTAAATGCTCTCATATTGTTGATTTTTTAATTGATTACTGATTTAACTAAAACTATCCTCAAAAATATTACTGTCTCGTTTCGGTAAGCGAATCCTGAATTCGTTGAAGTGCCTCCATGCGAACCTGATAATTTTGCACCATAGCCTCAACAATGTAATCTTTACGAGGATTCTGATGAATATCACTTTCCAATTGTTGCTTTTCGGTTTCAAGTTCAGCCATCATTTTCATTACCTCAGGCTTTACTGTTGGATCTGAATTAAAGGCCAACTTTTCTATCGCTTTATATTTACGAAGCAACTGACTATTGTAGTAACTATCCATTTCTTTCAGCAAACTCTGAGTACCACTATTTCCAAATATGAAATTTGCAAACTCGGGCAAACGTTCCTGATTGTAAAATAGCCCCAGCGCTGCTGTAAGTGAAAGAATAAGCGCTACAGATGCCGCTGCCGATAGTATAACTTTATATACATGCGATCGGTTACGCTGCTTCATTTTAGCCATAAACCTATCTTGATGGCCTTCCAATAACTCCACATCGTTGAATAGGTTGCTATTTTCCTTTATATAATTGTTAAACCTTTCCATAGCTGAAAGTTTTATTACTTTGCTTTAATAACTCTATCAA
Source organism: Bacteroidales bacterium (assembly GCA_050180705.1). GTDB lineage: Bacteria > Bacteroidota > Bacteroidia > Bacteroidales > Tenuifilaceae > SB25. The sequence goes on along the minus strand of JBFXDX010000008.1, from coordinate 194,917 downwards.
TTTTTGCCTTGCCCTGGTAAACTGCGATCGCACACTCGATTGTCCAATTCCAAGCATCTCGGCAATTTCTTCGTACTCGTACCCTTCAACAAGATGAAGGCTAAGTACTACGCGGTATCCTTCAGGTAACTGATTCATTGCTAGCGTCACCTCCTCTACCGACTCCGGTAGAAAGTCATCTGAATCATTCTGAAAATCCGCAATACTCTTCACATCATCTATCGAAGCAAACTGAAGTTTCTTTTTCTTCAGGTAATCGATGCTGGTATTAACAACAATTCGTTTTAGCCAAGCACCGAATGCAACCTCGTTGCGAAAAGTATGTATTTTATCAAATGCTTTAAAGAACGCTTCCTGCATGGCATCTTCGGCCTCCATCCTGTCGGGTAAAATTCGACAGCTCACGTTATACATTGCCCTTGAGTATAGGTTGTATATCTCAAATTGGGCTTTAGTATCGCCATGCCGGCACAACTCTATAAGCTCCGAATGAATATTCATTTCCCGATCAGGTTTTTTCATTGCTTTCTATTCTATAGACATTGATGAAAACAATTTTGCTGCATGCAGCGTGTAAATTTCAGAAAAAAAGTAATGGAAACCTAATAAATAAGACGATGAGCCAATGATACAATTTTTAAATAATGAAAACTTGGAATGGGGCATTATTCTACATTAAAACCTGAACGCAATTAATTCAACTTAATATGCTTTATTCCCTAAAGCAAAAAAGTGCCCCCGATTGAGGACACTTTTAATACTTATCTCTTTATTCTTTTATTTCGATTTATCGGGAGCCTGAGGAATTGCCGGTAAAGGTTTATAGCTCTTTAGCTGTTCCTTTATAACCTCAATAGCTTTACTCAACTGATCGTCGATTCCCATGTACTCTTTATAAGGATCATTATCGATATAAATATCAGGATCAACGCCATGTCCTTCGATAATCCAATCGCTAGTTTCGCTGCTGAAACTTGCAAACTCTGGTTTACGTAAATCGCCTCCATCGATAAATGGCAACGATCCAGAAATTCCTACAACACCGCCCCGCGAACGGGTTCCTATTAAAGTACCAATTCCAAGTCGCTTAAATCCATATGGGAATAAATCGCCATCGGAAGCGGAGTAATGATCGAGCAGTAAAACTTTTGGGCCATAGTGAGTTTGAGCAGGAATTGGAGCAGAGTTAGACATTCCCCTACGCATTGTCTGCCTGTAAACCTCTCTACTTAATCGCTCAAGAATCATTGGAGATACATTTCCACCACCGTTACCGCGATCGTCAATGATTAACGCTTTCTTATTTAGCTGTGGATAAAAATACTTCACAAATTCATTTAATCCTTCGGAAAGCATATCTGGAATATGGATGTATCCAACCTCTCCGTTAGTAGCCTCTGTTACCTTTTGAAGGTTCTTTTGAACCCAATCGTAGTAGTACAAACTCGACTCATCGGCAATTGGAGTAACCAAAACCTTTCGGCTACCACTCTGCTCGGGTTTTCCATTAACAACCAACTCTACAGTACTCTGGGCTTTTCCTACAAGGGTTGAATAAATATCGTTTACATTCTGTAAATCCTTACCATCGACAGCCAGAATAAAATCACCTTCTTTTACATTTACACCAACATCCTGCAATGGCGAACGAGTAGACTGATCCCAGCTCTTTCCCTCAATAATTCTATCTATTCTAAAATACCCACTTGAATGTTTGCTTATTTTAGCCCCAAGCAAACCAAGTTTAACTCTATCGGGCTCAGGTTTTTCTCCGCTATTAACATATGCATGACCTACACTAAGTTCGCCAATCATCTCACCAATTAAATAAGTAAGGTCGTTTCTATGATTAACGTATGGCAATAATGCTGCATACTTATCGTGCATTGCCATCCAGTTCACGCCATGCATATTTTCAACATAGAAGAAGTCGCGCATTTGTCGCCAACTCTCATCAAAAATTTGCTTCCACTCCTTATGATAATCAACCAAAACTTTCATATTACTTAGGTCGACAGGTTTTTCAAGGTTGATTTTTCCGTTTGGTAGATCAATTACGCAATATGTGCTATTCTTGAATGCAAGCATTTTCTTATTATTCGAGGAAATAATAAACCTTATCGACTCACCAAGATCAACCTCCGATTTCTTCTTTAAGTCGTACATTTTAGCCACACCCCTCCGGCTGCTAAAGCTGTAACAGTTATAGTAAACCTTTCCATCAATACAGTATAAATTACCGTAATTAGCAGCATCAATAGGCAGAGCAATTAATCGAGACTGAATATCGTCGAAATCTATTTTAACGTTAACCTCCGATTTTACATCCTTCTTATCATCGCCTGGCTTACCCGACTTCTTTGCATCGTCCTTCTTATCGAGTTCAGGTTTTTTGTCTAACAAAACCTCGTTATTTTCAAGAGCAAATGGCGATGGAGTGTCTTTGGCCAGTAAAATCATATATATTTTGCTCATTTCACGGTAAGCATGATTCCACTCGGTTTGGCTATAAATTGGATTGAAATCTCGGTCGGAAACAAGTACTAGATATTTTCCATCGTTGGAAAATTTAGCCTGCGATGAGGTATACCAACTATCGGTAACTGGCTTGCTTATCGCTGTTTCAAGATTATAAATATTGATGATATTGAAACGGTTGGCATCGGTAATGGAATAGGTAACCCATTTACTATCGGGCGACCAATCGAAACTATAGATCTGGCCATAAGCTCCCTTATCAACAAGAACAACTTTCTTGGTATCAATGTCGACATACTGAAGTCTGCCTAACCGATCGTTAAACAAAATTTTCTTGCTATCGGGCGACCACTGTATATTGAAGATATAGTTGTTTATTCCGTTGGTTACTTGTACCGGAGCAGCCGATCCATCCTGCAACTGGATATAAACCTCATACTCGCCTGACCTATCGGAAATGTAAGCAATATACTTTCCATCGGGCGACCATTCGCCATTACGATCGTGAACATCGGAACTTTGGGTTAGGTTGCGAGTAATGCCTTTCTCGGCTGGTACTGTAAAAATATCGCCTCGTGCTGTAAACACAACCCTTTCGCCGTTGGGCGCTAAATCCGCAGAATAAATATTTTTGCTGACATCCTTATATTCAGGTCGTGCATACTCAAATTCATCGTAAATAGTCACAGGAATTTTTACTGCTTCCTTTGTGTTTGTATCAAACCTATATAGAATTCCGCCATTCTCAAATACAATATAATTGCCCGAATACGATGGAAACTTAATATCGTACTCTGTAAAGTTTGTAACCTTGTTAGTTGCACCAGTTTTAAGATTATACGAGAACAAATTCATGGTTCTATCACGATCCGATGCAAAATAGATTTCATCGCCAATCCACATCGGAAAAATATCCTGAGCTACATTATTGGTAATATTTTTAACCTCTTTCGAGTCGAAATCGAATATCCATACATCATCGGCCATTCCTCCCTTGTAGTACTTCCAAGTTCGAAACTCACGAAAAACACGATTGAATGCCAACTTTTTACCATCGGCCGAAAATGAGCAAAAACCGCCACCAGAAAGAGGCAACTCTTCTGACATTCCACCATTAGCCGAAACCTTAAACAATGCTCCAACAAAATCGTTATAGGTTTGCTTACGCGATCGATAGATTATGCTTTTACCATCTGGACTCCAAGCCATAACAATATTATTTGGGCCCATTCGATCAGAAACATCATCGCGATTTAAAGTTGCGGTATAAGTGAGCCTTTTAGGAATTCCACCTTCGGACGGGATTGTGAAAACCTCAGTATTACCATCGTACTGACCGGTAAACGCTATAGTGCTACCATCAGGCGAGAATTTTGCAAACATCTCGTACCCTACATTATTGGTTAGTTTTCGTGCAACACCTCCCTGAACTGGTACGGTATACAGATCACCTGCATAGGTAAATACAACCTGATTACCGTGAATAGCAGGAAATCGCATTAGTTTTGTTTCCTGAGCATTTGCCCCCAAGACAAAAATAATACACAGTGAAAAAACTATACTCCATTTCTTTTTCATAGCGGATTAGTTAAATTATTGATATCATTTTAAAGATGAAAGTTACGATTTTTAGATGAATTATTGTCGCAATAGTTTAAAGCCATACGAAGAAACAACGAAACACAACACTCTGTTAAATTTGATGGTCGTTAATATTTTGTTGGTTGAAACCCCAAAAAGTGATAGGTTATAAAATAAAACACTACTATTTTTGTTAACTCAATTCAACACTTGATATCATTGATTTTATGAAACGCCCAATGATTGTACAAATAAGCAAATCATGAGTGCTCCATCGGAACGTTAGCAAGTGTAAAAAGGGAACATAACTTATTACAAATAATAACATCAAAATTTTGTACGGATGAAACGTATAAATACTATTTTTTTAACACTAGCCTTAGTTTTATTCTTCAGTACAATTCAAGCAAATCAACGAAATTTCATCACAGTAAAGCAGGACACGTTAAGCCAAACTCACTGGGTTGATTCTATCATGCATCAGCTAACGCTTCGGGAACGAATTGGACAACTATTCATGGTTGCAGCCTACTCGAACCGCGACGATAAACATATACAGGAAATAGCCGACCTAGTTCGGAATCAAAAAATAGGTGGATTAATATTTTTTCAGGGAGGACCTGTAAGGCAAGCGGTTCAAACCAATTACTACCAATCAATATCGAAAGTGCCCATGCTGATATCGATGGATGCAGAATGGGGCCCAGGCATGCGACTCGATAGCACATTTTCGTATCCACGCCAGATGATGCTTGGTGCAACCTCCGATTCGTCCTTGGTTTACCAAATGGGATGCGACATTGCCCGTCAGCTAAAACGTTTAGGAGTACACGTTGACTTTGCGCCTGTAGTTGACATTAACAGTAATCCACAAAACCCGGTAATTAATACACGATCGTTCGGAGAAGACCGCGAAAGAGTTGTAAAATTTGGCTTGGCCTACATGAATGGTTTACAGGATAACGGCATTATTGCATGCGCAAAGCATTTTCCGGGCCATGGCGATACGTTCGAGGATTCTCACGTGGCATTGCCCACCGTTTCGCATAGCCTAGCGCGTTTGGATTCTTTGGAAACATATCCATTCAAGGAGTTAATAAAGGGAGGGCTCAACAGCATAATGGTTGCCCACTTGCGAGTTCCAGTATTGGAACCCGACTCATTACGACCATCGAGCATTTCGCCAAATATTATCAACAATATCCTCATCAACGAGATAGGCTTTAACGGGTTAATATTTACCGATGCTCTTAATATGAAAGGGATTGCCAACTACTACGACCCTATCGACATTAATGTACTGGCACTTAAAGCGGGCAACGATATTTTGCTATTCCCGTCGAAAGTGAAAGAGTCGATAGATAGAATTGAGGCCTTGGTGAAAAGCGGAGAAATTTCCGAAGACCAAATCAACATGAAATGCCAAAAGGTTCTGATGGCAAAATACTATGTTGGGTTGAACAATTACAAGCCCATTGATTTGAATAATCTATACGAAGATTTAAACCCAGTATCATCGCAAGTGCTCCGCAGAAAAATAATTAGCAACTCGCTCACTGTAGTTTCGAATAACAGCGTAATTCCGCTGAAAGGGTTAGATACCCTAAAAATTGCCTACATTGAAATAGGCTGCAATAAAGGTGATGCCTTTAGGGAACAAATGGAGCTGTACTCTGCAATTTCGACATTCAGCATTAACCCGGAATCGTCAGTTGCCGAGTACGATTCGCTACTAAACGAAGTTGATGCTTACAACCTAATAGTAGTGGGTTACCACGCTGCCGATATTCGGTTTAGCCGCAACTACGGCATTACAAGCCAAGCCGCAAACTTTCTTTTTGATCTAGCATTCCGGAAAAGAGTAATTCTTGATTACTTTGGCACTCCGTACTCGCTATCGAAGTTCTTCAACCCACACTCGTTTTCGTCCATCATTATTTCGTACGACAATTCCATTGATGCCCAGAACCTATCGGCACAGCTAATTTTTGGAGGAATTGGAACAAAAGGGGCACTTCCTGTATCGGTTGTAAACTCGTACACACTAGGAACTGGGCAATCGCTAAATGGGGGTGTACGACTGGCTTACTCACTCCCCGAGGAGATCGGAATAGACTCAAAACTTCTCCTCAAGGTAGATTCAATTGCCAATGATGCAATACAGCAAGGCGTAACTCCTGGAATGCAAATTTTAGCCGCAAAGTATGGTGTTGTATTCTTCAATAAAAGTTTTGGCAAGCCCACCTACACCTCCAACGATAGCGTGGACATTAGAATGCTTTACGACATTGCTTCCATAACAAAAGTTACAGCCACACTCCCTGTTGTAATGAAACTATACGATGAAAAGAAAATTGCACTGACATCAACATTGGGAACGTTCACAAATCTTACAAATTACAAGGACAAATCGTCGCTTACAATTAAAGATATTCTGCTGCACCAATCGGGACTTCAACCTTGGATACCATTCTACCTGAACACCTTATCGACATTAACACCAAACACCACGGCATCTCAGGAGAACATCAGCCCCGAATACCCATTTAAAGTATCCGAAAAAATCTACCTGCATAAATATATCACGCCTAGCATAGCGTATTACAGCACAAGTTACTCATTCAATTTTCCATTACGATGCACAGAAAACCTATACGCCTGCGAAGGGATGAAGGATAGTATTTTTAGCGTGATAAACACATCAAAATTACAAGACTCCGGAAAGTATCATTACAGCGATTTAGGATTCCTCTACCTACAACGTGCCATCGAAAACAGCACCAACAAGGGGTTAGATGAACTGTCCAATGATCTTTTCTTCAAAAAACTTGGCATGAACTATACCATGTATCAGCCATATAAAAAATACGATAGAGAAAGGATTGTTCCAACCGAATACGATTTAACTTTCAGGAAGCAACTAGTATGGGGCGATGTACATGATCCGGCAGCAGCCATGATGGGAGGAGTTGCAGGCCATGCCGGAGTATTCTCCAACGCAAACGACTTGGCAAAACTAATGCAAATGTTCCTAAACAAAGGAACATATGGAGGCGAACAATATCTTAGCCAAGAAACTGTAGATACCTTTATAAATACCCCGAATGGGAATAATGGCAACAGACGCGCGCTCGGTTTTGATAAGCCTTCGCCAGTAGGGCAACCATCGCCAGCAGGGGATCTTGTCTCATCATTAAGCTTTGGCCACACAGGCTTTACGGGTACAGTAGTTTGGGCCGATCCAGAAACCAATTTGGTATACGTTTTCTTGTCGAATAGAGTATATCCAGATGCCAACAACACCAAACTGGCTAAAATGAATATCAGAACTAAAATTCACGATATTTTCAACAAAGCGGTAAAAACAAAAGAAGAAGCAAAATAACAAGTATAACTATAATATTATAGGACAAAGTTACATGAACCATTTATGTCAAAAGTGCTATGTTGAAATTCTGCAAAAGGTTTGGTAACTTATGTTTTTTATTTGATAAACATCTTTTTAGAATAATTCATAAAACATGTTGTTTAGCAGTGTTGAACAACAAGTAAAAGCATGATTTTTTTCCTGTGTAAACTAAGCAAGAGACGTTAACTTTGCTGCAAAAGATAATAACAACTTAAACTACTATAAATTATGAGCATCACACATATTGAACACATCGGCATTGCAGTGAAAAATTTACAAGATGCCATTCCTTTTTACGAAAACGTTTTAGGTTTGAAATGCTACAACATTGAGGAAGTTAAGGATCAAAAAGTAAAGACTGCTTTCTTTATGGTTGGACAAACTAAAATTGAATTACTTGAGTCAACCGATCCCGAAGGTCCGATTGGCAAGTTTATCGAGAAAAAAGGAGAAGGTATTCACCACATTGCATTTGCAGTGAAAGATATTGAGAACCAACTCAAGGCTGTAGAGGAGAAAGGTGTTGCTCTTATCGATAAAACACCACGTAAAGGTGCTGAAGGTTTAGACATTGCTTTCCTTCACCCAAAATCAACCATTGGTGTACTTACTGAGCTTTGCGAGGATAAAAATAAATAGTTTCTATACCCAAACACAAATAAAAATGAGCACTCAAGAACAAAAAATTAAGGAATTAATAGAATTACGTGAAAAAGCCAAACTGGGAGGCGGTGAGAAACGAATAGAATCTCAGCACAAGAAAGGTAAATTCACTGCTCGCGAGCGTATCGAGATGCTTCTTGATGAAGGTAGTTTCGAGGAGTTCGATATGTTTGTATCGCACCGTTGTATCGATTTTGGACTAGAGAAAGAAACCTATCTATCAGACGGTGTAGTGACAGGCTACGGTACAATTGATGGACGTTTGGTTTACGTTTTTTCACAAGATTTTACTGTGTTTGGAGGTTCGTTATCCGAAATGTTTGCAGCTAAAATCTGCAAGATTATGGATATGGCCATGAAGGTTGGCGCTCCTGTTATTGGTATTAACGATAGTGGTGGAGCTCGTATTCAGGAAGGTGTTAAGAGCTTAGGTGGTTATGCCGAAATTTTTGAGCGTAATATTCTTGCATCGGGTGTAATACCACAAATCTCTGCAATTTTTGGACCTTGCGCTGGAGGTGCAGTTTACTCCCCTGCCCTAACCGACTTTATCATTATGTCGCGCAATACCAGCTACATGTTCGTAACTGGACCAAAGGTTGTTAAAACAGTAACCGGCGAAACCGTTACCTCCGAGGAACTTGGCGGTGCAGGTGTTCACTCCTCGAAATCGGGTGTTGCTCACTTTGTTTCAGAATCAGAAGAAGAGGGTATCATGCTTATTCGTAAACTTCTAAGCTATCTACCCCAAAATAACCTTGAAGAAACACCAATTATTCCAACCAACGATCCAATCGACAGGCTTGAAGATGCGCTTAATGAAATTATTCCCGACAACGCAAATAAACCTTACGATATAAAAGATGTTATCGGCGCAATTGTTGATAATGGCGAATACTTAGAAGTTCAACGCGATTACGCAGCAAACATTGTTACCTGTTTTGCCCGTTTCAATGGACAATCGGTTGGTATTGTTGCAAATCAGCCAAAGTATTTAGCTGGTGTACTCGATAACAATGCATCACGCAAAGCGGCTCGTTTTGTTCGTTTCTGCGATGCTTTCAATATTCCAATTGTTACTTTAGTTGATGTACCAGGATTCCTACCCGGAACTGGTCAAGAATATAATGGTATTATTATTCACGGAGCAAAACTACTTTTTGCATACGGCGAGGCAACTGTACCAAAGGTAACCATTGTACTTCGTAAAGCTTACGGTGGAGCATACGACGTGATGAGTTCGAAACATCTACGTGGTGATATTAATTACGCTTGGCCAAGTGCCGAAATTGCAGTTATGGGTCCTAAAGGTGCTATCGAAGTATTGCTAAGTCGCGAACTCGACAGTATTGAGGATGAAAAAGCAAAAGTTGAATTCCTTTTCCGCAAGGAACAAGAATACAAGGAGAAATTTGCTAATCCATACGTTGCAGCCAAATTTGGGTATATCGATGATGTAATAGAACCACGTAATACACGTTTCCGTATTATCCGTGCACTTCAGTCGCTAGCAACCAAGAAGGATGTTAATCCTCCTAAAAAACACTCAAACTTACCATTATAATACAGAAACCTTTATAATGATGAAAAGATATTTAAAAGGCTTTACTTTTATAGCGCTAGCCATATCAACTCTATCAACAAACGCACAAACTGTTAGCGATCTTCGTATTAATGAGGTTATGCTTGTTAATAGTTCGAATTACATCGACAACTTTGGCAACAGAGGTGCTTGGGTAGAGGTAATGAATTTAGGCTATAACAAAGTAAACATTGCCAACTGCTATTTCACCGATGATCTGAATAACCCGAAGAAGTACCAAATTCCTTCGGGCGATCCTATAACTGTAATTCCACTACGACAATTCTTAGTGTTTTTTGCCGATGGAATTACTCAGCACGGAGCCATACACTTAAATTTTACACTTGATAGTGCCAAACGGTTCATTGCACTTGTAGCACCAGACGGTAAAACCGTTATCGACAGTATTACTGTTCCTGCGTTAGCAGCAAATCAGACATATTGCAGAATGCCTGACGGTTCTGATAGTTGGGCTGTAAGCCAAATTACAACGCCAGGCTCCACTAATGATGTATTTACAGTAAAAATATCAGCAGGCGAAAAATTCAGAAATGTTGATCCTTTTGGTGTGGTTATGGCTATTACTGCTATGTTAGTTGTGTTTTGTGCACTTCTAATCTTATACCGAATTTTCAGAACCATCGGAAAATCGAATCAAAAAGCAGTACAGCGCAAACAACGGAAGGCTCAAGAAGCTGGTGAGGAAGTTGTTCACGAGGAAGAAATCTCAGGCGAAGTATTTGCTGCAATTTCAACTGCGCTATACCTCTACGAAACAGAGAAGCACGATCAGGAATCTGCAATTATTACTATCCAAAGGGTATCGAGAATGTATTCTCCATGGAGTTCTAAAATCTATGGGTTACGCCAATTGCCTAGCAGAATAATTCCACATCAAATCAAAAAGTAACTGTTGATTAATTATTAAGTTGACGGAAAAAAATAAACACTACTCGAATGAAAGATTTTAAGTTCAAAATAAATGGCAATGAGTACAATGTTCACATTGCAAATGTAGAAGGAAACATTGCCGACGTTGAAGTAAACGGAACTCCTTATAAAGTGGAAGTAGATAAAGAGTTAAAACAAACAAAAACTCCTCGTCTTGTTCGTCCTGATGTTGTTCCTGCAACTGACGCTCACCCTTCAGTAGCAAAAACAGCAAGCCCTGGCACAGCCACTTCGGGATCAATAAAATCGCCGCTACCAGGTGTTATTCTCGATGTACATATTAAACCAGGTGATACAATAAAGGTAGGACAACGTTTAATTGTTCTAGAAGCAATGAAAATGGAAAACAACATCGATTCCGATAAAGAAGGAAAAGTTATTGATGTTAAAGTTCGCAAAGGCGACTCCGTATTAGAAGGTGACGTACTTATAATAATTGGATAACCATGGAGCAAACAGGATTTTTCTCATTTCTAACGGATAATTTAAGTCAGTTCATTTCATATACCGGATTTGCCAATTTTACACTTGGTCACGGCATTATGATAATTATTGGATTGATTTTTATCTATCTGGCTATAGCAAAGGAGTATGAGCCTATGCTTCTTGTGCCAATTGGATTTGGAATCATTGTCGGTAATATTCCCTTTATGCCAGGTTTTCAAATTGGAGTATACGAAAATGGAAGTGTTTTAAACTATCTGTATTTCGGTGTACTAAAGGGATTGTATCCACCTCTAATTTTCTTGGGAATTGGAGCAATGACAGACTTTAGTGCCCTAATATCCAATCCCAAATTGATGCTAATCGGTGCTGCTGCCCAATTAGGTATCTTTGGAGCATACATTGCTGCACTATTCTTTGGATTTACACCAGAAGAAGCTGGTGCAATTGGAATTATTGGTGGTGCCGATGGTCCTACTGCAATCTTCCTCTCTTCACGACTAGCACCAGATTTAATGGGAGCCATTGCAATTTCGGCATACTCCTACATGGCACTTGTTCCTGTAATTCAGCCTCCTATAATGAGACTACTAACAACCAAAAAGGAGCGAGTTATAAAGATGAAACCTCCACGTCAGGTTACTAAACTGGAAAAAATACTATTCCCCATTGTAGGTTTACTTCTTACTACATTCATTGTTCCTTCGGGTTTACCACTATTAGGAATGCTATTCTTTGGAAACCTGCTTAAAGAAAGTACCGTTACAAAGCGTTTGGCCGATACAGCCAAAGGTCCTCTAATCGATATTGTTACAATACTTATTGGTTTAACGGTTGGTGCTTCAACTCAAGCAACAACATTCCTAACTCCTAAATCTATATTCATTTTTATACTAGGTGCTACATCGTTTGTAATTGCAACTACTGGTGGCGTTTTATTTGTTAAGTTCTTGAATCTATTTCTTAAGGAAGGTAGTAAAATTAATCCGCTTATCGGTAATGCTGGAGTTTCTGCAGTTCCCGACAGTGCTAGAGTTTCTCAGATTGTTGGATTGGAATACGATAAATCCAATTATCTACTAATGCATGCCATGGGACCAAATGTTGCTGGTGTTATTGGGAGTGCGGTAGCAGCCGGTATTCTACTAAGTTTCTTGTCGTAATAACTTGTTTTATTTCAATATCAAAAGGTGTCTCATTAATTTGAGGCACCTTTTTTCTATTAATAAATCATAACATTGTATTTTATTCTAAACAAAAACTCATTATGCAATATTTTACAATTTAACCCTAACTTTGCAATGCACATTAAAAGAAAAAAGTTGCATATGAAATCGACAATCTTTAGAATTATTGGCATACAATTAATTTGTGTTCTACTAGCAGTATCGGTATACTCCCAAAAGAATATTACCATCAAAATATTGGAAACTAGCGATGTACACGGAGCCATATTTCCATATGATTTTATACGGAATAAGCCCATGGAAACTAGTCTGGCCAATGCATATACATACATTAGGCAAGAACGGAATAACTCTAATCAACAGGTAATTCTCTTAGATAATGGGGACATTCTACAGGGACAACCACCTGTGTATTATTCAAACTTTATCGATAGTTTAAATCCTAACATCGTTTCTAGAGTCTTTAACTTTATGAACTACGATGCAGCATCAGTAGGAAATCATGATATAGAAACGGGACCAAAAGTATACCGCGAAGTCGAAAAGAGGTTTAAATTTCCATGGTTAGCCGCCAATGCAATAAACACCCAAACCGGCAAGCCTGCCTTTAAACCCTATACCATTATAACTAAAGGTGACGTTAAGGTTGCCATTCTAGGACTTACAACACCCGGCATCCCTCACTGGTTGCCTAAAATTCTTTGGCCCGATATGCATTTCGAAGATATGATTATTTCGGCCAAATACTGGATGAAACAAATCCAAACCACCGAAAAGCCAAGTATTGTTGTAGGTTTATTTCACTCAGGACACGATGCCACCTACGGTGGAGTTTCGGCAGATGAACCTAGCAACGAAAATGCATCGTTACTTGTAGCACAGCAAGTACCTGGGTTTGATGTAATCTTAATTGGTCACGATCATGATCGATTCTGCAAAAAAGTGGCCAATATTGACGGCGATTCTGTACTTATAATGGATCCAACATCTTCGGCCAGATTAATATCGCAGGCAACTATCAATATAAAACTAGATAAAAACGGTAATATTGAAAGTAAAACAATTGATGGGCAACTTATCGATACAAAAGAATACAAACCCGATGAGGAATTTATGGCAAAGTTTGCCTCGGACTACAAAAAGGTAGAAGAGTTTGTTAATCGCCCAATTGGTACATTTACTCAAACTATAACAAGCAGCGGGGCGTACTTTGGACCAACTGCATTCATGGACTTTATTCATGCAGCACAATTAGAACTAAGCAAAGCCGATGTTTCTTTTGCTGCTCCTTTATCGTTTGTTTCAACAATTAAAGAAGGAACTGTTACGGTTAGCGATATGTTTAAACTTTATCGTTTCGAGAATTTTCTATACACCATATCATTAACCGGTAAAGAAATTGATGGTTTTCTGGAGCATGCTACATCGGTTTGGTTTAACACTATGAATAGTGCCGACGATCATCTTATCAAGTTCAAGACAAACGCCGACGGAAGTATTGTAACCGACAAACATGGGAAAGTTCAACTTTTTGCAAACTTCTATAATTTTGACTCCGCCGCTGGAATAATATATACCATTGATGTTTCCAAACCCGATGGCGATAAAGTAACCATTATTTCAATGGCCGATGGATCACCATTTGTTGAGGATAAAACCTACAAAGTTGCCGTAAACTCATACCGAGGAAACGGTGGCGGAGGCCATTTAACCAAAGGCAGCAATATTCCATCCGAGGAATTGCCTAACCGAATAATATCCTCAACAGAGAAGGATTTACGATACTACATAATGAACTATATTGAGCAAAAACACGTTATAACTCCATCGAGCTACAATTGCTGGAAGATTATTCCCGAAGATTGGGTAAAGCAAGCAGCTGAACATGATCAAAAACTTCTATTTAGCTCATCGAATAACGAATAAAAATGAATTTTTCAGAAACAGTAAAGCAATTCGATTCTGGCAAAGTATTACCTCTTGTTGAGGAGTTCTATACATTACAAGGCGAAGGTTTTCAAACAGGTAGAGCGGCATACTTCATCCGGATTGGAGGTTGTGATGTGGGCTGCTCGTGGTGCGATTCCCGTTTATCGTGGAATCCAGAAAGTTTTCCACCAGTAAAAGTTGATGATATTGTAGCCCATGCTGCATCGTATCCAGCAAAAGCAGTTGTTGTAACTGGTGGGGAGCCAAGTTTATATCCATTAGATTATTTGTGTGCTGAACTTAAAAATAAAGGAATTCAAACTTTTATTGAAACCTCGGGAGCATATCCGCTTTCGGGACAATGGGACTGGATTTGTTTATCGCCAAAACGGCAGCAACCTCCCATCGATTCAATTCACATGAAGGCCGATGAACTAAAAGTTATTATAACAAATCCATCCGATTTTGCTTGGGCCGAAGAAAACGCAAAACTCGTAAAATCGAGCTGCATGCTCTTTCTTCAACCCGAATGGAGCGTTTACGAAAAAATAGTTCCCGAAATTGTCGATTATATCATGCAAAACCCAAAGTGGCGCATATCTTTACAAGCCCATAAATTTATGCATATACCCTAACTGCCATGAAACAACTGATTATTTACGTAATAATTGCTATGCTTCCTTTTTTCAGCATAGCTCAAACTCCGAAAAAGTTAAGCGTAAATAATCGTCGCGCCATTGAGAAATACAACAATGCATTACAATCGTACGATAGGTACGATTATATTACAGCCCAGCGATTGCTAAGGGAGAGTATTAGTATTGAGCCTAAATTTATTGAAGCCCATCTGGTACTTTCTCAAACCTTTTATATGATGGGAAACATTCCCGATGCCATTGAATCTATAGAAAAAGCAATATCTATCGACCCTGAGTTTTTCCCTAAAGCCTACTTTACACTAGGAAAATTACAGCTACAAATTGGAGAATACCAAAAGGCATTGGATAATTTTGAGTACTACTTAACATTAAATGACAAATCGAAAAGCATTGAGAAATCAGCTCATGATGCTATCGATAGATGTAAATTTGCTCTAAATGCCATTGCGAACCCTGTTCCGTATAATCCAATTAATCTTGGAAATGATATAAACACCGATCTCGATGAGTATTGGCCAAGCCTTTCGGTCGATGAAAAAACATTAGTGTACACGGTTAAACTTCCAAAATCGGTTAATGTTGGGATAAAAAACACTAAGTGGCAAGAAGATTTTTACGTAAGCAACAAAAACGATGAGGGTAACTGGAGCAAAGGAATTCCTATTGGTGAACCGCTCAACACAGATATAAACGAAGGTGCACAGGGCCTTTCTGCCGACGGAAAAACAATGTACTATACCATTTGCAGTGGTGTCTGTAATCTTTACACATCAGTAAAAAATAGCAATGGCACTTGGTCTGCACCAGTTAAACTTCCTCCACAGATTAATTCGAGTAGATACTCCGAAAAACAGCCATCCATATCACCCGATGGTAGAACTCTTTACTTTGTGAGTAATAGACCGGGTGGCTTGGGCGGTTTCGACATCTGGAAATCGGAAAAAAACATTGATGGAACGTGGGGAAATGCGGTTAACATTGGAGAACCAATAAACACAGATGGCGACGAGCAATCGCCATTCATACACTTCGATAATCAAACGCTGTACTTCTCCTCTAGCGGTCATCTCGGAATGGGTAGCATGGATATTTATATTTCGAGATTGAATGAAAACGGAAAATGGGGCAAACCAACTAATTTTGGCTACCCAATCAATACCTATAAAAGTGAAGAAGGGCTTATTGTCAATGCAAAAGGAACGGTTGCGTACTATTCCACGGATATAGTCCCGGAGCATGGTCGCGATATCTTCACCTTCAATCTCTATCCCGAAATTCAGCCAATACCAACATCGTACGTCACTGGTGTTATTAAAGACAGTAAAACATTGCGTACGCTGGAGGCACAAATATCTCTGGTCGACTTATCTTCGAAAAAAGAAGTAATGAATTCGACCACTCCTACAGATGGAAAATTTCTAGTTTGCCTTCCTACCAATAAGCAATACGGCTTATTTGCATCGGCTCCTGGATACCTTTTCCACTCGGAACATTTCGATCTGAAAGGAATTTTTTCGTTCGACAAACCATTCTACCTAGAGATTCTGCTTAACCCAATTGTAAAGGACGAAATTTTGGTGCTCCGAAATATATTTTTTGAATTGGATTCATACGAACTCAAACCAGAATCTACGGTAGAGTTAGATAAACTCGTTGTCGTTTTAAAACAAAATCCATCCATTAAGATTGAAGTTGGTGGCCATACCGACAATCAGGGTACAGACGAATACAACCAAAAACTTTCTGAACAAAGGGCAAAATCGGTAGCAGATTATTTACTCTCGAAACAAATAGAACGCGATAGAGTAAAATGGGCTGGATATGGCGAAACTAAACCTATTTCAACAAACTCTACACCAGAAGGTAGAGCACAGAATAGAAGAACAGAAGTTAAAATTCTTTAATTTCATTCGATATCGCCAAATTATCGGTAAAAAAATCTGTGTATTTGTTGTATTATAATTAATTAGGGCTTATTTTCGCAATTCATCATTACATATTATAATTAACTGAATTTTAATAACTTAATTAGCAAATCTTTGAATAAAGAATGAGAAAATGGCGCATAGAGGATTCAGCTGAGATGTATAACATCAATGGCTGGGGAGTAAAATACTTTTCCATTAACAAGGATGGAAATGTTGTAGTTACTCCTAAAAATAACGGTGTTGAAATTGACCTCCGCGAGTTGGTTGATGAACTTCAAATTCGCGATGTATCGGCTCCAATGCTAATAAGGTTTACCGATATTCTCGATAATAGAATCGAGGATATGTCTCGCTCATTCAAAACGGCGGCCGAAGAGTACGATTATAAAGGCCAAAATTTCATTATTTACCCGATTAAAGTAAACCAAATGCGTCCTGTGGTTGAAGAAATTATAAACCACGGCAGAAAATTCAACATTGGACTTGAGGCTGGCTCTAAACCTGAACTTCATGCAGTTATTGCAAGCAATCCTCATAACGAATCATTGATCATATGTAATGGCTATAAAGATGAGGATTACATTGAACTTGCATTGCTAGCCCAGAAAATGGGAAAGAAAATTTTTATCGTTATTGAGAAACTAAACGAGCTAAAACTCATAGCCAAAGTATCGCAACGATTAAAGATTAAACCAAATCTAGGGATTCGTATTAAACTGGCCAGTTCAGGAAGCGGCAAGTGGGAAGATTCTGGCGGCGATGTTAGTAAATTTGGATTAACATCGAGCGAGTTACTACAAGCTCTCGATTTTCTTGAAAATAACGACCTGAAAGATGCTCTTAAGCTAGTTCACTTCCATATTGGCAGTCAAGTTACCAAAATCCGCAGAATTAAAATTGCCCTTCGTGAGGCATCTCAGTTCTACATTCAACTCCATCAACTTGGATTTAATGTTGAGTTTGTTGATATAGGCGGTGGTCTTGGTGTTGATTATGACGGAACTCGCTCGTCGAGCAGCGAAAGCAGTATCAACTATAGCCTTCAGGAATACGTTAACGACTCTGTTTCGACCCTTGTTGACGCAAGCGATAAGAACAATATTCCCCATCCAAATATTATTACTGAATCGGGTCGATCGCTTACAGCGCATCACTCAGTACTAATTTTCGAAGTTCTGGAAACAACCTCGCTACCAACCTGGGGAGAGGAAGAGGAAATTTCAGAAAACGACCATGAACTCGTTCAGGAACTTTACGACCTCTGGGATAAACTAAATCAACCCAGAATGTTGGAAACATGGCACGATGCTCAGCAAATCCGAGAGGAAGCACTGGATCTTTTCAGCTTAGGCCTGCTCGATTTGAGAACCCGAGCTCAAATTGAACGTCTATTTTGGTCAATTGCCAAGGAAATACATCAAATTACATCGGAGATTAAACACGTTCCGGATGAACTAAGGGTTTTACCAAAATTGCTTGCCGATAAATATTTCTGCAACTTCTCGCTATTCCAATCGTTACCCGATAATTGGGCCATTGATCAAATATTCCCAATTATGCCGATCCAACGCTTGAACGAAAAACCAGATAGAGCAGCAACTCTGCAAGATATCACCTGCGATTCGGATGGTAAAATCGACAATTTTATATCAACCAAGAATATCTCTTACTACCTACCTGTTCACTCAGTAAAATCGAGCGATTCGTACTACATAGGTGTTTTCCTAGTTGGTGCTTATCAAGAAATTTTGGGTGATTTGCACAACCTGTTTGGCGATACCAATGCCGTACACGTTTCGGTTACCGATAAAGGATACGAAATAGACCAAATTATCGATGGAGAAACTGTTGCCGAAGTATTAGAGTATGTTCAGTACAATCCCAAAAAACTAGTAAGATCGCTAGAAACTTGGGTTACATCATCGGTGAAGGCAGGTGTAATTTCATCTAAGGAAGGAAAAGAATTTTTATCAAACTATCGTTCGGGGCTTTACGGATATACATATCTCGAATAGATCTACAATATTCAATGAGAGAAAGGCTGCTTAAGCAGCCTTTTCTTTTATAATAACTTTTTCAGTTTCAATATCAACTGTTCGGGCGATGCCGGTCGTGAAACAATTTTTAGATTTTTATCTACCAAAAACATCTTCGGTGTTTCATCAACATTATACTTAAGAATTATGGGATTGTCGTACTCGGCACTTACCTGTGTATTAATCCAATCGAAATGCTTATCGTCAACAAACCGTTTCCATTGGTCAATTTCATCATCGATCGACACTGCAATTATCTCAAATCCTTTAGCCTTGTAATCGCTGTAAATACGTTGAATAGCCGGCATCATCTCTACACAGTGAGGACACCAGATCGACCAAAAAACAACAAGTTTTAACTTCGATTTTTCCGATGATAGTTTAAACGACCTTCCGACCAACGGTTTCACTTTGAAATCATAAACATTATTTCCAACTTCTAGATTTTTCTCCAGAACCATTCTAGCCATTAGTTCATTATCATCTTTAAGAACTTTCGAGGCATCGCCACCATTTTCAATCAAATAGGTTAAAACACCAAGATAATCGGTATCGAGAAAGCCCTTACAAAGCGATTTGACAATTTGAAATCGCACCAACGCAGACATTGGTTTCTGCAGTAACTGATTGATTTGCGCAATAAAAACCGAATCTTGTTGCTCCTTATTGTAACGATCGTCGCAAATCGAATTTTCCAGATAATCCCACACATTTTTGATAAGTATAGGCGTATTCAGAAGTCGTTTATCATTCAAATTAACTCCAGTCCACCAGTTTTCGGCCAATTCCGCCTTATAAGAACATTCATCAATAGCATCGATAACAAAAGGTTTTGTGTCGAGATTGATATAGTTGGATACAAATAAAGATGTATCGATGCTCGCAAGTGAACTTGTTTTATGGTAGAAATCAAACTCTACATGTCTTTTTTCATCGCGTAGTTGCTGCGCAAATGGAGTTTCCTCTGAGTAATAATTCTGCAACGATCCTATTAACCACTGCTGCTGTTCCGATGATCGTTTAATTTGCGAAAACTCAACAAAGATCTTATTCTCTTTCGATTCAACAACCTTTAAGCTATCCTCAATCGCAAAAAGAACCGACTCGAATTTTATTTCAGGCTCATTCGCAACAATAAAATCGAATGAACTGGACTTTCCTATCACAAACCTATATAACCCTTGCGTTGCATTTTCCAATAAACTAAACCGATACACACCATCCTCTGTAGCCTTACAAGAGTCTATCACTTCCAGCTCCTTTCCAACGTACCGATAAAGTTTTGCCTTAGAACCTATTGATTGCTTAACCTTTAATTCAATTGAAGTTTGACCATAAATACGATGTGAACCAAAAGCAATAAGAATCAAAATCAACGAGAAAAAACGAACTCTAACTAATCTATTCATCACTCTGCCTATATAATTTATCGAATTATATACTTAATAATTTTTTGCTTTAAATCGGCTGGATTAAACGGTTTAAGCACAAAATCGTTCATGCCAATACTAAAAATCTTACGCTTTACATCGCGCATTGCCGAAGCGCTTAATGCTATAATTGGAACTGCTTTCTTGGATGAATCGTCTAATTTTCTGATTGCTTTTGCAGCATCATAACCGTTCATCTCGGGCATCTCTAAATCCATCAGCACCAGATCAAAGTCGAACTGCTTAATCATCTCAAGAGCGATTACACCATTTCCAGCATGCTCATGCTCAATTCCCCAATTCGAAAGAAAGCGCTGAACAATTAGCGTATTCAAATCATTATCCTCAACTATAAGCACTTTATACTTATTGCCCTTCTGAAGTTCTAATTCCAAATCCTTCAGAGGAGGCTCCTCTTTTGACTCTGGAATTATATCAAAACTCAGATCGAAATAAAAGGTTGAACCTTTACCTGGTTTACTCTGCAATTTTATTTCTCCCCCCATTATACCTACCAAACGCTTCGATATTGCCAAGCCCAGTCCAGTTCCACCAAATCGGTTCATTTGTCCATGAACCTGGGTGAACTCCTGGAAAATGATATCCTGCAACTCCTTTTCAATTCCAATTCCCGTATCGGAGATTGTAAAACTGAGCACAACTGAATTCTCCAGTTTCTCCCGAAGTTTAATAATTACATCAACACTTCCCTTTGCCGTAAACTTAATTGCATTACCAATAAGATTTGTCAGCACTTGGTTCAAACGGATTCTATCGCCCGAAAGATTTTTAGGTATATCTTTATGAATATCGCCTTGCAGCAACAATCCCTTTTCCTTTGCCATTTGCGAAAAAGAACTTATTAAACCAAATAGAAGTTGATGAGGATCGATATCCGATTTTACCAAATCTAATCGACCAGCCTCAATCTTACTAAAATCTAGTATATCGTTGAGTAAAGCCAGCAAACTCTCGGCAGAATACTTTAACGCATTCAAATTGGGAACCTGATCTTCTTTTGGATTTTCCAATAAAAGTAGATTGGTCATCCCTATCACAGCGTTCATAGGAGTTCTAATCTCATGACTCATAGTAGAAAGGAAACGTTCCTTTGCTTTACTGGCCTCCTCGGCTTGTTCCTTGGCAATAAGTAACTCTTGCTCCTGCTTTTTTCTCAAAGAAATATCATTCATTGCCACAAATAGGCACTGTTTTCCTTGTATATTAATAATTTCAGCAGACAAAAGAAAAGTAAGCACCTCATTGTTCTTTCCCTGAACTTTTATTTCTAAATTGTTTGCACGACCATTATGCTCAAGCAATTCAACTAGTTCTCCACGCTTGTCTATGTCCAAGAAAATACCCAAATCACGAGATCGTTTTCCAACAACCGCATCCCTTGCAAATCCAATTTTAGTAAGAAAGGCCTCATTAACATCAAGATATCGTCCATCCTCCAAGGTACTTATTGCCATCATAACGGCTGCTGTATTGAAGGCTTTCGAGAACTTTTCCTCGGAAACTTTAATCACTCTCTCGGCCTCCAAGCGAGGTCCAATATCCTGAGCTATGGCAAAAATTACATCGCGACGGTTCATTTGCACTTTAATCATACGAACCTCAACTGGAACAACTTTTCCATTTCGCGCTTTCAACTCCGAGGTATACAAGCCTCTTTCTCCACTAAAAACACTACTCAGAGTGGTAGAAACCAGATCATGATCTTTAGAATGCAATTTTATAAATGATTCCAAAAGCAACTCATGCTCCTTATAGCCCAAACTATTTAACACAGCCTGATTAACCTGGATAATATTCCGATTGTGATTCACAAAAAATACAAAATCACCAAAGGCATTGACTAGCAATCTAAAATTTTGCTCATCCTCAACTAAGTTATTCTCAGCTTCTTTCTGGTGTGATATATCGTAACTGGAACACAACAGAGCCGGTTTTCCCTCCCACTCTATAATGGAAACATTGGATTTAATCCACTTAAATTCATTTAGTTTTGTTAGAATCCGAAGAGTAAAGCTATTCGACTTACGAAGTTTAATTTCATTAAAGTCGTTCTGAAAAAGTAACCTGATTAACTTTCTATCCTTAGGATGAACAATGTCTAAAAAAAGAATTTCCTTAACATCAAACTCATTATATCCCGTAAGAATCGTAAAACTAGGATTACAGAATACAACTCTATAACCTTGTACTACATATATACTACTTTCGTTCTGAAACAACAAACTCTTAAACAGTTCATTTTCAGCCTTTAATTTTCCAATACTCTCCTCAGGATTTTCCAGATCTTTCAAAATAATCATTTATAAAAGGATGGCAAAAGTTATAAAAAATTGTCGATAAATTGATTAGATAGACAATAAGTTTTATTTCCATGAAACATCAGTTACAATAAGCATAAAATCTGGCATTCCCAAACAGACAATTTGTCATTTTTATCATGCATAAAAAAGACATTTTTTCCGATCTATTCAACTGGCATATTCATTGAATAATGGTTAGCGTAACAGTTAATAAATGTCTAACTAAATATGGAGGAAAAAGTTATGATACCTATGTTAAGACGCAGAAATGCATTGCCAAGTTTCGTTGATGAATTTTTCGGAGATGATTTATTCAACAAATTTTTCAACGAAAATGAAAATGTAACGGTTCCTTCGGTAAACATTAAAGAAGGAAAAGAAGATTACTCAATAGAAATTGCGGCTCCTGGCCTCGACAAAAAAGATTTTAAGGTGGATCTAAACAATAATATCCTTGAAATCTCGAGCGAGAAAGAAATTAAAAATGAAGAAAACAATGAAAAGGTCATGCGCAGAGAGTTTCGCTACGCATCATTCAAGAGATCGTTCACGTTGCCAGAGAGTGTTGACTCGGAAAAGATCAAAGCCAATTACAATAACGGAATTCTTAGAATAGAGATTCCTAAAAAAAAAGAAGCTAAAGTAAAACCAACCCGACAAATTGCAATTCAGTAATGCATATTGGAAATACTAAGAGGGTGCTAAAAAACACCCTCTTTTTATATACCATTGTCCGTCCAATCACTATAGATAATCCATATGCTCCTGATCGGTAATCTTCTCGCAGTAATGGCATTTTAAGGAAACGCTCTTCTTATCGGCAACCTTAAACTTAGGAGTTACCTTCTCAAAATTTGTAATACACTTAGGATTGACACACTTTACAATTCCTTGAATTTCGTCGGGAACCTCGACAAGCATCTTCTCCACAACAACATAATCCTTAATAATATTCAACTTTGCATGAGGTGCAACTATTGCAATTCTATTAATCTCGTCGCGCTCAAAAAACTTATCGGCAATTTTAACAATTGCCTTTTTCCCTAAACGGAGGCTCTCGAAGTTAGTTCCAAAAGTAATTTGATTAGGAATCTTATCGAGCCCTAATATCGATATAACCTTAAAAAGGTTTTGTGCCGGAATATGGTCAATTACAGTACCATTCTGAATTGCACTAACGCTTAAATGCTTTTTATCGTTCATAGCTATTATATATTAATATTACTTCAAACCTAAAATTGATACCATTATTGCCATACGAGTATAAACACCGTTTAGAGCCTGAGTAAAGTAGTACGCTTTACTACTATCGTCAACATCTATATTAATTTCGTTAACGCGAGGCAGTGGATGCAGCACTTTCATATTTTCCTTAGTTCCGTCCAACATATGATTACGTAATATATACGCATTCTTAACCTTTTCGTACTCCATTGGATCGGAGAAACGCTCGCGCTGTACACGAGTCATATAAACGATATCGGCGTCTTTAATATTCTCAGCCAAATCGGTGTGTTCCTCAAATTTAAGTCCGGCCTCCTTCAAGAACAGTTTGTATTCCTGTGGCATTTGCAACTCCTTTGGTGCGATAAATACAAAGGATGCATTGAACTGCGACATTGCCATAAGTAACGAATGTACAGTTCGACCATACTTCAAATCCCCAACCATCACAATCTTCAGATTATTGAGGGTTCCCTGGGTTTTGCGAATTGAATAAAGATCGAGCAATGTTTGGGTTGGGTGCTGATTAGCTCCATCGCCAGCATTGACAATTGGAACAGGCGAAACTTCACTTGCATAGCGTGCACTTCCCTCAACAGGATGACGCATTACTATTAAATCGGAGTAGTTGGCCACGGTAAGAATGGTATCCTTCAAACTCTCTCCCTTGGAAACACTCGTGGATGATGCTTCAGAAAAACCAATAACTCGCCCGCCAAGTCGATTTACGGCACTCTCGAAACTCAAACGAGTTCGAGTTGATGGCTCAAAAAACAGTGTAGCCACAACTTTGCCATCCATAATTTTCTGCGAGGGATTTTTCTCGAATTCCTCGGCCAAATCGAGCACTTTGAAGATTTCCTCCTTGCTCAGGTCGTTAATTGAAACCAAACTTCTGTTTTTCATTTTTTATAATTTATGTTGGGTTATTATCAAAAAAAAGCCCCGACAATCGGGGCTAACTATTATACTGTTGACAAATATTCTACGTTTACTGATTCAATTTTTTCAATCCTGGATAAAAACTCTTCGCATAAACTTTTTCGAATAGTAACCTTTATCTTACAGCTATTATCGAATTGCTGCTCGTTAATATCGATATTTAAATCCTTAATAATTCGCATAATATCGTTCATCACCAAATAACCAAATGAGATACTAAACAAATCGTCTACAGTTTTAGTAACAATATTTGCGTTCTGCAATGCATCCTGTGCTGCACTCTTGTAAGCATTGATTAATCCAGAAACGCCCAATTTGGTTCCACCAAAATAGCGAACCACCACCACCAATACATTGAAAAGATTAAAGCTAAGCAACTGCCCATGAATAGGTTTTCCAGCTGTTCCTGATGGTTCGCCATCATCGTTCACTCGCCACTTTTCACCTTTTGCCCCAATAACATAGGCATAGCAATGATGACGTGCATCATGATACTCCTTGTGTATATCCTCAAGAGTTACCTTAACTGCATCCTCGGAGTAAACAGGCATAGCAATCGCAATAAACTTGCTACCCTTCTCCTTGTATAGCCCAGTAGAGGTTCCCTCGATAGTTCGATATGTATCTTCTACCTGCATTAACTATTTGTTAAGATAATAATTGAAATTACAGAAAGCACAATGCCCGCCCAATTAGTTTTGGTAGGACGCTCCTTAAATAGCATCAATCCAAAAAGCACACTTGATAACACAACACCAATGTTATTTATCCCAAAAATTATTGATCCTTGCATGCGCACTCCTGTCACCGTATCAATGTGGTTTAATGCAGCAATCATAAAATACATAGATCCGAAGTTAACTAGGCCAAGTATCAAGCCTAAAACCCATGTTTTTGAGTACTTCAAATTTAATGCAGCCTCTTTATTTAAAGGCAACGATAAAAATCCAATCAATCCGGCAATACCAAAAATTGCAGCATTAAAAATTGGATTCATCTCATTTGTAACAAAAGTGGCTTGCGCATATTTAGTTGATGAATCAATCACTCCAATTCCAATAAATATTAGCAAAGGAAGGTACATTCGAGCATTTCCTATAACCTGTCGATCCTTTTTAAATGTAGTAAGTAATACAGAAACAAGTGCTAATACGATTCCAAGAATCTTAAAAGAATTTAATGTATCATTCGCATCAATCCAAACCGAAAAAAGTATTGGAAGAATTACAGACATCTTTGCAGCAACCGAAGTTACTGCAACTCCGGCTCGTTGAGTACTCATTCCAAGCAAACGGAACATTACAATGAACAGTACCCCAAGAGCAAGCATAAAAATGACTGTTCCAGAACCGAGACTTAATAGTGGCTTTACATTACCATTGGCCAAAAAAAAACCTGCTAAGCAGGCTATAATATAGTTGACAAGAATTATACTAAAAGTATTAACCTTTAAGCGTTCGGCATATTTAAATGTGACCAAAACGGCAGATGAAGAAAGGATACAAAGCAGTAAATAGATCATCTTATTAGGTTTGTGCAAAATTATTGGATTTTTAAAAACCGCCAAAATTTTACCATCACCTTTTTCGAAATATGTTTAACAAATTATTAACAGGCTCACTTTTAATAGCAGCTGAATCTTACAAAACAGTAAGAATATCATTGATATTGCCAGTTTTTATGTCAACAATAATAGGATTCTGGATATTCCACTTCTGAATAAAACTCTCTACATTGACTTTACGAACCGTTACAATCATTGGATTGTTTTTACGCTGAATGGCTTTGGTAAAGGCATCAGCCCAAACCCCTCCTTCCAACTCCATGCGACCAATCTCGTCGATAACAATAACCTCTCCGAACTTTGCATTTAGCAACTTCTTCTCGCCCTCAGCTAAAGCATTGGTGTCAAACTCAAATGATTTTTGTGGTGTTCCACACTGAGCAATCCGTTGCGAAAGCATCAATGATTTATTTTCAGGTAAAAGAACCAGTCTATAGCCTATTCTTAAGTTACTATCGCCCTCACCTAACGCATAAAACCCCGTGAACTTTACCTTCGCCGATGCTAATTTATCAACTAACATCTTCACAAACGTAGTTTTCCCCTCTCCTCTTTCACCAACAATCAGTATCACAGGATAATTCTTCACACCCGATTCCACCGGAGTAAGCGTATCGCTAACAAGATTCCGGATTTGACTAATAGGATTTCCACCACGTAGCTCAAACTCCTTTATTCGACCCATAAACTCGGGCAAAGCATTAAATGCTAACGAAGTTGCCATATAGGCAGGTTGAAAGAATCCTCCCGAAAAGAAACCTTTAATGCTTGGCTTTCCCAACTCTGTTCCTATGGCAGCAAATGAAACCACAACAAGAAATGCACGCATCATAATTTTAGCACCGCTTTCAATCCAAACAATATTATATATTGATCCAACGCTTATAATGGGCACAACAAACGAGAATAGAATAACAGGAATTAGCAAACTCAACTTTTTAAAAGGAAACCGCGCACGAGGATAAAAGAACAATGTAAATACAATGTAAGATGTCGCTATTAATAACGATATCAGCGTAGGCATTTTTGATGTAAAACTTAGAAAGATTGCTAAAAATGACAGATGCATTGTAAAATATACAATCGGCAAGAGTGACCTGCTATTTGATGAATCCATTGTATTGTACGAATCCAACTCGGGCAAACTCCAACGATCTATTTTTAAATTACGTCCAATAGAATATCCAAGGATTACAGCAAATACACCAATCAGAATATAAACTAAGGAAACACCAACAACAGGCCAGTAATTAGGAATATCGGATTGATTTTCTATTTTAAAAACAGAAAGGTACAAATCGTAGATACTCGATCCGTACATCATAAAAAGACGAGTAATCTTAAACGCAGGCACCGATAATACAGCCAATCCGCCACCAATAGCAAGCCCGACTAAATTACGCCCCATCAACAAAATGCCCAGCTCAACTAGCAAACCCTCAAGCATAATTGCAATCATGGGAGTAATAATAACAGCACTGGGCGATACCGATTTAAGCATAGCACATACCAGCGCCGCTCGCCAGTATAAACCACGCTGTGGCTGTTTTACTGATATTGCCGTCATAATCATGACTCCGGCAAATGAAAGAAGAGTCCCCGCCAAAAGAGGAAGCATAAGATTATGCAACACGCTACCTAAAACTATTTCTAATGCGCCCCAGAATGTACCAATAACAACGGCTTTTTGCCAAATCGGAGAGAGTGTGTTTTGCGAATTACTTGTCATTAACTTTCGTAATTTTTTTTCTATTAACAATTATTAAATAGTCAATAGCCAATATAAAGAGAAGGAAAAATTCGATATCCTGCCATCCAATAATATTCATTCCAATGGTAAAAAGCATAAGTATAAGGGTATACTTACGATATTTGTCAACATTAGATAAAACGCTCTTGTTTTTAATGTAGAAGGTTACCCGATGAAACACAAATGGAACAAAGGCAAGGTAAAAAAATACAGCCCCTACCCTATAACTAATCAACCTTATAATGCCTGCGATAATAAGGAAACCAACTGTTAACAGAATTAATTTACGCTCAGAAACTTTTCTTTCGGCCATCTCAACAAAAACTATTCAACAAAATAAATCAAAAAAAGGTATCAAAATTGATAGCAATGATATAAAAAAAAACCTTGCGTTAAATAGCTATATTTGAAGTTTAATTGTTTATTGATAGACAAACACTACCAATGATGAAAAAAATCAGTCTGTTACTACTCTCTATAATTCTCAGTTTTTCGTGCTACTCGCAGAACTCAAAATCACAAAACGAAATTACATCTTCAGAACTTTATCATCATGTTAGCATACTAGCCTCCGATAGCCTACAGGGCAGATATCCCGGTACAACATACGATAAAATCTCCGCCAAATACATTAAGGATAACCTAAGTTCCTACGGTCTTGAACTATTGGGCAATAAAGGATATCAGTTTTTCAGTATTGAAAAACCATCGGAAAAACGCTTCGAAAACACCCACCTAATGATCGATGGTAAAAGATTAACCTTTGGAATCGATTATACAACTTTACCATCGAGAGGTAGCGACTCGCTTTGCGCCAACTCAGTATTTGTTGGTTTAGGAAACGAAACCGATTACCTAAATGTCAATGTTAAGAAAAAATGGGCTGTATTTTTCAAAACAGAAAAAAATGTAGATAGCACAAATAATGAGATGCCTTTAATGGATTTCAGCAAAATTGAAATTGCCAAAGGACAAAGCGCAGCAGGAATAATTATTCTAGATAATGATGGCGATAATTCACTAACAATTGATAGTAAAACCAAAGATTACGGAATGCCTATTTTCATTCTAAAAAAAGAGGCTTCAAGAAACTTTCTTAAAAATGTTGGAGATATAGACTCTATCAAAAATCATCTTCTAACAAATGGAGTAAGTCTTTCACAAAATTCACCCATCACCATATGCGGAAAAGTAGGCAAGTCGTTCGAAGAGATAAATACCGAAAATGTTATTGCGCTGCTTAAAGGTTCCGATCCAAACCTTTCGGACGAATACATTGTTATTGGCGCTCATTTCGATCATTTAGGCTTGGGTGGAAAGAATGCCAACAGTAGAATGCCCGATACCATTGCAGTTCATAATGGAGCCGACGATAATGCATCGGGAGTTGCAGCAATGCTCGAAATTGCTCAGAAAATGGTTTCGGAAAAACTGGATATAAAACGAAGTATCATTTTTATGGCGTTTGGTGCAGAAGAAATGGGGATTGTGGGATCGCAACGCTTTGTCGATTCCGATATCATTCCAGTTCAGAAAATAAAGGCCATGATAAACCTTGATATGGTTGGACGATTAACCAATAACAAACTGGAAATTGGGGGTACAAAAACATCGGAACAATCAGAAGGAATACTAAAAGAACTAAACGCCGATAGCACTTTTGCACTTAAATTCTCGCCAGGAGGTTTTGGTCCATCGGATCACGCTGCGTTTTACGCAAAAAATATTCCCGTTTTCTTTATCACAACTGGAATACACTCCGATTACCATACCCCTTTCGATGATGTCGATAAAATCAATGCAAACGGAATGCAAAAGGTTGCGGAATACACCTACCGCTTAGCCTATAAAATATCGAATTTGGACAGTTGCTTAACATTTACAAAATCGGGAAGTAGAATGATGCCCGGAAGAAATAATCCAAAATTCAAAGTAACCCTAGGCATTATTCCCGATGTAAGCGGATCCGAAAACAATGGACTAAAAGCAATTGGAGTTACCGAAGGCCGACCCGCCGCCAATGCTGGAATGAAAAACGGCGATGTTATTATATCGATAAACGGAAAGCAAGTAACTAACATTAACGACTATATGGAACGTTTATCCGAATTAAAATCAGGAACAGCGGCCACTGTTGTTGTCTTGAGAAATATGGAGCAAATCACATTGACCGTAAACCTATAAATCGTCTATTTGACAGTTCTAATCATTAACTTAGGCATAAGTCATAGGTGACTTCTTAACTTTTAACTAACCCAATTCTCTATGATAAAGAACATACTGCTTTGGATTTTAGCAATAATAATTACTCTTTCTGCAGCTGTATTTCAGCGTATAACCGGACCGACGCATCCCAAAAGAACGGAGTATCAAATCAACGATTCTACCTATAAAATTAAATTACCTCGCAGTGGCGAAAGCATATCTGACTGTCCAGTATACATTAGTTTACCTGATAGTACTACCGCAACATTGTACTACCGCAAATACCCAACAGCTAATAACTTTACATCGATCCCTTTTACAAAATACCAAGCAGGGGAATATCTCGCATCACTCCCAAAAATGCCGGCTGCTGCTAAACTTGAGTATTATATCGAGATTGATAATAGAGGAAAAAGTATCAACCTATACAGAAATGAGCCAATAATAATTCGGTACAAAGATTCTGTTCCTGCTTGGGCATTAATTCCTCACATTTTTATAATGTTCTTTGCAATGATGTTTTCGAATATAGCCGGACTTACTGCCGCATTTTATATCAAATCCTACAAAACTTACAGTTTTATCACTGTTATTTTGATGCTAATTGGCGGTTTTGTTTTTGGCCCAATAGTTCAACATTTTGCGTTTGGACAAGCGTGGACAGGCTTTCCATTCGGAAGTGATTTGACTGATAATAAAACATTAATCGCCTTTTTAGTCTGGATTCTGGCAGCAATACTCAACCGAAAAAAAGAAAGATCTTATGCAACAATAATTGCTGCCACAATCACAATTGTAATCTTTTCCATTCCCCATAGTTTACGGGGATCGGAGTTAAACTACGAATCAGGAAAAGTTATTACAGGCATTATTCTAAACTTCTTTCAATAACGAATAGCTATCACAACAGAAAAGGCTAACCAGCAACGGTTAGCCTTTCATATTTATATCTGTATGTAAATTATTTACTGCAAGTACTATCAGCACTATGGTTGTGACCTTCACAATGTTTGTCACAAGAGTCTTTCTTTTCGCAGCAGGTACTATCCTTCTTCTCGCAGCAAGCAGAAGTATCTTTCTTTTCGCAGCACTCTGTTGTTGCTTCCTCTGTTGCGTTTGTAGCTTTTGATCCACAAGAACTAAATGCAATAGCACCAACTAACATGATGCCCATCAATAAAACATTAACTTTCTTCATTTTTAAATCGTTTTTAGGGTTTATAAATTCGGTACAAAATTAAACAAAAATGTTTAAATAGTTCAAAATATATCGGCTCTGTAACTAAATTTCTATTTTTAGTACAATTCCAGCCCCCAACCAGCGCCCCGGCTGCCGAACATTGGCAATATCAACATACTTTTTATCAAAAATATTCGATGCATCAACAAAAAACTTAACCATTTTTCTTTCGAAAGTAACTCTAGTATCAAACAACCAGAATGCAGGATAATCAATCATTTTGCCGGTAACATCAGCATATTGTCCATTTCGATCCTGATATCGAGCGCTCCAGCTAAAACTAAGCTGACTAGTAATTTTATGGTGGACCGTCAAAGAAAAGTTATGCTTTAGGTAATCCAAAACATAGTAGGAATCTAACTTTCCACCAACAGTATCGGATGTAACATAGGAATAGTTTATGGTTACTGTGTTAATAAAAGGTGTAATTTCCTCAAGATTAAAACGGGTGGAGAAATCAACCCCATAGGTATTTAAATCGGTATAGTTAACAGTACGCCACTTAGTATCTGCTTCGCCCTTTACCCAATCAATAATGTCTTCTCCCTTACGATAAAACCCTGCCAATTGAGCAGAAATAAACTTGTCATTATATTTTGAGCCTAATTCATATGTTGTAGCAAACTCTGGATTTAGATCAGGGTTGCCTATATTAGTCGCTCCTTCATAATACAAATCAGTATATGTAGGGGTTCTGAATGATCTATTTACAGATGAAAAAAACCTGAGATTTTGGTTCATCAAGTATGAAATATCTCCACCCCAAGTCCAAATTTTTCCAAACTTATTGTTGTAAGAATACTGCAAGCCCCCTGCAACAATAAAATCGCCAAGATAAACTGTTTCTGAAAGAAAGATGTTTGCCATATTTCGGCTAGCACCTTTGTAATAAAATACGCTGTCCTCTCCCCATACTTCAATAGGTTTAGCAAGAGAATCGCCAAGCTTATTGCTGAGAATCTCTTCCCTTCGCAACTCTGTTCCTATAACCGTTTTACTAATATTATTTGAAAACTGAATGGTTGGTTTCACTCCATAAACATCGGTCTTATGGTAGTTATGACCTGTATACCAAGCAGCAGGATTATCTCTAAAAAGTTCAAACCTGTCCAAATGTTTCCTGTAATAAACATCAAGACCTAAATTGAATCGATATATATCCTTTTGATATTTAAAACCACCAAGGAAAGATTTTGTAGCCTCATACTGGTTTGGATACTTGGCAGTATAAAAACTATTGGAGCCAAATCCTTTATCCTGATAACCTGTAAACAAAGCAAATTGCCCTGCTCTAGACTTTAAAGTTGAATGAAGATAAATATTGGTGCTAGCAAAATCGGTATTCTGAATATATCCATCGGATTTATCGTATGAAGTTGCAATGAATGTTCTAAATTGCTTTGTCCCAACATTGCTGCTTAAGCTGGTTTTGAACAAACCATAATCGCCAACAAAGGTAGATTGCTGAATATTATTTTGATTTTCGGGCTCAGTGATGATGTTGATTGCTCCTGCAAACGCTCCCTGCCCGAACTCGCGAGCACCTGGCCCCTGAAGAATTTCAATTCGTTGAATTGACTCAATGCTAATCGGAATATTCATACTGTGATGCCCAGTTTGCGGATCACTGATGTTTACTCCATTTAAAAGAACTAATGTTTGATCGAAAGTACCTCCACGGAAATTGATATCGGCCTGTACACCCTGACCTCCGCGCTGCCGGATGTCAACCGATGCCACACGTTCCAGTATCTCCTGTAACGATGTGGCCTGCTGCGCCCCCAACTCTTCCCTTGAAACAACTCTTACTACCCTAGTAAGCTCCGAGTAAGTGGACGCTTTGCGATTAGCATTTATCACAACCTCATTGATATCAACATTTTTACTTATCGACACAGTGTCATTTTGCCCAAAAGTAGCCATTGGCATAGCTAAGATATTGTAGGTTAAGGGTAAAACACCAATCACCACAACCCTTTTAATGCTATTAAAAACGCTGTAACTCTTACTTGACCACTGCCTAAAATAGCCAAACTTCTCAGTAATAAAATACTTCTTGTTCATTTTAAATGATTTAAGTTATTAAACAAATTTGCCAAAACTTTGGCGGTCAAAAATACCCTATTTATAACAATCCATAATATTTAAATTTGATGCTGATAAACATAAACGACAAAAGGGGCAAATGCCCCTTTTAGTTGTTTTCAAATTCTGGTAAATATGTCACTTTTTATATATTTCGTAACTTCTTCTCCCAATTCCAGGCCGTTAACAATGCATCTTCAAGAGTACTCTCCACTTTCCATCCTAGTTCTTTTTCAGCCAACGAAGTATCAGCCCAAACCTTCTCAATATCACCTGCTCTTCGTCCAGTGATTTCATAGTTCAATTTAATACCCGAAACCTTTTCGAATGCTTTAACAATCTCCAACACCGTTACACCTTTTCCAGCACCAATATTGAAAAACTCGAGGTTCGATTTATTTAAGCCATTAAATAACCGATCCAGAGCCAATACATGCGCTTTTGCTAAATCGACCACATGGAAATAATCACGAATGGCAGTTCCATCTGGCGAATTATAATCATCCCCAAAAATTTGAAGTTTAGGACGAATTCCGGCAGCAGTTTGAGTAATGAAAGGTATTAGATTATCGGGTTTGCCTAACGGCAACTCACCAATCTCTGCAGATGGATGCGCTCCTATCGGATTAAAGTACCGTAATGCAATTGCAGATATATTGGAACTTGCAAAAACAGTATCTCTAATTATATCCTCTCCCACCTTCTTGGTATTTCCATAAGGCGACATAGCGGGTTTCAAAGGTGATAATTCTGTTACTGGCAAAATATCGGGCTGCCCATACACGGTACAGGAACTCGAGAAAACGAAATGTTTTCCACCAAAATCTTTCAATAACGACAGCAGATTTATTATGGAGAGTATATTATTTCTGTAATAATCCAACGGTTTCTCAACACTTTCACCAACAGCCTTTAGTGCTGCAAAATGAATAATTCCCTTAATATCACTATGATTTTGGAATAAATTAATCATTTGAGAATAGTCAGAGCAATCAGCCTCAATTAAAATTGGACGACGTCCAACAATACGCTCAATACCATCTATTGAATCTGGATTAGAGTTAGAAAAATTATCAACAATAACAACCTCATACCCAGAATTCATCAACTCCACAACGGTATGCGAACCAATATAACCAGCACCACCTGTAACAAGAATTTTATTCATCGCTCTTTTTTCGAACAAAAATAATATATTTGTTGTGAGAAAATAACAATAGATAGCACATAAAAATTACTAATAATGAGTGAAGAACTAAATAAGCAAAAATCGAGTTCCGATGAAATTGATTTAATAGAATTGTTTAACAGAATGGGTAATAGCATTAAAATATTTTTTGTTAACATTTTTAAATATTTCATTGATGCTATATTCATTGTAATTAAATTTTTGTATAAAAATGCCATTCAAATTGGAGTCTTTACAATTATTGGCTTTATTACTGGAGCTCTATTTTACTTTTTATCCGATAAACAGTACTCATCAGACATGGTGGCTTCCAGCAACTCACTTAGGAACGATGAAATGATTAATTATATTAATAATCTTGATGGACTATGCAAAGCACAAAACTATTTAGAATTAGGAAACTTTCTGAAAATAGATCAAACATCAGCATCTAAAATTAAAAGTATCAGAGCGTTCTGGGGTTTTGATAGAAATAGAGATGGACTTGCAGATTACATCGACTATAACGGTAACTATGATATAAGTGCCAGTGATACAATCCAGAAAAGGCTTTGGGATAGGTTTTATTTAAAAGCAACAGTTACTGATGAAACTATTTTTACTAAACTTAAGGATGGGGTTTATAATTATATAATAAACAACCCATATGTTCTTGAAATGAATGAAACAAGGCTTAAGCAACAAACAGAGATGATCGAGCACGTAAACTTAGAAATAAAGAAACTAGATAGCTTAGAGAAATATGAATATTTCAATCAAAATAGAGTCGTTCCTCAGGTTGGTGCAAATCAAACTATACTATTTACGGAAAAAGACAGGAGATTATACCACAAAGATATTTTTGAACTTTACAACCAACGCAATGAGTTAGAAACCAAAATTACCGTGAAGAAAGATCCAATTACTGTTATCCAAGATTTTACACCTCTTTCAAAAGTTGAAAATACATTATTCTCATATTTACTCAAATATGGCATTGTTGGTTTTATAATAGGAATTTTAACAATGTTACTATGGTTGTATGGAAAGAAAATACATAAAGCATTAACAGAATAAGAAAAATGGAAGGGGTTTAAGCCCCTTCCATTTTTTCATTGAATTATCCTTTTTTACTTTTTAGGTACAATCATGATTAGTAAACAATAGAAAAAAGAGAAAAATATAACTCCCAAAAATCTTTCTATAATTGACTCAAAGAACATATTGACCGATATAATCATTATAAAATTAAATAATAACATACTTCTCTCAAGAAATGCAGTTCTATAACCAATACTCAGGATTAACAGTAAAATAACAAAACCTAAAATTCCTAGACCAACAAAAACTTCAAGATACTGATTGTGCGCATTCAACTCCATATTGGCAGCATAATCCACACCATTCTTTTTATACCCATTCACTAAAACATCCTTAGTATCACCAATCCCAACACCCAAAAACCACTCGTTCCCAATTGAATTAGGGATACTCCTCCATATATCAATACGAACAGTAGCCTCACTCTTTAATTTATTCTGAAAAGCAATTTGATCTGCACTCCATGTCGTATCTACGTTTCCTCTAATGTAATCTATAAAATAAACTACTCTACTATTATTTAACATAAAAATAATGACAAGAATAGCAATAATTACAGAAACAACACCTGCATATATTCTAGATTTTCTACCAATTATCCAAAATATTGACGTAATAAATACAATTGCACCAACAACAAGACCAGCCTTCGATGAAGATAAATATACGATTGTTAAGAACAATAGATAAAAGAGTGTAAATACTACTTTATGAAATACACTTTTTATCTCGATAAAGTTATTAGTAACAATTGCTAGACCAAGACATAAGTATAGTGATAAATATGTTGGGTGATAAGGATGTGTGAATCTAAAATAAAAAAAATAATTTTCCCATGGAGTGTCAATCGGTATAAACTTAAATGTATTATCCGAAAAATCATATGAAAACCAAATTGCTCTAAATAGCAAAAAAAGAGAGACTAATACTAATCCAAATAAATAGGAATTAAGAATAGTTTGGTTGTATTTCTTAATATCATTCCAACTTGTAATAAAAATAAGTGGTAATATTAAAAGCGATAATTTTTGAGTAATATCAGCAACTCCCTTACTAATATTCTTTGTATAAAGTAAACTTATTGCGTATAAAACCCATAATATTATTAATACAATATTTTTTCTATCCTTTAAAATATCTTTATAGTTATAATACCAATTAAGTGATAGCACCCAAACCACAGTCAATATTGCAATCAAATATATCGTAAATCTATAGTTTACTGGTATAAAAAATGCTAATAAAACTAAAACAATTCCTATTTTTTTGCTAAAAAAATTACTGAAATCTAATTTTCTCATAAAGAATATTAAGACTAATTTGCTTTAAAAAAACTCTTTAATGTGCCAAAATATTCAAAGACTTTAATAAAATACTTTAAATAAATAAATAATAAGTTTGTTCGTAAATTATTCTCTTTACATGCCTTTAATATCTCTTTATTTAAAATAATATTACTTTTCATATTTCTATTACTAATACCTCCTGTACGCATTGTTACAAATGGAAAACTCAAATACTTATACCTTAACTTATAGTCAAAAAGATATCTTAGTAAAAGTTCAAAATCTGCACCAATCCGATATTCTTCTTTATAGTAACCAAACTCATTAAAAAAGTGTCTACGTGTATAGAAACTTGGATGTGCCGGCATAAACCCGAACCTAAATCTCTTCAAACTAAAATGCTTTGAAGAATAATAACGAACTATTTTATCTAATTTATTTGGCTTAACAAACTGAATATCTCCAAAAATAGCATCGATATCATTACTAAAAGAGTTTACCACCCTCTCAATCACATCACTTCTAGTGAAGAAATCATCAGAATTCAATATTCCTACAATTTCTCCACTCGCTAAACGAATTCCTTTATTCATTGCATTATATATTCCTTTATCAGGCTCTGAAATAAACTTATGAATTCTATCGCCATACGATTTTACAATATCTATAGTCCCATCAGTTGATGCACCATCAACAACAATATATTCAATATCGCCATACGTTTGATTAAGGACAGACTCAATCGCAGTCCGTATTGATAAGGAACCATTATATACAACTGTGACTATCGATACTTTCATCATATAGTACTTTGGTTTCTATCAATTCAATTTATAAAATTTTGTAAAACATTACTCTTAAAAATCTGGTTTGAATATTTACTTTGATATCTTTCAAATAATGACCTTGCCAACTCCAACTTATCAAAAAAATTATTAAACCTTATAACTGTTTTTATCAAACCATCAACATCATGAGGAACTGTGATAAAAGGATAATCATTGCCTAGCATATTTGAAATATCGCCAACACCTGTTGCAATAACAGGAATTCCAATCGACATCGCCTCCAAGATTACCAACGGCTGCCCTTCGTTCCACGAAGGTAATATTAAACAATCATATTCGTTCATTACTTCTGCTAATCGTGAATTTTGAACAGCACCTTCAAAATTCACATTTGATGTTTTTATACCTTTAATTTCCTCATAGAATTCAGGTTCATATATATTTCCAAAAATTGTTAAGTTACACCCTGCTAATTCAGGATTACCAAAAGCCCGAACTAGATCTCCAATTCCTTTTGTTCTTATATAATTTGAAATACAAACAAAGTTAGCATTATACTCTTTGCGAGCAATAAATTGTTCAAACTCCATAGACGAGGTGTTTCCCATTACAAACACTCTGAAATTATTATTCAATTGCTTTACATTATCAACATATATATTTGAAAGTACAATAATCTTATCTACTTTATCCAAGCATTTTCTTAATTTTAATTTATTTTGATGACTTTTATTAACAAATAAATCAATATCTCCTCTATGAATATGTCCGATTAATTCAGTATGTGGAGATATAATCCTAATAATAAATAGAATAAATTTGAGCTTAATTAATCCAAAGACGCTAAGAGGTATGTTAAAATATAATTTATGAACACATCGAAAAATAATTATGCCAATTATTTTAAAAAAACTTCCAGCGTATCGTAATAATTTTCTTCCAAAGGAATGCATCCAAAAAGATTCTTCAACCTTAATTACATTTAAGTTATTATTAACTAGTATTTCAAAAATCATACTATTAACAATGCTTATTCCTGTATGTGTTTTAGGAGGAAAATCGCCCCAAATTATCAAATCAACAGATTTCAATACCTTTTGCTTTTTAGGAAATATATCACATGTTTTAATGGCCAATTAGCCTCAAAATGCCTCCTGTTAATTACCTGTCCATTAAAAGAGAAGTAGTATCTGTAATTGCTTTGGCTATATACAAAATCAAAATACTGCCTTGAAATATCAACCCCTATCGCTGATATATTTTCGAGTCTCCCAAAAGGAAAAGCAAAATGATTACAGGGAATACCAAGTTTCTTTTCTATTACATCCTTAGATTCTTTAATCTGATAATAAAGCATTTCTCGATCATTTGAATTTAAATCAAGATGATCGAGAGTATGTGCTCCAATTGTATGTCCTTCATCTGATAAAGTCTTAATTTGGTCCCATGTCATGGGATTTTTATTGACTAACACTTGCTTTTCAGTAAACCACTTTCGATATAAGCCATCTCCTTCAACAAAATTGGGATTAATAAAGAAACTTGCTTTTATTCCATATTTATCAAGAACCGGTTTTATTTTAGTAAAGCATTCCTCAAATCCATCATCAAAAGTAAATGCAATTAGACATTCACTGACTATTTGTTTTGACTTAATTCGAGTTACTGCTTCTTCAAAATTTATAAATTTAATTTTTTTCTTAAGTAATGCGTTTATAAGTTCATCAAAAATTTCGGAAGATTCATTATCGTCCAAACTTAAAAAATGACCATTAAGGATATGAATTCCTGGCTTGGGTTCCGAAAAAATCGATAGTATATTAAGTATCCTATATCGGAAGTGAAATCGAATGTTAAACAACCAAGATCTCATTCCTAACTGTGTTTATTTAAAAACTCAATTATTTTTTTTGCCTGAAGATCTGGCATATACTCTTTTTCCATTATTGAGTGCTTACATGTTATTGATATCCGTTCTTTATCAATTTCTATCTTTTTTACCCATAATTCAATCTTTTGCGCCAAATCAACAAAATTATTATCTATAAAAGTATCGCCATTCTCTGTAGGTTTTAGCAATTCGATCTCTGGATAATGTAAATCAAAGTTATCTGTTGTAATAACTGGAAGACCATAGGAAAATGCATGAAGTATTGAAAGGCCAATTCCACCAGGAAATACATAAATATCAGAATTTTGAAAGAAATAGGCAATCTCTTCATCGTATTTAGAACCAACAAAATCAACAATATTCTCAATACCCAGTCTTTTTGATAAAACCTTCAATTCATCAATAATTCCATCTCCAACAATTATACATTTATATTTCTGAGGACTGGATTCATTTAATATTTTCAATGAGTGAAGGAGAATATCAACTCTTTTGGCATGAGTCAATCTTCCAGTAAAAAGAATCGTAAATGGCTTATTCTCTTCGCTAAATTGCTGATTATAAAACTTATTAAATCCATAATCATCATTATTTATTGCATTGCCAACTGATACAATTTTTTCATTTTGAACGCCTATCCCAATCAAGTTTTTCTTTCCTTCCTCACTATAGGCAAAAATTCCATCAGACTTCCTGTATGCCAATCCTCTTAACCATTTACCTAAAATACCTTGATGCCCCATAGTTCCTTGCGACCACCAAATAAATCTAACTTTTGTAAAAAGTTTCACATAAACAAATAGCAAAACCGAATGCAATAAATGAAAATCAATTCCAGAGCAAACAATTAT
This sequence comes from Bacteroidales bacterium, assembly GCA_050180705.1. GTDB lineage: Bacteria > Bacteroidota > Bacteroidia > Bacteroidales > Tenuifilaceae > SB25. Next base: position 154,224 of record JBFXDX010000008.1, on the reverse strand, counting down.
GTGCGGGTTTACATATCTATATAACCTAAAGAAATTTTTTAAATAATAAAATCTATGATTCAATAACCTAAATTGAACATAACTAGATTTGATTAACTTTATATTATCAGCAGACTTAATACTTTCATAGTTATCACCGGCTATAATGAATGAATCAAATTCCTTATTACTAATGATTAGCCTATAAGTATCTCTCCGATAATGAGCAAGAATTGGTTCAATGAATAATACACGTTTCATCTACTAAATCTAATTGAAGCTTCATATTTACTTAGAACCAATATCAGCAATCCTATAAGAAAAAGATTACTAAAAATTTCTATGGAGATATAGACCCACAGAAAACTTTCGAAAGAGTGGTAATTAAAATAAAGAATGGAAATAATCAGTAAAAAGTAAACAAGTTGCCATACACTCTGAACTTTAATTCTATTCAAGGCAACAAATACTGACGTAAAAGTTGATGCAATAAAATTAAGGGCAAATGCCCAAACCAACATCTTTGAAATTACACCTGAATATTGCCAGCTTTTTCCAAAAAATAAGGTAAAAATATTCTCCCCAAAAAATAGAACGATTAATATCTCTAAAATTGCGATTATAGATACAATTACAATTATAGGTTTTAGATCATAATATATTGATTGTCGTATTTGGAACTTCTCCGACACCTTTTGTAAAACCACACTTGAAAAAGAAGAGGCAATCAATGCCAATGGAATTGAAAGCATTAATTTCGATAAATCAAAATAACCAGCATATTCGTTCGAAAATAATTTATTAATAAAAATCACGGGCATTAAGAATGAAGCTGCGCTTAGCGCACTTGTTAACAGATTATACTTTGGAAAATCTGAATACTTGTTAAATAGAATCCACATTTTCTTCAAGTTAATTTCCCTATAGTTAAAGCCTTTCCTAATAGATTGATAAAGTGAAGTTGCAACGTTTGCAATTTGTCCAATTAAATCGCCCCAAATTAGCCCAACCACTACTCCTTTAAACGCAAATATTGATTGGGAAACACCTTCCATAATTCTTCTCGAAAGTTTATTGCTAGATATTGCAACAAATGCTTTCTTACGAATTAGCCAAAAATTTAACGCCTGAAAAACACTCAATAAAAAGGTACTCAAAGGAATTAATAATACAATATATCTTTTTGATTGAGGTATATTAATTAAAAAAGCAAATTTATCCTTTAACAAAAGGATAAGTATCAATAGGATTAAACTAAAAATAAAACCATTTATAATCGACAAACCTAAAAGGCAAACCGAATCTGAATTACGTTTTGGCAAAACAATTGTTTGTTCATACCGGAACGAAGCAATAACCATCAAAATGCCAATGATACTTGTATAAACAGAAAAAATACCGAAATCCTCTGGAGAAAAATAACGTCTTAAGAACGGTTGTAAGAGAATTGGTATAGATTGCGCGATTAGTGTACCAATTGCTAAAACTGATGCACTTTTCACAAGTTCATATCGAACAATATATTTTGATAATTTTTTGATTTTATCCAAAACAGAAGATTACTTAAAGGGAAATAATCGATCCACCTTAATACTTATTACAAAAAGCATTATCAGTGTTAATATATATATTGGAATTTTTAAAAAATCAAATTCTCGGTATATCAAGATAAGAACTACAATAAAAATATTAATTATGATCAAACTATAATTCAACTGTTTATGAGAAAACCCAGATTGAACAAAACGTTGATAAATATGCTTTCGATGAGGCTCACTAATTCTTTCTCCATTTCTCCATCGACGTAAAAGTGTATATGTTGCATCAAACCAAAATGGAGAGGAGATCATTAACCAATTAAATATCGAAAAATCAAGCGTATTATGATAATGTATTCCTAATATCACTAATATGAATCCAAGTTGAGTACTACCAACATCGCCCATGAATATTTTGGCTTTTGGCCAATTCCAGAACAAAAAACCAAACACCCCCGAAGCTAACAATAGTGTTTCCCAACTCCCTGTAAACATGAATATAACTATACTTACAATAATTGCCTCTAGAGATGCAAAGCCATCTGCCCCATCCATAAAATTATAAAGATTGATAAACCAAACCATCCCTATAATAGCCATTGGATAAATCAAATGCGGTATGCTCAAGATATCTACTCCGGGAGTAATTGGTTTCCTTAAACCACCCAGAATGTATAATGCTACTATTGCAACAATAAATTGAACAATAAGCCGTATATATGGTTTGATTTCTACAATATCATCAGCAAAACTTATTGCAGCCAAAAACAAGCCACACAACAAAGCCCAAAATAATTCAGCATCGATCCAGTTAAATACGTAAAAAACAGCAATGCCTAAATACCAAGCAAAAACAATAGCCAATCCACCCCCATGTGGAGTAACCTCGGTATGCATACTTCTCGAATTTGGTGTACTAACAATTTTATTTTTAATTGCCCAAATTCGAATTAAGTATGTCAATGCAAAAGATAAAACGCCAATTCCTATTACAACTATAATTTTATTAATCATTATATTGTCCTCTTTTATAATATTCAACAGTTGCCATTATTCCTTCTTTCATTGAAAATTGAGGTTCAAAATCAAGAATCTTTAATGTTGCTGAATTATCAAGAATTGAAGATCCGTATAGACGTTCAAAATATTTTGGTAAAAACAAGTTTAATAAATTAAGGAATAATTTGCCAGGATTAAAAATAAATCGTCTCCTGCCTAATGAATGAGCAATTAATTCCGTTAATTTCTTTATTGAAGGAGATTCTTTATCCTTAGCAATAAATACTCCCCCCACTTTTAAAGCGATAACTCTATCAATAAAGGCCACAATATTTTCAACGAAGGTTATACTTCTACTATTAAAATCTATTCCTAATGGTAATATAGGACACCTATCTATCAGTTTAATAAGTTGAAGCATATTTGCTCTAACCCCAGGGCCATAAACTATAGGTGTTCGAATAATTGAAATACAAAAGGAATCTGTGACTAACGCAAGTAATTTGTTTTCTGCATTCAATTTGCTAATTCCATAACTATCCTTAGGGTTACAGTCAGAAAACTCAGTCCAAGCCATTTGTCCTTGATCAAAACCGCCATAAACCTTCGATGAACTAATAAAAACAAATTGTTTAACACCTCGACCTTTTGCTATTTCGGCGATTTTTACTGGTAATTCACAATTAACTTTTTGATATTCTTCTAAAGTTATTCTATGAGTTTGATGCACTATTGCTGCCAAATGAATAATCACATCAAAGCCCGATAGATCTACATCTTCGGGCTTTACATTCTTTACATCAACCTCAACTATATCCTTATAATTGCTATTGTTAATATAGTTTTTGCCAATAAAACTATTCTTACCAATTATTAAAATTCGAGGCATACATTATTACTACAAAAATTAAACAATTAAATCTCTTCTGATAAAAGAGATTTCTTCATAATTATCAGAATATCCAAAAATTGCATATTTTTCATTTAACCTTTGTATCGCATTTATTGTTTTTATTCGACCATCAGAAAATAATCTATCGTGAAATTCAATTAGAATTTGATCGATGGAAATATCTGCATTTAATATGTCATCAATCAACTCATACTCGGCTCCTTCAATATCCATTTTTAGGACATCAATCCTTTTATGTTCTAGTTCTACGGCTATATCATTGATTGACTTGAGTAAAACTTTAACCTTATCACATTTATTTATGTTATTCTGCTCAACAATGCTACCAGAAATATGCTTAGGATTCTTAGGGAAAAAAAAATCTGAATACCCAGTTACATTTCCCAAACCGAAATCAAAAAAATGAAAATTATTAGTAACCTTTTGACTTTTAACCCAACTAATCGATTTTGGTGTAGGATCAAATCCAAACACATTGCAGGAGTGCTTTTTAATCAAATCACTATCAAACGTGATATCCTCTCCAATTCCAAATGAATAAACAATCGAATTTTCATTTAAAATTTCAGGATTAATATAGAATCCTCCATATCGACTACCATACCATGCTAATTTACAATTAACACTTTTTCTTATATGTCTATTCTTTGCAGAAAAACGGAAAAAATGTTTTCTTATTTTATTCTTGAAATAATTTAGCATTTTGAATCAGACTTACTTATGTAATTTTTATATACGCTTTGAATTCCGTTTATCAAATCTATACTATATTTCCATCCAAGGGAATTTAACCTTGAAACATCTAAAAGTTTTCGATAGGTTCCATCCGGTTTGGAAGAATCCCATTCTATACAACCATTAAAGCCGACAACATTCCTAACTATATTCGCTAATTCAAATATCGATATATCCTTCCCTGTTCCAATGTTTATATGAGTATTTCTCACCTCGTTATCGGATACAAGATCCTTAAAATCGACCTTATTCATTAAAAAAATACAAGCATCAGCCATGTCATCGGAATGCATAAACTCTCTCATAGGACGACCGGTTCCCCAAAGAGTAATCGTTATTTGTTGATCGTTACCTGTTGATCGTTTGATACCAAACCTGTTTAGAACATCTAAAATATCCTCATCAGAACCTCCTTTAATACCGCTAATTGGTCGTTTATCTAAATCGGCTCTAATTGCATTCCAATCATTATTCATCAAGCATTTTCCTAAATGTAACTTACGAATTAGAGCAGGAAGTACATGGCTCTTCTCTAAATCATAATTATCACCAAAACCATATAGATTAGTTGGCATAACTGAAATAAAGTTTGTTCCATACTGAATATTGTAAGATTCACACAGCTTAATTCCCGCAATCTTGGCAATTGCATAAGGTTCGTTTGTATACTCCAACAGTGAGGTTAACAAATATTCTTCCCTAATAGGCTGGGGTGATTCTTTTGGGTAAATACAGGAACTGCCTAAAAAAAGTAACTTTTTAACGCCGTGCAAATAAGCAGCATGAACTACATTGTTTTGAATTTGTAAATTCTCAAAGATAAATTGTGCTCTATATGTGGTGTTTGCAATTATGCCACCCACTTTAGCAGCAGCCAAAAACACATATTCAGGTCTTTCATTTTTGAAAAATTCGAGAACTGAACTATAATTTAGCAAATTTAATTCAGAATGAGTTTTCCCAATAATATTGTCATATCCCTTTTCTTGTAGTTTTCTCTTAATCGCACTACCAACAAGGCCATTGTGCCCTGCAATATATATTTTCGAAGAAGAGTTCATCTATTTATTCCCATTAATCAGATTCCAATCTGCATTTACCATAATTTTAACTAATTCCTCAAATCTAACTTTTGGTTCCCACCCTAAAAGTTTTTTTGCTTTTGAGAAATCTCCCATCAATAAATCGACTTCTGTTGGTCTGTAATAATTCGGATCAACTTCTACAATAACTCTTCCCGATGTTTTATCAACGGCTTTCTCACTCACCCCTTCTCCAAGCCACTCAATATCAATTCCTAATTCCTGAAAAGAAAGGGTTGTAAATTCTCTAACTGTATGAATAGTTTTAGTGGCAAGAACAAAATCTTCTGGTTTTTCATACTGAAGTATCCGCCACATACCTTCAACAAACTCAGGAGCATACCCCCAATCACGCTTGGAATCCAAATTGCCTAAATAGAGTTTATCCTGTAATCCTGCCTTAATCTTTGCCGCTGCTACAGTTATTTTTCTAGTAACAAACGTTTCTCCTCGCCTAGGTGATTCGTGATTAAATAGAATTCCATTACATGCAAACAAATTATATGCCTCGCGATAATTAACAGTTATCCAATAAGCATACAATTTTGCTACACCATAAGGACTTCTTGGATAAAATGGAGTTTTCTCACTTTGTGGGACTTCCTGCACCAAACCATACAATTCACTAGTAGATGCTTGGTAAAACTTTGTTTTAAGGCCAGTGTCCTTAATGGCATCTAAAAAACGTAAAGTACCAATACCATCAACCTCGGCCGTATACTCAGGCACTTCGAAGGAAACTTTTACATGGCTTTGCGCTGCAAGATTATATATCTCTTGCGGCTCTATTTTTTCCAACAACCTATTCAAGTTACTGGAATCTGTCATATCTCCATAATGGAGAAATAATTTTACGTCCTTATTATGCCTATCCTTATAAAGATGATCAATTCGATGAGTGTTGAATGATGAAGATCTACGAATTACACCATGAACTTCATATCCCTTTTCTAGCAATAAATCGGCCAAATATGAACCATCCTGACCTGTTATTCCTGTAATTAATGCTCTTTTACTCATTGGCTGCATTTTGTTCCTTTAAAGTATAATAATGTATAAAATAAGGTAATATGGTCAAAATTCCCATAATAGCAGGATCAAATGGAGTATTCGCACTAAAAAAAGCAAAAAAGAACGATGCACAGAAAGCCAAACCCAAAGTCCAATACTCCTTACGATAAATCCAATAATAGAAGACGGCCTTATATAAAAACCAAATATATGCTATAAGTCCCAATATACCAGAGTATAAAAGAACACCTAAGAAAGGATTATGCGGATAATCATATTCATCTGGATCATTGAATTCTTTTGCAAACTTCCGGGTATAACCGAACCCGCCGCCAATAATCTTCTGCCACCACTTATATTCATACCGATATAAGTAAACAGCATAACGCCAACGGTCTAACCTAGATCCAGAGAAATAGTCATTAATCATATCCTTTCTAAAATTACTACCAGTCATATTAATTAATGAATCGTGGTTTTGATCTTTTTGTTCATCAAATTCAAATAAAAACAATGAAGATTTATAAACTTTAAATCTTATTTTCGTTTTTTCGATCCTAACAACCTTTAAATCATTTAATTCTTCTAAATCATTTTTTTTGAAATTATTAAACACAATAGACATATCGGAAGGTAATCTGACTGAATCTACATCTGGATAAGAAAAAATAATGTGTCCCTTTAAACTATCAAGATTTTTCACATTACGCTTAATTAAAAACAAATATGCGCGAATAGGAGCAATAGAGTCTGCCTGAAAATTATAAAACAACTTCTGCCAGATACCCTTCCTGCTTAAATCATAGTTCAAAAAACTAATTGTTTTGAAATTCCCTAATACACCGATCCTTACATTATCACCATCAAAATCTGGAGAAACATAACAATACAAAGAAACTGTATATTTTCTTCTAGGTTGAATTACTTTATCAAACAACCTCGATTCATAATAAGCATAACTACCTTCAACACGACTACCTGAATTCTTACCTACACTAGCACCAACAGCACCTTCAGGAACAATTTCAACATTATTCCCTGTTAATGGATTAACTATGATATAATTACCATTGGCCCAACCAGTATATGGATTTTTAGGATCTATTTTACTTAGCCATAACCTATCAGACGCATCCTTGTAACTTACATTATTATTGATAATAGTTCGCCCTCGATAGGTATGAATATCCAAATACCCTTTAACTTCATTATAATCAAATATTGAAGTATTGATAAATTGATTCCTCTTACTAACTGGAATTTCATACAAGAAATAATAATATGAAAATCCAAAAATTATTGATAGTATAATTATTAAGAAAGTGTTTTTTCGAAAATTAATTAATTTATTTTGTTTAAAAAAAGATGATATGAATAAAATTATTCCAATAAAAAACAAAGAAAATTCGATTATTAATCCTCTCCGCGAGACTGATAGAAAAATACATAAAAATAGAGTAAACGTAGCAATTTGAATCAATATTCTTATAATAAAAGAATAATTAGAAAAGAAGTACGGAAAAGAAAAAAATAAAACTAACAAACAAAACAATGCATAAAAATTATAATCAACTGACAATGATGTTCCTATGGGATATCCAAAACCTTCAACAAATAAAAAATCAAATTTTATTCCAATATTTTGAAACAAAAATTTTAATGTACTAAAAAAAACAACAAATCCTCCAATAATAATAATATATCTTGGTAAACGCTTGAATATTAAACTAAATTCATTTATATTAAATATAAATACAAATGTAAATATATAAAATAATAAAACAAGAAAAACATTAAAACCATCCTTCCATAACTGTAACTGTTTATCGTCTGTTAAAATAAATGAAATAAAATAAAAGATAAAAACAACAATGATTGGCGTATTATATCTGAAATAATCCTTTCCAAATACCCTATATCTTTTAAGAAAAAAATATAATGCATATATTAAAGAAACAAGAAATAATGATAATAAAATAAATTTTACATATTGGGGAATAGCCAATCTTAAAATAAATAATAGAATAAAAGAAATCAATAATTCAATTCTAATCCTATCTTTTAAATTAAAATTACATTGCATATAAATTAATTTACCTTTTTAGAACTGAAAATATTGAGTTCGATATCCTTTCTTTTTCTTCTTCGGTTAAATTGGAACCTGATGGTAAACAAAGTCCTATCTCGAAAGCCTTTTCCGAAAATCCATTTTCATAAACAGGAACACCAGAGAATATAGGTTGAAGATGCATAGGTTTCCATAGTGGACGGCTCTCTATATTATCTTCCTCTAGACCTAACCTAATGTCCTCCCGTGTTACTCCATTTGTCTTCTTAGGATCAATAAGTATAGAGGTTAGCCAATAATTAGATTTAGTATTTTCCTTTTCCGTATGAAAACTAATGCCATCAAAATTATTTAATAATTCTCTATAAAACTTGTTGATCAAGCGTCGTTGCTCTACTCTATTTTCAATCACTTCCAATTGTCCTCGACCAATCCCTGCGACAATGTTACTCATTCTATAGTTATATCCAATATGAGAATGCTGATAATGAGGAGCCTTATCTCTTGCCTGAGTAGAAAGAAATCTTGCCATTTTTATATACTCTTCGTTGTTTGACAGCAAGGCACCTCCCCCTGAAGTTGTAATTATTTTATTTCCATTAAAAGAAAGAACCCCCATTAAACCAAGTGCTCCACAATTAACACCATGATATCTGCTTCCAAGTGCTTCAGCAGCATCTTCAACTACTGGAATCTCATACTTGTTTGATATTGACAATATTTCATTCATTTTTGCAGGCATGCCATACAAATGAACTACAAATATTGCTTTAGGTTTTTTCCCTTTTCTAATCCTATCCTTAATAGCAGTTTCAAGTAATTCAGGATCGATATTCCAAGTATCAGGCTCACTATCAACAAAAACAGGAGTTGCTCCTTGGTATGCAATTGGATTTGCAGTAGCCGAAAAAGTAAATGACTGACAAATAACCTCATCACCTTGTTTAACGCCTAGTATTATTAATGCTAAATGAATAGCTGAGGTTCCTGAAACTAGAGCAGCACAGTGATCTACACCTACATAACTTGCCAAATCTCTCTCAAAACAATTGACATTAGGGCCAAGTGGAGCCACCCAGTTAGTATCAAATGCCTCATTTATGTACTTCACCTCACCACCTCCCATATGTGGTGAAGATAACCAAATCTTAGAATTCATATTAAACAAAAATTAATTTTTCCCATTAAATGCTTCAGTTGTTGCAAATCCCTCTTTAGAAACACCTTCTCTTTTAATAACCTTCTTTACTGTTAACACAATAATCTTTATATCTAACCAAAAAGATAGATTATCTACATACCATACATCAAATTCAAATTTTCTTGTCCACGAAATGTTATTCCTTCCATTTACTTGCGCCCAACCAGTTATTCCAGGACGAACTTCATGTCTTCTGTTTTGAAATTCGTTGTATATTGGTAAATACTTTACCAATAGTGGTCTAGGACCTACAACTGCCATATCGCCTTTGACAATATTCAGTAATTGCGGTAATTCATCTAAAGATGTGGAACGCATGAAGGAACCTAATATTGTAATTCGATCTTTATCTGGTAATAATTTTCCATACTGATCTTTAGTATCAGTCATTGTTTTAAATTTTAACGCCCTAAAAATTCTACCATGACGCCCAGGCCTTTCCTGGATATAAAATATGCTACCACCTTGCTGGATTTTAATAACTACTACTAAGATTAAAATTATTGGCAACAAAATAATTAAAACAATAAATGCAAATGAGAAATCAAATATTCTCTTAAAAAAGTGTTTATACATAATCTAAATCAATTGTCCTCTTTCATCAATATGAATATCAACTTTAACTATCCTTGCTGGGTTTCCTGCTACAACACAATTATCAGGAACATCCTTTGTAACTATGGCTCCACTGGCAACAATAACCTCATTACCAACTCTTACACCTGGCATAATAATACTGTTTATACCAATTACACAGTTATTTCCAATTATTGTTGTGTATCTCTTACCTTTACCATTTTTTCCTCGACAATAATCGTGCGCTAAAATACAAGCACTTGCAAGCACCCATGTATTATTTCCAATAAAAATTCCTTTCGGGTTTATACTCAAATCTAACTTTGCCTTATAGGATATTCTTACATTTGAACCCAAATTTACACCATAAACTTTCATAAGTACAAATGGATATAGTTTTGATAAAAAATCCCATAAATGTCGTCTTATTTTCATAATATCATTTATTTTTCATTATTTCTCCGTGACCTGGACAGACAATAGTATTCCCATTTATTAATGACTTTATTAATCGTTCCGATTTTATTGCGTCACCTTTATCTGAATTGGGGAGTGTTGTTACGATTTTAAGCCTAGGAATATAAGAATCTCCAGTAAAAAGATAATCACTAATAGCATACGTCAAGCAACTTTTATCATGCCCCTTTGTCTCATATACTCTTAATTCTATACCATCCCACAAAGATAACACAGTTCTATCTTCGACTATTTCGACTTGCTTATATTGAAAATAAAATTCTTGTTCATGATAAAAAGAAATGTTCTTTCTTGAATCAAACAAAGCTTCCTTCCCAAAATAGGAAGTATAAACAAATAGATCTTTATACACTTCAAGCAAATCATTTAAACCATAAATATGATCAAAATGAGTATGAGTTATAAATATAGCCTTTAATGTCTTTTTTTTTTCTAACAACCAACTAATAATTTGGCTAGTATCACCACAATCAACTATATATGCATCATTTGTGTCATTATATAAAATATAAGAATTTGAACTATAAAATGAATTTATAACTTGATGAATCTTCATTTACTTTGCTGTATACCCACCATCAACAATCAAATTACTACCAGTAACCCACCTAGCTGCATCAGACAATAAAAATATACAAGCATTGGCTATATCAGTTGTTTCACCGAATCCTAATAAATGCTTTTGCTCTAACAACTTTCTTTCTTCATGATCTGTAATATAGGATAAGTCTTCATTTATAGGTGTTATTATTGCACCTGGGGATATACAATTTACCCTTATTTTTTTATGTGCTAATTCGCAAGCCAATGATTTAACGCCCGAAATTAATGCCCCCTTTGTCATGCTATACAATGATTTCGCACTGTCACCTACAATTCCCATTATTGATGATATAAAAATAATAGCCCCTCCTTCCTTTGAAAATCGTCCTTTTTTACAAACCTCCTTAGTTAATAAAAATGAAGAAAAAACATTTGTAGAAAAAATTTGATTTAACTTATCAATATTTGTAAAATCTAAAAGATTAATAGAAGACATCCCTGCACAATTAATCAAACCATGAAATGGCCCAATTTTTTTGGCAATTTCAGAAATAACCTCAGACACCTTATTATAATCAGTCAGATCCAATGGACATACAACATGAACACCTCTATTGTCCATTTTATTTAGAGTTTCTTGTAGTCTCAAAGCATTTCTTGCAATTAAAACAACTCTAGCTCCCATCTGGCTACAACTTATGGCACATTGTTGCCCAATTCCAGAAGATGCTCCTGTAATTATTATAATTTTCCCTTCTAAACTAAATGGATTCATCTAATTCAATAGTCAAAGATTTGAAACACGTAAAACTTCCTTTACAAGATTATCGACACACTCTTGCTCATCGATGTTAACCTGATTTTTAAGGTCAACATAGTGATAGGCTCTCACAGTATTTTTTGTAAACGACAATAAATAAGCAAGTAAATCTTGTTCATCATATTTATAATTTTCAATAAACGTGGTGATTTTAGAGGCGGATGTATCATCTGTAACTCTCAATACTCCTGAATATTTCTCGTACCATATAATACCAAAAATGATAACTGGCTTTTGTTGTACCATAGCCTCCCAGCCTACTGTTCCAGTTACTGTAGAAACTGCTTTTGCATTTTTAATCAAAGTATACGAATCTATTTCAAAAGGAACAAGTTTCACCCTAGGATCAGAAACTAAATCGTCATAGTACTCTTTTATTCTACTAGTATGTCCTTCCATATGCGACATAAACTGATTTGGGTGTTCTTTATAATAAATATAAAAATTATCCGGTGTATTTTTTAATAAAGTTTCAATACACAACTTTTGATTTACAAAAATATCTCCGCCAGGCGATGTTGTTGCCTCTGGCTGATAATGTGGGAAAAAAATTATATACGGAACATCATAACTGAGCAAAGATGTTAATGAGTCATAATGCTTTTTAATATATTTATTTTGTTTAAATGTTTTTTTCTTCTTTAAAGTGTACTCAAGTAAACTAAAATGTGTTTCCTCGATACTATATTTTTTATTTTTGTAATATGTTGCATGAATTCCTTTTTTCATAAATCCATTTGAAATAGGGTGATTTAAAAACCTCTTTACCAAAAAGGTGAGTCTTGAAGCTTTTTTATCCATTACATCATGCGTTCTCATATATGATGGCCGAGCAATACTATAGTCAGATTTAACCTTCTCAAAAACGTTCAAAACTTCCTCAGGAAGTTCATTTTTTTCAATATTTATTGTTAAAAAATTCTTGTAATCATTGTCAAAAATATTTCCTATTGAGAAAATATCAGGTACAGCAAACACTCTTTCATTGCAAAGGGTATACTGAAAACAAACATATTTTATATTATGATACTTACATAATGCATATAATACATAATCATAAACACGATGAGGAAGAACTGCGCTTATAACAACATCTGGCTTAGTAACACTAATTACTGCACTCCAATACTTGACAAGATTAAGAAAATGACGTTCTCGTTCCATAAAATTAAAACTATACCGATCATAATCCATCCTATCCATCATTTTTAGAGCCAACAGTTCATGGAGCGAGAAGTTTCGTAAAAAATCAATATCTATATAGTTCTTAGAGTATTCTTCTTTAATAATAGTAGGAAAAATTCCTTTCCACGCATCCCAGAATGATTGAAATATCACATTAGGAAACATTCTAGGTATTATATCTCCAGAATTATCAAAAGCACCTTCGTATCCAACCCAATATACTGGTTCATAGCCATAATCTTCTTTTAATTTTTTTGCAACTAGAGCCCAAGGATCTGCTACACAAGTATTATAAATAACACGCATTTTTTCTAGATTATACAAATAATAAATCGGAAATAACCATTGGCTTTGTCTTCATTATCATGGTTCCCCATGTTAAACCAAGCCCAAAAGACGATAAAAGTAATGACAAATGGCGTTCCTGTAAATCTTTCTGCAAATTTGTTACCATCAATAAAGGAATAGATGCTCCTCCACAATTAGCAAAATCTTTTAAATTCATTGGTACCTTTTCAGGATCGAGTTTTGCTTTCTTCACAACTCTATCTACAATCATTTTATTGGCCTGATGAATCAAAAAGTAGTCAATGTCTTTATCTTTATCAATCATATAATAATCTAACATTTCAACTATACTCTTTGGTGGCTTAGATATTGCAAAAGCAAAAACATCCATTCCGTTTATTACTGAATGCACAGGAGCTCTTACAATTCCGTTTCCAAAATCCTCATATTTGAATGAATCAGGTGTAACCTGATGACGAAATCCGCTATGAGGTGTAATTAGCGATTTATAACCCAGACCTGAAGTATAAAAGTCTACAACTATTTCTGAAGCATTCTCGTCATATTCTAAAGCAATAACTGTTCCGGAATCCCCAAATAATGGTACCCTACTTTTATCCTTAGGAGAAGACATTCTCGTAATAGTATCACCAGTGAGAAGCAACGCTTTACGCACAGTACCTGCAGACATCATGCTTCCAATAACAGTTAAAGAATACATGCTACCACAACATCCCATGGGCATATCAAGGGTGAAACAACTTTCGGGTAACCCTAGTCTATCTTGCAAAATGCATGAAGTCGGAGGAGTTCTATAATCTGCAGTAACTGATTCAAATGCTAATATACCAATGTCGTCCTTACTCCAACCCAAATCCATAATAAGTTTTTCAGCGGCATAAAAACATAAATCAGAAGCACAAACTTCATTTGTTGCCATGTATCTATTCTCAATTCCTACAGTATTGATAAATACATCAGCCTCTTCACGTGTAAAAAAATCAAATTCATATGTGTTGACCCTATTATTGGGAACTGCAGCTGAAACACCTCTAATGGATATATTTTTAATGTTAAATAACGCCATATTTTTGTCTAAAAATTTATTTTATACTTCTCCATTAAAATATGCTTACCAATTAAATAAGATGTGAAACCTAAGATATCTTCTGTATCTAACATTATATCAAAAGAATCTTCTATGGCAGTAATCAAACTCAAATGACGAATTGAGTCCCAATTTTCTGCACTTTCATTTGTAAACTGATCATTAATAAGGTTTTCAGAAATTGAAAAAACTTCACCAAATATTAAATTGTACTTATCAAGATTACTCATTTTCAACTTTTTTAAAATTTTTATAAAATTAAACCGCCATCAATAGTAAGAATCTGTCCTGTAATATACTTCGAGCGATCAGAAGCAAAAAAAGAAAAGGCATCTGCAATCTCCTCAGGTAAAGCTAAACGTCCTAATCCAATATCATTTTTTCTATCTTCAAATTTTAACTCCATGATTTTCTTTAGTCTTTCTGTTGCAACCATGCCCGGCGCAATCGCATTAACTCTAATATTATGCTCGGACAATTCCTTAGATGCAGATTTTGTAATAGAAATAACCGCTCCTTTTGTTGCAGAATATGATAATTGTCCCTTAGCGCCACTGACTCCGACTACACTCGCCATATTAATAATTGAACCATCTTTTTGTCTAACCATTATACGAGATACTAGTTGAATCAAATTAATCATTGATATGACATTTACCTCAAACATCTTTCGAAGTAAATTAAAATCAATCATTCCCAGCAACTCATATGAAACTATACCTGCATTATTTGCAAGAACATCGATTCTTCCCGTTTCATTCTTTATATGTATAACTGATTCCTTAACTGCTGCAAAATCACATATATCAAAGCAAATTGGTTTTACAATTGTTTGGTATTTATAGCTACATTCAGCAGCCCACTGATTCATATCCTCAGTATTTATGTCGTTTGCGTAAACTATGGCTCCCTCTTCGGCATATTTCTCTGAAATTGCTCTTCCTATACCTCTAGCAGCTCCCGTAACCAAGCAAACCTTTTGATCTAATAATCTGGATTGCACTTATACGTTATTTTTCTTTGATTTAACAATATTGTAAATATCTTCTATTGTGTTTGAATTGCGAATATCTTCTCCTTTAAGGACAACACTATACTCTTCATCCACCATAGCAATAACAGACAAAGCAACAATAGAACTCCACCCTTCAATTTCGCGGAATTTGGTTGTAAAGGTCAAATCATTAATATCAACTTCGTCAAGTTGATTTGCAAATAGTTCAATAAACTTATTAATCTCCATAATTTATATTTTTAAAATTTAATAAATCTAGTTAATCTACAAATGTAAAGAAAATTGACATTAAAATAACTATATAATTCCTAAATCTAGCAACTTTGCAGGATTGCCCATGTAAAGTTGACCATTCTTCGGTTTTTTTAATAGGACACTACCAGCACCCAACCTAACATTATCTCCAATATCTATTTGCTGTAATACAATTGAGCCGACTCCAAAAAAATTAACATTTCCAATATTTACTTCGCCAGAAATCCTGACTGATGGCATAAAAGTATTAAAAGAACCAACGGTTACATCATGCCCCAAAGCCACAAAACCATTTAGAATATTAAAATCTCCGATTGAAACATCACAAGAAATAATGCAATCGCTATTTAGAATGTTGCCAATGCCTATTTTAAATGTATCTATATCATTGAACCTTATTCCTGGAGATACAATGTTGGGAAAACTAACATAGGGATTTATAATCTTTTCAACAACTGACTTAAGAACCTTTGGAGAACCAATGCTAATCGCAATATCTATAGGTTCCTTCCAATTATTCAAATCATCTACCCCTCCCAAAACCTTTCCATAATTTGATATCAATGTATTCTTTTCTATTCCATCATCAAAAAAACCAATAATATTCCATTTTGGTACATCATTATTAATCCTCCTAATATGGCATGCTAATTCTTTTCCAAAACCACCTGCTCCATAAATAGCAATATTTCTCATAAAAGTTCAAGATTTTATTTTAGTAAACTATAAATTATTTTCTTAGAAGTATTTCTAGGCAGGGATTCAATAAACATAACATTAAACACTGATGGTGGTAATTTTGTTTTATAACTTATAAAAGATTTAACATCCTCTGTTATAGCACTATTTTCGATAAAAATATCCATTCTATTGTCATCACCTGTACAACCACATTCGGTCTGAAATTTTTCATTTATCAGCCTTTCACATTGATCAAGACTAACCCTCAACCCGAAAAGTTTCAAAAATCTCTTTTTTCTCCCTAATATGTAGAAAAAACCATCTAAATCTTTACGTGCTATGTCACCAGTTCGATATTCTCCATTGAATTCGTCGCCTTTTGCTAAATCCTCTTTACAAAATGCATACCCCATAGTAACATTGGATCCCCTATAACACAATTCACCTTCAATATTACTTTCATCAATTCTATTACCAAGTTCATTAATTAAAAACATTTCACTACGAGGAATTGGGATACCTACACTACCTGTTTTTGACATTGCTAAATCTGGCGGTAAATAGGACATCCTTGCTGACGTTTCAGTCGTGCCAAATGTAGCAAAGAATCTTTTGCCATTTATTTGAGCATATTCTGAAAGTTTTACAAATAAATTATCTGATAATTTTCCCCCCCCTGCAGCAATAGTTTTTAAATAGGGTAAACTCATTTGAGTAAATCTTAACTTATTAAGAATTTCATAACTAAATGGTACTCCTGTAAAACTTGTTCCTTTTTGTTCCCTTATAAATTTCCAAAAAAATGGACTTGTTAAACTATTTGAAACAAGTAAAACTGTTCCACCTGAATACAAATGACTATTAATAACATTTAAACCCATAGAATATTGCATAGGTAATTCACATATAGCTCTTTCGTCTGCAGTCCAATTAAAAACCTCAGCTACGGCTTTTGCATTGCACTCAATATTACCATACTTATACCTAACTAATTTTGGACTTCCTGTCGAACCTGATGTGGTAAGTAGCAGAGACAAATCTTCATGAATAGGATACTTCTTATTAGATGTTTTTGCTAATAGAAACCCATAATTACGTGTAACAACATCTACATTGAACTCATTTATTAGACGCTCGGGAAACCACAGATATGAGGGTTTATAAATAAATATCAACTCACTTAACAATTCCCTATCAATGCTTGCACCTAAAAGCAGTACTACATCTTTATTTTGATAAAATGAAATATAACCTACAAGAGAGCCAATTGTATTTTCACATAAACAAAATATAACCTCTCTGGTATCAATAATTTTAGCAATTGATTCATAAAAATATAATATCTGTCCATAAGTTATAATACCACCTCGATCATCAATAGCTGCAACTGAATCTGAAGATTTTCTATCAATATCAAACAACATAATAAAATAATTTAATTAATATCAAAGATTTTTGAATTGAATAAAACCTGTTTAGAAGAAACAAAAATTTGTTTCAAAAACTTAAAATTCAAAAAAACAAAAGATAAAAAGGGAACAAAAATTATAATCCGTAAATCAAAAATTGTAATTATTATTAATAAAACAATAGGGACTAATAAATTAATAGACAAAGTTTCAGATAAAATTGATTTAAAAGTAACTTCATTGTAAATCGACCTTTTTCCAAAATACACACACATCGAAGCGAAAAATAAATAACTTAACAATATAGATAAAGATATAAAAGAAAAATTAACTTTAAAAAATTTAGCCAAAATTATTGCAACAACAATATTGATAATGAATGAAAAAAATGATATCATAGCAAGAATATTTTCTTTATTAATAGCTCTAAGGTACATAGAATATGCAAAAGAATTGGTTGAAAAAACAATTGATAAGGATAAGATATTTATAACCTTAAATGCTATGTAAAATTTTGGTAAAAAAACTAATAATATGGCAAAAAAAATAACAGTAAGAAACATTAACCCATATGAAACATATACATAATTTAATTTAATTAAACGAAGAGTATTCTCTATTACATTTACATCTTCTGAATAAAACTTATCTAATGCTTTAGGAATAATTAAAATTGTAAAAGCGTCAAGAATAAGTAATATAGCATTTGCCAAGGTAAAAGAAAGTGTAAAATATCCGAATTCTTCCACAGAGTAATAGGTGCTAATAATGGTTCTTGTGGACAATAAAATTAAATAGAAAAAAAGATTATAAATAAAAAGTAAAAAGCCTTTACTAATTATCGTAAAACTATCTTTTAAATTAGGTTTTCCAGAAATTACAATATTTCCAGATTTAAAAAAGAAAAACATTGAAAATACATGCCCGATGATATAAGCCCCAACCAAATATAAAAGCAATTTACGTTCTCTAGCGAAAAATAGAACTATAAAAACTAATAAAACTATAATAGACTGATAAAAACCAATCTCAAAAATCTTTCCTTTAACTCTCGATACTTTAAAAAACAATTTGTTATAATTTACTAAAATGGCAATTAAACAAATAAAATAAAATAAATGATCAATATTATATTTATCAAATAATGAAAATGGATAAAGATAGTATAGAATTGATAACAAAACTATTGATGAATTTAAAAATGAAGTTAAAATAATTGAATTCGTTTCAAGATTCTTCGTTTTAGTTGAATCATCTTTGAATTGAACAAGAAGCACGGTAGTGGAATCTGATATTCCAAAGTCGAAGTATTGGAAATAATTCAACAACAACAATATAAATCCCCATATCCCAAGATAATATGGACCTAATCTCGCCGCTAAAAATATTGATGAAATAAATCCTATAAATAAAACTAGGTATCTGGTTAGAACGTAAACAACGATCTTATTTCTTAAGATATATAATATATATTTAATCATTTTCTAAAATAGTTAATTAACAGAATGAGATCACTGGCTATTTTCTATGTTATGCAAAACCATACTTTTAGTACTTTTAATCTCGCAATAAAAAGTAGAAACAATAAATATCACAAAAATCAAGAAAGTTAGAGAGTATGTAGTCATTGTTAATTTAACCGAGTGAATAAAGAAATATGAAGCAAATAATCCTACAAAAAAACTATATTTAGTTTTGGAGAACAACAAATATAAAATCTGATAAATAAATAATATAAGGAAAAAAATATTTAAAAAAAATAAAATAAATCCGACATTATTTTCTGAACTTATAACGCCACTATGTTTTGCATATGATATGTCAAAGAAATTCGTTCCAAATAAAGTAATTGGGGTAAATGCGAATTTTAAGGTAGATAATGAATAGGAACTTGACCCTGATGAAATCTTGAATTTAATTAAATCAACAATAGGGAGACTACTTGTGTATAAATATAGACAAACAGAGATAAATATTGAAAAAATTATTAAAGAAATCTTTTTATACTTAATCATCAGTCCTATTAAAATAGTAAGCAAAAAAGCAAATATATTCATAGTTGATGCCGCTGCAAGTAGGAAAATCAGAAAAACTATTACTAAAAATATTCTTTTAAGTCTTTGCTTTATCAAATAAAAAAGAAGGAAAAATGATGGAAACACTACAAAAGTCATTGTGTGAGGTTCATGAAATATACTTGTAATCGTTCCCTTACTATGAAAAAAAGGTAAACGATGAATTGAGTTAGTAATTATTAGTGATAAATTATAGGGAAAATAATAAACAGAGGTTGTTCTTGTAGTATTATCTTTAATTATATCAAAACTCTCTGAGTTAACATTATTAAATTGAGGATTAAAATTAAATACTTCAATTAAAATCAAAAAAAATAAAACAATAGAAATAGCATAAATACAAAGCCAGATATAGCCTTTAATAATAAGATTAGTTGAAACAAAAAAATCATATTTCTTTTTGTAATCTATAAACAAATTTAATAAAAGAATATAAAAACTTATAGACACTAAGACTAAAGGAACAAATCCAAGGATAAATGTTTGGGTGTAAAATGAAAAAATAAAATTTAATGAACAAATAATTACATATATATATAAAAGTTTATCATTGATTGAAGGCAAGTTAATTTTACCTTTAAATCTTAACAACAAATAAACAATATTAATTAAGAAGATTATCCCTGAATTTACACTAAGCATTCTTGTGAAAAGTAAAAAAGGGATAATTGTATACGTATTGGAAATATTCAAGAAAATAATCAATACATCAATTAGATAAGTAAAATGATTGATCTTGGGATATATAGTAATTTTAAATCCTTCCATAAAACTCAATTAATAAGAGTCAATTGCAGCATAACAATTTCTTAAAGATAAATGCCGATGGATACTAAAACCATTTTTATTTACCCCATCAACATCATAATATTTTCCAACATAAATTTTATCACCATTATGATCTAAATCTGAACACCATAAAAAATCATATGGCCATAAATATTCACCCCTAACTAGATTATAAACAAAGAAAATGTAGCAACAAGTAATAGCCTTTGGTAAAACAAACCTTTCAGTTAATATCTTTGGATCAACAGCTCGAGTATCATTAAACACGACCTTTCTTACAAGAACCCATTTCAAATCAACGGGGTTCATAATAAATGGTTCCTTTAAATACCAATCCTGATTATAAAAACATGGCTCATATATATCTGGATTCACGCCAAAGTGATTACGCAAATTAAAAATATTAACCGAAGAGCCATCAATAAAATTGGGAACGGTAAGTATCAGTAAATAATCCTTTGACTTAGCCTCTAAAAGTTCTGAACTATAATTAATTGGTGGGATAACCGATGGAATATCAAGAGGTAGTCTGCCTCCTATAGAAGCTAGTTCTTTCGGTCCAATAAAATTCTCGCCGAATAATTGGGTTACCTTTTCAAAATTATTTTTTCCTTCCATCTCTGGTAATCTATTGCTTCTTTATAAGTTGCTAAATGCCCTAACTCTGTGTAACTATTAATCCTCTCAAATTCTTGATTCATCCGTTCATATCGAATTCCCCATTCAGATACTTCAAACCAAGAAAGATTTCTTGGGGAAGAATTGAAAAGAACAATATTAGTCTTGAAATCAATTATTGGACGAAGGAAAGTTAAATAAGCTCTATACTGGTGTTCACATGAAGCAACTAATATTAATCTAGTCCATTTTTTTTCAAAAGCAATTTTGATAACTTGATCGGCCTGTTCCTTCGTATTTAACGAAACGTCTTCATGTATTAAATCGTTCTCATTTACACCTGAGTCAATTATTTTTCCTTTGATATCAGAAAATGGAAAACTTCCATACTGATAATTCACAATTGCACCACTAAAAAGTATCAATGGAGCAAAACCTTTTTTATACAAATCAACAGCATGTGAGTAACGGTTAAAACCATCTCCTTCAAGCAAGATTATTGCATCTGAAGGAGATAGTAAATCGTTATCAACAATTGATATAAATTTCTCTCGTTCAGTAAGCATTAGAAATTATCCCAGAATAAAGGATCTCCCATTTTGATATCAACCTTTGCAGTTTTGCCAACAATAATACTCTTATATTTAGGAGCAATACCAAGGGCTGGTCTCAGCACGACAATATCTTCTTCAGTCATTATATGCCCTTTAATAATATCCTTCTTTGCATATAAACAGCGTCGCTGAACATACACTGTTTCTCCTTCCTCCTCAACAATTTCCTTTCTAGTACTACCCATAGCTCTTTCTATTTCACGAACATAGTCAACCATTAACCTAAATTCGGAAGGAGTCATTGAATGAGGATGATCCGGTCCTTTGTCTGCTTTATTCAATGTGAAGTGTTTTTCGATAACACATCCACCCAAAACAATTGAGGCTAAAGCAACTACAGGCCCTGGAGAATGATCAGAATAACCTGTCAAAATATCGAATGCAGATTGATAGGTTTTTAAAACATTCACATTAGCACTATCAATTTTTGATGGATAGTTTGTTATACATTGCATCAAGACCAGATTATTATTTCCAGTTGCTTCAATTGTTCTGACAGCTTCATCAATCTCAGACATTGTTGCATCACCTGTTGCAAGCATTAATGGTTTCCCTTTGCGAGCAATATAATCGAGCATCTCAAGCCAAGTTATTTCTCCCGATCCAATTTTTATGAACGGCACATTTAAATCTACGCATAAATCAACTGCTTCTTTAAAATAAGGAGATGTTGAAAAATCAATTCCAACCTTTTTGCAATAATCTGCAATCTCATAATGCCATTCTACAGGAAATTCTGCTTCTTTAAAAACCTCGCTAACAGTTTTTCCCCAAGAACCGTGCACTCCTTTAAGTTGCATCCTAGAGAAACCGCCCTCTGAAACTATTTTCTCAGTTTTGAAGGTTTGAAACTTTGCACAATCAGCACCGGCTTCTTTCGCAGCATCAATTAATCGTTTGGCTTTATCAATACTTTTATCAAAATTTGCTCCAATCTCTGCAATCATATATGCTGGATATCCATGTCCTATATATCGATTGCCAATTTTAAACTCTTTAGAAAAAGTCTTCATGATTTCATCGTATTAGTTGTTTTGCTTCTAGGATAGTCTTTTAAATCCAGATTGACAAACAGGTCCCTTTAAATATTTTTCAGGATTACCCTCTTTAATTGCTTTAGAAATAAGTTCAAAAACCTCATCAACAACCACTAAATATGCTTCGATATGCTCTTTCTTATGAGCATAACAAGCATAGAATGAATTTGTTGCCAAAAAGCCCCTAGACAACATTTCCTGAGTAAATAAGGTTTTGAGCACTAATTTATTATCTTCAAAATCAAAATGACTCATAGGGTACATACTTCCAACATGTATTCTAAAATTATGCTTTTCCGCTAATTCCAACCATCCTTTTTGAATCTTTTTTCCACAATTCACCATATGATCCTGAACCTTAAACTTTAGCATTTTTTCAATTGTTGCAATTGCTGCAACAGGTCCAATTCTTTCAGTCCAATAAGTACTACTAATAAATGAATCTTGAGCAGCATCCATGTATTTTGACTTACCAATGATTACCCCCATAGGGTAACCATTGCTAATACCCTTTGCAAATACAGCAATATCTGGTTCAAAATCTAAGACTAAATGAGCACCTCCTGTGTTTAATCTGAAGCCACTAGAAACCTCATCAACAATTAATGGTACATTTAATCTATCGGCCTCACCTCTTACTGTGGCAAGGAACTCCTTATCTGGATCCATATTTCTAATCGCCTCAAGAACAATCCCGCCAATTTTATCTCCATATTTTTTGGTTAAAGCCAACAACTCTTCTTTACTATTATAAAAAAATGGGTAAGAAGTTCCTTTCATACTTCGAGCAACACCCACCGGACTTAGCCCTGGCAATAGCTGTCCATCTAAGGCTTTATTATCTGATAAATTCGCAGATAAATACCAATCATGCCAACCATGATATCCACTAAATAGAATTATGTCTTTTTTTGTAGACGCTCTAGAGATCCGAACAGCAACAGACATTGCATCTCCCCCGCCCCTTGCAAATCTTACCATCTGAGCCCAGGGATGAAGTTTAATCATTAGATTTGCTAATTCAACCTCTTCGGGTGCATTTAATGTACACATACTACCATTATTAATCGCTTTAATAACAGCAGCATCAACATCGTCATCAGCGTATCCTAATGTACAAGCCCCTATGCCCATGTAACTCATATCAATGTATTTGTTCCCATCTAAATCCCAGACCTCACACCCTTTAGCTTTAGAATAATAAGCAGGCCACTGGTCTGGTAGAAGTTGCTCGGGTCTTTTAGATAGTAATTGAGTTCCTCCAGGAATTATTTTCTTGGCTTCTTCATATAATTTTTGTCCTTTACCCATAACATTCAGATTAATCGTTTAGTAATGATTTAGTATACCCTTCGTTACGTTTGTACTGTTGATTAATATCCTTTATCCTTTTATTTTCATCTAAGAAGTTAATATATTCCATCCATGATTTACTCGTTCCTAAATTTTCAATAAGAGATTTAATAACTTGAAAATCCTCATCAGTATCAACTGTAATTCTATAATTTGAATAATCAATAGAATTCTCAATATTATTTGATTTAAATACTGTACCACCTTTATATGAAGAATTTCTCCAAATATATGGGGTTACATGCTCTCTATCACTTTTAAGAGAAGCTTCATTAAACGCCTGTTCTAGTGCACTATATCTAAATACTTCTACATCTATTCCATCTGGATATGTTGGGTTCATAGTGTTAGAAACATAATCAAAATCTGACTTAATACATTCATCTATGACCTTATCAATTATAACCGGATCAACCAAAGGGCAATCAGACGTTATTCTAACAATATAATCAGGAGATTCAGGTTTTGCTGCATGATAAAACCTACTTAAAACATCATCAACTGATCCCTGAAAATAATTGACATTCTTTTTCTTGGCAATGTCAATTATATATTCTGCTCCGTCCTCATTTGTTGTTGCTACAATTAATTTAGTAATCCTTTTAGATAGCAATATTCTTTCCAAATGTATCTCGAGAAGAGTTTTTTCGCCAACCGTCTTTAACACTTTTGCAGGAAGACGTGTTGATCCATATCTCGCTTGTGTTATAGCTAATATTTTCATAATAACCTTTATTAAATAGCTCTAGAATTTAAAATCTGGATCCACATACTTTTTTATCTTATCTCTTAATGATTCAACAGTTTCCCACTCCGAATTTGTGCCCGAATTATATTTAAACCCTACAGGAACTTCCCAAGCATTGTAATGTTTGATATACTTTAGCTTATCAGCACCTGAAGGGAGAATTGCAAAATACTTATCAAATTCAATGGTATTATAAGAGTCACTCTCTGTAATCATTTCTTCATGAAGTTTTTCGCCGGGTCTAATTCCTACATCAATTAATTTTGCATTTGGAGCAACTGCTTTTGCAACAGTTTCAATGTTATATGAAGGGATTTTGGGTACAAAAATTTCTCCACCAAGTGCATTTTCTATAGCCCATAAAACCATATCTACTCCGTCTTCTAAAGAGATATTAAACCTTGTCATGTCTCTATGAGTTATAGGTAATACGCCTTCTTTTGCTTTTTCTCTAAAAAAAGGAATGACAGACCCACGAGATCCCATAACATTACCATACCTAACAGCAGAAAATCTTAAATCTCTTTTGCCTTTAATGTTATTTGCGGCAATAAAAAGTTTATCAGACACTAATTTTGTAGCTCCATATAAATTAACAGGAGCAGCAGCCTTGTCAGTTGAAAGAGCTACAACCACTTTTACATTTGTAGCCAATGCCGCATCAATTATATTTTGAGCTCCGCCAATATTTGTCTTGATGCATTCATCAGGATTATACTCTGCTGCTGGAACTTGCTTTAATGCTGCAGCATGAATAATAACATCAATATCCTCACAAGCTCGCTTAAACCGAGCCCCATCTCTGACATCCCCGATAAAAAAACGCACTTGAGGAAATTTATCTTCAGGATATAATTGCGACATTTCAAATTGTTTAAGTTCATCGCGAGAATATATCACTAATCTTTTAACATCAGGATATCGCTTAAGAATAACCTCAGTAAATTTTTTACCGAAAGAACCTGTTCCTCCAGTAATTAATATCGATTTTTCGTTTAACATTCTAATATATTTAGAGATTTATTATTTCCTTTCGTACATTTCTTGATAATATCGTTGGTAATCACCACTAGTAACATTATCTAACCATTGCTGATTTTTTAAATACCAATCAATAGTTAATTCTATACCTTTCTCAAACTGAAGCGAAGGTTTCCATCCTAGTTCATTCATGATTTTTGAAGCATATATAGCATATCGTAAATCGTGCCCAACTCTATCGGTAACATAGGTAATTAATTTTTCCGATTCTCCCTCATTACGACCTAGTTTTTTATCCATCATGCGGCAAATAACCTTAATAAGATCTATATTTCTCCACTCATTAAAACCTCCGATATTATATGCTTCTCCAGTTTTTCCACTATGAAAAACGGTATCGATTGCCTGGGCATGATCTATTACATACAACCAATCGCGAACATTCTCGCCATTACCGTAAACAGGTAGGGGTTTATTATTCCTGATATTATTGATAAAAAGAGGTATTAACTTTTCTGGGAACTGATTTGGGCCATAGTTGTTGGAACAATTTGTAATAACATAGGGCAATTTGAATGTATTTCCATAAGCCCTTACAAAATGATCGCTACTCGCTTTTGAAGCAGAATATGGTGACTGAGGATCATAAGGAGTTGTTTCGTAAAAAAAACCTTCATTCTCCAACGAACCGTAAACCTCATCGGTTGAAATATGGTAAAATAGTTTACCCTCCATATTTCCCTTCCATGTCTCCTTAGCGGCCTGAAGTAAAGATAAAGTTCCCATTACATTGGTTTGAGCAAAAGCAAAAGGATCAGTAATAGAACGATCAACATGCGATTCTGCGGCTAAATGGATTACACCATCAATATTATAATCGCCGAATATTTTGAGCATTTGGTTATAATCACATATATCCGCTTTAATAAATTTGTAATTTGGAGCATCTTCAATATCCTTGAGGTTCTCCAAATTTCCAGCATACGTTAATTTATCGAGATTGATAATTTTATAGCTGGGATATTTATTAACAAAAAGCCTTACAACATGTGATCCTATAAACCCTGCACCACCAGTAATTAATATACTTCTCATTATTTTGAATTTGCAAGTTTAATTAAATACTGCCCATACTGATTTTTTTCCATAGGTTTAGCCACCTCAAGTATTTTCTCCTTGGTTAACCATCCTTTTTCAAAACCAATTTCTTCCAAACAAGCAATTTTAAGACCTTGTCGATGTTCAATAGTTTCAACAAAATTACTTGCTTCGGTCAATGAATCGTGGGTGCCAGTATCGAGCCAGGCAAATCCGCGTCCCATTAACTCAACTCTCAGTTTATTCTGATTTAGGTATTCTTGGTTTATGCTAGTGATTTCCAGTTCTCCTCTAGCTGAAAACTTAATGCTTTTAGCAATTTTCACAACTTCGTTTGTATAAAAGTATAACCCTACAACCGCGTAGTTTGATTTTGGTGTCTTGGGTTTTTCCTCAATGGATATCACCTTACCAGTTGAGTCGAATTCTGCCACGCCATAACGTTCAGGATCGTTAACATAATAACCAAAAACGGTTGCCTTCCTGCCCACCACAACGTTATTCCGGGCTGTTTTCAATAATTCGGAAAAACCTTGACCATAAAAAATATTATCGCCTAAAACCATACAAACATCATCATTGCCAATAAACTTCTCGCCAATAATAAATGCTTGAGCCAATCCTTCAGGCTTTGGTTGTTCGACATAGGTAAAATTAACTCCAAAATTGGAACCATCGCCGAGCAAGCGCATAAAATGTGGCAAATCCTCTGGGGTTGATATTATCAAGATGTCTCTTATACCAGCCAACATTAAAACTGATATAGGATAGTATATCATAGGTTTGTCGTAAATGGGAAGCATCTGTTTAGAAACCCCTTTTGTAATTGGATACAAACGAGTTCCTGCTCCTCCGGCAAGTACAATACCTTTCATAATTATCTGTTTAAATAGAAATCCTTATACCACTCGATAAACTTGTTTACTCCAAACTGAATGGACGTTTGTGGTTTATATCCTAAATTTTCGACCAGATCATCAACATTGGCCCAAGTTGCTGGTACATCACCTGCCTGCATTGGCAAAAAGTTTTTAATTGCTTTTTTACCCAACGCATTCTCAATTGCATCTATAAAATCTAAAAGTTTAACCGGAGAACTATTACCTATGTTAAAAATTTTATACGGTGCAACCGATGAACTAGGATCTGGGCTTTTCCCAGTCCATGATGTATTTCCTCTTGGTGGATTATCTAATATTCTAAGAATACCTTCAACAATATCATCAATATAAGTAAAATCACGCTGCATATTGCCATTATTGAAAACATCAATAGGTTTTCCATCTAAAATAGCCTTTGTAAAAAGGAACAATGCCATATCTGGACGCCCCCAAGGGCCATAAACTGTAAAGAAACGTAATCCTGTAGTCGGTATTTTATACAAGTAACTGTATGTATGAGCCATAAGCTCATTACTCTTTTTACTTGCAGCATATAAACTTATGGGATGATCAACATTGTGGTGTGTCGAAAAAGGCATCTCTTCGTTTAAGCCATAAACACTAGAACTACTAGCATATGCTAAATGTTTTACATCATTATGTCTGCAACCCTCCAAAACATTGAGAAATCCATTAATATTACTATCAATATATGTAAAAGGATTTTGCAAACTATACCGAACCCCCGCTTGTGCCGCTAAATTACAGACTTTATCAAACTTCTCATCAGAAAATACTTTCAGAATTGCTTCTCTTTCTTCTAATTTTAACTGGATAAATTTATAGTTCTTATATTTTATGCTTTGTACAAATTCTCCATAGTTAATTTTATCCTTTTCAATCCCAGCAATCCTTAATCTTGAGAATTTTAAATTGGTATCGTAATAATCATTTATACAATCAAGTCCCACAACATCATCTCCTCTCTCAATTAACCTTTGAGCAAGATGAAATCCAATAAAACCAGCAGTTCCAGTTACTAATATTTTTGCCATAGTTTATTAGAACACAAATAACACAGATTAATAAGACCTACCAATAGCCTTAACTTTAAATCCTATTTCCATTAATTTTTTATGATCAAGAATATTTCTACCATCAAAAATGAAAGCGGGCTTCATCATACCATCATAAATCTTCTTCCAATCGTATGATTTAAACTCATCCCACTCCGTAATTACTGCAATGGCATGAGCATCTTTGCATGCCTCGTAGGGATCATTTACAACTTTAAGTAAATTCTCATTCTCCTCCTTTGATCTTGTCTCCAAATAATCTAGGTCTGCATACATAGACTTTGCTGGTACCTTAGGATCGTAAACCCAAACGTTTGCCATATCATCAAGTAAGTGATCCGTAACATATATAGCAGCACTCTCACGTGTATCATTGGTATCCTTTTTAAAAGCCCATCCAAGCATTGCTATTTTCTTTCCAGAAACCGTATTGAATAGCGTTTGAATGATATTCATTGCAAATCTACGTTTCTGGTAATCATTAAGAATAATAACTTGCTCCCAGTATGCTGCAGCCTCTGGCAAACCAAAATATTCACACAAATAAACCAAATTAAGAATATCCTTCTGAAAACAAGATCCGCCAAAACCTACCGATGATTTCAAGAACTTTGAACCAATTCTTGAATCCGATCCAATAGCGTATGCTACTTCATCCACATCAGCACCAGTAACCTCGCAAAGTGCAGATATACTATTAATAGAAGAAATTCGTTGTGCAAGAAAGGCATTTGCAGTTAATTTGGATAACTCCGATGACCATAGACGAGTCTGAATAATCCTTGCGCGTGGCACCCAACTAGCATAAACTGAAGTTAGAGCCTCAATGGCTGATAATCCCTCTGGCGTTTGATCTCCACCAATTAACACTCTGTCTGGATTCATTAAATCCTGAATAGCTGTGCCTTCTGCAAGAAATTCAGGATTCGAAAGAACCTGAAACTTAATTCCATTACCTGTCTCTGCAAGTATTGTTTTAACTGCCTGAGCAGTTCTTACTGGTAATGTAGATTTTTCAACAACAATCTTATCTGTAGTAGACAATTGAGCTATTTGCCGAGCACATAGTTCTACAAAACGTAAATCTGCAGCACGCCCCTTACCCACTCCAAAAGTCTTCGTAGGAGTATTTACGCTAATAAAGATCATATCGGCATCTTTGATACCGTTTTCAATATCTGTATTAAAGAAAAGATTTTTACCTCTAGCCTGTTTTACCACTTCCAACAAACCAGGTTCATAAACCGGCAAATCATCTGTATTCCAAGCGGAAATCCGCTCAGAATTTATATCGACAACATTAACCTTAATATCTGGATTTTTCAATGCTATAACAGCCATTGTTGGGCCACCTACGTAACCAGCTCCTATACAACAAATGTTTTTTACTTGAATCATAAAAGTTAAAAGTTAAAAGTTAAAGAAAACATAAGCATTGCTAATCTCCAATTAACTCTAATTTTCCATTTGAATAAATACAGCTTCGCCAAGTCAGTTACATTATAATGCAACCTAAAGGACAAATTAGCCAACGAAGATAGCTTTTTATATGTTTAGCACAAAACTGCTATTAAACAAAAAAGCCCTTCAAGGGCTTAATTTATGATTAGTAAATATTTTACAAACTCCAGTACGTAAGTTCTTTTATTTTATCTCTATAAATGCCCTTAACATCAATAAATACACCACACTCCGTTGCATACCGCTTAAACCAAGATTCTGGTAGATTTAAATATTGATCATGGCTAACAGCAACAATAATAGCATCATACTTACCAGTTTGTTCTTTTGCCATATCAAATCCATACTCTTCTTTAACCTCCAGCACATCCGCAAACGCATCAATAACATCAATTTTATTTATCCCAAAAGACTTAAGTTCATTATAAATATCAACAACTTTGGAATTACGTATATCACTCACATTTTCCTTAAAAGTAACCCCCATAATAAGAACTCTTGAATCCTTGAGATTCTTATCTGCTGCTATTATCTTCTTCACTGTCTGTTTGGCTACATACCCACCCATTGAATCATTTATAAAACGACCCGCACTAATTATTTGAGGATGATAACCTAATTCTTTCGCTTTATAGACTAAATAGTATGGATCTACACCAATACAATGGCCACCAACAAGTCCTGGAAAGAATTTAAGAAAATTCCATTTTGTTCCTGCAGCCTCTAGAACCTCAAAAGTATTTATTCCCATACGGTTAAACATTATCGAGAGTTCATTCATAAATGCGATGTTAATATCGCGCTGAGTATTCTCAATAATTTTAGCAGCCTCTGCTACTTTTATTGAACTAGCCCGATGTATTCCTGCTTTGATAATTAATTCGTATGTTTTTGCAATTTCTTCGGATGAATCAGGATCACACCCAGATGTAATCTTTTTAATTGTTGTTAGAGTATGTTCTTTATCTCCTGGATTAATACGCTCTGGCGAAAACCCAACCTTAAAATCAGTAATATATTTTAATTCGGATAATTCTTCCAATAAAGGCACACAATCCTCCTCTGTACAACCTGGATATACAGTTGACTCATAAACAACATAATCGCCCTTTTTCAACACCTGTCCAACTGTTTTAGTGGCTGCAAGCAATGGTTTTAAATCTGGCAAGTTATGATCATCTATCGGGGTAGGAACTGCTACTACATAAAACTTAGCCTTTCTTAAATCATCAATATTCGAAGTATATTCAATATCACATCCTTCAAACGCATTAGACTCAAGTTCCCGACTAGGATCAATTCCTTTTTTCATTAAATCAACCCGTTCTGGTTTTATATCAAAGCCAATCACAGAGATTTTGCGCGCAAATTCTAAAGCAATCGGAAGTCCTACATACCCTAATCCTATAACGGCTAATTTTTCTTTTTTTGCTAATAGTTCATTATACATAATAGCAGATTTAAATAATATTTTTGCAGAATGGATGATAGTCACCAATCAATCCCAGTTGATTTGAATTACGAATATTATAAACAGTTTGTATCGATTGTTTTGCATCAACTAAACCAAACCCTTTTCCATCTAAAATTCCCCTATAACTATGCGTGTGCAAATCGGTAAATCCTTCGCTAAACTCGAGTTCCTCATTCTCAATTGTGATTGATCTAAAAGTACGTTGTCCTTTTTCTTTAATGTTCTGAGGTATGTCATTATAGTCTACACTTAAAAACCAACGCACTCTTGCTTTTTCTAGTTCTAAATAACCTGCAGCTTTATCTGGATTCGATACATGTACCTTGCTATCTTTAACATCTCCAAATATCCAAGTTAACATATCGAAAAAGTGAACTCCTATATTGGTAGCAACGCCCCCAGATTTCTGCATATCACCTTTCCACGAAATGAAATACCAACGGCCACGGCTAGTAATATAGGTTAAATCAATATCATAAATCTTGTCCTTAGGTCCTTCCTCTATTTTCTTCTTAAGATTTATAATTGCAGGATGTAATCGAAGCTGAAGTATTGTATTAACTTTTCGTCCTGTTTCTTTCTCGATTTCCTGTAAGGCATCAATATTCCATGGATTTAATACTATTGGCTTCTCACAAATAGCATCGGCACCCTGACGTAGGGCAAATCGAATATGAGAATCGTGCAAGTAGTTGGGGGTACAAATACTTACATAATCAACCTTAATATCCTGACGTTTTAACTTATCGATATGCCTATCGAAACGTTCATACTCTACAAAAAAATCGGCTTGAGGAAAAAAACTATCCATTATTCCAACGCAATCATGCTTGTCGAGCGCTGCTAGTAAATTATTGTTAGTTTCTTTAATTGCCTTTAAATGACGAGGCGCAATAAAACCTGCTGCACCTATTAATGCAAAATTCTTCATAATCTATTCAACTCTAAAAACATTATCACCATCAAACTTATATTTTTGACCACTCTCGGGACATACGGCCATATTATTTTCATCAAACTCCAATCTATGACCATATTCGCTCATCCAACCAACCTGTCGACTAGGATTTCCAACGACTAATGCATAGGGTTTCACATCCTTAGTAACGACCGTTCCTGCTCCAACAAAACTATATTCACCAAGAGTAACTCCACAAACAATTGTAGCATTTGCACCAATTGTAGCAGATCTCTTAACGAGTGTTTTCATATACTCGCTTTTTCGATTAACTGCGCTTCGGGGATTAATTACATTGGTAAAAACCATAGAAGGACCGAGAAAAACATCATCCTCACAAATAACGCCAGTATATATTGACACATTGTTTTGCACCTTAACATTTTTTCCCAATGTTACTCCAGGAGATACAACTACATTCTGACCAATATTGCAGTTCTCCCCCATCACACATCCTGTCATAATATGACTGAAATGCCAAATTTTAGTTCCATCACCAATATTGGAACCATCATCAACGACAGCCGTTTCGTGAGCAAAAAAGTTGTTAGCCATAAGTCAAAATTTTATCAAATATAGTTTATTTGAAAAATGAAAGTACTTTATCGCAGATAAAATTAAGAGTAGTCTCATCCATCTCGGTATGCATCGGTAAAGAGATTACTGAACTTGCAAGTGAAACCGAAGCAGGATAACTAAAACTTCCATTCACCGATTTATATGGTTCAAACGCTTTCTGCTTATGTAAAGGCACAGGATAGTAAACCATTGATGGAATTCCAAACGAAGCAAGGTGCTTGATCAACTCTTCTCTATTAGCATTAATAACTTTAAGTGTATATTGATGAAAAATATGATTACTCCATTTTACACGACTGGGAACCACTAAATGGGAACAAGACTTCAATTTTGAGTCATAATAATCCGCAGCCTTTATTCGTGCATTATTATAGTGCTCTAGATACTTAAGTTTCACATTAAGAATCGCAGCCTGAATGGTATCTAATCTAGAATTTACGCCTATTCTATCGTGATGGTAACGTACCTTCATCCCATGATTTGTAGTGGAACGAATTTCATTGGCCAAATCATCATTATTGGTAAACAATGCTCCACCATCGCCATAACAACCAAGATTCTTTGAAGGAAAAAATGATGTTGTACCTATATCTCCTATCGTCCCAGCCTTGGCTTTTGAACCATCATTAAAATAATAATCAGCGCCTAAAGCCTGTGCAGTATCCTCTACAACATAAATATCATACTTTTTAGCAATCCTCAAGATTTCATTCATATTGGCACATTGACCAAAAAGATGAACTGGTATTATCGCTTTAGTCTTAGGAGTAATTACTTCTTCTAATTTATTTATATCGATGGTGAAGTTCAATGGATCAACATCAACTAAAACAGGAACCATTCCCAAAAGGGCTACAACTTCAACGGTAGCAATAAACGTAAAATCGGGAGTAATAACCTCGTCACCAGGCTTTAATCCCAAGGCCATCAGTGCAATTTGCAAGGCATCAGTGCCATTAGCACAACCTATAACATGCTTTACTCCTAAATATTTTGCCAAATCTTCCTGAAATAGGCCAACATCTTTTCCTTTTATAAAGGAAGTAGAATCAATAACCTGTTGAATTGCAGAATCTATCTCAGGTTTTATTTTGAGATATTGACCTTTAAGGTCACACATTTGAATATTGCTAATTTCCATATCTAATAAAATGAAAGCAAAAAGCCTGCATTCGCAGGCTCAAGCTTGTTTACTTTGCATAACTTATTGCCCTCGTTTCCCGTATGACAGTAATCTTAACTTGTCCCGGATACGTCATTTCATCCTGTATCTTTTTGGCTATCTCAAATGAAAGTTTATTTGCCTCATCATCCGAAACTTTTTCACTTCCAACAATTACACGTAATTCTCTACCAGCCTGAATTGCAAAAGTTTTGAGTACCCCTGGATACGATAGTGCCAAATCCTCCATTTCTTTTAGACGTTTGATATAGGATTCAACAACCTCGCGACGTGCACCTGGACGTGCACCAGATATAGCATCGCAAACTTGAACAATTGGTGCAAACAATGTTGTCATTTCAACCTCATCGTGGTGCGAACCAATTGCATTGCAAATTTCAGGTTTTTCCTTGTACTTCTCAGCCAACTTCATACCTAATACTGCGTGTGGCAATTCTGGCTCATCATCGGGCACCTTACCTATATCGTGTAATAAGCCAGCCCTTTTGGCAAGTTTAGGATTCAATCCCAACTCCGAAGCCATTATGGCACTTAAATTTGCAACTTCTCGCGAGTGCTGTAAAAGGTTCTGTCCATAAGATGAACGATATTTCATCTTACCAACCAAACGAATTAACTCAGGATGTAATCCATGAATTCCAAGGTCAATTGCAGTACGCTTACCAACCTCAATAATTTCTTCCTCAACTTGCTTTTGAACTTTCTGAACAACCTCCTCAATACGTGCGGGGTGAATTCTTCCGTCAGTTACAAGTTGATGTAATGCCAAGCGAGCAATTTCGCGACGAACTGGATCAAATGCAGATAGAATAATTGCTTCGGGAGTATCATCAACAATAATCTCGACTCCTGTTGCTGCCTCTAAAGCACGTATATTTCTACCTTCACGTCCAATAATTCTACCTTTAATCTCATCGGAGTCAATATTGAAAACAGTAACAGAGTTCTCGATAGCCGCTTCAGTTGCAACTCTTTGAATAGTTTGAACAACTATTCGCTTAGATTCCTTTGTGGCTGTCATTTTTGCCTCATCAACAATCTCATTGATATAAGACATTGCAGAAGTTTTTGCTTCGGCCTTAAGTGACTCAATGAGTTGGGTTTTAGCATCCTCAGCAGAAAGACCTGAGATTGATTCCAACTTTTCAACTTGAGTCTTATGCATCTTATCAAGCTCCTCGGAACGCTTATCAACTAACTCCATCTGAGAATTAAGGTTCTCCCTTATTACATCAACCTCCTTATGCTTACGCTGTAACTCCTCTAACTTCTGAGTAATTAGAACTTCTCTCTGCTTAATTTTATTCTCAGATTGAGCAATCCTAGAGTTCTTCTCCGTTATTACCTTTTCATGCTCAGTTTTAAGCTGTAAGAACTTTTCTTTTGCCTGTAATATTTTCTCTTTTCTAATCACCTCAGCTTCGGTCTCTGCCTCCTGGATAATCTTAGTCCTTCTACTCTCGAGCAACTTACTCCAAAGCAGGTACGATAGAAACCCTCCTAAAATGAAAGTTGAGGCTGCTATTATAATCGTAAATCCCATAATTAATTATTTTATAGTTAATATATATAAAAAACCCGCATTACGCCTTAATTTTATGTAGAAACCCCAATTCAACATGGGTGGAGAGGCCATCTGTGTCAGACTTCCAATGTCCCAAACAGGAATCCCGAACTAGCGGTAAAAAGGCCTGCCTTTGACAGATCAAGTCCTACTCCAAGTGTAGTAGTGTTGAGTTTCGCAAAAATATTAAGGCAATAATGCGGGCAATGCTATTTAAAAGAACTTAAGTTTTGCTTTTCAATATAAGAACCTAGCCACTCATCCAATTCTGATAACTCCTCGCTTACGGTGGTGCTATCAACTTTATTTTCACACTCAATAAGTTTAATCACAAACTGCAAAGCAGCCATAGCCAAAAAATCCTGAATATCCTTATCGGTGTAGCGTTGCTTATACTGAAGAACCTTATCATTTATCAATTTAGCCGCTTTACGAATTTTTTCCTCATCGGATCTGTCGATCTTTAAAGGATAATACCGATCGGCCACATTAACTTTTATTGAAAACTTGTCCTCCATCTAAGCAATACTAGGTCTATCTGTTTAGCAAAGCAATACATTTGTCAATTTCCCGCACCATACGGTTAACCTTAATTTTAGCCTCATGCACATCGGCATCTGATGCCTCAAGTGACTTAGCCAACTTTAAGCGGGAGTAACGTTCCTCAAGCTCAAGAAAGGCTTGCTCCTTGGCCTTTAGGTTGTTCTCTAATTCAGCCTTATGAGCCTTAAGTAATTCGTTTTCCTGTTTAACCCTTTCATAGGTAAAAACAAGAACCTGAATTTTTTGTTTAATTCTACTACTTATTTCGCTTGTATCAACGTTCATATCCCATATAAAGTTCTACAAAATTAATCATTGATAAATCAAAAAACAAATTATTTAAAAACATTAATCGATAAACTTATAGGAAAAGAAAACCCTTCAAAAAAAGTATATCCATCAAATTTAACATTTCGCAACTAGCCCTGTTATAATTACTATGAATAAGGTTACTTATATTTGAACGTTTTAATTTTTATATAATGCGTAAAGTTATTAGTTCATTACTATTAATAGTTTTCATACTTTTTTCAACTGGCTCTTTGAATGGCCAAAACATTAAGTTACAAGCTCCTCTTGCCATTCCTATTTCATTATCAGGCTCATTTGGTGAGATTCGAACAGATCATTTTCATTCGGGGATTGATCTTCGTACAAATGGAACGTCAGGATACAGAGTATATGCATCAGACACTGGCTTTGTTTCAAGGATAAAAGTGAGTGCCATTGGATTTGGCAATACTATATACATAGAGCATCCGAACGGACTAACAACCGTTTATGCTCATCTCGACAAATTCTCTCCAAAAATTGCCCAGTATGTTGAAAACGCCCAATACTCACAGAAATCGTTCGAAGTAGAACTGTTCCCCGGTAAGCATGATCTTCCAGTAAAAAAAGGAGATGTAATAGCTTTATCGGGAAACTCGGGAAGCTCGGGAGGACCACATTTACACTACGAGGTTAGACATACATCATCACAAATTCCTGTAGCTCCATCCAACTTTTTATTGGAATGGAAAAATATTGACAATACGGCTCCATCTATTAAGAAAGTTTTTATTTATCAAATAGATAGCATTGGCTATATGAAAGATAGCCTCAATCGTACTGCTCTAAAATTTAAGATGATTGGAAATAAATACATCATCCCAGATACAATATATGCATTTGATAAAGTTGGGTTGGGAGTTGAATCTTACGACATTATCAATAATCAGAGTAGCCGATGTGGATTTAAATCAATAACACTCACAGTAAACAATCAACAAACCTATAAACTCGATTTAGGTTCATTTTCTTTTGCCGAAACAAAATATGTAAATAGCGTAATTGATTACTATAATAAAGCCTTACACAAAGAAGAGATTGTTAAACTCTGGGTTGATGATAATAATAATTTCAGTGGTCTTAAGTACAATGATTCTAGAGGATATATTGATGTTGCCAACAACAAAACATATGATATATCTATTATAATCGAAGACTTTTCGGGAAATAAAGCGATTATTGAAGGAACTATTGCAGGGCGAACTCAACAAAAAAAATCGACGTTAAGATCAAACTCAAATCAGCTAATCCTAAAATACGATAGAGAAAATAAAATATCTACCGATGATTATGAAATAACAATCCCAAAAGATGCTCTTTATCACGATATCTATTTTAGCCACACATCTATAAGTGAAAACTCTACGCAAACAATTTATCGCATACATAATTCCAATACTCCTATTCACAAAAAGTACACATTTAAGGTAATGCACCCGTCAATACCACAATCATTATTAGAAAAAGCATTTATTGGATATGTAAATGGAAACAGCATCGATTACTGCGACAGTAAAATTATCGGCAATAGTATTGAGGCCACATGTCGAAAATTTGGAGACTTTACTGTAGCAATAGACACTATTCCTCCTCAAATTAAGCCTTTAAATCTTTTTAACAAATCAAAAATTGAGAATACAACTCAACTTCGATTCAAGCTTACCGACAACACGGGCATTAATACATATAATGGATATATCGATGGAAAATGGGAGATTTTTGAATGGGATCCCAAAACGGAAACCCTTCGATACGATTTAGGTAGAAAAAGGATCTCTCAAAAGAAATGGCACCAACTAAAACTTGAGGTTACCGATAATCTCAACAATAAATCGGAATACCTCTGCGAGTTTTTCTGGTAATTACTAATTTTGTACAAAAAGATTTTCGCTTGCTAACACTTTTTTACTTCATACTATTTCTCATATCAATACTGCTGATTGCAATTCAGCCGTGGGCTTTGCTGTACAAATACAGCAATATCATGGCATATATACTCCAACGAATAATAAAGTATAGGGTAAAAGTAACACGTAGTAATCTAAAATTGGCCTTCCCCGAGAAAACGGATGATGAATTAGTAACATTAGAAAACGGTATATACAAAAACTTGGCCGATATCTCGGTTGAAGCACTGAGAGGCTTTACAATGCTGAACAGTCAAATCCGAAAACGACACAAAATAATCAACCCTGAACTGCTCGAAAAGTACTACCGGAATGGACAAAGTGTAATTGGAGTTGCTGGCCATATAAATAACTGGGAATGGGGTGCAATGTCTGCTGGGCTTCAACTAAAACACTACCCAATAGCCATTTACAAACCATTAAGCAATAAACTGATTGACTGGTTTATGAAATGGAACCGCTCTATACATGGTACTATGCTCTCGCCAACCAGCAGCACGTTTGAAACATTTCAGAAACATAAGTACGAGAAATGTATTTTTATTCTTGTTGCAGATCAGAGTCCCTCAAAATCATCAAAAGCACTTTGGATAAACTTCTTCAATCAGGAGACAGCCTGCATACATGGACCCGAAAAATATGCAAGAATGTATAACTACCCTGTAATATACATCGATATACAAAGGGTAAAGCGCGGATTCTACGAGATAGAACTCTCTCCTATTACCGATAACCCAGCAAACCTTAAGGATGGCGAACTAACCCAGCTATACATGAACAAGTTGGAGGAGGTTATTCGTAAAAATCCAGAAAATTGGCTCTGGACACATCGCAGATGGAAACGGAAAAAAACACAGCTTAGTTAAACCATCAAATAAATTCTGATTTCTGAGAAATTGGTTCTATCTTTGAGAAATAAACTGATGTATTCAATAAAACCAATTTAAAATGAAGAAGATTACTATAATTACCATAATTCTTGCATTTAGTGTACTCCTATCTGAAAGTGGTTTTGCTCAGAAGTATAGAAAAAAGGAAGTATCTCTAATCTCCTTTAAGTTAAACATCAATAACGATTATCGGACAATGTTCGATGAATTTAGTTCGTACTTCAACGAACCCAATAATAAGGAGGTAAACCGAATAGATAATCAGATTATTTATACAGCATGGGATTTAATAAGCGAAAAACTTCGTAACGAAGTTGGCATGTTGATACTCCCGTTAAATGCTTATGGGAAAAAATTCTCATACGACAATTACGGATTTCCCGATATAGGAATAAACCGAGCAATAAATAAAGGTCAATCTAAATATTATCTCAAAATTGACATTGAAATTGGCCCAGAGTTTTCGTCAAAATATATCACACAATCGCGCCCTGATTCTGCAAACCAAGTTATTCACTTAAAAGAGAATGAATTTAAACCAAAGGTTACCATAAACCTTACAATCTATTCCGACAAAGGTATTATTCCTGTTGCAAACTGCTCTGGAGAAGCAATAGTTCCCAATATCATTACCATAGACAAACCTTTTTTTGATGGGATCATTAACAACGACATTAACCCAGATCAGACAACCCTTTACAACCTTCTAGAAAAGGCATCAAAAAAACTTATTATTAGCGTTTACTCCAATAAATAATGGACTTTTCGGAAGCACCAAAGCACAAGATATATACAGGTGCTGGTATAATGTCGGGAACATCGCTCGATGGATTGGATATTTGTGTATGTCAATTCGAGGTTGATAACTTGAAGAAATGGAAATATTCTATCCTAAAAGCAGAAACAATCAACTATCCGGAGGATATCAAGCACTATTTAAAACAAGCACCAATGCTATCGGGAGAAGAATTAACATCTCTCGATTATAGCTACGGGCACTGGATTGGCAAAATTGTGAAGAATACTATTCTAGGAATCGATCAAAAACCCTCGTTCATTGCCTCACATGGTCATACAATTTTTCACAACCCAAGTAATGGTTATACCCTCCAAATAGGTAAAGGATCTGCTATTGCTGCGGAAACAGGAATCCCCTGTATTTCGGATTTTCGATCATCGGATGTTTGTCGGAATGGACAAGGTGCCCCGTTGGTACCCATTGGCGATAAGCATCTGTTCGCAGAATACGATATTTGCTTAAACCTTGGAGGCATCGCCAATTTGAGCTACGACAATGTAAAAAATCAACGAATTGCCTATGATATAAGCCCTTGCAATATGCTATTGAATCACCTGTCTGGATTACTAAATAAGGAATACGACCAAAATGGTGACATTGGCAAACAGGGACAAATAGACAACGATCTTTTGATGCAATTAAACGCTCTGGACTTTTACAATCTTGAAAGTCCAAAATCGTTGGGCCGAGAATGGTTCGAGAATAGTATTCTTGAACTGATAAATCAGGCAGAATGCTCTATCGAAAACAAACTAAGAACATCGTACGAACATATAGCCCAGCAAATTGCCAATGAAACAAATAGCATAAACGGCGAAACTCTTTTAATTACAGGCGGCGGTGCTAAGAATTGCTTTCTTATTGATCTTATAAAATCAAAATCGAACAAGAAGATTATTATTCCCGATACTCTTACCATTGATTTTAAGGAAGCTCTAATTTTTGCATTTCTCGGTGTATTATACCTTGAGAAACAGGCTGGAGCATTATCTTCGGTAACCGGAGCGCAGAACAATTCTATATGTGGTTGTCTTTACTATTAATTGAACACATTCAGTTATTCTAATTAAACTCTTTGAGTAAAAACTTATCAAAAAAATATTTAGGTTTGTCATTCCGATAATTTTAAAAACTTCAAAACTATGAGAAAATTCACAGCAAAATTGCTTGTATTTGTCGCAATAGGTTTATGGGCTAAATCGTCCGATGCTTGTACCAATTTTTTGGTAACAAAAGGAGCTTCAGTTGATGGATCCACCATGATTACCTATGCTGCCGACTCGCATTACCTTTTCGGAGAATTATATTTTAAGCCAGCGGCAGACTATCCTGCTGGATCATTAATGAAGATTTATGAATGGGATACTGGAAAATATTTAGGAGAGATTCCTCAGGTTAGCCATACATATTCTGTAGTTGGAAATATGAACGAAAACCAGGTATCCATTGGAGAAACTACTTACGGTGGCCGTGAAGAGCTTGCCGATAGCACAGCATTAATCGACTACGGATCACTTATTTACCTTGCACTTCAACGTTCGAAAACTGCCCGCGAGGCAATTAAAGTTATGGCCGAACTAGTTGATCAGTACGGCTACTATAGCGAAGGCGAATCATTTTCTGTGGCTGATCCTAATGAAGTATGGATTTTTGAAATGATTGGTAAGGGTGTTGACCTGAAGGTTGATAAGAAAACTAAGAAAACCTACAATGCTGATAAAGGTGCTCTTTGGGTTGCTATTCGTATTCCTGATAGTTATGTTTCGGGACATGCAAACCACGCACGTATCACTACATTCCCTAAAGAAAACATGACAACCTCTATCAGTTCTAAAAATCTTGATAAAATATTTGATACAAATATTGAGGTTGTTTATGCCTACGACGTAGTAGACTTTGCTCGTAAACATAAATTCTTTGATGGTAAAGATGAAGATTTCAGTTTCTCCGACACCTATGCACCACTTGATTTTGAAGGTGCTCGCTTCTGCGAAATAAGGGTTTGGTCGTTCTTTAAAGAAGTTAATAAATCGATGTGGGACTATTTTGATTATGCAAAAGGTCATAACCTCACCAAGCGTATGCCTTTATACATCAAACCAGAACGCAAACTATCGGTTAGCGATATGATGGGTTTCATGCGTGATCACCTAGAAGGAACTGAACTTGATATGAGCAAAGATCAAGGTGCAGGCCCTCACGCACTACCATACCGTTGGAGACCATTGACCTGGGAATACGAAGGAAAAACTTACTTCAACGAACGTGCAACTGCAACACAACAAACTGGTTTCTCGTTTGTAGCACAGGCACGTAGTTGGTTACCCAATCCTATCGGAGGAATTTTCTGGTTCAGTGTTGATGATGCTGCATCTACAGTATATTTTCCTGTTTACTGTGGAGTTACCTCAGTTCCTGAAGCTTATGCCGAAGGTAAAGGCGACATGCTTACCTACTGCGATAACTGCGCATTCTGGACATTTAATAAGGTATCAAATTTTGCATACCTACGTTACGACCTCATGAGCCAAGACATAAAGAAAGTTCAAGGTGAACTTGAAACTCGCTTTATAAATAATACTCCGATTGTTGATGCTACTGCAAAAGAACTTTACGCCAACAACCCAAAAGATGCAGTAAACTTCCTAACCGATTACACCGTTAATACAGGTAATTATGTAGTTAATCGTTGGGAAAAACTATTTCAACATCTTTTGCTCAAATACATGGATGGCAATGTGAAGCAGGAAGAGAATGGACAACTTAAGTACAATAAGTATAACTCATGCCCTGCCCGTGTCAATAATCCTGAATATCCAGATTGGTGGAAGAAAAATTTAATAGAATCGACTGGAAATAAACTGCTAGAACCAGAAAGCAACAGTAAACACTAAAATAAGTAAGGGGCTCTAGCCCCTTACTTATTAGAATTATTCTATCCAAAATATGCATAGCAACTAAAAACTTTGCATAAATATTTTGTATAATTATCAAATTTTCATATTTTTGCGGCCTATTTTAATGCGTAATCTCTTACAAGGACATAGGAGCCAGTAATATTCCGCATTTACGAACAAAACACTAAAAAATACTAAAATGGATCTTATTAAAGTAGCTGAAGAATCTTTTGCAGTAAAGAAAGAGCATCCAGACTTCAAGAGCGGTGATACTATAGTTGTTCACTATAAGATTATTGAGGGAAACAAGGAGCGTATTCAGAACTACCGTGGTGTAGTTATTCAAAGAAAAGGAAGCGGTTCTACCGAAACTTTTACTGTTAGAAAAATTTCGAGCGGTGTTGGTGTAGAAAGAATTTTCCCCTTAAACTCTCCTTTCATTGACAAAATTGAAGTTATGAAAGAAGGTAAGGTTCGTAGAGCTCGTATTTTCTATCTACGCGACTTAACTGGTAAAAAAGCTCGTATCAAAGAAAAGAAAAGAAGAATTGATACTCAAGAATAAATTAAAATCCCCAAAAATTTGGGGATTTTTTTATTTTGCGCTTGCAGATAACAAAAATATACATATCTTTGCACTCGCAATTAAGAACGACTCCGTAGCATAACTGAATAGTGCATCTGACTACGGATCAGAAGGTTGGGGGTTTGAATCCCTCCGGGGTCACAAAAAAAGGTTATCAGTCAATGATAACCTTTTTTGTTTTCTAGTAGTTCTGTCAAAGAAAGCATCTCTTTAAATAATAAAAAAAGGAGCCAAGGCTCCTTCAATCTATATGACAATATAAACTAAACCTTTAAACTAGCCATAAGTATATCGTAAACATGATGTTTACGGGACTTTAGTACTTTAATGACTTCCTCATCGGTTACTCCTAAACGATATCTAACCAATGGTTTTATTGCAAAAGGAAATAGTATTAAAGAAAGCATGCTAACATAAAACTGTTCTGGATCTATCGCTCTTATATTTCCTTTTTCAATCTCGCTCCTTAATTGCTTCGAAAAAATATCGGTATTGTACAGTGTATTCACCGATTTCAATCGAGGCGCTTGCTCTGCATTTCTATTTATAATTGAAAGGACAAATGGTACCAGCAATGGATCATCTATCAGCATGTCGGTATACACATTAACATACTCAAGAATTTTTTCTTCT
This sequence comes from Bacteroidales bacterium, assembly GCA_050180705.1. Lineage (GTDB taxonomy): Bacteria > Bacteroidota > Bacteroidia > Bacteroidales > Tenuifilaceae > SB25. The sequence goes on along the minus strand of JBFXDX010000008.1, from coordinate 109,267 downwards.
AGTCCTTTATCGGAATTCAAGATTTGTCTAACCCGATGTCCGTGATCTTTAATCGAATCCTCAAAAATCTGCTCAAGCAGATTCTCTTTACTCTGAAAGTAATAATTCATTAAAGAAAGGTTAACCCCAGCCTTAGTGGCAATCTCACGTACACCAACTCTATCGACCCCTTTTGCGATAAAGAGTTCGCGAGCTGTTTCCATCAACTTCAAACGGGTTAAGTTTACTTGCTTGGAGTCCATATCGTTTTTTTTCCAAATTTAAAAAATGACTTTAAATAAACATACGTTTTAATATATGTTTTGCGAAATAGTTCATAAAATTGCAAAATATTTTCTTAAATAAACGCCTTTAATACTTTTTTTAGTATTAAACACCCATTTAAAGCAGTTAACACAACTAAAAATAAACTAACAGCATGTGTTCCTATTTTATTGGAAAAGCAAAAAACTAAAATACAACTACTTGTTTATTAATTATATAAATATTTACACTAATGAAACGTAAACTCAACAATCCATTTACAAAACATCCTGAACATAAATGCTTTTGCTGTTCAACACACAATCCAATTGGACTTAATCTCACATTTTGGCATAACGAAGAGGAACAATCGGTTGAAACCATGTGGCTTCCCCACGAGTTTTACCAAGGTTATCCAAGCGTACTGCACGGAGGAATACAATCAACATTAATGGATGAAGTTGCCAGCTGGAGCATATATATGCTTCTTAAAACAGCCGGAGTTACAGCGAAACTAGATGTATCATTCCGAAAACCAGTAATCATCACAAAAGGCAAGGTAACTGTAATTGGAAAATTGGTTAATGTTGAGAAAAAAATTGCAACCATTCATACAAGTTTGCTCGATGGAGATGGTACGCTTTGCAGCGAAGCAACCATTAAATACTTTATTTATCCACAAGAAAAAGCCATAAAAGAACTGAATTACCCAGGGTTTGATGCATTTTAACAAATATCAAACTTATGTGAATTAACCTAAATTAACGCTTCGCATACAACAAACAGCAGCATCAGGGTAAGTGTCTTCGTCATTTAACTGGATCAATAAAAATCTGATTGATGAAAAGATGCACAACCCTTGCGCTGTTTTTTGCAATTTTCATATCTAGATTCGGATATAGCGCTAACGAAAACACGAAAATCTGCTATGCTACTCCAATAAATCCAACACCTCCAATAATCGATGGCATTTTAAACGATAATATTTGGCAAAAAGGAGAATGGGAAAGTGGATTCATTCAGCATGAGCCCTACAATGGTGAAAAGCCTACGCAAGTTACAGAATTCAAAATATTCTACGATAACGATTTTCTATACGCTGCACTAAGAATGCATGATTTGGAACCAGAAAAAATTGTTTCGAGAGTTACCCGCCGCGATGAAATAGAGGGCGACTGGATTGCAATTGCAGTTGATTCCTATTTTGATAAACGAACCGCTTTTGTTTTTGGAGCTAGTGCATCGGGAGTTAAAAACGATCTAGTAATGACAGAGGACGGCGATAAGGAGAACAATAACTGGGATCCAATTTGGTGGGTAAAAACTGCCAAAAACGAAAATGGATGGACTGCGGAAATGAAAATCCCTCTAAACCAACTTCGATTTGCAAACACAGGCGATTTAAGATGGGGCTTACAGGTTACACGATACATATACCGTAATCAGGAAACATCGATGTGGAAACATGTTCCAAAGGATGCATCTGGAGTTGTTCATATGTTTGGCGAGTTACAGGGGCTTAAAGGGCTTACACCTAAACGACAATTAGAGATTGCACCTTACGTTGTTACCAAGACAGAACGATTTAGATCGGAAGTTGAAAACCCTTACTTAACGGGAAAAAGCAACGGATTAAACGCTGGAGTTGATGCAAAAATTGGATTATCGAATAATTTCACTCTCGACTTAACAGTAAATCCCGACTTTGGACAAGTTGAAGCAGATCCATCGGAAGTTAACCTTACAGCATTCGAAACGTATTTCGATGAAAAACGCCCATTTTTCATTGAAGGAAGTAATATGCTAAGCTTCGGCTTAATGTTTGGTGATGGAGATTTGGCTTCTCAAAATCTATTCTACTCTAGAAGAATTGGACGTGCACCTCAAATTGATCCAGATATTGATGACGACGAGTACATAAAAATCCCATCGAACACAGCAATTCTAGGAGCTACAAAAATAACTGGCAGAACTAATAACGGTATGTCTGTAGGATTCTTGGAAACTGTAACCGCAAATTCCTATGCAAGAATCGACAGTATTGGAAAAAGAAATGCTCAAATTGTAGAACCACTAACCAACTATACAGTTGGAAGTTTACGACAAGAACTAAATAATGGGAATACAATAGTCTCGGGAATGCTAACATCAACAAACAGGCAACTAAACGAAGATACAGAGGATTATCTCCACAAAAACGCCTATACCGGAGGACTCGACCTACAGCATATGTGGGCAAACAAAAAATACATATGGGGTACTAAATTCTACTTTAGCCATGTAAACGGCACCAAGGAAGCGCTGATTAGTACACAGAAATCCTCATCGAGATATTTCCAACGACCCGATAAAAATTATGCAAAAATTGACTCATCAAGAACTTCGCTAACAGGAACTGGCGGAATGTTCCAAATTGGCAAAATAGGAGAAGGCCATATTCGCTATATTGGAATGGTATCGTGGAAATCGCCTCAACTCGAAATTAATGACATCGGATACACACAAAACGTCGACGATATTTTTCAGGTTATATGGGTTGGATTAAGGTACTGGGAACCACGGTTTATTTTCCGATCGTACAACATAAACTTCAACCAATGGACAGGCTGGAACTTTGGAGGACAATCGACCTATAAAGGCGGAAATGTCAACTTCAACGTTCAGTTCAAAAACTACTGGTCGTTTAATGCCGGAATTAATCGTACCGGCAATCGATTAAGCGCAACCGCGCTATGGGGTGGACCTATGGTAAAACTTCCTGGCAATTGGAATTCATGGTATAATGTAGAGACCGACGAGCGTAAAAGTTTTATTGTTGGTTTCGGAGGATACACTCAAATCGGCGATTTAAACTCGGGTAACTATCAAAACCTTTATGCGAGCTTCTCGTTCAGACCATCAAAAAATATTTTGCTTCGGCTCAATCCAAGTATCACATTAAACACCAATAAACTTCAGGTTGTAGATAATATCGATTTAGATGACGGAACAACAAGATACCTTAGAGGATCGATAAATCAAAAAACTTACGTTTTATCGCTTCGGGTTGAGTATAATATCAATCCCGAATTATCAATCCAATACTACGGTCGACCATACTTTACAAGCGGAAAATACACCGACTTTAAGTACATCAAAAACCCAAAAGCCAATCGATATACCGATCGATTTAACGCCTATCTCCCATCGCAAATAATTTACAGCACTACCAACGAGGAATATTCTGTGGATGAAAATTCCGATGGAATTTCGGAATACTCGTTCTCGAACCCAAACTTCAACTATATGGACTTTCAGTCAAATTTCATAGTTCGATGGGAATACCGTCCTGGCTCAACAGTATTCTTTGTTTGGACACTAGGAAAACAAACCGACGAATCGACCTACAGCAAATCCATAAGTGGCGATATCAACAATATTTATAGTACACACCCACATAATATATTCCTAGTAAAACTTTCGTACCGATTCAACTAATATTACCCGTTGATTTTGAACATTGAACAACTTTAAATTGATATAGGGCGAAGATGCTAAACACTTCGCCCTTTCTTTTATTGAACATTGTTGGGACTCTTTGTGTTTACTATCAAAATAATGAATATGATAAGAATTGCTGTTATCGCTTTAATTCTATTGATTAATAGCATAAGTGTACAAACAAACGATAATAATATCAATATGTCCGATAAACAGGTTGAAGTTGCAACGCTAGGAGCAGGATGCTTTTGGTGTGTCGAGGCAATTTTTAGTAGGCTCGACGGTGTTATAAAGGTTGAATCTGGCTATTCGGGTGGAACAGTTAAGAATCCTAGTTACAAAGAAGTTTGCACTGGAAATACAGGTCATGCAGAAGTTGTACAAATAACGTTTAATCCATCCAAGATATCTTATTCACAAATACTCGAGGTCTATTTTAAAACGCACGATCCAACCATGCTAAACCAGCAAGGTGCAGACATTGGAACTCAGTATCGCTCCGTAATTTTTTACCATTCCGAAAATCAACGGGTAATAGCCGAAGAAATTAAAGAAAAACTGAACAGTGCCGGCATATGGAACGATCCAATTGTAACTACCATTGAACCCTTCGTGGTATTCTTTAAGGCCGAAGACTACCATCAGGATTACTACTCGAACAATAAAAACCAACCCTATTGTAGAATGGTTATCACGCCTAAAGTTGAAAAGTTCGAAAAAATATTTCGCGAACACATAAAAAAGTAGTAACTAATAATAGATTAAATCTTAAAGCGAGCTCAACAACTCGCTTATTTTTATTAATTATTTGTAATATTGGCAACCAAATAAATTAAACCTACAAGATCAAGAAAAATCAAAATACCAATAAACAAAAAAATTAATAACTAACAACCATATCTATGAAACGATTAAGCATGATAATTCTTGCAACAATGATTACTGCAGGATTTGCCAACTCGCAGGAGACAAATAGGCCAAATCCATTTCTAACAGAATACACTACACCGTTTAAGGTTCCCCCTTTCGATTTAATCGATTTTGAGCATTATATTCCTGCATTTACCAAAGGAATGGAAGAACAAAAGGCTGAGATCGATGCAATTATCAACAATACAGAGGCTCCTACATTTGAGAACACGATATTAGCATTTGATAAATCGGGACAACTTCTATCTAAAGTTAGTAGAGTTTTCTTTAGCCTAAACAGCGCAAACACTTCTCCTGAACTACAAAAAATTGCCCGAGAAGTTTCTCCGCTACTTACTGCACATGGCGATAACATAAACCTAAACGATAAACTTTTTCAACGTATTAAAGTCGTTTACCAGAATAGGGATAAAGCACACCTAACCGATCTTCAAAAACGCACTGTTGAAAAATATTATAACGATTTTGTTCGTAGCGGTGCCGATTTAAATGAAGCCGACAAAGCAAAACTCCGCGATATCAACCAAAAACTCTCTCAACTAGGATTGAAGTTTGGAGAAAATCTACTCGACGAGACAAACAAAAACTTCAAACTTGTTATTGAGAATGAAGCCGATCTTGCTGGACTCTCCAAAGATATTATTGAAGCAGCAGCCATCAATGCAAAACAATTTGGGCTAGAGGGAAAATGGGTTTTCACACTTCAAAAACCTAGTATGATTCCTTTCCTTCAGTACTCTGCAAAGCGCGATTTAAGGGAAAAACTATACATGGGCTACCTAATGCGTGGCAATAACAACGACGATTTCGACAATAAACAGATAATCCTAGATATTGCTAATCTCCGTGCAGAAAGAGCAAAGCTACTTGGCTATAAGAATTATGCTGAGTATATCATCAGCAACAACATGGCAAAAACACCCGAGGCCGTTTATGACTTCCTTAATAAAGTAATGGAACCTGCACTTGTAGCAGCAAAACGCGATCGCGATGAAATGCAGAAAATAATCGATCGCGAAGGTGGTAACTTTAAATTAGCAGCCTGGGACTGGTGGTACTATGCCGAGAAATTAAAGAAAGAAAAGTACAATCTTGATGAATCTGAACTAAAACCATACTTTTCTTTAGATAATGTCCGCAATGGAATGTTCCATGTAGCCAATAAACTTTATGGATTAACATTCACCAAACGCACCGACCTACCTGTTTACCATTCAGAGGTGGAAGTTTTTGAAGTTAAAGAAGATAACGGAAAATTTGTAGGATTACTATATCTCGATTACTACCCTAGACCCGGAAAACGAGTTGGCGCATGGTGTGGTCGTTTCCGTCAGCAAACCTACGAAAATGGGAAGAAAGTTGAGCCTATCGTAAATATTGTAACAAACTTTACCCGTCCAACAAACGACACCCCTGCCCTACTCACCTGGGATGAAACAACTACTCTTTTCCATGAGTTTGGACATGCATTACACGGATTATTCACCGATGGAGAATACGACAGAATTGCCGGTAGTTTAGCGCGCGACATGGTTGAACTTCCTTCTCAGGTTATGGAAAACTGGGCTGGCGAACCCGAAGTTCTTAAAGTTTACGCAAAACATTATAAAACAGGAGCTACAATTCCTGACGATTTGGTTAAACGTCTACAAAACAGCATGACATTTAATCAAGGTTTCGAAACTGTAGAATACATTGCCGCATCAATCCTTGACCTCGACTGGCATAGTTTCAGCGAGTCTAAAAAAGTTGATGTACTTGAATTCGAGAAAAACTCGATGAAGAAAATCAACCTGATTGACGAAATTTACCCACGCTATCGCTCGACCTATTTCAACCATATTATTGGTGGATATGCAGCAGGCTACTACGTTTACCTTTGGGCCGCTGTGTTAGACACCGATGCTTTCAATGCATTTGTCGAAACTGGTGATATTTACAATCACGAAATAGCTAAGAAATTCCGTAAATTTATTCTTACGGAGGGTGGCGACGACGAAGGTATGATTCAGTACAACAAATTCAGAGGTAAAGAACCATCTATTGATCCATTGCTTAAAAAGCGTGGTTTAAAGTAGATTATCACCTATAAACCTAAGGCTGTAGATATTTCCGCTACAGCCTTTTTTTATTTGTATTGATAAAATATTAAGGCGATTTTTTACCTTTATCCGTCGATTAAACCAATACATGTTCAACATGAAACGCTATAGCTACATCATCTTAACCGCGCTAACAATACTTTCAGTTTCGTGCAACCGCCCAATTCGCTACGATTTAATAGTCGAAAATGCCACTATTTTTGATGTTAATACAGGCGAGGTAATTCCTGGAAAAACCATTCTGGTTAACGGAGATTCTATTGTTGGCATTATAGATGCCAATGAACCTGTGCGAACCAAAAAGGTTGTTGACGCCGATGGACGACTTGTTACGCCAGGAAACATTGATACCCACGTTAGTTTCGAAAAGGCAATTTACAGCACCCACAAAAATGCCGATAATCATCCCAAAGTGCTAACTACATTCTACAGAAGCCGCTTCTCGCGAAACTACCTTCCATACGGAATTACAACTGCTCTTGATATGGGAACCGAGCAGCAATGGCTCGATCAAATTTATCAATGGAAACAAAATCCGAAATTCACCGATCTTTTGGTTTCGCTTAACATGGAGCCATTTTACGACCTAGATCTGAATGAATTTGACTCGAAAATTCAGAATGCGCTCAATGATCTATTCTCTAAAAATGTAAAATACATATACGTTGATAAATGCTTAAGTCCCGAAAAAAGTAAACTACTAAAGCAGCGTGCTAATCAAAAAAATATTACAATATTCGAAAAGATTGACAGTTCGCCATGCTCTTTAAAGGAATCGCCAAACATTGAGCACATATACAGCCCAATCCTATATGTTTTCGACAAATATGGAGATAGAAAAGCCGTGGATAAACAAATCGAGAATATTTATGGTAAAGCAACCAAGCTACCTGAGGAAATATACACCCTCGAAGTTTTCAAATTTATAGTGGAAAACAGCCCTGAACTGCTCGATACTATTATCGCCTCAATCGATCCTAAAACTGTTTCAATATCTTCGAACCTACACTCTTTGGCCGAATACTGCGACTTAAATCACTTTAAAAGTGAAATAAACAGTGACAAGATAAAACTGTCGAACGAACTAAAACACCGAGTTGCTTACAACTTCAACCACATGCTCAGCTTTGTTAAAAGAATGCACGACTCCAACATTTCATTACGAATTGGAACCAATAGCCAAAATGCTGGCAAAGCATTTGTAGCTGAGCAAATGATTCTAGCCGATGCAGGTATTAATGCTGCCGATATTATAAAAATATCAACAATCAATGCAGCCAAAGCATTAGGAATCGATAATCAGGTTGGAAGCATTGAGGTTGGGAAAAAGGCCAATCTAGTTATCTATGATGAGAGCCCACTCGATAATCCGATAAACTTCGCATCGACCCGAAGAGTTGTGAAAAGCGGAAGATTATTCAAACGATACGCGGCCAAACTCGATATTGAGGAATAATTCGATATTTTTCATTGCTGAAAATATCGCAAAGTCAACCAAACAGTCAAGTTAAATCTTGACTGTTTTTTTTATTATAAAATATTAAAACAGACCATATTGAACCCTAACAAAGGTTAAAACTCTCAAAAAATTCCATTTTTTTTGCTATATTGTCAGATTGATTTTAATTTTAAAAAAATAGCAATGCAGAATTTTCTTTACAAACCAAGAAATTACAAGACGATTGAACTTTGGAAGAACGTAACCGAAAGTGAATGGAATGATCCGAACTGGCAATTAAAAAACTCGATTAAATCGGTTGACGAATTAAAACGAGTAATCAAGTTGAACCAGCATCAGGAAAATGAGATTAGAAGAGTAGTTGATCAACTCTCGGCCGAAGGAAAAGATCCACTAAGAATTACGCCTTACTACGCATCGCTAATGGAGGAAGACCCTTTTCACCCCAATATGCCCGAAGATGAAAAACCACAGAAACGTCTCGACCCTATCTTCTGGCAAAGCGTTCCCACACCTGCAAATCTTCTTTTTCCGAATACAGGACTTGAAGCAGCCATGTGCGAAGGTTCCCGTAGTTACGGTGCAGCCTATCAGCGCTATCCTAATAGAGTTGCTCTGTTTGTAGCACAAAATACAAGCTGTGCATCGTACTGCGTGCACTGCCAAAGAGCCAAATCGCTCGATGCTTCAACAGATGTAAATAGTGAGGATATTGAAAAAGGCCTATTCTACATAAACTACAACAAGAATATTGACGAGGTTCTTGTTACCGGTGGCGATGCGCTACGAATTAGCACGAAAAGGTTACAGTATATTCTGGAAGAACTTGGCAAAATAGAACATCTAAAGGTAATCCGAATCGCCACACGTGTGCCAGTAGTTCTACCAATGGCAATTACCGATGAACTTTTGGAACTCATAAATTCATCGGCCAATAGGTATAACCAAGGTCCTGATAAGTATGTATACTTCATGACCCATGTTAATCATTACCGGGAAATTACCGAAGACTTTGCCAAAGCAGTTAAAAGAATCAGGCAGCACGGCTTCACCATTCGCAACCAAACAGTACTGCTGAATCACGTTAACGATTACTATAAAACCCTTGCCGAAACCTTCCGCCGAATGTTCTGGGTAGGCGTTCATCCTTATTACTTACTTCAATGCCATAAAGAGCGAGGAATTGTTCATTTTATTACCCCAATTCAAGTAGGTAAAATATACATGAAACATCTGCAAGGATGGCTTTCGGGTGATGTTCGACCAAACTACGCTGCAAATATCGAAGGTGGTGGTGGCAAAGTTCTACTAATGCCTTCGGGACACGATACACTAAACTCTGCCACAAACATTGAAGACAAGATATCGGAAAGTTCTGCCACTGTTTACACCTGGGACGATAAAAAAATCTTTGAATACGAAGCACTTGGACGAGCATCGAAAACTGAATTCAAAGAAGCTGTCGAAATTATGGACAAGTTCATTGGACGTTCTGGAGCTTTCCTTCCTAAAGTAATCATTGTTGATTCTAAAGGAAATCATATCGAGACTACCAATAGAACAAAACTTCCATCTATCGAAAAAATGAAAAAGGCAAAACTCCTTAATTACGAGGTAAACGAAAAAGGAATGCCTATAACTAATCCTGCTAAGATTGCAAAAAAACTAGACGATCTATTCTATAAAGAAAAAGAGAACAAATAGAACTGCTAACGTAATTATAGGCAAAGCAAATAATCGAAAAATAGTTATTTGAATATCTTTGCAGTGCCATGAAAAGCACTTACCAACATAACCTAATACGGCTATATCTGCTTAAAGTATCGCATTGGTTTATGTTGGTAATGCCTATCGTGGTTCTTTTTTACCAGCACAATGGACTTAGCATTAAGGAAGTTTTTATTCTTCAAAGTATATACTCCCTCTCAATTGTAATTCTAGAAATTCCGTCGGGTTATTTTGCCGATGTACTGGGTCGAAAGAATACGCTGATTGCTGGTGCAATATTAGGTTTTGCCGGATATACAATTTACTCTCTTACATACGGCTTCATTGGGTTTATGGTTGCTGAGATTATTCTCGGCTTTGGACAAAGTATGATTTCGGGAGCAGACTCCGCTTTACTGTACGATTCACTCCTAAATGATGGGAAACAAGATGACTACCTAAAACACGAGGGTAGAATGACATCGGTAGGTAATTTTGCCGAGGCAAGTGCTGGAATTCTCGGTGGATTACTGGCTGCTCTAAGTTTGAGATATCCATACTATGGACAAGCAATTGTTGCTTTTATAGCAATACCCGCCGCATTAACACTTATTGAGCCTAAAATAAACCAAGACAGAATAGATTTAAACTGGAAACAAATTATTGATATTGTTAAGTACTCGTTATTTAGAAATGCCGAATTACGTTGGAACATTATCTATTCATCAATTGTTGGTGCATCAACACTAACAATGGCATGGTTTGTTCAGCCTTGGTTAATTCGAGCCAAAGTTGATGTGGGATCATTCGGAATAATTTGGACTGCGCTGAATCTGATTGTCGGCGTTGCTGCGATGTATGCCTATAAAACCGAGCTTAAATTTGGTCGAAAACAAGTAATTATCGCGTTTAGCATCGCAATAGGACTTGGGTTCATAATTGCAGGAATAATGCCTCATTTGTGGGCTTTAACCTTTTTCGTTATTTTCTATATTGCTCGGGGAATTGCAACACCAATACTAAAGGATGGAATTAATCGTATATCGCCATCAAACATGAGAGCCACAATTCTTTCCGTTCGAAATTTCACCATACGAATTATCTTCTCTATTTGGGGACCGTTCTATGGATGGCTTACCGATAAATGGAGCTTAATGCATGCATTGGTAATTGCTGGAGTAATATTTTTTCTACTCTCAGGCATAAGTTTATACTTTTTGCTTTCGACAAAAAGTAGCAAAAATTGATTAGAAAAATCACTCGCAGATTATTAGCATTCAACCGTTAACCCATCGTAGGCAAGGCAAACATTATCGGGTAGCTGAGCACATACATCCTTATGCAATCCCATTTGATGGCTAACATGCGTAATAAATGCCCTACGTGGCCCTAACTCAGAAATCAACTTCAACGCCTCGGGCAAAGAAAAGTGCGATAAGTGCTTCTGCATTCTAAGCGCATTCACAACCAAATACTTCGAACCAACAATCTTCTCTTTCTCCTCCTCGGAAATAAAGTTTGCATCGGTAATGTAGGTTAAATCGCCAATTCGAAAACCATATATCGGCATTTTATAGTGATAGGCTCTTATGGGAATTACCTTAACTCCCATAACTTCTAAAGGCTGACCATCAATCTCATGCAAACAAATCTCTGGTATCCCAGGATACTTATGCTCTGCAAATACATATGAGTATTCGGCACGAATTGCATCCAGTACTCTGGGTTCTCCCCAGATATCCATAGGATGCTTATTAATCCAGTTGAATGCCCGAACATCATCTAATCCCGAAATATGATCGCGATGCTCGTGAGTCACTAGTATTGCATTCAGGTTCTTAACCTTAGCATTAAGCATTTGCTGACGGAAATCGGGACCTGCATCAATAGCAATAGTTATTCCTTGATGCTCTATCAATGCTGCCGTTCGTAAACGCTTATCACAGGCATCCTCCGATTGGCAAACCGGACACGTGCACGCAATAACTGGTACACCCTGAGAAGTTCCCGTTCCTAAAAAAGTTAATTTCACTCTTTGTTTCTACTTTTTAGCGACAAATAAATCAGATATAATAAAACTACCACAGCCATTACAGCCGATGGAATTGCGGCTTCTTTTCCAAAAAGCGATAAAGCAGTAAATACCGAAAAACCTGAACTCTTAATAGCCACTAGCATCGATTGTGTTACAACCTTTTCGGGCAAAACGCCAACTTTAATAGCAATTTTAGAGTACACAAATCCAACCACAAATGTAGTAAAAAGTAGTACTGCCGATACCTTTAAAAGCAAATAGTGATTGGTAAAGAAAACCTCACGGTTTAATCCTACTGCAACAAAAATCAGAATTGCAAACCCCCAATCGACCACCTTCCCTCGTATTGGCTCAACATACCTAAACAAAGGTTTCCACAGTAAAAATCTCGAAATTAATAATGGTAAAACCACCAATTGAACCATCATTAAGAACAACTCCAACGAATCAATACCTCCTGAAGCAACAAATATATTCACCAGCAATGGCGCTATAAAAATCGATCCTATAAAAGCACCAACCACGCTGATAATAGCATAAACCACATCTCCTTTTAATATATAGGAAAATGGAATAATAGCAACACCCGGAGGAGCAGCAGCAATAACCACAAAACCATAAAACAGTTCAGGCGTGGGCATTAACCACCAAGCCAAAGGCAACAATACCAAACTAAACAAAACATAGTTCAGCAAAATTCCCATAAGCATAGGTTTATAAATTCCTGAAATATTCAACATCTGGTTCATTCGCATCCCAGTCATCGAAAAGGTCATTGTTATTGCCAACGCAGGAAAAGTAAAACCTTTTAAAAGAGATGCCTTATCGCCAGCAATAATACCAGCAAGCACAGCAAAAACAAGTATTGTGTTTCTATTTAGAAGAATTTGCTTTACTATTCTAATCATTACAATTACCTTAGCACGAAATTTTAGTAAATATAGTTAGATTGATTGAATAAACTTCGGCCATGAACGGAAAACTATACTTAATTCCAACAACAATAGGTACAACCGAAACCGACTGGGTTATACCCACAAATGTGATAGAGGTAACTAAAAATCTAAAACACTTTGTGGTTGAAGAGCTAAGAACATCGCGCAGATACCTGTCAAGAATAGGTGTACTTACTCCAATCGATAGCATTGAATTCTTCGAATTAAATGAGCACACTTCACCTTCGGATGTAGATAAAATGCTAACTCCGATTTTAAACGGGAACGATTTAGGTTTACTATCCGAAGCAGGAGTTCCAGCAGTAGCCGATCCTGGATCGTTACTTGTTGCTGCTGCACACCGAAAAGGAATTAAAATTATTCCACTAACCGGCCCCAATTCTATTATTCTTACCCTAATGGGCAGTGGATTGAATGGACAAAACTTCTCATTTGTAGGCTACTTACCGGTTAAACCCGAGGAGCGCAAAAGAAGAATCAAACAATTGGAACAACGCTCGCGAACCGAGAATCAAACCCAAATATTTATCGAAGCCCCTTACCGAAATGCTTCGCTATTCAAAGATTTACTTTTAATCTGCTCCGATGAAACCCTACTTACAATTGGCTGCGAACTGACAACCCCAGAGGAGATGGTAATTACAAGAAAAATAAAGGATTGGAAAAAAACTCCAATCCCCGATATCAATAAAAAAAATACGGTGTTTGCTTTTCTTTGCTAAAACTACTTAATACTATCGAGCCTTATTGTGTATATTAAGGGCTGATAAGGATCTACCACATCATAACCTTTCTTACCATAGCATAACGGCGATGGTGCAACTATTTCGGTGGTGCTTTCTACTGTGGTCAAAGTAAAGCCTAACTTTAATGCCGTAGTAATATCATCACTCGATAAATCAATTGTGGTATTTGCAGTTGGTACTTCATAAACGACAGTTCCATCGGTTAATTTACATTGATACCAACCATACACAACATTGCTTTCTGTTGGCGTTGTAGTTGATGCATTCGCTGTAATACTTTTATAGTAAAGTCCACTCGAATTCAGAGTATATCCACTTAAATCCAATCCCGCAAGAATTTTTTTCTCTGCAATAATACCTTTGCCATTGAGATATACAACTTGAATATCGTATGCTAACGAAGACCATTCATCCAGAGGACCAACAATTTGCCCCTTAAAACCTAAATCGGAAGTGAATATTATTGTTGATTGCTGGTTTAAACGGGTAAGCAGTAATCCTCGTTTTAATCCCGTTAACAAACTTGTTTGCCCTGCAATTACGCGCAAAGGCTCAAAAGTTCTGATATTGGTATCTAAACTCGCCTCAATTGCAATACTCTTAACATTTGTATCGAAAACTAACGGCGAAGATTCAGGTGTATAACCTACGAACCAAAACTCAACGGTATCGCCCTCATTCACTTCGTAATCATACGAAGGCACTGTGGCAATATGGTAAACACCATCTGACTTAGTGTAAGTCCAACTCTTTTTCGATATATAACTTTCAATAACCTTCTCCTCGGCATAACGCTTATCGTCCTCCAACGAATTATCGCAACTACTAAATGCGAACAATAGTAGTACAGACGAAAAATACAACCACCCTCTTGTCATTATTCCTTAACTCCTTTTTTTACCTCAGTAACCTCTAACTCAAAAACCACAGATGTGAATGCTGGAATTATCCCGCTTGAATTACCCTGTTCTCCAAATGCAAGATGCGACGGAACAATTAGCATCGATTTTTCACCTTCTCGCATTTTCCCAATGGCCTCCTCTATACCTGGAATAACCTGCCACTTTTGACCGTACACAAACTGGAACGGTTCATTACGCTTACGGGTCGAATCAAAAATCTTACCGTTAAAGAATCGCCCTTCGTAATGAATTGTGACTGTATCACCCATCTCAACAGCTGTTCGTGCAGTTTGAATTTGCGGTACAATATATAAACCCGACTCTGTGGGTTCTATCGATAATTTTTGTCCATCTAAATATTGCTTAATGATAACCTTCTCATAATCGCCGAAATCCTCTATCCACGACATGAAGGCCTCCATTTCCTGCTGAAAGGCTTCGGGAGTTTTAATCTCGAGCATTTTAACATCAACCCTCATAAAATCATCCGGATTGATAAACTTTGGAAGTTCGGTTTCGAGAGTTTGTGTGAAAAAAGATTGAGCCTTAATGTAAAATGCAGCACTATCACCTTGCGATAACATCAAAAAGCACTCATCTATAGAACCCTCGTATCGGGGCTCAGTTAACTGAAATTGTCTAAATGCCTGAAAAAAAACTGAATCCTTTACGGTTCTATATGTGATATTAATAGTTACATAATCGGTTGAACGTGCAGGAGCAACTCCGTCTCCAAGGCTTATCAACATGTAATGAATTCCTGTATTTGTAACAGAAAAACCAGGAAATAACTTAGAATGATTGGAGCAACTAAAAAGCCCCAATACCATCATTATAACTAATAATCGCGAAGTTATCCTCATGTAATTATTTTTTTACAGGCGTAAAGTTAGCCAAAGTATTCAATTTTTACGGATTCACTTTCAACAATTCTACATCGTAAACGATTATTGAGCGTGCAGGAATTCTTTTGGCATCGCCAATTAGTCCATGTGCTAAAAATGGTGGCATTATGAATTTAGCCTTTTGTCCCTGCCTCATCAGAAGAATTCCCTGCTCCAAACCCGTTTCAACGCCTCCATGCCCAACAACAAACGTTCCTAAAGAATCTGGTTTCGACTGGTAACATAATGTTCCATCGAGCAACGTAATCCGAAAACTATACTCAACCAAATTGCCTTTTTTTACCGAATCGCCATTTGCATCGCCCCATATAAGGTAAAACAAACCTGTTTTACTCTCCTGAACACCATCGAGTTTGCTGCGTTTAATGTATCCTTCAATCTGATCTCTGTCTTCCTGTACCAAAACACGATTTATTCGCTCCAACATCTCTTGAGTTTGAGCCTTATCAGGTTTTGCAACAAGCTGATTTTGTTTTGTTTTACAAGATAAGCAAAACATTAAAACAATTACAATCGATAGGATAACTCTCATTTTACGAATTTTTACTTTGATAAATTCAACACACCGGAATGTAGGGCAATATACTCTTCGAACTGATGAATTGCTTGACCCATTGAAACAAACGCTTTTCCCCCTGCTGCATTAGTATGACCACCTCCATTGTAATATTTTCTGGAGAACTCATTAACTGGAAAAGCACCTCTCGACCTAAGCGAAACCTTTATAAAACCATCGTTTTCCATAAATAGAACTGAGAAAATAACTCCTTTTATGGAAAGCGGATAGTTCACAAATCCTTCGGTATCGCCGGATTGATGGGCAAATCGCTTAAGTTCCTCTTTGGTTAGCCAAATATAAGCCGATTTATGCTCTGGAAAAACTTTCATTTTTTCAGACAAACAATAGCCCAAAAGCTGCATTCGAGTAACCGAAAAGTTATTGTAAACAAGCCCCTGAACCTTTTCAACCACAACACCTTTACCGACTAAATCACCTGCAATTGCAAATGTTCGCTCACGCGAACAAGCATAGCTAAACGATCCTGTATCGGTCATCATTCCAATATAAAGGCACTCAGCAGCATCCTTATTCACAACCTCACTTCCATAAAGTTCCGACACCAATTCGTAAACCAACTCGGCTGTAGAGCTCACCTCAGTAAACGAAAACGAGTAATCAAAATTGCTCTCTGGGTAAGGATGGTGATCCACCAAAACTTTTGTTCCAGTTGCCTCGGCAAGTAACTTTTCCATATTTTCAGTTCTGCGAAAACCATTGAAATCGAGGCAAAAGATTAAATCGGCCTTCGATATAAGATCTGCAGCCTGATCCTTACTTTGCGAATAGCGAACTACAGAATCGACACCAGGCAACCACGACAAAAACTCGGGCATTCCATTGGGTGTTATCACTGTTGATTCTATTCCAATTACCTTTAAAATATGGGAAAATCCCAAAACTGAACCTATCGCATCGCCATCGGGATTATGATGTGTTGTAATGACTATTCGAGACGAATTTGCCAACAGCTCCTTTAGTTTTTTAAGCGACTGTATATCAAAATTTAAATTCATTGATACAAATTAATATTATTTTACCACAAAGATAGACTTTGCTATGATGAATAAATTGTCTAATTTAGAAAAAAATTAAGCCATTCTGATGTTATTATAGTGGATTTCCTCAATGTAACTGGAGGATGAATATTTGTGATTGAGTTACCGATTAAATTTTCGATGTTTTACTTAAAACAGTACAAAGATGAATACACGCTTCACATTTTGCATGATTAAACCAGATTCTTTTAAGAAGGATTGCGTAAGCCAAATACTACAAGAAATTCTCAAGGCCGGATTCAAAATCAGAGGTATAAAGATTACTGTGCTAACAAAAGATAAAGCGGAGCAGTTCTACGATATTCACCAAGGAAAAGAATTTTTCGACAAACTAACCGAATTCATTAGTTCAGGGTCTGTGATGGCAATGATACTAGAAAAAGACAAGGCTGTTGAATCCTTAAGAGAACTTATAGGCAAAACAGATCCAACACAAGCAGCCGAAGGAACAATTAGAAAAGTGTACGCAACAAGTACTACACAAAATGCAATTCATGCATCGGATAGCTACGAAAATGCCGAACGTGAATGGAGTTTCTTTTTCTCGAAACAAGAAATTTACTAAGTAATTATTTAGGCATGATTTATGATTGTTGAACGACTAGTTATAAATCGCATCAATGTTTTTTCAACATAAAACTAGAAATCATGAAAAAAATCGCATTAGTTATTTCATCTGTAATTCTTTTTGTGCTTGCAGTTAATGCTCAAAATACCAATGTTTACCAAGGAGCTGTAAACTACGATGGTAAGGATTACTACTACGAAACCACCTGCGCTGGCATAAAGCCCATGGCTACAACAACTATTGAAACCTACGGATTAATTATTTATAAGGTAAAAAAGAACTCGAAAAAGCCTTACATCAAAACCCATTGTACCGCATTGGAGGTTAAGAGAAACGACAGTTCAGTAAAAGATAACCTTGATAAGATTAAGTTTTCGACGGTTGTTAGCGGAAAACTTTCACCCGAGGTGGAGGGAACATCGAAGAAAATTACGCTCGAATTCCAACTCGACAATTACACGCTAATTCCTCAGTATAACCCAGATGCTCGCAGAGGATGTGCAAGTTTCGATGATGCAATGAAGAATGTGGTTTACTTTATACTAAAGGAATTAGACTAAACTAGCGAAATTCGATATCCTTAACAACAGGAGCATTAAAGTAGCTGTTAATCCTATCGATTAACGGCTTTTTTTTCATCATCAGCTCGTACCGTAAGGCAGCTGATTTAAAGTAAATGGTTAATTTCCCATCCTTGAATTTTAAATCGGTAGTGTATTTGGCAGTTTCCTTACCAATTATTTTATCCCAATCGTTAATAAGAGTAGCCTCATTTATCTTATCCTCCCATTTCATAGAGGCAATAAATGCCTTAATTGCGTCGCCCAACGATTTTGTATTATGGTCACTCATTTAATCATCAAATTAGAAAGCACTACTCATCAATATCCTCAACACGTCTCTCAAGCTGCAAATTAACTTCAGCAGATTCGACATTAAATAAACGATAACCGGAATTAATCCGATGCAAAATCTCATCGATCCTATTTTTATTGGTATCGGTGATAAATATTTGCCCAAAACCATCGAAAGCAACAAGCCTTACCAACTGTTCAACCCTTTTAAAATCGAGTTTATCAAAAATATCATCGAGTAGTAGTATAGGTTTAATCTCCGAAACCCTAGAAAAGAAATCGAACTGAGCCAACTTTAAGGCGATAAGGTATGTTTTTTGTTGACCCTGAGAACCCTCGCGCCGAATTGGGTATCCATCAATATTCAAGACGATATCATCGCGATGAATTCCTACCGAGGTGTACTGCAAAGCTCTATCTTTATCAACATTATCCCTCAACAACTCATGCAAATCGTTACTATTAAGCTGCGAACGATAAGTTAAAGAAACAACCTCGGCACCACCCGAAACCCGAGTGTAATAATCCTGAAAAATAGGAATCAACTGATTGATGAATTCCTGCCGTTTTGCATGTATAATTTTCCCGTACTGAGCAAGTTGCTCATCGATTGCTTCAAGTATATCGTAGCTAAAAGTATAGCCATGATTACCCTTCAAGTAACTATTTCGCTGGGCTAGCGCACGGTTATAGCGCATTATCTCATCGAGATAAACCTTGTCGAATTGCGAGATCACACTATTCATGTACTTACGCCGCTCCTCACCCGATTCCTCAATTAAGGCTGAATCGGCCGGAGAAACCATGACCACAGGTAAAAATCCAATATGATCGGCCAAACGTTCATAATCCTTGCCATTCCGACGGAATATCTTTCCCTCCGATTGCTTAAATCCACAGTATATATTCTCGTCGGATGTTTTTCTGACGTACCGACCCTGAAGTACAAAAAACTTCTCATCGTGATTGAGAACCTGATTGTCGCTAGGATTAAAAGCACTTTTGCACATCGATAGGTAGTAAATTGCATCGAGCAGGTTTGTTTTGCCCTGCCCGTTATCGCCCACAAAACAGTTTATTTTTGGATCGAACTCCAATTCCAACTGCTTAAACGACTTAAAATTTATTACAGTTAAGCTCTTTAAATGCATATTTACCACAAAACAATAGACGTAATTCCAATCAAATTCGTTGAGCAAAGGTAGTTTTTTAACGCATAATTTACTAATCGGATCAACAGTTTGTAGCCAAATACAAGTCGCGATATGCGAGCGTTAGTAAAGGTTTCGGATAAATTCACAACAGTCTTTCAAACTATCAACACTACTATCATTGGCATAGTTAATCCTTAACACGTTCAAATTGTTAGCAAATTCTTTCAATAAAATTTCCAAATATTCGAAAAACCATTACTTTTGCGACTGCTTTGATTATAAACACAAATTATTGATATATGGCAAATAATAGTAAACAAGTACAGCCCGATACCGTAGAGTCGCTGGATAATGCATTAACAAAATCGGAACAATTCATTGAGCAAAATCAAAAAAGTTTAACAATAATAATCGTTGCAATTCTTGTTATTGTAAGTATTTATTTTGGTTACAAGCGTTTTTACCTTGCTCCTATGGAAAAAGAGGCACAATCGCAGGTTTTTGCAGCTGAATACAATTTCGAAAAAGATTCCTTCAACCTTGCATTAAATGGTAACGATAACGATCTAGGATTTCTTGAAATTGCCGATAAGTATGGAATGACCAAAACTGGTAATTTGGCAAATTACTATGTAGGTATTTGCTATCGTCAATTAGGCGAATACGAAAAAGCTATCGAGTATCTTAAAAAGTTTGATGCTGGTGATTTACTTGTAACTCCTGTTGCTTATGGTGCAATTGGTGACTGCTACGTTGAATTAAACAACCTTAAAGAAGGTGCTAATTACTATGAAAAGGCAGCAAACTATAGCGAAGATAACTTCACATCTCCTATTTTCTTTAAGAAAGCAGGTATGGTATACGAAGAGTTAAAGCAAAACGAAAAGGCTCTTAAACTATACAATGTTATCAAAGAAAAATATCCAAAAAGTTCTGAAGCAAGAGAAATTGAGAAGGATATTGCTCGCAACAACACAATTTTAGGTAAATAATATATTCCGATAAAAGCCAAAGGGTGTCATTTTTGACACCCTTTTTTATTGCAATCAATAATTTGAGTTAACTTTAGGCCATAATCGTGTAATAAAAATACAGCTGCTATGTCAACTAAAAACAAAAATCTATCAGCCTATAATCCAGAAGAAATACCCTCTGCAAAAAAAATGCTATTCGGTATTGTTGTGTCGGACTGGAACAACGAAGTAACACATGCTTTGCTCGACGGAGCCTACAAAACACTTATTGAGCATGGTGCAAAAGAAGAAAACATTCTGGTAAAGCATGTTCCTGGAACATTCGAATTAACCCTTGGAGCTCAATTCATGGCCGAATATGGCGATTTGGATGGAGTTATATGCCTGGGTTGTGTTATTCAAGGCGAAACTCGCCATTTCGATTTTATTTGCCAAAGCGTTACTCACGGTATAACCGAACTAAATATGAACTATAATATTCCCTTCATATTTGGGGTTCTTACCACCGATAATATGGAACAAGCCAAGGATAGAGCAGGTGGAAAACACGGAAATAAAGGTGTTGAAGCCGCTATAACTGCTATTAAAATGGCCGCTTTACAAAAGGAAATGGAAGAATTGGAAGGATAATTTTTTATTCACCTTTCTATCACATCCTCACTATTTTAGGCTAGTAGCGCTAAAAAATCTTACAAAAAAGTAATTCTGCATCTTGCAGAAGACAGTAATTGTTATACTTTTGCAACCCGATTTTAAGAGGTAATCGTTCATTGAATCTTTTTTAATCTTTGCAACAAGCCGATGTAGCTCAGTTGGCCAGAGCAGCTGATTTGTAATCAGCTGGTCGGGGGTTCGAATCCCTCCATCGGCTCGAAGTAGTAAAGAAAGTTGGGGAGATACCAAAGCGGCCAACTGGGGCAGACTGTAAATCTGCTGGCGTATGCCTTCGTAGGTTCGAATCCTGCTCTCCCCACCAAACCATGCCAATGTAGCTCAGGGGTAGAGCACTTCCTTGGTAAGGAAGGGGTCGCGAGTTCAATTCTCGCCATCGGCTCTATTCACTCTGAGTTTTTCTTTCTCAAGACTTTATTCCAACGTTACAATCTATCATCAGAATTTATCACTCTATAAACAGGCACAGGATAGTAATACCAACCCCACTGTGGAACAAGGTACCTATCAAAGTAATTCCAGTATAACAAACCATCGTCGGATTGAGGCTCTAAAAGATATGCTGCTAAACGACCTAAGGGCTGAGAGGTTTTAACTATCAACGAGTTTTTATCGAACTTAACCTTGTTTTTTATAAACTTACCATAAATGTTATTGGTGTAATGCCCCTGATTTAGCCTAGTTATAGGTTTAAGTGAGTCGATGTTGAATTGCTCTACATCCAACGTAATCGAATCCTTCAAAAACTCAAATTTTACGCCATGTGCTTTAAGTACTCGATTTACGGCTGGGTCGTTTATAGTAAGGATATAGGCGTAAGGATATGCAATGCTTTCGGTTGGAATATAATCGGCAATATAGGGAACTGTTACGGTACGTTTCCGGTCTGTTTTACGAAAACGCTCACGGCCTTTCTCATCGGTATAAGCCTCGGCCTCGTAGGTTAAAATTGTAACTTTCTCGGGTGTTGGAACACCTGTGTACTTAACTGAAAATGAATCAACAGCCGAAATTCCAATCTGCAAGGTTTTCCTGTCGGCTTCAGCAATTAGTTGCTTCAATTTATCCTTGTTTGCAGCAGAATAATCAACCAAGGAGGATATAAGGTTATAGCAGCCCAAAACCCTCGATTTATAATCGGCATAAACGTAATTCTCGTTCAGAATACTAAACCTATTTCTCAAGCCTACATAGTTGGAAAAGTATCGTGGCTCCGATGCATACGAAATCCAACCCTGCTCGTAATCTTTCTGATCGATAAATTCACCGTAAAAACAATTTAAGGTACTGTACTTATTCCGCAGAGTCGATGATACCTCAGGCATCATCTTATCGCGCATAAAATTTATCAATGTTCTATCGCCATTGGGATTCATCATCCATGTAAATGTAACTGGCTCCTGATGATATGATCCGTTGGTTGTGTGGCAATCCATAACAACCGTTGGATCCCAACGATTAAGAACATTCTCAATCACACCCTGCATCTCAGTGGATTCCAACTTCATTGCATCGCGGTTTAGATCGAGCATTAGCGCATTATGCCTCACTCCTACCTCGCTAGGTCCATTCTGGTTTGTACGATTTTTATTGCTCATTCTATCATTTCCGTCAGCATTGAGATTTGGGCAAACAAGTAGCACAACATTCTTAAAAATCTCGTTATTCTTCTTTGAAATTAAGTCGCGAACTAGCATTAGCGATGCTTCCTTTCCTTCAACCTCTCCCGAGTGAATGTTAGCCTGAATATAAACCACAACTCGGTCTCCAATATCATTCGGATTTTTAGGAAGAGGATTTCCAACAATCAACAAAGGAATTTCACGTCCTTCGAGTGTTGTTGCAATCTTTTCAACTTTGATATACTTAGAATTTCGTATTCCATCAATAAACTTAAGCACATCGGAATGTGAAGAAGTTGCTGTGTAGTTTGATTTTTCTGCAACAGTCTGTAATTTTTCCTGAGCAAAAACACTGGTTGATAGAATTATACCTATTAGCAATAAACAAAATGATCTCATAGAATGTTTGATTTGAAACAATTTTATGATTGAATCTAGCATTAATGGTTTAATCAATCATCTAAAATAATACTGAAAATTAACACATTGTACATAATTTATGAAAATATACCCAAAGTATTCTTGATAATTTATTTTTAATTAAATTGCTATTATAATTTTTGCCTTTGCTATATTATACTGTAAAGATTTATTAAATTCGGTTGAATGGACAGATATTACTAAAAATAGGAGGAAATCATATGAAATTAATTAACAACCTAAAGATTGGAGTTCGGCTTGCGCTAGTATTCATCCTGATCATTCTTGTAACTGGATTTGGATTCCTTTATACATCGCTAAAAACACGCAGCATTAAAAATGAACTTGATAAAATCTACAAAGTAAACCTATTAAGCATGGAATACCTGATTGAGGCAGATCGAGATGCCTACCAATCAAGCATTGCCATTAGTCAAACACTCGCTCATACCGAAATAGACAATTCTCAACTACTTAAAGAAGTTGACGAAAACATTTTACAGGTTGAACAACGTTACTCAAAATTTGAATCGATATCCGACATTACCCGCATGGAATCGAACAAAAGCATTAATCAGCAATTTCATAGCAACCACGACCGAATAAAAGATTTAACGGGGCAAATTACCCAATACATAAAGCAAAAGGATTACGCCAACGCCAGAGAAATATACTTTGGAGAATATGCCGGAGCATTTCAAGCAATGCGAGATGCCATGGATAAATTTACAGGCATCAGCTTAGATAATGCAGAGAAATCTTACAACGAGAGCATCTCCGCAAGCGGAAAAATTCTTGCCAATTCAATTATTATTACCTTCGTTATAATCCTATTCATCATTATTACAGGTATTTTAATCACAAACAGTATAATTAAACCAGTTGATTTTGCGGTTGAATCTCTTGATATTATTTCAAATGGGAACCTCACCATTACTGTAAAAGAAGAATATGCCTCCCGAAAAGATGAAATTGGCAAACTATTGCATAGTATGGCAAGCATGGTTGTGCGTTTAAATGATTTGATTTCCTCGATAAAAATAAATGCATCACAAATTATCAATGCTAGCCAAGATTTGAGCAATACCTCACAACAACTTGCAGAAAGTGCGAATGAACAGGCATCATCGGTAGAAGAAGTTTCTTCCACAATGGAAGAGATAACCTCGAACATTCAACAAAATACAGAGAATGCAATTGAAACCCAAAAAATTGCGAACACCTCGGCACAAGGAATCGATAACGTAAGCAAGTCATCGCAGGATAGCTTAAAATCAATCAACGAAATATCAAATAAAATTACAATCATCAACGATATTGCATTCCAAACCAACATACTTGCATTAAATGCCGCTGTTGAAGCAGCACGTGCCGGCGAACATGGTAGAGGTTTTGCAGTTGTTGCCGCCGAGGTTCGAAAACTTGCAGAAAGGAGTAAAGTCTCTGCCGACGAAATCATAACCCTTTCGAACAAAAGTGTTAAGATAACGCAAAATGCCGTTGACCAAATGAACGTTATTAGCCCCGAAATAGAGAAAACCTCCAATCTTGTTCAGGAAATAACCGCGGCAAGCCAGGAACAAAGTAACGGATCCAATCAGGTTAACAACGCCATTCAGCAACTTAATATACTTACGCAACAAAATGCATCGGCATCCGAAGAACTTGCTGCAAACGCTAAACAGCTATCCGATCAGGCCGACGCTCTGTTTGAGGTAATCTCTGTTTTTAAAACAAATGACAGTGACAATGGCAGTGGCAATGATAAGATACATAAAACTACACAAAATATAACTAAAAATAAAATCGCCCCAAAATCACCCAAGCCAACGAACATAACAAACAAGAAAGTAAATCTGAATTTATCGTCTAACGATAATGAGTTTGAGCAATTCTAATTTAAACATCAATAAGTATCGACCTTAGTCCTTTAAAAGACTAAGGTTTTTTTATTGCATTTTAATTAGATTTGAAGTTTTGAGTTTTAAACTTTTTTCTTTTCTATCAATCTTACAAACAAATTCTATTCGTAATTAATAAAATTCAAAAGCATGAAGAAATTTCTTTCTCTTTCGATTTCATTTATCATATCGAGTTTTATACTATTTGGACAAAACACTCCAATTACAAAGGCAAACTACGAATTACCAGCCCGTTTCACTCCTAAGAAAATGGAGAAAATGGTTTTCAGTACCTCTGTGCAAGCGCATTGGCTGAAGAACAGTACACGTTTCTGGTATAGTTACGAAACCTCCAATGGAAAAACCTACTACATTGTCGATCCTGCAAAACGCAGCAAGAACGTTCTTTTCGACAATGTTAATATGGCGGCACAACTGTCACGTTTAACCAAAGAGCCTTTCGATGCTCAGCATCTTCCCATTCAAAATATCAAATTCATCAAAAACGAAACTGTTATTCGGTTTGAAGTAAAAAGTACCTTAGTTGATGAAGATAAAAAGGATGACGACGAAAGTGATATGAAGCAGAAAAAGGATAAAAAATCTGCAAAAGGCAAACCCGATAAAAAAACATACTACTTTGAGTATGATTTAAACTCAGGAAAGGTCGTTCTTTTAGAAGATTTCAAAAAACCGAAAGAGAATCCAGAATGGGCCAACATATCGCCAAATGGCGAAATGATTGTATTTAGCCGTAAGCACAACCTTTACTGGATGGATAAGGCAAGCTACGAAAAAGCGCTAAAAAACGAAGATGACTCAACCATAATTGAGCATCAACTAACCAAGGATGGAGAAAAAGATTACAGCTACGGTTATAGCCGCAAAGACGAGGATAATGTAGACGAGGTGAAGAATGCCGATAAGCGTAAATCGGCTTGGATCACCTGGTCGCACGATTCCAAATTCTTTGCAATGACCCGTACTGATATGAGGAAAGTAAAGGATCTATGGGTTGTAAAGACATTATCGAGTCCACGGCCAACCCTCGAAACCTATAAATATCATATGCCAGGCGAAAAAGAAGCTCCTATTGATGAACTTTTAATATTCGACTTAGCAAAGGATACCATTATTAAACCTGATGTTAGCGCATTTAAAGATCAAGATTTAATGGTTCTAAATGCACCACTAAAAGCAAGCGATAAAGATAATGACTACAATGCAACCCAATGGTTATCGAAATACAATGATAGGCTATATTTCGTTCGCACATCGCGCGATTTGAAACGAATAGATGTTTGCTATGCCGAGCCTAAAACTGGTAAGATTAACACTGTTATTGAGGAAAGGTTAAATACCTATATCGATTTTGGTGGTATTACATTAGTTAATAACGAAAAAGAGATTATTCATTGGTCGGAACGCGATGGTTGGGGACATTTCTACATATACGATAATAATGGAAAATTAATCCGCCAAATCACCGCTGGACCATACCACTGCGAAGATGTTATTGGCGTTGACGAAACAACCAAAACACTCTACTTCACTGCAAATGGTAAAGAACAAGACGAGGATCCTTACTACTATCATTTATATCGTGTTAATTTGGATGGTAGCGGTCTAAAGTTACTTAACAAGGGAAATTTCGATCATTCAGTTAGTATGGATGATGCCAGCAAGTACTTTGTAAACAACTATTCACGTGTAAACACTACTCCCGAAACCAAATTGATCGACAATAATGGGGCTGATATTATGCCATTGGAGAAAGCCGATTTAAGTTTGCTGTTCCAAGCTGGCTATAAATTTCCAGAGCCATTTAAGGCAAAAGCAGCTGACGGAATTACCGATATATACGGGGTTATGTACAAGCCGTATAATTTCGATTCCACAAAACTATATCCACTGATTGAGTATGTATACCCTGGCCCACAAACCGAAGCCGTAAACAAATCGTTCTCGGCTCGACTAGATAGAACCGACCGCTTAGCACAGTTTGGCTTTGTGGTAATTACATTGGGTAACAGAGGTGGACATCCTGCACGCTCAAAATGGTACCATAACTATGGCTATGGAAATTTACGCAACTATGGCTTAGCCGATAAAAAAACTGTCGCTGAGCAATTGGCTTACTGCCATAACTACATCGATATAAATCGAGTTGGTATTCACGGACATTCTGGTGGTGGTTTTATGACAGCAGCCGCACTCCTCACCTACCCCGATTTCTTCAAAGTAGGCGTTTCCAATGCCGGTAACCACGAGAATAATATTTACAACCGTTGGTGGAGCGAGAAACATCACGGTGTAAAGGAAATTGCCGATACAAGTGGAAATGTTAGCTTTGAGTATGACATTGAGAAGAACTCCGAAATTGCCAAGAATCTAAAAGGTCACTTACTTCTTACAAATGGAGAAATTGATAATAACGTTCATCCAGGAAATACCATTCGGTTAATCAATGCGCTGATTAAAGCAAACAAACGTTTCGATTATTTTATGTTCCCAGGCCAACGTCACGGTTACGGTGATATGACCGAGTACTACTTCTGGCTAATGGGCGATTATTTCTGCAAACACTTACTTGGAGACTACTCCAACGAAGTTGATATTATGCAAATGAACAACGACAAAGAAAAAAGGTAATAGTTAATAATAGTTGGTTGCAAACGGATGTTAGAGTTGCTCTAGCATCCGTTTCATTTTAGAATAAACCTAAAATATTCGACTGAAACAAACGCATTTATCACAAAAAAATTAAATTTATGGCAAATATTTGACCATGATGAAATTGAAACTTTTAATACTTGGGTTAGTAACTGCATTTAAGGCTTTTTCTCAAGATTCATACATAAACGTAGACAGCTTAAAGCATGAACTCGAAGGGAAGATTAACGATTCAACAAAAATTTCGATATACATAACTCTGTCAAACGAATATGTTTATATCGATACCGATTCCGCTTTAATGTACACAAACTCCGCAGAACAACTCGCACTAAGAAATAACGATACAATACATCTTATCGGAATAAAAGCAGCATATGGGTATATTTATAATACCCAAGGCAATTATTCTGAAGCAAGAAGAAACTTTAATGATATTCTAAACTACAGCAAAATTAGGCATGATTCCAATATGATGGCTTCGGCATATGGGAATATTGGTAATACCTATATGTACGAAAACAAAAACAGCTTAGCCATTGAATATTTCCTTAAAGCAATGAAGATATTTGAGGAAAACAATAATACCAAAGGACTGGCTACAGTTTATGGAGTTTTAGGAAATATATACTTATCACTCTCAGAATACAATCAAGCATTAGAATATTACCAAAAAGGATTAGTTCTTTTCGAGCAGCTTGGCTGGAAATCGTATGCAGCCACATCGACCATGAATATTGGCATTGTTTATAAAAACAAAAAAGATTACGACAAGGCCATCGAGTATTTTACAAAAGCACACAAAGTCCACCTAGAATTAGGAAATCTTTACGAGGCTGCGCAATGTATTGGAAATATTGGCAATGTAGAATTTTGTAAAGGAAATTATTCTTTGTCAATAGAGTATCACAAAAAATCGTTAGAAACTCTTAAAAAGGTCAATGCAACAAGAGAGGTTGGTACCAGCTTAATGAATATTGGGGTTAATTATGATAGCCTAAAAAATTATGACAAGGCAAGTGTTTACTACAAAAATGCGTTGGCTTTATTAGACTCATCGGATCAGCCTTCATTAAAAAGAACTCTTGCAATACAAATATCAGAGCTAAGCAAGAAAACTAAAAACTTTGAAGAGGCTCTTAAGTATTATGAACTTTATTCAATTTATAACGATACTATCACCTCTCGAGAAAATCGCCAAAACCTAGACGAACTACTCACAAAATACGAAACTGTCCAGAAAGAAAAGGAAATTGAACTTCAAAAGGAAAAGATATGGCGTAAGAATATTCAAGTAATATCTGTTTCGAGTCTTCTGGCATTCATTATCGTTCTCCTTTTTATTTTGATAGTAAACTATAGAAGGAAGAAGCAAGATAACTTGATTCTAGCGGAGAAAAATAGGTTAATAAGCCAGCAAAAGGAAGAAATTTTAACACAAAACGAAATACTTCAGCAACAAAAAGAGGAAATTGAAGCACAACGTGACGAAGTTGTCAACCAGCGCGATCAAATTACTCACCAGAATAATTTAATCACCGATAGTATAGAATACGCTAAACATATACAGAACGCAGTATTACCAGAAAAGCAACTGCTTGGAGAATACTTTTCTGATTCATTCATCTTTTATCAACCACGCAATATTGTTAGTGGCGATTTTTACTGGATGAAACGTTTCGATAACTGTATGGTTATTGCTTTAGCTGATTGTGCTGGACATGGAGTTCCTGGTGCATTTATGAGCATGTTAGGAATTACACTTCTAAATGACATTGTTGCCGAACAAAATAATGTATCGACCAATTTAATCCTAGAAGAATTCAGAACTAAAGTAAAACGCTCTTTAAAGCAATCGGGAGAAAGATTCGAAGCAAAAGATGGAATTGAAATTGCCATATGCAGCATTAATTTGAATAAAATGGAAATAGAATATTCTGGAGCAAACATACCTCTTTACATTGTTCGGAATAACCAACTAATGGAATACTTACCAACACGGAATCCAATTGGTTATCATCCCCGTGAAATTGCCTTTGAGAAAAGCACCATCGCCATAAACAAAAATGACACTTTATACCTTTATTCCGATGGATTTATGGATCAACTAGGCGGAAATGGCTATGTCAAGTTCAAAAAACAAAATCTACATAATCTTCTGCTTTCGAATTCCTCGCTGCCAATGGAAAAACAAGTTCAACTGCTAAGCGAAAATCTTGAGCAATGGAAAGGAACTAACGACCAAACAGACGATGTTTTAGTTATGGGAATAAAAATATAACCGCTAAAGTTAGTCAACCTTTTCCTTATACAGATACTTAAGATTGTTGAACAATCGCTGAAATACAGTCAATTCATCAGTCGATATTTCAGCGGTACCTTTGAGTTCACGCTCCAGATTAAGCGCAGTGCCATATGATGTTACTGCACCTTTTGGCAATGCTGCCAATGCAGGGAATCCATTGTCGGTATAGCCCGATGATATTGACTTTAAAATACCCTCAACCATTCCAAACTCGATGTACGGATAACCATCGAGCTTAATATTTACACGTTGATTTAGCTTAACACGGCCAGCGCCTTCGAAGGGTATAACCATGCGCGCCTGAACCTCACCAATATTGTCGGGAGTTATTGCAAACATAGACTCACCAGATTTCACCTCCTGAACATTGCTCCAAATTCCCATATAGGTAAGTTTACCCGATGCTGGAGCAACAAGCAAGTAAGATTTTTCCCAACTTGATAGTGTGCTTCTTAGCTGGTTATAAGCATTTACTAAATCGTCGGAAACCTTCCGTCTTTGGGTCTCATAATCGATCTTAGTTTCAGCAACCGATTGTTTTAGCTGCTCAACTGAAATCTCGGTATTTGATATTGTTAGTCGAGCATTCTCTATCGATTGCTGCTTCGAAAGCAGTGTCGATTGTGATTTCTCAAATTCCACCTGTGCAATAACTTTGTCCGCAAAGAGAGTCGAATCACGGTTGAACTGCTTAACGGTTATGCTATAATCACGTATGGATAACTTAAGTTGCTTGTTTAAAAGACGAAGATGCTCGGTATACGATTTTAATTCTGCCTCCAACGCATCGATTTTCTGCTCGTGGTACTTTTGCTTATGAAACAGCACATACGATGTGAGCGAATTTACAAACGATGAATAGTTCGACTGAACCTCGCCTAGTATAAGATTACTATTCCCGTATTGCTCCAAATCAACCTCCTCATTGATATTGAAGTTCTCCAACAGTTTACTCAGCTGAATGATATGCTTAAAATTTGCAGGATTCTCCATCACACCAAGCGTATCGCCCTTGTGGATAACTGCACCATCTTCCACAAAAATAACTTGGGGTTTTCCAGCAACCCTAGCAACAATAACCGAAGGTGGATTCTCCGCGGTAATAACAACAGGTGCAGTAATAACCTCGGGATACTTAAAAAAGAAACAACCAACAAAGATTGCTGCAATCACAGTAAATATAACTGTAATACCCCAACGAATAATCCAACGTGGAGGAGTTCCGAGAATCTCGTTGATTTCGTCGGATCTTATATTAATATTATTTTCTTCCATAATAATAGGAACACAGATTTATATAATAATCCAAATTTTTTCGATCGTTTGTAAAAATAAGCCTTTTGAATTGAGGTTCTTTTCCAAAATTCAACAAAAAACCAATTTCAATATTTGTTCCCTTAAGGTAATTCAACAATTGATACTCGTGCTCTTCACACAAATTTTCAGCAGCCTTAAGTTCAACAGTTAAACATTTATCTATTATCAAATCAGCATAGTACATACCAACATGTTAGTCTTTAAAATACTTCAATTAGTACTTGCGATTCAACATATATACCTTGAGATTTCAACTCAATACATAATGCATTCTCATAAACCTTTTCCAAAAACCCATACCCAAGTGTATTATACACGGTGTAAAATGCACCTATAACTTTCTTGGATAAATCTTTTTGTATGAACTCTGTCATAATTTTATTTTAGGAACACCGATAATCACTAGAAATTTGTGTAACTCTGTTAAATCCGTGGAATTTGTATTCAATCGAATTATAATTCCAACTGATTCTTCACCAATGTATAATAAGCACCCTTTCTTTCGCTTAGTTCCCTATGCGTTCCGATCTCAACAACATTACCTTTCTCCAGCACAATTATCTGATCGGCATTTTTCACTGTACTCAACCTATGCGCCACCACAATTGCAGTTCTTCCCTTAAAGAACTCCTGAAGATTCTCCATAATCATTCGTTCGTTACTTGCATCCAAAGAGTTGGTTGCCTCGTCGAAGAATATATACTTTGGATTCTTGTAAACCGAACGGGCAATGAGAATACGCTGCTTTTGCCCTTGGCTTAAACCATGTCCCTCTCCTCCAATCTTGGTATTAAAACCTAGAGGTAGCGAAATAATAAAATCGTAGATATTGGCAACCTTTGCCGCTTTAATCATTTGCTGCTTATCAACAATCTCAACACCGGGTGCAATATTGCGGGCAATAGTTTCGGAAAAGATAAATCCATCCTGCATAACCACACCGCACTCCTCGCGCCAACGCCGTAAACTAAACGTATCTAAATTACTTTGCCCGAGTAAAATCTCGCCACCAGTTGGTGGATAAAATCCCAGTAGCAATTTAACAAGCGTAGTTTTTCCACTACCCGATGTTCCTACAATGGCAGTTTGCTTCCCTACGGGTATTTTAATATTTACATCGTTTAGCACTAACTCGCTATCTGGACCCTCGTACCGGAACGAAAGGTTATTAATAACCAAATCTTCACCGTTGGGAATATCTGCTACAAGACTCTCTGCCGTTTTTTCCTCATCATCGCGAAGGTGAATCTCGCTTAAACGCCCCAAGCTGATTTTGGCATCCTGCATTGCATTGAAGAAACTAATAAGCTGCTCGATGGGACTATTCAACTGACCAATAATATACTGAACGGCAGTCATCATACCCAGCGTCATATCTCCATTCACAACGCTTGTGGCGGCAAGAATGGTAATAACAATATTCTTGGTCTCATTCAGTAACACCGCCCCACTCTGCTGATACTGACTTAAAGCCAACCCCTTAACACTCACCTTGAAAATTTTGGCCTGAATAGATTCCCACTCCCACCGTTTCTGCTGCTCACATCCATTCAGCTTAATCTCCTGCATTCCCTGTATAAGATGAATGAGATTACTCTGATTGGCCGACATCTGGGCAAAACGTCTATTATCGAGTTCGGCACGCTTCTTTAGGAAAAGAATCACCCATAACGCATATAAAGCACTACCAACAAAGAAAATGACAAATATTTTTGAATTATACATCAGTAGCACAACGCTAAAGATAACAACATTAAAAACCGAAAAGATTACATTTAGCGATGTACCTGTAAGAAAACTCTGAATACGACTATGGTCTCCAATTCGCTGCATAAGATCACCGGTCATCTTGGCATCGAAAAAGCGCATGGGTAATCGCATTAACTTCGAAAGGAAATCGGATATTAACGACACATTCACCCTAGTTCCAAGATGCAACAAAATCCAACCACGAATAAACTCAACCGTTACACGGCTTATGGTTAACACCAGCTGCGCTATGAGCACAAGGTAGATAAAACCGATATTGCGATTTCCAATACCCTGATCGACTATACTCTGAGTAAGAAATGGCAAAAGAAGCTGTAGCAAACTTCCCAGCAATAGGCCAAGAAATAGCTGAACTATTAATCGTTGGTACGGCCGAAGATAATGAAACAAGAAACCTAAACGACGCTTGTCCAACTTCTCATCCTCCGATGAGTAAAAATCGGGAGTAGGTTCCAATAGCAATGCAATACCCTGCTTCTCCTCTCCCTCCGAAGTTGCTTGCCAGCAATTCAGGAATTCATTTACTGGATACTTAACCAATCCACCTGCAGGATCGGCCACATGAACAATCTCCTTCCCATTACGACCTGTAATTTTATAAACCACCACAAAGTGGTTCTGGTTCCAATGTACAATAGTTGGAAATGGAGCTTCGGTCTTTAACTGCTCAAAGCTGATTTTAACACCCATAGTGCGAAAACCAATACTCTCGGCTGCACGGCTAATACCAAGCATGCTAACACCCTCGCGGGTAATAAAACTGCGATCGCGCAGCGTATCCAGTTTATAATGCTTACCGTAATACTTGGCCACCATGCGGAGGCAAGTTGGGCCACAATCCATGGCATCGTACTGGGTGTAATGGGGGAATGTAATTGACATCTACTTTTTAACTTTTTCGTAACCCAATAAGTACCCTTTTCTAATCCAGCGCTTCTTTATTTTGATATTCTTATTAAGGTTATTTGCACCAGGATACTGAACTCCAAAATGTTTACAATCTGTCTCGAAATCACCTTTTCCGATAAATGCTCGGCGAGCATCCAGATTAGCAGGATCGGCTATTGGGTAATAGCTCATAGCCCCCCAAGCCACACTTCCTGTGTTCTTATTGGTTTTACCACTTCGGGTGAATTGTGTTCCAAATATTTGAACTGACTTAAAACGAAAAGGCCCCCACGTTCTTAAACATAAATGCCTATCAATCATCATGGCGGCATGAGTTTTCTTTGCTTCGCCCTCGGTTGCTGCTTTAATTAGATAGGGCAAATAATGGCTTATTTTATCGGAGTGCTGTATTACAAGAAAAGCAGTCTCGGCTCCAGCCTCGCCCACCATCGATATTTTAGGCCAGCCATACTGATCGACAATTGCCTCAAGTCTTTTTAATCTACCTTTCCAGTCTTCAGCACTAATTGGTTCTGTCTTTTTATAGTTCTTGCGCAATGTTCTGTAACGCTGATCCCCTATTCCCATAAGCCACAGTTCAACGGCCAAATCGGGCTGTGTAATCCCTTTATTCTTATCTAAAAATTGCCGTTTTAGTCTATCCTTAATAGCATTCCAACCAGCAGCACTATATAACGCTTCAAAATCGGTATCCGTTAAAATATCTCCTGCAGCTATATCTCTATCAATGGCTGAATTAACCATAGTTAATGCACTATCGGCCTTTCCCTGTAGCGAAAGATAACAGGCCATTTGGTACGGATAATAGCCCGATTCTGGATTATGATTAAACAAACTTTGGTAGTAACTTACCGCAACCTTATAGTTCTCGGGATTACGAAATGCAACAGTATCGACCTGCGCAAAAAGGGGAAAACTTATGACGCAAAGAAAGAAAGTAACGAAAGAATTTTTAGTCATACAATAAACTAATTAGGTTAATTAGGAATGCTAAAGTAATAATTTAAACTATTCGCCCCAAATTTGGAAACTCCACATATTTTTTTCTAATATTCGTTCTTCTGTAACTACGACTGATCGCATTAAAATACAATAAACTCTTATTATGAACCATTTACATTTACTGAATAATTATGGGGCTTTAGAGAATGTTGCAAAAAGTGCAGAAAACAGGAAAATAGTAGATTTGAAATTCAATGAAAGAAACTAGAGAAGTTCTACATTCATTCTACTTCGCCTTGTATACATTTTCAACAGTTGCATTCTCTTTCTTTAAGTGTAGTACCTCTTTCATATTAATTCTTGCCATGCTATATCCTATAGCATCAACGTTCCCCTCCTCTGCAAATAGTTCAGATGCCTCCAAGGAACTTCCGGCTCCAACCTCACAATTGAAAATATTCGTTTTCCCACTTAATTTAACATGACTTCCACCTCCTACATTAACCAATAATGAATTGGCAACAATTTTCAGCTCTCCGTGAGAACTTCCACAGTAAAAATTCATGCTGTCAGCAACTATTGGCTCACTCATTACCAATTGGCAATTGTGTAGATACATATACTCTATGTTTTTTGCATATAAGATGATTTCATCTTTAGGAACACGTCCTGTTTGATCAATAACGCTAATGCTTAATATCCCATCTTTAAATTCTTTGGTAAATTGAATATTGGCATCGCTCATTTTTATGTCGAATACTTCGGAGGTAATTAACTTAACCCTATATCCCGAAAAATAGAATTTAGTATAAACCTCCTGAGCGCTTATTGTTGAGCATAGAATCAAGCAAATTGTCGGCAATAGCAATAAGTTTTTTATAGTCATAATCTTTAAATTTAGTTGTTGTTTATTTTACGTAAGCGCTATTTATCGGAATTATTAATCCTCTTTCTAATATCGAATAGTTCATGTATATGTTTAAGCCAAACAAAGTAAATGCTCAACTCCAAAGAAATCGAGCCACTCAATTACTTTAAAAGTTGTATAATCGTTTTGTATTGTCTCAATTAATACCATTTTACATTTATCGTTTAACTACAAATAGGGGGACATAAGGCAGTTTTTCCTCAATGTTTTTGTCAAGCACCTCATTGCTTACTAATACCTGATTATCCTTAAGACCTAGTATCAAAAAGTATTTTTTTAAAGTTTCAAGATTTTGTTTTCTATTCTCTTCAGGGTGTTTTGAGGTGGTAAATATTGTAATAGGGAGCCGACTACTATCAGTAAATGCATCTACCGAGGCTTTAATTCCTAGTAAAGATTTAAACAAATCAATAGATCCGCTTAATGGGTCAAGGTAAATAAGTGGTATGACATTATAATAGCAATCATCTGTATTAACAGCTGGATGGTATGCAATTTTCCAAACTATAAATTCGGCCTCAATCCAACTTGCTTTATTCTTCTTACAATCAGAAATAATAGAATCTAACAAAAAGAATTTATCGGGAATTGAAAAGTGCATAACAGGTACGTAAACCAAATCATAATCTCGGCCTAAAAACTTTGATATCCAGCCATTTTTCAAAACAAACCCTTTTAACTTTACTGCATTTATTGAATCGAGTTTAGCCTGTTTAATAAACCTAGGATTAGACGGTTCAAGCATATAAGCCTCTCTATCGAGCCTATCATAGAACTTAATAGAATCCATGAATACAATAATACTACTATCAATTTCTTTTTGCGATAATAATTTAGCCCACTTATCATTTATTTTTTGAAATCCATTGGTGAATTCAACATTTTCTCCAAATAGTTTCAATAAATATTGATACTTTTCAGGTTTAACTCCATACACAAAAACCGATTTATTAAGGACATCTATTGCTTTATCGGTATTACCTATGGATAGAAAGTATTTTGATAAAAAATAATATCCAACGCTTTGCAATGGAAAAGCCTCCACTAAATGAGTTGCTCCTATAAATAAACTATCTAGTATTTTCTTTTCATCGTAATAAACAACTTTCGAACACAATGATTTATAAAAGTTTTGATCGACCAAATACTGTAAATACGAATACTCTTTCTGAATTGAATTTGCAGTAATTTTAATATCTAAATCATTTTCCAACTCTATAAAAAGTTTGTTGTTCACAAAGTTTCCGCCAAAATTATAAGTAAATTGGTTGCCCTGAGAATAACTATTCACAGTAAACAACAAAATCAAAACAAGACAATAATACTTTTTCATATTTTTTCAATTTAAAATAGATACAATTTAAGCATTTTTATTTCCACTAGATTTTAGAGTTATTCAGCCTCTATTAGCATAAATAAATCACAGCGCATTCACTAACACCTAATTTGCTGGTAATTTTGGATGAAGTTCCTGCATTGCCACTCTGTAAAAGAAAATCTAAATATTCTATAACTCTTTTCGATTCAATAATATTCATAGCTGAAAAATAATTGAAAAATATCACATTAAACTCATCTTCATCAAATAGACATATATGCTTTATACAAAAAAAACGCAACCAATCTAATACCAACAATGTACTTTTATCAGAATGATTGCTTAGTATCAAAACTTTTTCTTCTTTTCTCAAGGTATCCATTGAAAGTATCATAGTCAACAAATAAAATAACTGCAGCATAAGTAGAAAAATAGTACTTATCATCACCATTATTTAAAATATAATTAACCTTAGTTAAATAATCTTCATAAGGCTCAAGCATTAATTCGTAACGATTTTTATTTACAATTTCAACATCATACTTTTGAAGAATAAGAGAATCGCCCATAAAAACATAAGGAGCAATCCCATATTCAACTGCATTTTGGGGTACAAATCGCACTTTTTCAGCTAAATCAATTGGTCTTAACAGCCCATCATATACACTCTTTTTTAATATATCATACATATCCCAATTTTCGCCCTGAAAGTAATGGGTAATCATATTAATTAACTTGGGAAATACATTTTGTTTAAAATCTATAGAGTAATAGCACTCCTCCGAAGGAAAACCGTTCATTTCAATCCATTGCTTTAACCATTTTGCATTACTATTAACTACACAATTAAATGAATCTCTATAAACATTGGCAAGCGAATCCTTGGCTGCAAAATGTTTAATTCGTTCTTTGTCCAACCGTTGGTCTAATTCATAACGCAACTTGACTTCTGAAATAAATGTTGTATCTTTTTCTTTGCATAAAGAGCTGACAGGGAAAGCATTCAACGAATCTATTATTTTGGGATTAAAAGCCATTATATGCTTATACATATCCCAAGTAGGCTTTGGATCATAGCCTTTTGCTTTTAACCATCCTAAGTAAAATAATAGTTTTTGAGTATTCTTTGCATCTATTGCGCATTCAACTGCATTGCTAAGATCGATATTGAATGGTTGGATTATTCTAAATGCAGAATCATAGGATACTAAAGCATCATAATAATGTGTATTACAAATATGCAACTCTGCTCTATTTATAATTTCATAATAATTTCTTACCTTATTTTGAGAAAAAGTATTTATACTTAAAAATAAAAAAAAGGAAGCAATAAAAATAAGTCTCTTTAATTCAATAATATTCATAGCTAAAAAAATAACTAAGTCCGAAGGTTTATTTATCCACTTAATGGGAAAGCCCCCGTAATTGTTACTTTTTAGTTGATAGGGATATTATTGTGATGAGTAGCTAGAGACAAGATATAATAGAATCCTCCCTTCACAAACCCATGTTCTGGCATTAAAAATTTAACAATTCATACCATTTAATGAACCATATCCAAAATACATTTGTTACAGTACCTCTAAAAATTTAAATGGCAT
The DNA here is from genome assembly GCA_050180705.1 of Bacteroidales bacterium. GTDB lineage: Bacteria > Bacteroidota > Bacteroidia > Bacteroidales > Tenuifilaceae > SB25. Next base: position 70,257 of record JBFXDX010000008.1, on the reverse strand, counting down.
TCCATTTTTTGATAATACTATCTGGAAATGTTTAGGTGACCTTTCCAATTTTAGGAATGCCATCTGGAAATGTTTAAATGACCTTTCCAATTTTGGGAATGCCATCTGGAAATGTTTAAATGACCTTTCCAATTTTTAAAATGCCATCTGGAAATGTTTAAGTGACCTTACACATTTTTGCAATGCCATCTGGAAATGTTTAAGTGACCTTACACATTTTTGCAATGCCATCTGGAAATGTTTAAATGACCTTTCCAATTTTGAGAGTGCCATCTGGAAATGTTTAAGTGACCTTACACATTTTTGCAATGCCATCTGGAAATGTTTAAGTGACCTTACAATTTTTTTGGAAAATGGCACTTATACAGGGGCTATTCAATAAACTGTGCAGGTGAGGTAATTATAGAACATTTTGTTGAGGCTCAATAATGATTTAGCCCCAAACCTACTGAGTAGATACCGCATTACCGGATAAACTAGATGTTCTATATTTTTCCTTGGCAATTTCGGAGGTATAAAACCTAAAAAGAAAGTCGTAAATAACCAATTCGTGTAGGCGTTGCTTCGATCGAAACGTTCGGTTCATTAGCATATGGATGTAACTCGATAATAAGCCGGCAATATCAATGTTTTTATCTTTTTTTTGAGCCTCGTTAATGGCACAAACCACTTTAATATTTCTATTAGAGCGTTGTTCTAATAATTCTATTAAAGGCATATACTCTCCGGCATTCTCTTCCGTCAAATTCATAATAAACAGAATGTTGGATTTTACAGCTCTATACCTTTGATCCAGCTGCAGTCTTAAGCTCTTATTCATGCCAAATTCGCTGGCAAATGCTTCTTTTAGTTTTTCGGTAAAGGCCTGTTTCTGCTCAATGGAAAATCCGAAATCGGATAGTAGTGCATCTATACTTCGAAACGAAAACATCCAACGAATTTTATCGCCATCAGTGCCATCAATTAGATCTAAGAACAATGCTATTGTCTCACTATCTATGCAGAACAGATCTTCGGCATATTCAATTAAGGACGGATGATACCTTTCCAATTCACGCTTATAGGTATCAAGCATAACCTTCCAAACCTTATTAGAATTGACAAAGGAAATTAGCCCTTCATTCATTGCATACATAATGCTTCCAATATCATCAGCAGTATTAAAATGGAATCGAACTCTTAAATGTAAATCGGGGTCGGAGTAACGAATAAAAAAGAATTTGTCTATTTTATTTTGATCTTTTAGGACTATCGATACAGGTAAAATTACCTGTGTTATAATTTCATCAGCAGTTTTGGCTCCGCAATAAATCTTATAGTACAGCCATTCATCACCGGGTATATAGTTTCGCGTTACCATTCTTAATTCATGAACAAGTTAGTTAGTTTTTTTGTCCTATCGCTTTTTTGCTCCTGCTTATCCTGTAAATCATTTTTGTAGAAAGCCAATACCAGCTGATTCGCGTATGATTTGCCATTTTCATCCTTAATAGAGTTTTTCTCAGGGTGATGTAAATACTCCTTTAACTTAAAAGATGTTCGTCTCTTAATTGTATCTAAAAGAACTCTAATGCTGAACACACTAGTCAAATCAATTAAAAGTTCATTATCGCCATCAACAAGAGTTACCCAATCGGGCAACCGGAGTTTATTTCGCCAAGTATTTACTTCAACGTATAGCTCGTTGTCATTTTTTAAGTTAAAAAATGATTCAATATCTTTTTTATTTACATTCCATGTAGCCTCAAATAGTATCAAGTTTTTATAGGTAACCCTTGGCAAAAATGAATATTCTTTAGCAAAATTTCCCCAATGGAATCTAACTCCACCACGAAATCCCTGAGACTGTAAATCGCACAAGAATCGATAAACAGGCAATGAACTCATCGAAAAACTATGGGCATTGCTTAATCGAGGAATTACCTGCATATTATATTTTTTAGAACGAAGCACTACTTTATTCTGTCTCACCGAAATCATTAAATCGGAAAGTTCTACTGTATGGTCTTGGTCAACATTAGAATTGGCCAAGTAAGGAATTTCATAATCAAAGAATTTTGGATGCATTAATATGTTTCCGGTTCTAGCCTCTGGAAGATGAACAATCTCGGCCATAATGCAATTCTTAAAATACTCGATTTCTTTTTCTGCAATCTCTTGCGAATAGTTCTTAATCGACTCATTTGCATGACAAAAACGACCAACTAATGATAGGGCTGTTGTACCTCCTGCTGAATTCAATATGATTCTATCGGTCCCCCCTTCTATCTCCGAAGGAATTAATTCAACCATTGCTGAAATTGTATTAGACAATGGATTTTTATGTATTGGCAAATCCTTAAGCTCTTCATCGGTTAGCTCAACACTAAATGCATTATCTTTTAGTGTCTCATTATATTTTTTTAGTAAAAAGAGTTGAACCGGATCCCATTCAATTTGATATTGAGATTTAGAGGAAGTCGGCAATACCAATCCATCCAGTAATGGCGATGAATCGCTATCTACCATATTTCCTACAGGATAACCTAATCCAGTTTCAGGATCAAGTACAGTTGTCAATTCAAGTTCAAGATCTTCGTACCGCTTATTGAATTCAATAGCAAATTTTGTTAAATTAGTTTCAGAAGGAGAAACTGACAATTTGCTAAGCAATTCAATTCCTTCGAGCACCTTTAATGGTATATCCTTACCTATTCTATTCTGCTTAAGTGGAATTAGCATATCGGACTGAAAAAGGAACTTTTCATCAAAGTCAACATCATACTTTTTAAGAATAGCTTTTATTTCCCCATAATATTCTTCGATGGGAACACCAATTGGTTGATAATCGAGCTGCTCGAGTATTCCCTTTATTTTATTTAAATCGACAATAATGTGCTCACATCCACTAATACCTGAAAGAGTACTAATTATTCTTGCCCAGTAGTCTGGATCCGAAATACAAGGCTCCAGTTCACTTACTAAAATTTGGCTATCGATTAACTCTAAAATAAAATCTTTTGCTTCGCTAAATGTTATCTCATCATCAACAATATGGTTAGATAGGTTGTTTATTGTATTTCCACTTCTTGCAAAATCTAAAATACGCATTAAATACTCGCTTTTATCTACCGCAGTAACCTGATGCAAACGTTTACTTTTTTCGCCGTAGAGATACTCCACATATCGCAACTTATTTGCTGAAGCATAAATACTATTATTGGGGAAAAATTTTAATTGGTCTCTGATTAATTCTTGCTTAATAAAGTATAGGCTTAATGCACAAGAGTAATTCATATCGAGGCGAGTAACCCGAAATCTTGATAGTCTTTCAGATTCATTTACAACTGGGATATTAGCAGAATCATCGATTATACCAACATTAAACCCCGCAAACAAGCCAAATGGGGTACAGCGAGAACTCATACGGGCTAAATACTTGTATAATGAATACTTTAACTTTTGCTCCTCTTTTTCGGAGAACAAATGACCATTTAACCATTTTATAGTTTCATTATAAAGTTCAGGACTGGCAATAAACAGAGCCTCTAAAAATTTTGTTTGTTTTACAAGTTCCTTTAAATTGACTTCATCCTTAATGAAATTGCTAAATAGTTGGAGTGGTTCTTTGGGTATACGAATAAAAAATTTACTAAAAGCTGAATAACTATTTTTCATTAACAAATATTTTATTGTTATGACAATAAAAGACACTCATCCCAAGCAGGATCAATATCACTAATCATCGAAATCAACACAAGGCCAATGCCTGAAATACCATTTAAAAGACAAAGTTCCTTTACCCACTCTTTATTAGTATTATCCCATTTTAAAAAGCCAGCGCAACCATCTACATGAACAGCCATTTCAATTCCTTTATGTAACCAGTATAATGCGGCATTTTTCAGTTCAACATTATCAGATGCTTGATATTGCCTATTAAAAATATGAGCAATCCCCATGGCTCCATGGCAAATTCCTGCATCAACTACATTATTCTCATCTAAGTTTGTCCTTTTTACCGACAACAAGAAGATTTTTCTTGCATCTTCGTTTACTGAAGTAATTTTTAATTGACTAAATACGCTACCAATGCCAAGATCCCCATAGCACCATGCCAACCTGCTATGAGAAGTTTTTGCATTATCAGAAATTATGCTTGGATATAAAGAGATTTCATTACCCTCCAATTTACTATACTGAAGATAATTAATACCTTTCCATAAAAGTGTATTAGATTTATTAACTTCTATTCCATTTAATGCAAGTCGATTTAAAAAATACAGAATACTTGGAATACCGTGCGCCAATCCTAAGTTATATACAAGATTATCATTTTTTACTCCAGACAAAGACTCCCATTTTAAGCCATCACTTTGTTTATCTACTATGGATGTTTCCTTTAAATAGCTTAATAATTGGACTAAATAAACCAAATACTTTGCTTTTAATTTATCATTTTTTGTTGTTTCGAATCGTTTTAAGAAATATAAACCAATTCCAATTGCACCATGTAAATAATCATACTTATTATTAGCTATATAATAATTCATTTGGTTTCCCAAATAATCATCAATTCCATTTAAGACTATGTCGCAATCAACATCTAGAAAATCATTTTCTGAGAGATGAATAATAGACCATGCTGCCCCTGCAATCCCTGAGCAATAAGTTGGCAATTGATATTTATGTTCTATCTTTTCAAAGATCTTATTGATTATATTCAACCCAATTTCTGCAGGTTCGTCCCTCTTTAAATATTTGCCATAATAAAAACAAAATTGGGCAATTCCTGCTAAACCAGAAAGCATGCCAATATCATTTACGAACAGACTGTCTAATTTAATCGCATCATATATTTTATTTAAAATTAGATTAATATCTTTTTCATTTATAATAGGCTTCCACATATACAATTAAATTATTAATAGATACGCAGGTTGGTCTTTAAAGACCAACCTTGTAAAAAATTTATTCTGGGTTCTGGCAACAAGCAGTATCTCCAGGAAATGTAACACAACCACTAATATTGGAATCCATAGTACCACCACCTCCTCCTCCTCCACATGCAGATGAATAACAAGCAAGAGAAACTACACATTCCCCATAATTTTCACCGTTAGTATTAAGAGTACAATTTACTAAACATGTTTCCTGTTTAGTAAAATCTACACCACCTTTTAAACCATTCATCTGGTAATGATTTAAATTAGCAATGGTTTCTTTGTTTAAAATCAATTTTTTGTTTAAACTTTTCTTTTCCATAATTGTTAATTTTAAAATACCTACTCTAAAAGGCTTTTCGGTTTCCGCCAACCATTCCATACAATGCTGTTTATTTTAATAGATAGGTTAATACAAAGTAAACCGCCAATCCTGCAATGTCATTTCAGGGTTGAAAATATTTTTATACTTTACAGCATTCTTGCTGAGAGGAAAGTATTGTATCAGTACTTTGAGATAGGCTACTAGATTCATCCTCAATAAAACAAAGTGATAATCTACTAGAGCAGAGCATCTCTATATTCACATTTGTAATCTTAAATAACTAGTACTTCTGACTACTTAAAGTAAAACATCGCTTTTATTACTGAAAAATTGCCCCTCTGCCGAGCCTATCTCCAATTTGGTTTAATGGAAAACTCAATAATGTAAATAGTGCTATTCTTTACCATTTTAAAATATAAGAAGCTGTCTTAAAAGTCCATTATTGTCAAATCAATATATTATTAATAAATCCCTTAAAGGATTCTACTTTTCAAAAGAGTGACATTGTTTCTACTTTTAAGGCAGCATTCATTATTAAGTAATTAATACATTTCAAAAATGTAGTTACTAACAATCAAGATCTTCTGTGAATTTTTGTATAGTACATGCAACTGAACAATCGTTGGTATTACATTCTTCCGTAACACATGTAGCTGTACCATCAGTAGTAAGAAGAGCACCACCTTTTACGTTATTCATGTCTAAATTGGTAATTGTTTGTTTGTTTAAAACCAATTTTTTGTCTAAACTTTTCTTTTTCATAATAGTTAAATTTTAAAATACCTACTCTAAAAGGCTTTTCGGTTTCCGCCAACCATTCCATACAATGCTGTTTATTTTAATAGATAGGTTAATACAAAGTAAACCGCCAACCCTGCAATGTCATTTCAGGGCTAAAAATATTTTTATGCTTTACAGCATACTTACTGAGAGGAAAGTATAGTATCAGTACTTTGAGTTAGACTACTAGATTCATCCTCAATAAAACAAAGTACTAATCTGCCAGAGCGTGAGTACTTCCAGGTTCTACATTTGCAATCGTAAATAATTGGTACGTTAATGTCTTCCAGCTGCTTAAAGTAAGACATCACGGTACGTACACTAACACCCAATTTATCGGCAATTTCGGGTGCAGTTCCTGCATTGCCACTCTGTAAAAGAAAATCTAAATATTCGAGAAGTCTTTTCGATTCAATAATATTCATAGCTGAAAAAATAACTAAGTCCGAAGGTTTATTTATCCACTTAATGGGAAAGCCCCCGTAATTGTTACTTTTTAGTTGATAGGGATATTATTGTAATGAGTAGCTAGAGACAAGATATAATAGAATCCTCCCTTCACAAACCCATGTTCTGGCATTAAAGATTTAACAATTCATGCCATTTAATGAACCCTATCCAAAATATATTTGTTCCTGTACCTCTAAAAGTTTAAATGGCATTCCATTTTTGGGAATGCCATCTGGAAATGTTTAAGTGAGCTTTCCAATTTTTGGAATAGCATTTTAAAATATTTTTATGACTTTCTCAATTTTTGGAATATCATCTCAAAATGTTTTTATGACCTTCCTAATTTTTGGAATGGCACTTTAAAATGTTTTTATGAGCTTTCTAATTTTGGAAAGCTAATTATAAAATGTTTTTATTAGCTTCTCAATTTTTGGAATGCCATCCCAAAATGTTTTTATGACCTTCTCAATTTTTGGAATGCCATCTCAAAATGTTTTTATGACCTTCCTAATTTTTGGAATGGCACTTTAAAATGTTTTTGTGACCTTTCCAATTTTGGAAATGCCATCTGGAAATGTTTAAATGACCTTTCCAATTTTTGGAATGCCATCTGGAAATGTTTAAGTGACCTTACACATTTTTGTTATGCCATCTGGAAATGTTTAAGTGACCTTCCAATTTTTTTGGAAAATGGCACTTATACAGGGTCTATTCAGTAAACTGTGCAGGTGAGGTAATTATAGAACATTTTGTTGAGGCTCAATAATGATTTAGCCCAAATCCTACTGAGTAGATACCGTTTTACCTGGTAAGCTAGATGTTCTATATTTTTCCTTGGCAATTTCGGAGGTATAAAACCTAAAAAGGAAGTCGTAAATAACCAATTCGTGTAGGCGTTGCTTCGATCGGAACGTTCGGTTCATTAGCATATGGATGTAACTCGATAATAAGCTGTCGAGAGGTATTTCCAAGCTATTATTTTGGTGATGATGCAGAATACGCTGTGCAATTCGATTAATAAACTCATCATTGGCATTTATTACTTCAATAAGACGTAATGTGGCAGGTTCTTTCTCCCTTGAGTTACTCAATGTCTGTTCAATTAAATTGCGCTGCTTCCTATATTTTGCATCGAGCTGACTTTTTAGGAAATGATTCATTCCAAATTCATTGCCAAATGCATCCTTTAAGCCCTGCAATAGCCTTAATTTATCCGATAATGTGTAATTGAAACTATTGAGCAATGAATCTACTTGCATAAGGGCAAATAACCACCGTAATGTTTCGCCTTTTTGATCCTTAAAAAAAGGAAGAGCCGATAGAATTAACTCGCTACTATGGAAGAATAGCTGTTCGCTCAGCTCCATGGTAGAGACACCGTATCGTTCCAATTCGCGCTGGTAGGTATCGGCTTGAACTTTCCAAATAAGCTCCTGCTCAACAAATCGTTCTATATACTTATAGATAGTTTGTATTACTGTGCCAATGCCATTAGCATTGGTGAGATGTAAACGAACTCTAAGATGCCAGTCGGGATCAACATAGCGGATAAAGAACCATTGATCAACTTGTTTGGTATCCAACAAATAATCTACAGCTGGCTTTATAGCCTCAGCTAAAATCTTATCGGCAGTTTTTTTGCCTGTATAAAACTTATAGTAAATCCACTCCTCGCCTAAAACAAAACTTCTTTTAACCATACCTTAGCTATGCTGTTTTACATTCTTACAAAAGGCAAAAACAAACTCATTTGTAAATGATTCGTTATTACATTTAACCACTGCATTATCGGGCTTAAACAGAAACTCCCTTAAAGTAAAATGATCCCTTTTTTTTACGGACGAAAGCAACGTTTTTACGCTTAAAGGATTATCAAAATCGACATAAAGCATATTATCATCATCCTCGAGCAGAACATTCCTTAAAATTGCCCGCTGTTTTTGCCATTGCTTAATTGCTTCAAGCAACACCGTATCGTCCTGAATTTTATAGAAATCGGCCATTTCGTCCTTTCGGATAATCCACGATGCCGGGCTAAAAATCAAATTTTTATATACAACCCTTGGCCTAAAAGGAATATCGTTCGCCATTTTACCCCAGCCAAAACCTATCCAGGTTCTTAAACCCTGGCTTTGCAAATCGCATAAAAACTGATACACCGGAACAGAGTTTGCCGAGTAGTTATGCGCATTGCTTAAACGAGGAATAACCCTTTTATTTAACCTTCGGGAACGTAGAATAATTTCATTGTTCTTAACCGATATAAATAGATCATCGAGGGAGATAACATAATTACTATCAACCGATGGAGATGTTAAAAACGGAATCTCATAGCTCCTTAAGACTGGACGCAAAATTACATTGCCAGCCCTTGATTCCGGGAGATGAACAATTTCGGCAACAATTGCATTGGGATAAACCTTTTGCTCATGCTCTGCAATATTGCTAACCCAGCTATGAATTTCATGACTGCCATGGCAAAATCGGCCCAATAGAGTAGTGGCACTATTTCCACCAGCCCCTTCCATTAAAATTCGACCAGCGGGAAAGTTTGCGCTAGGTTCCTCAACAATTCGAACCAGTGTAGGAAATGTTGCAGGCAAATCGTCCCATTTGGCATCGAGCTGAGCTAAATCGTTATCGGTAATTTCAATCTCGAAGCTTTTACTGGTAACCGCATCAAGAAGTTTTTTTAGTAAAAGATTCTGAGTAGAGCTTAATTCTACTTTCACCGAATCATTTGCCTTTACGAACAAAACAATATCGTCGACCAACGGAGCTATATCTCCTTTACTATCGTTATTTTGCAGGTATCCAATTCCGGTTTCTGTGTCGAGTACCTTTAACAGCTCCACTTCGCGAGTATCATAGCGTTGTACAAAAGCCTCCTTAAACTGAATAATATTGATACTAGTATAACTCGAAATTGTTAGCTTATTCAATGCAATTATTCCTTGCTCCAACGATTGTAATGTTTCATTACTTACCGATGATTCTCCCGTTGCCAAAACTAAATCTGTTTGGAAAAGATGCTTTAGGTTATAGTCGACATTTAGCAATCTCAGCTCCGATGCAATGCCATGATATTGAGAAGGACTATTCCCCATATTCCGATCTATTCTACCTAACATTTCTGAGGTGTGGTGCAGGCTATTTTTTATTTCATCGATACACCCAACCGGTTCAACTATTTTCCGAATCCTATAAAGTAATTCGTCTCCTGTAACAGTGGGGTCTAATTCGCCAATGAGTATTTGGTTATCTATTAACTTCTCAACAAAACCTTTTGCATGCTCAACCGGAACACCATCCTGAATTAATAGCAGAGTAAGGTCGTGAATAGATTTTCCATTCTTAGCATTCGATAGTACAGAGGTGATATACCGCGAGTTTTTTACTTGAACAAGATGATGAGTTCGCCTATCCTTATTATAGCGATACTCTACATATCGCAGCTGCTCACCCGACTCGTATATGCTGGTATTTGGATAATAACAGATACTGTGTCGAACAGCATCATGCTTCGATAAATAATATGCAAGATTGCACAAATAGAGCATATCTAAACGGGTATGTCGTTTATGCTCACGATAATTTAATAGTTCAACCTTAGTATTGCCATTAGAGTGTCCAATTGCACAACCCGCAAATAATCCAAAAGGCGTACTCCTCGATGACATTCGCGACAAGTACTTATAAAGAGTTTGCTGAATTCGCATATCCTCCTTAGCCTCCATCTCCGGGCAATTCAACCATTTCTGTAATTGCTCATGAAACTCAGGGGCTGCAATAAATATTGCTTCATTAATAATTGTTTGACTAACTGCATCCTTAAGTTTCTCTTTTATGAGAGAGTCATCGGATAGTAAATCATGTAAAAAATTTAAAGGCAACAGGGGTGTTCGAACAACAAAGGTTGGCGATATTGTAAATGGAATATTATCTCTCATCGCAAAAATAAATATTTAGCTAAGTAAAAGTGCTCTATCCCATTTCGGGTCAATATCCGAAACAGCCGAAATCATGGCAAGACCAATTCCTGCGATTCCATTAAGAAAGCTATAGTCGTTCACCCACCCGCCGTACTCCAATGTACGGAATGTTTTATAGCCAGCCAATCCATCGTCGAACGATGCTTGTTTAATGCTCTGCTCGAACCAATAAATTGCAGCATTCTTAAAGGCAGGGATATTGGTATAGGAATAAATTCGATGGTAAATATGTGCAATGCCAACAGTGCCATGACATATTTCGGCATCATGTGCCCCACTTTCCTTAATGTCAGTAATATTTGTTGAGTGCAAAAGAACTTCAACAGCTTCATTCTTCCATTTTTCGATACCTAGTATTTGTCCAGCCTGCCATAGCCCAATGGCAATTCCCATATCATAGTAGCACCAAGCAAGACGTCCTCCCTGTTTCTCTGTCGGCTGACCCTTCTCTATCCAAGCAGGAAACTGATACAAATACCCTGTATCATATTTATTTTGTAGCAAGAAGTTGACCGCCCCATATATCAACTCTGAGGCTTTGTTTTGGTTAATACCCATTTCATATAAACGAGCTAAAACGGCTATAATACCTGCAGTACCATGCGACATGCTTAAATTATAGCCCCTTAAGTCGCTATTGGGCCTAAGCTGACGTTCCCATGCAATTCCCGATCCTATGGATGTGCTTTGCCTATCTAGTTCGTTTACCAAATCGGTAAGATACTCTGCTGATTTAGGGTTAGATATACGATTAATATAATAGGAACCTATTCCCAATGCACCATGAAGGTAATCGTAATTTCCCGCCCGAATATACTGCATCATATATGGGTACAGAAAATCATCGAGACTACAAATAATCTTATCGGTATCTGCCTTAATAAAACTATTCTGAACCAGATGTTCTACAGTCCATCCTATACCGGCAAGACCTCCACAGAAAGTTGGATATTTAAAACCATCCTTAACAACACCAAAAACATTGGAAAGTAAAGTTGTTATTTTGCCTTTATACTCTTCGCTCTTTTTGTAGGAACTATAGTATGCCCAAAAAAGAATTTCGCCAGTAGTTCCATCCATTAAGCTAGGATTCTCAAACGAAGAACTCTCTAGGCATTCGGCTATAGCATCAATTTTTTGGTTTAGTAGAAATAGCAATTGAGGATTTTCAATCAGACTTGTTTTCAAAAACATATTAAGAACTCCAATATTTTAAGCTGACATTTTCTGTGTTGCACAAAATCAATATCGATAATTTAAAAATAATATCTACTAAAAGAACTTATAATATAAAAAAATCTCAGCCATAAGGCTGAGATTTCTTGTTAAATACAAGGTATCGTTGGATCGGTTGTCAAGCAAGCAGGGGTTGTTTCTGTATCGCAATTACAAGTAAGTAATCGAGTTGCAACACCACCTTTTAGGCTATTTAATTCTTCATTATTTAAAGAAGCTATATCTTCTTTAGACAAATCCAAGATTTGAGAAAAATCTTCTTGTTCATTTAGCTTTTTCATTTTACACACATTTTATTAAATACATGCAATTGTTGGATCGGTTGTCAAGCAAGCAGGGGTTGTTTCTGTATCAATGCATTTGCAACTAAGAAGTATAGTTGCAATACCACCTTTTAGGCTATTTAATTCTTCATTATTTAAAGAAGCTACATCTTCTTTAGACAAATCCAAGATTTGAGAAAAATCTTCTTGTTCATTTAACTTTTTCATTTTATAAACATTTTTAAATTTACCTACTCTTTTTAGGGTTTTTCGGCATCCACCCATCTTATTTATTCTGTACTACCTATCATCTGTTGTAGATAATTCCTATTTGGCTTTACAATTGTATTAATACAGAATAAACTGGATTTGTTACCCTATTATCGAATATTTTTGATAAGCAATATAAGATTCAACTCACTAATAATTTGCGATTAACAACTTGCAATACGTTTTTAACAAGGGATTACGTTTTCGCATAACATGCTAATTCCAACATTATAGTTTCATGGTTTTATGGCAAAAAAGAAAGGAGGCCCAAAAGCCTCCTCCCTTAAATTAACACCTGAATTCTAACTATAATTTACGAAAAATAGTTTTCTAGTCCATCGAGCAATCGTTGTAACTTTTCCTGCTCGGTCATTGCCTCGTACTTACGTTTTTCTTCCAGAACTTTCGCTCTTTCGGCCTCAAGTCGTCGTTGCCTGTCGGCCTCATACTTTGCCATAACCTTATCGCGCAAATACTTTTCGGCAACCTGTGGAAATAGCTCCAGCAATAACTCCTCCTTCTCGGTTACAGCAAGCTTAATGTCCTTTCCGTACTCGGGGAATGTTGGGTTAGGCTGTTTCTTATAGTTTGCTGTATTGTATGGAGTTTCCTCACGTACTCCTGCAATCTTCATTCTAAATTCAGGATCGACAGGCTGAGGTGTTTTTCCATACACACCCTTCACCAAGTTAACGTATTGAATTGATTTATTGGTGTAAAAAGACACACCTTTGCTTTCGTCGATAGCACAGTTAACCGCTTGTGCTCCCACAATCTGGCTTGTTGGAGTTACCAATGGCGGACAACCCGCGTCCAAACGAACCGATGGAATAATTTCCAGTACTCGGGGTAATAATTTCTCGAGCTTCAACTGTTTTAGCTGTGCAAGCATATTGGTGTACATTCCACCAGGAATTTCGGCATGCTTAACATTCTCGTCGGGTGCAGGAAAATTAAAGTACCTCTCAATCTCCTGACAAGCCTCTAGCAATGCGCTATACTTTCCAGCCTGTGCAAATAGGATTGCCTTTTCGAATAAATTATCGATACGTGCAGGCAACGTAAAGTTAGCAATATCGAACTCCAACGGAAGTTCATAATTATCGACACCCTTTAGCTCTGCCCTTACCTGCTTAAGCTCTTTATTAATAATACTTACCGCATTAAGGTTGATTCCGGTTTCAACGCCCAGCTTATCGCAGAAAATTTGAACAAGTTCAAATGCAGGCGCCGCAGGACCTCCGGCAAAGTTCCAAATTGCAGTGTCAACAATATCTACACCATTAATAATTGCAATTAGTGTAGATGCCAAGCCATAACCAGGAGTACAATGCGTGTGGAAATCGATAGGAACCTTCACTTCGCTTTTAAGCGCAGAAATAATTCGAGCCGATTCCTCGGGAGTAACCAAACCCGCCATATCCTTAAGGGTTATCATATCGGCACCCATTGCCTCAAGCTCCTTGGCCTTTTGGATATAGTATTTCTCAGTGAAAATGCGTTTTGGTAACGACTTACCACTAAACTTTGCAATTATTCTATCCTTTGTGGAGAATTTAGGATCAACGGTGTAGCAAACGGTACAATCGGCTAAACCGCCACTTTCCTTCACATACTTAACAGTACTACGAATATTATCGGTATCGTTAAGAGCATCGAAGATTCTCATAATTGAGATACCCGATTGAACCGCATTTTTGTTGAATCCCTCTATTACTTCCTCGGGATAAGGATTATACCCAAATAGGTTACGTCCTCGCGATAATGCCGTTAACTTTGAAGCGTCACCAATAACTGCCTTTATACTTTCCAACCTCCCCCAAGGATCTTCATTCAAATATCGCATCACAGAATCGGGAACTGCTCCACCCCATACCTCCATTGCATAAAAGCCTGCATCACGAAAATATGATAGAACCCGCTCTACTTGCTGCTGAGTCATCCTTGTTGCAAATAACGATTGCTGCCCATCCCTCAGGGTTACATCTCTTATCAGTAGTTTCCTTTTCACGTACGTAAATTTTGGATGTTACTTAATCTGGTACAAAAATAATCTAAAAGAATTGTTATCTGTGTAACACATGAAATATTACGGCGAAATAAACAATAAGTTTTAAATTAAATGGTCTAAAAAAACAGGCTTTACAACATAAATTACTGATTTAGCAGTAAAAAAACAAATAGCAGCAAATTATACTTAGCAAAAATCTCAAGTTTCGGTAAATAGCTAATATTTGCTAAATCATTCCCGTTTCTTCGAACTATATCACCTTTTAAACAACACAAATTGCTTTTGGTTTTATACCACAAAAGTTTTTACCTTTACATCGAAGTTTGGCGGATTTTCTCCACCTTCGGAGAAAACCTTAATATGGGAATCCGGTGTGAATCCGGAGCTGTACCCGCAGCTGTAAGCTCATTGAATAATCTTTTATACACCTGCCACTGTTCATTACGAATGGGAAGGCCTTAAAAGATTGAGCAAGCCAGAAGACCTGCCAGCATTTTACTTTTTTAACAAGCTTCGGGGAAAAGGCTTAGGAGTATTCATACTATATTTCTATTGGCTTTTCATTTGAAGAATATAAATTATTAAATGAAAGCATTTGCTTACAACAAGCTGTACTTTATTTCTCCAATTCCCCTACAAAAGGGAGAATATCTACACACAGCAGCCATGTGTAAGGAATTGTTTTCAAAATAAATCATTATAAAATGAATAAGAGATTACTTATTATCGGCATTTTGATTGTTTCTTTTTTACAATCGGCAAATACGTATAGCCAATCGGTTACGCGTATTGTTTCGTTAGCACAATCGCTTACCAAGAACATATATTTCCTTGAAGCACAAAGCAAACTGGTTGGCTGCACCAGCTACTGCGATACCGCAATTGCCGATGGCAAAGAGGTTGTTGCATCGGCGGTTAAGGTGAATATTGAGAAGGTGGTTAGCCTAAAGCCCAATTTAGTTATAACAACAGCCATGACCGATCCCGAAACTATTGAAATGATTCGCAAATTCAACATTCGCGTAGAAATATTCGATACGGCAAAATCGTTTAACGAAATATGTGAGCAATTGCTACAGCTTGCAAAGCTGATAAATTCGGAGGATAACGCAATTAAGGTTATAAACCAATGCAAAGAGCGAATCAACCAATTATCCGTTAAAAACAAAGGAAACAAGCAACCTTCAATCTTTTTTCAAATTGGGACAAAACCTCTATTCACTGTTATTCCCAATACATTTATGAACGACTACATTGTACTTGCCGGAGGCAAAAACATTGTTACCAATACCAAAACAGGTATTATTTCCCGTGAAGCGGTTATTGCATCGAACCCCGATGTGATATTCATTGTAACAATGGGAATTGTTGACAATGATGAGAAAAGTGTATGGGAAAATTGCTCAACGCTTAATGCCGCTAAGAGTAAAAAAATATTTATAATCGACTCTAACGAGGCGTGTACCCCTACACCTGTTACCTTTGTCAAAACATTGGAGAAGGTAATTAACCTAACTTATTCAAAATAGATATGACAGGCCTAATTCATGTTTACACAGGTAATGGTAAAGGAAAAACCACCACAGTGGTTGGCTTAGCTGTACGCGCAATAGGTTTTGGGTTGAAAGTATGTTACTCATCGTTCCATAAAAATCCCGATAAGTACGGCTACCACGAAATTGCGGTTCTCGATAAACTTGGCGCTAAAGTGCTGGTTTTTGCCAAAGGGCATCCTCATCTCGATAAAACGTTAGATGAAAATGAGATTCGTGCTGATGTTGCAAAAGGAATAGAAACACTTTCGGCACTGCTTAAAACCGAAAAATTCGATATGCTGATTATGGATGAGATTCTGATTTCGGTGCGCGATGGGTACCTGCAGGAAAACAAACTCCTTGAGTTTATCGACAATAAACCACAAAACTTAGAACTAGTACTAACTGGCCGAGGTGCAACCTTCGGAGTAATTGAGAAGGCCGATTATGTGAGCGAAATTTGTAAAATTGCGCATCCATACGATAAAGGAATAACCAGCCGAGGAGGCATTGAATTTTAGCAATGAAGCAAAAGTACCTAAGTTGGCTATTTTTCTCATTAACGCTGCTTGCCGCGTTAATAATTGCTGTGATCTACTCTATTTCTGTAGGAGAAGTCAAAATATCTATATCAAATATTCCTTCGATTCTTAACAGTGGCGATGGAATGGAGTACTTTATTCTTTCAAAGATTCGAATTCCTCGTGTAATTCTTGCCATTGCTGTTGGAGGATCATTAGGGTTAACGGGTGCCATACTGCAAGGAATTTATCGCAACCCGTTGGTTGAGCCTTACACTCTGGGAATATCGGGAGGAGCCTCGCTGGGCGTTACGCTAGTGGTAATACTGGGTTTATACGATATGGGAATGTATATGCTCCCGTTTGCTGGTTTTGCAGGAGCCTTGCTCACAATATTTCTGGTTTACACGCTTGGAATGAAACGGGGCAACCTCGACATTAACCGGATGCTCCTAATTGGAGTAATGATTAGCTTTGTAACATCATCAATTATAATGTTTTTAATGTCGATATCGACCACCGATAAGCTACACAGCATTATATTCTGGGTTATGGGCTCGCTCGATGAGCCTAACACCAATTTAATTTGGGTAATAACAGCGGTTTCAATTATAGGATTAATTATTTCGTATGTATTTGCCCGTCCGTTAAACGCGCTGCAACTGGGACAAGCCAAAGCCCAATATTTGGGGATTAATGCATCAACATCCATACAAATCCTGTTTGTTATTGCCTCGTTAATGGCTGGTGTCTGCGTGTCGGTTGCAGGGGTGATTGGCTTTGTTGGACTGATTATTCCGCATATGGCCAGGCAAATTGTTGGAACCGACTATAGAATTCTACTACTCAGCTCATTTTTGGGCGGCGGACTGTTTTTGGTGCTAAGCGATATAATTGCACGAACAATTATCGCCCCAAGCGAATTGCCTATCGGAGTTATTACAGGAATGGTTGGGGGTGTTGTATTTATGGTTGTACTAAGTAACACTCGACGAAAATCGAAACTCAGCTAAATGGACAACTTCATCAAAATAGATAATTTAAGTTGCGGATATGCAGAGGCATTCTCGCTTGGCAGCATCAACTTTACATTGCCCAAAGGAACTTTTGCTGGGATTATTGGCCCAAATGGTTCAGGCAAAACAACTCTTTTCCGTGGTATGGCCGGAGATATACCTCTTAAAAGTGGTTCTATAAGTTTGAATGATATTAACCTTTCGCACCTAACTAATAAGCAACGAGCACAGAAAATGGCCATTGTTTGCCAGTTTTCCGATATTGGCGATTTAACCGTGGAGGATTATGTCCTTTTGGGTAGATTACCTTACCGAAAGGCTTTCCAGTTCTTTGAATCGGAGAATGATTATGCCATTGCCGAAAAATATATGCGGCTCACAAATACATATAATCTAAAGAGTAAGTTGATGAAGCAGCTTAGTGGCGGTGAGCAACAACTTGCAGCAATTGCACAAGCATTAACCCAGGAACCAGAACTTCTGCTACTCGATGAACCAACCTCGCATCTCGATATTACGCATCAGGTTCAGGTGCTTAACCTACTACAGCGGCTAAATCACGAAATGGGATTAACTGTGCTAATGATTATCCATGACCTTAATCTTGCCAGCGAGTACTGCGATTACCTGTTGATGATGAAAGATGGAAACCTATATTGCCAAGGTACTCCATTCGAAGTTTTAACCTACCATAATATAGAGCAGGTATATAGTACCTTGGTAATTACTCAAATTAATCCAAACTCGGGCAAACCTGCCATATTTTTAGTCTCGGAACGTATGCGACAGAATATTAAACAGCAGAATGACTGAAATCTTTGTTGTTAGACATGGCGAAACGGTTGAGAATAGCCAACGAATTTGTCAGGGACAAACCGAGGGGACTTTAACCAACAATGGAATATCCCAAGCCAAGGCCGTTGCCAAGCAACTATCGCAATTCAAATTTAGAGCAATCTATACCAGTCCGCTTAAAAGAGCCCGCCTAACTTCCGATATAATAAAGAAACAGCAAGCTGATATCCCTATATTTGAACTAAATCAACTTATGGAGCGAAATATGGGCGAAATGGAGGGAAGAAAATTCCCCGACAACTTCGATTATACCGCACCAATTAAAAATGCAGAATCGCTTACCGATATGTTCAACCGTGTGGTTGAAAGTTTAAAGTATATCGCACAGAATCATCCTAACCAGCAAGTTGCAATTGTAACTCACGGCATCACCATTAGGATGATTAAATGCTATATCCAGAATATTCCTTTGGACAGACTCAACGAGATTGAATTACAGGGAAATGGGACTTATTTTAGGATACAAATTGATTAACAATTATCTCAAAACACAATGAATTGGCTTATATTAATTATTGCAGGTTTGTTCGAAGTTGCCTTTGCATTCTGCCTAGGAAAAGCAAAAGAAACCAATGGAACCGAAATGATTATTTGGTATATAGGCTTTGCTATAGCATTAACCCTAAGTATGGCACTTTTAATTAAGGCCACACAAAGCATTCCTATAGGTACAGCTTATGCTGTTTGGACTGGTGTTGGTGCAGTAGGTACCGTTTTGGTAGGAATTTTTGTTTTTAAAGAGCCAGCAACCATTCTGCGTCTATTCTTCCTTATAACATTAATAGCATCTATAGTTGGCCTAAAGGCAGTATCACACTAGGTATTTTCAGCATTAAATACCAATACAAAAATCAATCATATAAAAATCATTGCTACAGGCATATCTAATCAACAAGGTTTTCTTATATCGTATTTGATGTAACTGTTCGAGCATTATCATCACTAAAGGGTTTATTAATCAAATCACCGAAACATAATTAACATAACTGGTTGAAGAATGTAGTTCGAATATAATATTTAGCTATCTTAAGTCCCTTTATGTAAAACCATATACAGTTATATATCAATATGCTAAAGAATAAAACATTTTCAATCGTCCAAAAACTATCTATTTTAACTTCGGTTATTATATTGATTATCTTAATTGTAACAGGACTGATAAGCTACTCCAAACTTTCAGAGTTTGGCTATAAGTTTAATGGCGAACACACAAAAACGGTAGTAAATTTTGCCCTTAACTCAATAAATGGGGATTCGTTGGAAGTTTTAATCAAAGAAAAAAACGATTCCGCCTCCTATGCAAACTATCTTAGAGCTGAGCTTAAAAAAATCCGCGATATGGCGGGTATGAAATACCTATACACTTTTTTCCACGAAAAAGGGAAATACCTTTATGCCATTGAAGGTGGCGATCAGAATGCTGACGATTATTCCGAATTTGGATCAGTCGCACAATGGGATGCCAACGTTGATATTCCTCTTATTGAACGATGCTATAACTTAAAGGTAATTTCTAACACCAAAATCGAGTTCAACAAAACCTACGGTTGGATGGTGACAAGCTATGCCCCTATTCTAAACTCAAGTGGCAATGTAATTGCAATAATGGGCTGCGACATTGAGGCTAAAAATGTTGTTCGAGATATTAAACAATTCAGGAATGTTCTCATAGTAACAGGAGTCTTATTCCTATTAGTCTCCATTATACTTGTTTACTACCTTATTTCCCGATCGGTTAGAGTACTTTCGGAAATTACGCAAGTTACAACAGAACTAACCGATGGAAACCTTGACATTAAGGTTAAATCAATTACCAACGATGAGTTTGGGATACTGGCCAATTCTGTAAATAAAATGATTGATCATTTTAAGAGCATTGTTTCTACCATAAATCTTAATTCGCTGAGTATTATAAACGAAAGTAACGATGTTAAGGTTAATTCCAGAGAACTTGCCGAGGATGCTAACAAGCAAGCATCGGTTGCCGAAGAGGTTTCAACATCGGTAGAGCAAATTAAATCGAACATCGAGAACAATACCGAAAACGCAAAAGATGCCGAGAAATTATCAATAAGCACATCTCAAACTCTGAACAAAGTTGTATCGGCTAATAAAACTAGTATCGATAGCATTAGAACCATAAATGAGAAAATTGCAATTATTGAGGAAATATCCCGACAAACTAATATACTTGCGCTAAATGCAGCAATAGAAGCAGCCAGAGCTGGAGAATACGGCAAAGGCTTTTCGGTTGTTGCCGCCGAAGTTCAAAAACTTGCCGAAAGGAGTAGAATTGCAGCCAACGAGATTTCTGATATTTCGAACAGAAGTGTAGATTTATCGGTGAATGCCAGCCAAAAACTCGAAGCACTAGTTCCAGACATAGAGGAAACTGTTAGTATGATCAAGAATATTGCACAAGCAAGCATGGAGCAAAACTATGGAATTGATCAGATAAACACCGCTGTAATTCAACTAAACGATATAACCCAGCATAATGCTCAAACAGCAGAGGAACTATCCAATGCTGCAAATCGACTAGCCAAACAGTCGGATGAGTTAAAACATTCTATAGCATTCTTCTCTAACCATTAATTACAATGCGTACTATTAAGAGTATCCTGATTTTCTATGAAAAAATAGTTATTCCCGCAGCGGTTGTTTCTATTGTACTCGGACTATTTAGCATTAAATTAAGTGTAGCTCCATTCTTTAAGGGAACTGGTTTTGCCTACATGTTTATTGGCCCTCTTTTTCACTATTTCGTTTATGAAACCAGAAACCCAAACGAATACTATTTCTACTATAACCTAGGGTTAAACAAAATAAGCCTTTGGCTATCGTCCGTTTTAATAAGCATTTTAATCGGATTAATATTAAGCACTCTATGAGTAAACTGCACATTGATAGTGTAATCAAAAGTTTCGGCGAAAAGTTGGTATTATCCGACGTTTATCTATCGTGCCAAAAAGGGGAAATAGTTGGATTACTTGGCCGAAACGGTTCAGGCAAGTCAACCTTGCTAAAAATAATATTTGGCTCGCTTAAGGCCGATAGAAAGTTCATTAAAGTTGATGATAAAATAGCCAAGGGAATAAACACTATAAATTACCTACCTCAGAATAACTTTCTACCAAACCACATAACAGTTAAAGCAATTATCAACCTTTTTTGCTGTAACCAAAATGCTGCTTTAGTTGAAGAAAATAAACTCGTAACACCATTGCTCAGCAAAAAAGTTAAGCAGCTATCGGGCGGAGAACGAAGAATGCTAGAGGTTATTTTAATTACCCATTCAATCGCCAATTTTATTTTGATTGATGAACCGTTTAACGGGCTTACGCCACTATACAAGGATCAGATAAAAGAAATTATTAAGGAACAATCTGCCAATAAAGGGTTTATTATAACAGATCATGATTACCGAAACGTTCTAGATATAGCCACGCGATCGGTTTTAATTCACGACGGAGGAATAAAGGAAATCAGCAATAATGAGGATTTAAAATATTGGGGGTATATTCCCGATAAATCAAATTAATTTTAACACAACCTTGCTATCAAATAAGTATGAAAATAAAAATCTTACTCGCTTATATTTTTTTCATACCCATCGGACTTTCTATTAAAGCACAAGAAAAATGCATGCTAACACCCATGGAAGTTCTTCCAACTGAAGCTCAAATAAATTATCAACAAATGGAGGTGATTGGATTTTTGCATTTTACAATTACAACGTTCTACAATAAGGAATGGGGATATGGAAATGAAGATCCAAAAAGATTCAACCCATTATTACTTGATATTGAACAATGGGTTAAGACTGCAAAAAAAGCAAGGCTAAACGAACTAATTCTTACAGCCAAACATCACGACGGATTTTGCTTGTGGCCTAGTAAATATACTGAACACTGTCTAAAAAATAGTCCTTTCAAAAACGGAATGGGCGACATTGTTAAGGAATTTGTTGAAGCATGCCACAAGTACAATATTAAAGTTGGCTTATACCTCTCACCCTGGGATCGAAATCACAAAGACTACGGAAAATCCGAATACATTACATACTATAAGAATCAACTCACCGAATTACTAACAAATTATGGTGAAATTAATGAAATATGGTTCGATGGAGCTAACGGTGGTGACGGCTATTATGGAGGAGCCTGTGAAAAAAGAACAATCGAAAGCGACTACTATCCTTGGAAAGATATTATTTCCATCGTAAGAAACTTACAACCCAATTGCCTAATTTTTTCAGATGCTGGACCTGATATTCGTTGGGTTGGAAATGAAGACGGTCATTGTGGAGATACATTCTGGTCGACAATAAACCATTCAAAACTCAAAATTGGAAAAGCCGACTGCAATTATCTAAATACAGGCGAAGCCAATGGAAATACATGGATTGTTGGAGAATGTGATGTATCAATTCGCCCTGGATGGTTCTATCATTCAAATGAAGATTACAAGGTCAAAACACCAGCCCAGCTTGCTGATATATATTATCAATCGGTTGGAAAAAATGGAACTTTACTAATAAACATTCCTCCCGATTCGCTCGGCCGAATTCAAAAAGTAGATTCGATTAATTTGGTTAATTTCAGAACAACAATTGATGAAACTTTTAAAACAAATTTAGCACTTGGAGCAAATGTAAAAGCATCGAACACAATATCCAGAAACATTTGCCATAATGCACACAACATTGTAGATAGTAGCAATGAAACATTTTGGGCGGCAGAAGATAACATTACTTCTTCTACATTAGAAATAGAACTACCCAAAGAAGTTGAATTCAATCGGATTCTAATTCAAGAACCTATTCGTTTTGGCCAACGCATATGTGAATTTGAAATTGATATATATGAAG
Organism: Bacteroidales bacterium; assembly: GCA_050180705.1. Taxonomy (GTDB): domain Bacteria; phylum Bacteroidota; class Bacteroidia; order Bacteroidales; family Tenuifilaceae; genus SB25. The sequence goes on along the minus strand of JBFXDX010000008.1, from coordinate 47,211 downwards.
ACGAAAAATGGAAACCGTTAATAAATACAACAACTATTGGTTATAAAAGACTTATTCGATTCAATAACGTAAAATCAAAACGAATTAAGTTAACCATTCAAAAATCGATAGGTACACCAGCCATCTCAAACTTTGCACTTTATCTAGCATCGGAAAAAGAACTTAATCTTTCAAAATAGGAAAAGCGCAACCAATTGGTTGCGCTTTTCCTATATGAAGTCTAATTTCTTATTTCTTCTTCTTCTGTGCATCTTGCTGACGCTTTGCCATTTCTTCCATCTTTAGTTGCCATTTCGATTTTGTAACGGGCTTTTTAGCATTCTCGTGAAGTTTAGCAAGTATTGCCTTATCGTCAACAAACTGACGTATTAGCAATGTTTGTCCTAGGGTAAATACATTCGATAGGAAATAGTAGTAACTCAATCCCGAAGCATATCCATTAAACCAGAATAACATCATAATTGGCATCAAATAGGTCATCATAAACTTCATACCAGGCATTTGAGCATTGGTATCGCCCATTTGATCGGTATTCATTTTTGAAGTGATGAATAGCGCTACAGCCATTAAAATGGTAAATAAACTTATATGGTTTCCTAGGTAAGTCGAAATAATAGGAATATTGGCAGACCAAGATACAATTGAGTCATAGGCTGAAAGGTCGTCGGCCCAAAGGAAACTCTGCTGACGTAACTCAAACGATGCTGGGAAGAAACGAAACATTGCAATAAGTATTGGGAACTGAATAAGGATTGGAATACATCCCCCCATTGGGTTAACACCAACCTTCTTGTAAAGCCCCATTACTGCCTGTTGCTTTTTCATTGCATCCTCTTTCTTGGGGAACTTGGCATTTATCTCATCAATTTGAGGTTTAAGAACCCTCATCTTAGCCGAACTCAAGTACGATTTGTAGGTAAGAGGGAATAAAACCAACTTTATAAGAACAGTCAGCAAGAAAATTATCAATCCATAACTAGAGATGAAACGGCTTAAAAAATCAAAAACATTAATAACCACATACTTATTTACCCAACGAATTATATTATGGCCAAGAGGAACAACCTTCTCAAAGTCCATCTTATACTTCTGCAAAGTCTTAAAGTGATTTGGGCCAAAGTAGAAACTCAATTTTACCGTTTCAGAATCCTGGTTCTTGAATGGAATAGATATTCGCGACGAGAAGTTTCTAATATGTACGCTGTCGTTCAAATCTGTCGCTTTAAGATCGGCATTAACAAAACCTTCTTCGGATACAATAATCGAGGAGAAAAACTGCTGCTTATAATCTATCCATTTTAGCTTGGTTGTAATCTCTTTCTTTGTTTCCTGACTTCTTCCATTTAACTCTTCATAATCTTCATTCAAAAAGTGATAAGCAATTGTAGTATAGGTATGTTCATTCTTTAGTCCCTTCTCCAAACTTGGCACATTTACATCCCATAGCAAATCAATAGATCCAACTGTACCGCTAATGGTTTTGCTCATTCCATTAAAGTTGATATTAAAGCCTAGCAAATAACTATCAGGCTTAATGGAGTAAACATAATCGATGTAAGACGAATCGGCTGTTTGCAATCTCATGGCAACAGAGGTTGAATCAGTTCCTGCCATAACTACAGAGTCTGCAACCGAAGGTGTAAAATACAGATTGTTAGTTTGTATGTTGTTATTGTTTCCCCAGAACTGAAGCCCAAAACTATTCTCATCGCCATTGAAAAGAATCAAAGGATCACCCGAGTAGGTTTTGTAGTTTTTAAGTTCTACCGAGTAAACCCTACCACCCAATGTCGAAATTTTAACCTTCATCAGGTTATTTTCGAGAGTTACAAAATGCTTCTCTCCAGCCAATGCATTGGCAAACGATCCCATTTGTGCAACAACTTGCTTTTTCTGGATCGAATCGGATAAAATAGTCTTTTGTTTCTGCTCTTCTTCCGCTCTTTGGCGTTGTACCTCTGCCTGAACTGTAGCCAACGAATCGGCCTTACGTTGCATTGCAGCTTGTTCCTCTTTCGATGGGCGGGTTAGAACACCAAAGCCAATCATTATTACGAAAATCAGAACCAAGCCAATAATTGTATTCCTATCCATCTGTTATATCCCTGTTTTTTCGTTAGTTAAGTTAAATAAAAAGCCACCCAAAATACTGGGTGGCGCAAAGGTAATAAAATATATCTTTTTTACTTGTTAAAATTTAGAGCCGCTTTCACAAAATCTACAAAAAGTGGATGCGGATTTAACACTGTACTACTATACTCTGGATGGAACTGCACCCCTACAAACCAAGGGTGAGATGCAATCTCCATTATCTCCACAAGGCTAGTATCTGGGTTAATTCCAACAGGAATCATTCCAGCATTTTCGAACTCCTCATGGTAATGGTTATTAAACTCATACCGATGACGGTGACGCTCTAAAACATCGACCTTATGATAAGCGTTATATGCCTTTGATCCTTTTTTGATATGGCAAGGATAAGCTCCTAGTCGCATGGTTCCACCCATATCGGTGATACCTTTTTGTGCCTCCATTAAATCGATAACTGGATGAGGCGTATTGCGCACCATTTCGGTAGAGTTTGCCTCGGCATGTCCAAGAACGTTGCGGGCAAATTCAACTACAGCACACTGCATTCCAAGGCAAATACCTAAAAATGGCACATTGTTTTCGCGAGCATACTTAATTGCCAGAATCTTTCCCTCTATACCTCTATGGCCAAATCCTGGAGCCACTAAAATTCCTTTTAGGTCGCTTAATTTTTCCACAACATTGGTTGTCGTTAAATCCTCGGATTGAATCAAGGCTAGTTCAACCTTACATTCATTTGCAGCACCAGCATGAATAAAGGATTCAACAATTGATTTATAGGCATCGGGGAGCTCAACATATTTTCCAACAAGACCAATTTTAACTTTGGATTTAGGGTTCTTCAACTTTTCAACAAACAAGTTCCAATCATCAAGCTTAGGCTCGCCTTTTGGCTCAAGATTTAGCTTACGAATAATTGTTGAATCGAGTTTTTCCTTGTGCATTAAAAGAGGGACCTCGTAAATGGTTTTCACATCGATAGACTCAACAACAGCATCTGCATCTACGTTACAGAACAATGCAACCTTACGTCGCAATTCCTGACTCAATGTTCTTTCGGTTCTAAGAACTAAAACATCGGGTTGAATTCCATTCTCCAAAAGCCCTTTAACAGAATGCTGTGTAGGCTTGGTTTTCAACTCTCCAGATGCAGAAAGAAACGGAACCAGAGTTAAATGAATAAACGCAGAGTTACCTGCACCCAACTCCCATCGCAACTGACGAACAGCCTCAATATATGGCAATGATTCAATATCACCAACAGTTCCACCTATTTCGGTTATAACAACATCCAACTTATTTTTTGTGCCCAGTAACTTTATCCGACGCTTAATTTCATCGGTGATATGAGGAATAACCTGCACTGTTTTACCCAAATAATCGCCATGACGCTCTTTGCTGATAACCGTCTGGTATATCTTTCCAGTTGTGACATTATTGAGCTGCGATGTTGGGATATTTATGAATCGTTCGTAATGTCCCAAGTCTAAGTCGGTTTCTGCACCATCCACGGTTACATAGCATTCCCCATGTTCGTAAGGATTCAAAGTTCCCGGATCGACATTTATGTATGGGTCGAGCTTTTGAATAGTAACGGAGTAACCTCTGCTTTGCAATAGCTTTGCAAGCGAAGCAGAGATAATCCCTTTGCCTAACGACGAGGCAACTCCTCCTGTTACAAAAACATACTTAGTACTTTGTTGCTGCATGATTTCTATATTTTTAAGATGACTCTGGTTTTTAATAAAAGTGAAAGGTTAAAAGCGACAAGTGTAAAAACGTTAAGACTCAACATTTTTACACCGTCAGCATTCAACCATCAACAAACAAAAGAACTATTTGCTAGTCCAATTGATCGATCATTTTAATCTTTTCTTCCAAAAGGACAATCTCTTCCTTAGCCTTTTTAATCTTACGCTCAACCTCTTGAATCATCGATTCTGCATTCTTAGTACGTGCAAAGAATCCGATGTTATTCTCCCAAAGTGCAATATCATTCTCCACTTGGCGTAATCTGTTAAAGAGTTTATCGCGCTCCTGGCGTAATTTATTCTCCTGACGAGAATTACCATGGGCTCCATCTATTTTAGATTTGAAACGTAGCAAATTACGTTTTCCCTCTTCAACGTTCAATTGTTCAAAATGCTTATTAATAGCACTACGATAACGTTTCTGTATTTCGTCCTTCATCTTTATTGGAACAAAGCCAATCTCAGCCCAACGACGCTGGAATTCCTTTAAAGCATTAAGACTAGCCTCAACATCTTCCAATATTACAAAAGATTCAATTTCTGAAATTAAAGCCTCTTTTGCTTTAAGGTTATTATCGTAGTTGTTATCAACCTTAGAAAAATGCTGAGATTTTTGATTGAAGAAGTGATCGCAAGCCGCACGGAAACGCTTCCATAATTCTTCCGAATGTTTACGAGGAACTGGGCCTATCTCCTTCCAACGTTTCTGAAGGTTGATTAAATCTTCGGTGGTCTTCTTCCACTCATTGCTATCTTTAAGTGCCTCGGCCTGAATGCAAAGTTCAGTTTTCAGCTGAAGATTATTTTGCTGCTCCTCACGTGCCTCAACATAAAACTCACGCTTATTGCCAAAAAACGAGTCGCAAGCAGAGCGGAAACGCTCATATATTTTGTTATTATCCTTCTTAGGAGCAAAACCAATAGTTTTCCAAACTTTTTGCAACTCTATCATCTCTTTAGAGTGCTGGTTCCATTCCTTATTGCTCTTTATTACCATCGAAGAAAGTTCTTCGGCTTTCTCGCAAAGGGCAACTTTTGCATCTAAATTAGTTTTTTGCTCTTCGCGTAAACCCTCGAAATGCTCCTGATGCTTTTTGTTGATTTTTCCAGTAGCTTCCTTGAAACGCTCCCAAATCTCATTTTGGTTTTCGCGGGGAACAGGGCCTATTTCGCGCCACTGTTCATGATATTTCTGTAATTTCTTAAATGCATTTATGATAGATGGCTCTAAAAGTAACTCTTCGGTTTTCTCGCAAAGAGCAATTTTTTCCTCAAGATTTCTCTTTAAATCAAGATCACGTAGCTCCTTATTAATCTTTACATAATCGTAAAAATTCTGAACGTGATGATGATAATTCTCCCACAAATCGTTAAGATTTGACTGAGGAATAGGACCTATTTCTCTGAATTTCTGTTGAAGTTGACGGAATTCCTGGAATGTACGATTCACATCCTCGGTGCTATTCACCAACTCCTTGATTTGCTCGATAATTTGAAGTTTCTGCTCCAAATTATGTTGCTTCTGCTGTTCAAGATCATGATTGTACTTTGTTCGCTCATCGCGGAAAAGCTTGAGCAACTCCTTAATCTGAATTTCGGCATTATCCTCAGCTGGCACAAACTGAGCAACATCTCCTCCTGCTTCTACAAATGCTTTGCGCTGACGCTCTACATCGGCTTTATGCTTACGGTAAAAAATACTCTTAATGCTCTCAACTTCGGCTTTAATCTTATAAATAGCTTTTTCGTTTATAAGTTGCTTAAGTGTTTGTACCAACTCATCTTTCGATAGATTAGAGAAATCGATGTTAAGTTTTTCGCTATCCTCTTCATCAATACTAGAGTCATCTTCGTCCTCATCATCAGACATCGACTCATCGTCTAAATCAATTGGTTGCAAATTCTCGTCAATCTCCTCGTCATCGGAATGTGACTCGGTTAAAGCATCGGATGTTTTTTCCTGCTCGGTGGAAGTAGCCCTCGTATCTTCAGCATCGCTGAAGTTCTGATCCTTAGGATCATTCAGATCGTTAGTGTTCATAATCTTTAATTTATCAGTAACACAGTATAATTCACACAAAAATTCAACTGAATTTTGCTCACGAAAATAAGCATAATCAAATTAAGCTCAAATTATTTAGTGTAAAACTATTTCGAATTAACCTAAATTTATACTGATTAAAAAGGAAAAGAATGATTTGAATTAGTGAATAACCAGACTATTACAATGAGAAATAAGAAAAAAGCGTGAGTCAAAACCCTGACTCACGCTCAAACCAAACCTAATAAAAAACTACTGTCTATGCATTAACTTACTCAAATGGTTGATTACTTAACTAATACTGATTGTTCTGGGTTTCTGAGGTTTTGCCTCCTCTTTTTTCGCAAGAGTAATAGTTAATATACCATTCTCATAACGAGCATCAATATTGTTAGTATCAACAGCATCGCCAACTACAAAATTTCGCTCAAAAGAACCATTGTAAAACTCGCAACGCGTAAAATTTTCACCCTCGACATTGCTTTGCTCTTTCTCAACCGAAATCTTCAAAAGATCGTTTTCAACATTTACCTTAAAATCGTCCTTTGCATAACCAGGAGCTGCAACCTCAATACGAAAACCCTCGGGCTTTTCAACAATGTTTACAGCAGGATAAGCCTTGCTATCGTTATTAAAACGATTAGTAGATCTAAAGAAGTTGTTCAAATCGAATCCATTGTACCTCCTTGAGGTTAACATTTCTGGATCATAGAAACGTACTAGTGTCATAGTAACTTATTTTTAATTGATTAATAATTTCATTGTTTCTAAACTATCTATTCGAATTTTATACCAAATCGCCAAGTAAGTCAAATTGACATACCATACATTAAAAATAAGCCATAATGGCATTATTGCAATTTTACCATCTATAATTCAGTGCTTTTCTGGCAGATATACTCAACATCTACCTCTTACATTCTTAAACCAAAGACTACTTTCTATGTGACTCGCTCTACGTTCCACTTTTTAAAGTTAACTTTGCACCAGAAAATCACACTCAAAATGAGAATCGATATAATCACCGTACTACCAGAGTTGCTAGAGAGTCCACTTGGACATTCAATTATAAAACGTGCGCAAAAAAAGGAACTTGTGGCGATTAATCTTCACCACTTACGCGATTTTACACACGATAAGCGCAGAACTGTCGATGATTACTCGTTTGGCCCCGATGCCGGAATGGTTCTAAAAATTGAGCCAATTTTTGAGGCAGTTGAAAAACTAAAATCGGAATGCGAGTACGATGAGATAATTTACACATCGCCCGATGGTGAACCAATGACACAAAAACTCGCCAATCAACTAAGCACAAAAAAGAATATACTAATTCTATGCGGCCACTATAAGGGGGTTGACCATAGAGTACGCGAAAATATAATTACTCGCGAAATTTCAATTGGCGATTACGTTCTTTCCGGCGGAGAACTTGCTGCTGCAATTATTGTAGACAGTGTTGTTCGATTGGTTCCGGGCGTTTTATCCGACGAAACTTCTGCCCTAACCGACTCCTTTCAGGATGGATTACTTGCACCTCCAGTGTATACTCGCCCAGCGGAATTTAACGGATGGAAAGTTCCTGAGATACTGCTTTCTGGAAACTTCAAAGAAATTGAAAAATGGCAAATGGAGCAGGCCATTGAACGTACTAAAAGATTAAGGCCAGGACTACTGGAAGAATAAACAGTTTAGTGTTTTGTTTATAGTGTTTAGACTGTAGAATTAGATTCGGTAAGTGTATAGATTAACTTTCACCCTAATTCTTACAGTGCTTAAATAGCCATTCTTGAGCATCGAACTTGCCATACTGATGCGATATTGAAAAACACTTACATGCATCTTTCAATTCGCCAAGATTGTAAAGGGCAATCGCTTTATTGAAATAGGAATCCATTACATTAAACTCATTAACAATTGCAAAATCAAATTCTGCAATTGCAAGGCGCATCTGCTCAGTTTTCATGTATATCAATCCACGCAAATACCTATACTTAGGGTTATTTGGATTGGTCTTGGAAAGTTTTGCCAAAGCAAACAGGGCATCAACATACTGTCCTGCATCATAAGCACTTTGCGATAAGAGCTCAATGGCCTTTGTATCGTTTGGATAAAAATCGATGTAATACCGAATATCTTCAAGTCCATTGGCTGGTTGTCCCATTTCATTGTATGCTTTGGCACGAATCAATTGAAATTTAGGATTTCCGTCCGACTCGGCAACAGCATCATCCAACTTTTTAATTGCAAGTTGATATTGTTTTTTAGCCATCTGTGCCTGAGCAATCTTTACAAGATACAACGGATCCTTTCGGCTTTTCTTGTAAGCAACACTATAATCGTCAATAGCCGCCGAGAAATTATCTAAATGCAAATAGGCATCGCCGCGCAATTCGTAAAGAATATACCGGCTCTTTGTTCCCTTTATCCGAGCATTAAGCAACTCAAGGGTCTCCTCGTAGTTCTGGTTCGAATTCAAGTATTCCGCATCGGCAATGGCCTTATCCAACGAATTATACCAATCTTTTTCCCAAATATTTTTCCAACTAATAGAATTATGATACTTCTCGAATACAGGTTCAAGCAGTATTGTATGCTCCCTTTCACGCCGAGTCGATTCTAAATTTTTTCGTAGCCATTCAAAACAACTAGCCGAGTCCCCAATCGCACAGTAGGTTTTGGCCAGCAAATAACTTGCAGAACCATTCCGCAAGGACTCTGATTTCAAAAAATACGATAAAGCCTCGGAATAATTCTCAACTAAAAAATTGGCCTCCCCTATTGCAATAAGATACTGGTACTTTATTGGTTTAATCTCTTTACACGAGTCAGCCCACTCTTGAGCCTTTAACTTGTCCTGTATATCGATTGCTGCTTGAAGCCGATAGTACGCCTCTGGAATTTTTTGAGCGCTTAAGCAAATTGAGTTTGCTCCAAAAACAAGAAAAAAAATTAGATACTTCGACAAACTCAGCATGACATGTAATCTTTTAACATTGTCATTCGAAGCAAAGTCGAAGGATCTTCTTACTGAAAAAAATGAGTAGATTGATTTTGAATCCACTAACAAAGCAATTATCCAGTTTCTACTTCCGAAGTAAGTTTTTAACCTTACTTATCTCCATAAAGGTTGCACCATTGCTTGGTCCAAAACTACCTCCAATAATTAGCACCATATCTTCCGATGCAATTTTTCTACGCTCAAGCATTAGGCTTATCGCATCAATCAAAAAATGATCGCGCGACTGGCGGGGCTCCATATAAACCGCCTCAACCCCATATGATAATGCCAACTGACGCATAACATTTGAACTATAGCATATCGCATAAACAGGAATTCGACCACGGAATGCGGCCAAGTACCGTCCTGTTCGTCCGGTAAGTGAATCAACAATAATAGCCCTGATTGGCAACGATGAGCAGGCTCTAACAGCCGAACGTGCAAGTGTAGCAGTTATCTCATTGTTTATTCTTACCAAATTCAAGGCATGATCGGGCTCTAGGACTTCTTCAACTTCACGGGCGACACTAGTCATAGCCTGAACCGACTCAACTGGATATGCACCATAAGCAGTTTCGCCACTAAGCATTATGGCATCGGCACGCTGATAAATAGCATTAGCAATATCGCTAATCTCGGCACGTGTTGCACGAGGATGCTCAATCATTGTGTGAAGCATCTGAGTAGCAATAATTACCGGCTTTTTACTCTCTATACATTTTTTAACAAGCCTACGCTGAATAATTGGAATTTTTGGAGCAGGAATTTCGATACCCAAATCACCACGGGCAACCATAATCCCGTAAGCATGGTCGAGTATCTCATCAATATTATCAACGCCTTGCTGATTCTCAATCTTTGCAATAATTTTAATGGTACTATTATGCTGATTCAAAATCTCTTTAATCTCCAGAACATCATGCTTATTACGAACAAAACTATGCGCTATGAAATCTAAATTATTCTCAATTGCAAACCGCACAAAATCCTTATCCTTTTCGGTTAACGAAGGCAAATTGATGTGAACATTAGGCAGATTTACACTTTTACGAAGTTTTATAGTACCAAAATTTGTAACCTCGCAATGCAAAATATTATCCTTTTTATCCTTCACCTTTAACTCTATCTCACCATCGTCAATTAGTATAGGATTTCCAACAGGAACCTCTTTTACAATATCAAGAGAACTTACATAAAGCGTATCGCCACCCGAAACACCCTTAGGATCTCCAATAATTTTGATTTTATCGCCAGTCTCAACTTTAATCTCTTCGCCAAACGACGATGTTCTAATCTCAGGACCCTTAGTATCGACCAAAATGGCAATATTGTCCGACACCTCTCTGATTCTCGCAATAACCGACTTCGCCGTTTCAGGATTCATATGGGCAGTGTTGAGCCGAGCAACATTCATTCCTGCCTTATAAAGCGATCTAATAAATTCGACATCACAACGTTTGTCGGAAATGGTAGCAACTATTTTCGTCCGTTTTAGCATACTCTATAAAATTATTCTGCAAAAATACTTAAGTTATGGAATAAAATAAATACGATGATCACTTTTGGTAATTCTTCATACGCAATCGTTGTTAAAACGTACTATTTCGCATAAACATCTTTCATTTAGAAAAAAAATACATATCTTGCTTTTAAATGGCCGAAACCGAAAAGCCATAACAGAGTAGGATAACTAAAATATTTGATGTATGATTTTCTTGAAGTTTATTTTTTGGATGGTTTTATTTTATGGAATAATTGGATTAATCCTTTCAATAGTGAATAGGAGCCATCCAGGAGGAACTAAAGTTAAACTTCCATTACACTTGCCCGCACTTATCGTAGGCTTTATATCTGTATCCTTGCTTTCCCTTATAGTACTTATCGATGCCCAACAGGTAGGCGTTCTTGTAACTCCATCGGGAGTTGTTGATGAAGAGCTACATACAGGCTGGCATGTTGTTGCACCATGGAATAGTGTGCATAAAATGGATAAAACTGTATGGGTTTATACCTGCGCTCACTCAGCTAATGAAGGGGCTCAGCCTAACTCCGATGCAATTTGGGCTCCCACAAAGGACGGTATCAAAGTTGGATTCGATGTATCTGTTTCGTGGCGAATTACACCAAGCGAAGCAAGCTGGATTTACCAAAATGTTACTGAAAACGATGGAGGAAATACCGGACGCTATGTTTGGCTCGAAGACAATGTAATTAGAACCAAACTGAAATCGGCATTGGCTTTAACGGTATCAAACTACACTCCCATTGAAGTTTATAGCACTAAGCGCGAGGAAATTCAACAAAGGGTTGAAGAACGCATGCGAAAAGAGATACTTGCCTATAAGCTCGTGCTGGATCAGATAGACCTTCGTGAGGTATACTACAATGCAGAGTACGAAGCCGCTATCAATGCAAAGAAACTTGCCGAGCAGGAAGCAATGCGCTTAGTTGAGGTTACCAAGCAGAAAGAGGAACAGTTAAAGCAAGCCGAAATTGAGAAAAACATTGCAATTCAAAAGGCCGAAGGAGAAGCAAAAGCATTGCAAATAAAAGGAAACTCGCTTAGTATGAACCCCAAAATCATTCAACTTGAATGGATCAATAAGTGGGATGGAAAACTTCCTACCTATATGATGGGCAATGGACAAGGGGTTATATTGAGTTTACCCAATCAATAAAAACATAATTTCAAATAATACTCTTAAGGGTGTTGAATTTACCCCTTAAGAGTTCTTTATTACTTTAATTCTGATTTTCAAACACTACCTTAAATATGAAAAATATCTTATTACTTCCTTTTTTCTCTTTACAATTTTCTCTAATATATCAGATGCTCAAAACAACACTTATCTTTACTATTATAACACAGACCATAATAATATCAATAAACTATTTACACATTTAGAAAAGGATTTAGGGTATAAAATAGAATACAATAATAAAACAACACCCTATTCCTACATTCAACACTTAAAAAACCAAAGCATTTATAATGAATTGAGTGGCAAAGCAAACTACTACAACGAAAAGGGTATAAGTGATAGTCTGTTAATAATCTCTAATCAACTAATTGAGCAATTTTCAAATCAACATGTAGGTTTTTACTATCTCGCAAAGTACTATTTGGATAGGAAAGAGACAGCCATGGCTATAAATGTTTTAACAAAAGGAGTTTTAGAACTTGAATATAATCCGCAAAGATTCGTTTATTTATCAACTTTACATAAAGATAATTCTGAATTTATTAGTGGTTTTGATGCTTTAAAGAAGCAGTACTTTACAACAAATCCGAAACATAAGGTTGATAGTAGTACCGTTGCTTTTATGGATTCCATTATGTATAGAGATAAACTAGATAGATATGCTTATCGATTGAATTCTTTAGATCCAAGATTTATTACTCAACAAAGAAGAGATTCTTTGAATTTAGTTGAACTTAAAGATTTTGTTCTAAAGAAAGGATGGATATCAAAATATTTAGGGAATGATTATGATATGCCATATCTGCCAGTTATTCACTTTCCTGTTAAAGAACAATTATTTTTTCTAGATTATATTATTCCAGAGTGTGAGAAGTATAGTTCAAGTTGGGTTGATGCAGAACTTATAACTTTTAAAATTGCAATTCATAGCAGCCGAATAGAGAAAAATAAGATATACTACAATGCAATTCCTTTACTTTACTTGAATCCAAATACAGGCCTATTAGATATACCAAAATCATTGCTTGGAATAATAGCATCTGCAAATGCATTTAACACAAATAGGGTTCCTATAACCATAATTCCAACCTCTAAACACCCTAACAGCAATAAACGTAAAAACCTTGAACATATTAAGTCTTACTTTACAGCACTTGGCATTAAAGAATCCAATATTATTATTCAAGAAGATGTTTTAGATTCTGAAATAGAAAAAGAAATGAGTTATGTGCCACTATTTGTAGTAAAACGATGATACCATAAAGGTTCATCTCTAAATGAAAAATTTTCGAATAAAATTTGTACAACTTAAATCAAAACCTTTTCACTTAATTTGTAACATAATTTAGTCTTGTGTCTTAAATCTAAAATCTGCATATGGGTTGGAGTGCTGCTATTGACGATTATATTAGTTTTTTGAGGGTGGAAAAATCCCTTTCGGAGAATTCCGTTTCGGCTTACCGAACCGATATGGAGAAACTACGTGTTTATGCCGATAGCATTGGTGTTGAACCTGAGTCAATAACCCACGACCATTTACAAAACTTTCTTGCGTACCTACACGATTTGGGTTTAAATAAACGTTCTCAATCCCGAATTCTATCTGGTGTTCGTGGTTTTTACAAATACCTGCTCATTGAAGAGGTTATCGATAACGACCCTACAGAACTTATCGAATCTCCAAAAATTGGAAGGAAACTTCCCGAATTCCTTACAATAGCTGAAATCGATGCAATGCAAGCAGCCATTGACCTTAGCAAATCCGATGGTCATAGAAATAAAGCAATTATCGAAACGCTATATAGTTGCGGACTCCGAGTTTCTGAACTTGTAAACCTTAAACTCACTGAACTCTTTTTTGAGGATGGCTATATTCGAATAATCGGAAAAGGTAACAAAGAACGCCTTGTTCCAATTGGCCACAAGGCCATTAAGGATATTAACCAGTACCTCCAACAGCGCAACGATGTAAACTCCAGAATTGATGAAGAGGACAAGAATATTGTTTTCCTTAATCGTTGGGGACGTCAGTTAACTCGCGAGATGGTTTTTACAATCATCAAGAAATACGCTAAACTCGCGGGTATCACCAAAAATATTAGTCCACACACGCTTCGGCATTCATTTGCTACGCACTTGGTTGAAGGTGGTGCCGACTTAAGGGCTGTTCAGGAGATGTTGGGTCACGAATCAATCCAAACAACCGAAATTTATACCCATTTGGACAGAGAATACCTTCGAGAAACCATCCTAAAATTCAATCCAAGGAAATAGAGTTCTGATTTGAAGTAGACATCCATTTGAATGATTTATATCAATACCAATTATTTGAATTGATTTCATACATTGCAAATGTTAATTTTTAAAGGTTAATCTTCAAAATCACATACTTATGGATTCATCAGAAAAAATCATCAAAACATTATCATCGGCTGGCAAGCCTATGAAAGCTGGCGAAATCGCCGAAGCATCGGGAGTCGAAAAGAAAGAGGTTGACAAGGTTATCAAGAAACTTGTTACCGAAGGTAAACTTCATTCCCCTGTGCGTTGCTTCTACGATATCAAAAAGTAACAATTTACAATGTTCCTGAATTAAGGTGATTGAGTAAGTCAATCACCTTTCTTATTTCATCAAAGCAAAATTATATCGTTAATTATCAGCCTTATATTATTTTTTCAAAATATATGTTGCAACAAATAATGTTGTATTTTGTTACTATGAAAAATAACCAAAAAACATTTTTGATATGGATACCAAGAAACTTTTTACAGAGCGTCGTTCCGTTAACTTTTTCGATAAAAGTAAAGATTTAGACATAGAAACGCTAAAGAATATTGTGAATTTAGCGGTTTATGCTCCATCGGCATTTAACCTTCAGCCCTGGAGAATGATTGTAGTTAAAAGTGATGAAAGCAAAGAAAAACTATTTAATCTTGCAAACAAACAGCCTAAAATCAAAGAAGCATCTGCAACTCTTATTTTAGTTGGCAATAAGAATGGATGGGATAACTCTAATCCCGTATGGGACGAAATGCTTACAAGCGTTGGCGGAAACCAACAAATGGTTGATGGTGCAAAACAAGCTGCTGCATTTCTTTACGGAACATCCGAAGAACGAAAACTAAAATTTGCAGAAAGCAACACAGGCTTACTTGCTATGAGTATAATGATGGCAGCAATGGAGTATGGAGTTGATTCGCACGCAATGAGCGGTATCGACTTTGAGGGAATACACAAGGCTTTTGAACTTTCGGAAAATGAAACTGTAGTAATGGCTATTACTCTAGGATATTTCGATACAAAACAGACTCTTTATCCTCGACGTCCTCGCAGACAGTTTGATGATATAGCATCAATAGTTTAATTATGGCTCAAAACACAAAAGCAAGTCCTTGGGATGAGCGCTATGCGCAAAGTGAATATGTGTATGGCAAACAGCCCAATGAATTTTTCAAGGAACAACTCCAATCCCTCAGCGCAGGTAAAATTCTATTACCTGCCGAGGGTGAAGGCCGAAATGCTGTTTTTGCAGCACAGCAAGGATGGGATGTTACCGCTTTTGATAGCAGTATTGAAGGACAGAATAAAGCACAGGCGTTAGCCCATGAGAAAGGTGTACTGCTCAATTATAGAATTAGCTCTTTTGAGAACTTCGATACAGAAGAAACTTACGACGCCATAGGACTTGTTTATGCACACACTTCAAATAGAGTGAATAGTCATGCTAGAATAATTAAGTTTCTTAAAAAAGGCGGAACATTAATACTGGAAGGTTTTAGCAAAGAACAATTGAATAACAATTCGGGTGGACCAAAGAATAATGATATGCTTTTCTCTGTTGATGAACTAAAGTCGGACTTTGAAAGTTTTTCGAAATTAGATATTTGGACAGAGGTAATTGACCTATCGGAAGGGAGTCTACATTCTGGAAAGGCATCGGTGATAAGAATGGTGGGTGTGAAATAATATTTAGTGAAGAATATAGAATTCAGAGTAAAGAATACAGATCTCAAAATTAAATAGATAGGTTCAACTTTTAGGACAATAACAATAGTTTAGAGTTCTAACTCTAGGAAAATAAAACGTAAAGTAAAATGCGATGTACTCAATAGAGTTGTTTTGAAAAAGATCAACTTCAATCGCAACCCAAATATATGGTATGAAACAAATCTTCGCACAATGAAAATCGATGATGAAATAAACGGTAGGTTTCGCAACGAGTACCATAGAGGTATTATTAACCTCACCTATACATTAAATCAGTTAAACTATCAATTCCTTCAATTACTTAAAAAGCATAACGTAACACAACAGCAATACAACATTCTTAAAGTTTTACGAGGATTTAAAAGCAATGCTCCTGTTTCCATTGGTTTCATAAAGGATAGAATGCTCGACAAGAATTCCGATGTAAGCAGAATAGTGGATAAACTCTATGAGCGAAATCTTGTAACCCGATGCGAAAATTCGACCGACCGCCGACAAAAAGACGTTGATATTTCTGATAAAGGATTAGAGCTGCTAGCCGCTATGGATGAATGCGAAAAAAAGGTTGACACACTACTTTCAAACCTTACTGAGGATGAAGTAAAGCAACTCAATGCGTTACTCGATAAGATTCGAGGGTGATTTTAAGAAGTGTTTGTTGATTGTTGATTGTTGACCGTGCTAATACTAAGGCATTGTCATCCAGAACAAAATCGGGGGATCTTTGGAATAAACAATTAATTGTAGAGTAGCCCTCATTTAAAATTTCTTGCCTACATACAACACAACTCCAAGTGTCAAAATGACAACATTCTCACCCTCGTTAAGTCATTTTGTCTTCAACTCTTGATTGGCAACTGTTTTGATATCTAGATTCTGTACATTTAGTATCAAAAACATATGAACCTTAATAATTTTACAATCAAATCGCAGGAGGCAATTCAAAAAGCCTTTGAGATTGCCCAAGGATTCAACCATCAAGCAATTGAACCAGCACATATTCTAAAAGGCGTGTTGGAGCAAACCGAGAATATTACTGGTTACTTACTCCGTAAGTTGGGTGTAAACCCATCTACATTCGATGCTGTTCTGGATAGAATGCTCGATTCATACCCAAAAGTTTCGGGTGGAGAACCATACCTTAGTTCACCCTCAAACAAAGTTTTACAAAAAGCGATTGAGTTCAGCAAAGGAATGGGCGACCAGTTTGTTTCCATCGAACATATCCTTTTAGGACTAATAAGTGCTGGCGAACAGGTTGGCCAAATGATGAAAGATGCAGGAATGACCGAGAAGGAAATGAAAGCAGCCATTTCAGAGTTACGCAAAGGCGCCAAAGTTGATTCACAAACTGCCGAGGATACCTACAACGCGCTTAATCGTTTTGCAAACAACCTTAACGAGATGGCTCGTAGTGGCAAACTCGATCCTGTAATTGGTCGCGACGATGAGATTAGGCGTGTTTTGCAGATACTTTCCCGCAGAACAAAGAACAATCCTATTCTAATTGGCGAACCTGGTGTTGGTAAAACAGCCATTGCCGAAGGTATTGCCCACAGAATTGTAAACGGGGACGTTCCCGAGAATCTGAAAACAAAGCAAATATTCTCACTCGATATGGGTGCGCTAGTTGCAGGTGCAAAGTATAAAGGCGAGTTTGAGGAGCGTTTAAAATCTGTAGTAAAGGAGGTTATTGCAGCAGAAGGTGAAATAATCCTATTTATCGACGAGATACATACTCTTGTTGGTGCTGGAAAGAGCGAGGGTGCAATGGATGCCGCAAATATTCTGAAGCCTGCCCTTGCCCGTGGCGAGTTACGTGCGGTTGGAGCAACTACTTTTGATGAGTATCAGAAGTACTTCGAGAAGGATAAAGCGTTGGAGCGAAGATTCCAGAGCGTTGTTGTTGGTGAACCTCAGCCAATGGAAGCCATTTCAATTCTTCGAGGATTGAAGGAACGATACGAGAATCACCACAAGGTAAGAATTAAGGACGAGGCCATTATTGCTGCGGTTGAACTTTCGAACCGATACATCACCAATAGGTTTTTGCCCGATAAAGCCATTGACCTAATTGATGAAGCTGCATCGAAATTGCGCTTGGAGATGAACTCTGTTCCTGAGGATATTGATGAAATTGAGCGTAGAATAAAGCAACTGGAGATTGAGCGCGAGGCAATTAAACGTGAAGGCGACAAGCAGAAACTCGATGAACTATCGAGAGAAATTGCAGAGTTGAACGAGGAGCGCGTTAAACTTCGGGCAAAGTGGCAAAACGAAAAGAATATCATCGATAAAATTCAGCATAATAAGCAGGAGATTGAGAACCTCCGGTTTGAAGCCGAAGATGCAGAGCGCAGAGGCGATTACGGCAAGGTTGCCGAGATACGTTACGGCAGAATTAAGGAGGCCGAAACCGAAATTGAACGATTCAAGAATGAACTATTATCGGTTCAATCCGATTACGCCTTGCTAAAGGAGGAAGTCGATGCTGAGGATATCGCCGAGGTTATTTCGCGATGGACCGGAATTCCAGTTAGCCGAATGCTACAGAGCGAAAGGGAGAAATTGCTTCACCTTGAGGATGAATTACACAAACGTGTGGTTGGACAGAACGAAGCAATTACTGCAGTTTCCGATGCTGTACGAAGAAGTCGTGCTGGGCTACAGGATGCAAAACGACCTATTGGCTCGTTCATCTTCCTAGGAACCACTGGCGTTGGTAAAACCGAACTTGCAAAAGCATTGGCTGAATTCCTGTTTAACGACGAAAACTTGATGACCAGAATTGATATGAGCGAGTATCAGGAGCGTCATTCGGTATCGCGATTGGTTGGAGCACCTCCGGGATATGTTGGTTACGACGAGGGAGGACAGCTCACCGAATCGGTTCGCCATAAACCCTACTCCGTAGTTCTGCTCGATGAGATTGAAAAAGCGCATCCCGATGTTTTCAACATCCTTTTGCAGGTGCTCGACGATGGTAGGTTAACCGATAACAAAGGTCGTACAGTCGATTTCAGGAATACAATCATCATAATGACCTCAAACATTGGTTCGCATATCATTCAGGAGAGTTTCTCTGCAATTGAAAAGAACAACTCCGAGGAAGTTTTCGAGAAAACTAAACTGGAGGTATTCGAGCTGTTGAAACAATCGATCCGGCCGGAGTTTATAAACCGTATCGATGAAATTATAATGTTCACCCCATTAAACAGGAATGAGATTAGTAATATCGTTAAGATTCAGGTTAACCGAATCAAGGAGATGTTGCAGCAGAACGATATCAATATCGAAATCACTGAAAGTGCCATTGAGTGGATATCAAGTGCTGGTTTTGATCCTGTTTACGGAGCACGACCAATTAAACGGTTAATGCAGAAGTTCATCCTAAACGAACTTTCAAAGCAAATACTTGTAGGAAAGGTTGATAAGGAAAAGACTATTACTGTGGATTATGTAGGAGGAGATATACTAGTGTTTAGTTGACAGTTGATGGTTGTTCGTAAAGATTAATGTATGATTGTTTCTTGTCATCTCGAACCAGCCTATCGGCAGGCAGGCGTTAGTGAGAGATCTCTCAATTAATAATGAATTTGGAGTGATAAACATCACTCCATTTTTTTATTTAGGAAGATTAGATTCCTCACTATCGTTCGGAATGACAACCACGAACAACAATCAACTGTCAACTATCAACTAAAAAAGGCTATCTTTATTGATTGTGAAAATCTTTCCAATTAATGAGTAAACTAGTTGTATATAAAGCCTCTGCGGGGTCGGGTAAGACGTTTCGGTTGGCTGCCGAGTATATCAAAATGGTGATTGTCGATCCACTTTCGTACAAAAAGATACTGGCGGTTACTTTTACCAATAAGGCTACAGCCGAGATGAAGGAGCGAATCCTGTTCAAACTTCACGGTCTTGCCAATGGAAATGAGCCGGGAATGCTCGCAGTTATTATTGCGGAAACCGGACTTACAAAGGAAACTATCCAACTTAAGGCAAAGGAGGCTTTGTCCAATATCCTTCATGATTACTCGATGTTCAGCGTTAGCACAATCGATAGTTTTGTACAGCGGGTAATCCAGAATCTGCTCTGGGAAATTGGTTTTCACGGAAACAACGATTTACGCTTGGAGTACGAGTCGATCATAGAAAAGGCTGTGGATAGATTGCTCGACAGTAGTTCAGAGGATTTGGAGATGTTTGAGCGTTTCCAAGGTATGATTTACGAGCAACTGGAGGAGGACAAAAGTCCAGATATCCGAAAAATGCTTATTGATCTTGGAATGAACCTTTACTCGGAGCAGTTCCGCTTACTCAACAAGGAGCAGTTGGAGTTAATGGGTAGCAAGGAGTTAATCACTGCCATTGCCGATTATTCCAAGGCTAAAATTGATGAAATTGCCAACGAGATAAGTTCTCGTGGGAAAAAACTAGTTGACGATATTACCAAGAATGGCTTTTCGATGGAGGACTTTTCCAACAAAAACTCTGGAGTTTATGGTTTTATTTCAAAGTGTTCTAAATTCAAACCTTATGGTGAGATCTTTGAAGTTGGAAAACGTACCCTCGATGCACTTGAAACCCCCGATGGAAATAATTGGGTTAGCAAAGATTTTGTGAAGAAGAATCCAGGACGGGCTGGTTTGCTGATGGAGTTTATCGCTAAAAGTTATCATCCTTTGCTTTTCGAGATTGTCCAGAACATAGAGAATAACAAAACTGAGTATTACACCGCACTATCGGTAAGTAAAAACTTGGATACCTTAACCGTTTTCAACGATATTCGCGATAAGGTTAAGGAGGTTTTGGCCGAGGAGAACGCAATGATATTGGCCGATAGCGGCCCATTGCTCCGTGAGTTCATAAAAGGAAACGATGCTCCATTTGTGTACGAAAAGATTGGTACACGTTACGACTGCTTTATGCTCGATGAGTTTCAGGATACATCGGTAATTCAGTGGCATAACTTTAAGCCTCTTATTGGGAATAGCTTGGCGCAGGATGAGTTCAGTATGGTTGTGGGCGATGTTAAGCAGGCAATCTACCGTTGGCGCAACAGCGACTGGCGTATATTGGCCAATCAGATTGAGAATGATTTTTCGGTTGATGCTCGAAATCTTACAAAGAATCACCGAAGCCTTTACCAAATTGTTGAGTTCAACAATAATTTCTTCACAAAAACCTCACAATTCCTGATTGATTGGACCAAGGGTCTTTGTGGCGATAATATCTCGGACGAACTACTTGCGCTTGTAACAAAGGCATACGAGAATCCTACTCAGGAGTGCAAATATTCCGATAAAGCATCAGGTTTTGTTGAAATTACTCACTACTCAACCAATAAGGATGAAGCGGAGGATGAACTTTTGCTTCAAAAGTTCGATAAACTGATTCCCGATTTGGTGAATCGTGGGTACAGCATTGGCGATATTGCAATTCTTGTTCGCAAAAAGAGCGAAGGAAAGCGAATTGCCGACATTCTTTTGTCGCTTAAACATAAATATCCCGAAAAGGCTCATCTGTTCAATGTGGTAAGTCAGGATGCGTTGCAGCTAAGCGCATCGCACGCGGTGCAGCTTTGCGTTGCCGCAATGAGGCTGATTCTAAACTCTACCGACACGCTTTCGGCTGCAATTCTATCCAAGGAGATAATGGTGATTGCGGAGCAGAGCATCGATTGGGAATTTACTTTTCTTAATTTCGATATCGAAGCCGAAAAGCAATGGTTGAGTAGCTTGCGGAATCGCCCTTTG
This sequence comes from Bacteroidales bacterium, assembly GCA_050180705.1. Classification (GTDB taxonomy): domain Bacteria; phylum Bacteroidota; class Bacteroidia; order Bacteroidales; family Tenuifilaceae; genus SB25. The sequence continues at coordinate 25,878 of JBFXDX010000008.1, read as the reverse complement.
GTGTCAATGTTCGAGGCAATTCTTCAACGTTACAACCTGCAAGGAATAACAAAGGAACTGCCGTATTTAGCAGTACTACACGAGCAGATTATCGAGATATCGAGGATTGGGGCTGCATCGTTGCCATACTTTGCGGAATGGTGGGAGGAAAAGAAGGGAAGCCTTGCGCTTACAATGCCCGAGAGCGGCGATGCAATCAATATTATGACAATTCACAAATCGAAAGGATTGCAGTTCCCCATTGTTATTGTTCCTTACGCTAGCATCGATATTTTCAAGTTGGATTCGCGGAAGTTGCTATGGTTAAATGCCGAAAAAGCACCGTATTCAAACTACCCATTGTATCCAATTTCATACTCAAAATATCTAAACGAAAGCGATTTTAAGGGAGTTTACCTTGAGGAAAAAGTGCAAACAATGGTTGATAGCATTAATCTGCTATACGTTGCATTTACTCGACCCGAGGATGAACTATATGTGTTTGTTGGTGCTCCCGAAGTAAAAGATGATGCAAAAAACACCTGCGATATTATTTTGCCTCCACTCAATCTTATGGATGCAACTTTAAGTGAGCGAGAAGTTGACATTGAAGAAACGTCCATTGTTATTAAAGAATACTCTTTTGGAACGCCTCAATCTAAAACAGTAAAAAAGAAAGTAGATGATGAGGAGGTTTGGATTCTGGAAAACTATTCGGTAAGCACAAAACCGCTGAAAATTGCACAGCAGCTAGAGGCTTCGGAATTCTTTAAGGAGGAGGAATCGAAAATTGTTGCTGGCATTGAGCACGGAAAGTTGATGCACAAACTATTCTCGATGATTATCACTACAAATGATATCGATAGTGCACTTTACTCTCTCAAAAACGAGGGTATTATTACTGAATTACAGGTTGAACCATTGAAAGAAAATGTAAGAAAGGTTTTGGCGAATCAACCTTTTGCCGATTGGTTCTCGGGGAACTGGACTGTGAAAACCGAAAGCGAAATTCTTACGAAAGGTGCCGCAATATATCGTCCCGATAGGGTAATGATACGCGAGAACCAAGCAATTGTAGTGGATTATAAGTTTGGGGAGCAACTACCCAAGCATCAAAAGCAGGTTCAGAACTATATGCAGCTAATCAAAGGAATGAATTATGCTGATGTTAAAGGGTATATCTGGTATGCCGATAATGGAGAACTGATGCAAGTTGACGGTTGATGACTATTCATTGTTTGTTGATAATTGTTCGTTGATAGAAAAGAACTTTATTATTATTGGAAATGAATTATTTACTGGTAATTATCGATAAGTTTTTATTTGATTAAAAAGAAAAACTTAACTATTCACGAACAACTATCAACCATCAACGATTTTTTAACAATCGAATTCCTAAATTCTTTATAAATTGCAAACTAAATTATTAAACTAAACCCAACTCTAATAAAGATGAGAAAATACCTGTTATTACTGGTGCTTCCGTTAATGGTAGCATGTGGGCCAAAGGGTCCTAAAGAGGCTGTTCTTGCCGGAAAATTTATCAACTCGGTAGATACAATGGTTTATATCACCACTAAAGGTATTACCGATACCGTTTACTTGAGTAAGGATGGTGAATTCACCTTTAAGGCAATGCTAAGCGCTCCACAACTTTACAAGTTAAACATTGCCCGTACACAAACTTTAGTTTACATGAACCCCGGCGATAGTAGCTATATCGAATTCGATGTAACTGCCCCAATTGATGGTCCGAAATTTTCTGCCGATCAACAAAATATCAATACTAATATTTTTAAAGGCTCCAAAGCTCTTGGACAAATTATGAGCAACTGGCGCGATTTATTCTCCTTAACATCGGATGATTTTAATAAAGAGATTGACTCAATCCAAGGCGTTATTAATGGCCGTATCGACTCATTAAAAGGCGAAGCAAAGGAAATTATTGAGATGGAAAAACAAAGAGCAAACTATACCATCCTAAATATCCGCTATAATTACCCAGAATACTTTGCTTACCTAAACGGACAGGAGTTTAATGCAGATAGCGCAGACTACTCTTTCCTTAACCAAATTGATTTAAACAGAGCCGATCATCTAATGTTCGACGATTATGCAAATCTTGTTATCTCTATTGTAAATACTAAACTAGGTAAAATGCCAAATGTAAAGGAAAATGCTGAAAAGCCTGCATCGGAACGTTTACCTATAGTATTTGCGGCTGTTGATAGCATTGTTACCAATCCAACCGTTCGCGACTACGTTAAAATGAACCTAATGGAAGAGGATTTAAATTTTGGTGAATTCTACCAACTTAACGATGTTATCCAAAACTACCTTGCAAACTGCCAAACACCCGAGTATGCAAATCTTGTTAAAACTAAGTTCGACAAGAAAATGCTTTTAGCGCCAGGTGTTCCTGCTCCTGTTTTCAAATATACCGATATCAATGGTAAAGAATACTCGTTGACCGATTTCAAAGGCAAATTAGTTTATATCGATTTCTGGGCAACTTGGTGTGGACCATGCCGTCATGAATTACCATACCTAAAAACCTTGGAAAAGGATTACCATGGTAAGAATGTTGTATTTGTTAGTATCTCGTTAGATGATAACAAAGGTGCATGGGAAAAGATGGTTAAGGAGCAAGATATGAAAGGCATTCAGCTATATGGCGAAGGTGCTTGGACATCGTTTGTAGCAAAAAACTACCAGATCCGTGGTATTCCTACATTCTTTATGATAGATGCAAATGGAAACATTTTAAAGCCAAACGCACCACGTCCTTCATCGGATGAGATTCGTTCATTGCTCGATGAAAATTTAGCTAAGCTATAATTATTACAAGGCATTTTTTCTACTAAACACGTACCTTACGGTGCGTGTTTTTTTATTAATAACGGTTCACCCTTTTTTAGTTTTTCTTACTTTTGCTATGTGCTTTTATAAAGAGAGCCGTTGAATTATGTGCCAGTATTTGAGCCCTTACGAACAAGAGAAAGTAAGGGAACTTAAGGAAATCAGGCAGAAAAATAACGATTTTGCCTGGATGCTTTGTGATTATTTGAATAATACCCCTCGCCTTATCACAAAGGAATTAATGGAAAGTGTTAACCCTGATAATATATTACCGGAGGAAACGGTATATGGTGTTCTGCTCTCAGGCTTTTGCGGTTTGAATACTGAAAATAATGAACGCGACAGGCAATTTGCCGACGATTACTTCCGGGTTGCGCTAAAAAAATTGAATCCAAAACAATACGCTTTAAATCCGTTTTACCAGAACATAGTAATTCCTGAGGTACAGTTTGGACATTGGGCATTGAAGTATCAAAAATATATGCCATACGAAGCATTCATTTATAAGGATTACGTACTGGAGCCTAACTTCAAGGAAATTCCAAACATTGGATTCTTCGATGAAGAATTCAAATACCCAGTTGTTCTTGAAAATGGCCATGAATGGATGGCAATTAAACCCAGCGAAATTGAAACCTCACAAACGGCCATTGATTCTGTTACCGGAAATGTTATTACATTCGGGCTTGGCCTTGGGTACTTTGCCTACATGGCTTCGATTAAAGATCGGGTAAAGAGCATAACAGTGATAGAGCACGATAATCAAGTTATTCAACTTTTCAAACAATATATACTTCCACAGTTTCGGCATAAGGAAAAGGTAACAATAATTGCTGCCGATGCCTTTGAGTATACCGAGAAAATAATGCCTCAAAAAAACTTTGACTTTGCCTTTGTTGATACATGGCACGATGTTTCGGATGGTTTAGGGATGTACTTTAGAATGAAGAAGCTAGAGCGATACAATCCTAACACTAAATTCCTTTACTGGATAGAAGATTCCATTCTATCAAACTTTCGCTGGCAAATTTTTGATTGGGTAGTTAACCATGTAAAGTCGTACGGTGAGATTATTGAATACTTAAGCATGCAGTCATTAAAAAAACTTGCAGCATTAGAAACAAAATTCCAAATCGTAAACTATTGAGCTAAATTTTGGATAGGCATCTATATTAGCTGTTTATCCAATTACAATCTCTAACGATGGGTTCAAAATCAAAGAAGCATCAATTGTTTTGCCATCGACAATCAAACCCTTAATCTTAGGTAATTTTCCCTTATGAATTAGTGTAGAAATCTGCTTATCGGTAAGGGTTTTGCCGTACTGTTCGAACATTACCTTAAAGGTACATCCATTCTTATACTCGCTGCAGCCAAAGGCAGTTTTCCCCTTTAGCATTGTTCCCTTTTTACATTTTGGACAAGTAATTACAGCAGGCTCATCGTTCTTTGCAGAACTCTTCTTTGTTGACGTTTTTTTTGATCCGCCCGATTTTTGTTTATTCCCTTTTTCAGGTTTCGCCTCCTCTACTTCTATCTGCACTATCTCTATCTTTCGGCTACTCTCCCGCTTAACCTCCATAACCAGCTGGCTAACCATCTCCTTCATCTCATCAAGGAATGCCTTAGCATCGTACTCGCCCTTCTCTATCTGGCGAAGCTTCTTTTCCCATATTCCGGTTAGCTCTGCCGATTTAAGCAATTCGTTTCTGATGGTGTTTATTAACTCTATCCCAGTTTGAGTGGGTACCAAATTCTTCTTTTCGCGAACTATGAACCTACGCTTAAATAGTGTCTCAATAATATTGGCCCGGGTCGATGGTCGACCAATTCCATTCTCCTTCATCAACTCGCGCAGTTCGTCGTCCTCAACCTGCTTGCCAGCCGTTTCCATTGCCCGAAGCAATGTGGCCTCGGTATGCATCTTTGGAGGCTGGGTTTGCTTCTCCTGTAAATCGGGAGTATGCTCACCCCTCTCGCCCTTCTCGAAATGGGGCATAATTTGCTCTTCGCCGGGATCGGTTTCGGAATCCTTATCCGATTCCTTTTTCGGATATAACACCCGCCAGCCATCCTCCAGTATCACCTTGCCGGTAGCCTTAAAATCGTACTCGCATACTTTGCCCATTACAGTGGTATTCGACACAATACAGTCGGGGTAGAATGCGGCAATGAATCTACGGGCAATTAAATCGTACACGCGTTTCTCCTCCACCACCAATCCCGATGGTTTTACTCCGGTAGGAACAATGGCATGGTGATCGGTAATTTTGGCATCGTCGAAAACCTTTTTACTCTTCTTGATGGGTTTCCCCAGCAAGGGTGCTGTAAAGTTGGCGTAGGGCTCCATATTCTTCAGAATGCCCTCAATCTTGGGATACATATCGTTGGGTAAAAAGGTAGTATCGACACGGGGATAGGTAACCATCTTTTTCTCATAAAGGCTCTGGATATACCTAAGGGTATCGTCGGCAGTGTAGCTATACTTTCGGTTGCACTCCACCTGTAGCGATGTTAAATCGAATAGCTTGGGAGGAGCCTCGCTTCCCTTCTTCTGCTCAAACGAAACAATCTCGAACAAATTGGTCTTAATCTCCTCTATAACCTTAGCGGCCTCCTCAACCGAGTCGAACCGACCAATGGTTGAGCTGAATATTACGCCACGGTAGTTGGTCTTTATCTCCCAGAATGGTTTCGACACAAAATTCTTGATCTCCTCGTACCTTCGCACAATTAAAGCAAGCGTAGGCGTTTGAACACGACCAATGGACAAAACACCCTTGCCATTGGCATACTTTAGGGTATATAACCGGCTGGCATTCATCCCCAGCAACCAATCGCCAATGGCGCGGGCATTGCCTGCCGCGTATAGCCGATCGAAATCTTTTCCCTCCTTTAGGTTATCGAACCCCTCCTGAATGGCCTCGTCGGTCATCGACGAAATCCATAGCCGTTTTAACGGCTTACCACACTCGGCCTTAGTTAAAACCCAGCGCTGAATAAGTTCTCCCTCAATTCCAGCATCACCGCAGTTTATAACCTCGTCGCACTCGGTAACCAGCCTCTTTATAACACCAAACTGCTTTTGTACCCCATCGTTATCGATAAGCTTTATGCCAAACCGAGGTGGAATCATTGGTAAGGCCTGCATTCGCCAAGCCTTCCAATCGGGTGTATAATCGTCGGGGTTCTTGAGAGTACACAGATGACCAAAAGTCCAGGTAACCTGATAGCCATTACCCTCGAAGTAGCCATCCTTGCGGTTAACTGCTTTTAGTATTCGGGCTATCTCTTTTGCTACACTAGGTTTTTCGGCTATACAAACTCTCACTGGTCATCCTTTTTTCTCAACCTCAAAGTTAGGAAAAACATGCGAAAAAGCGATGGACGATTAAAGTTCACGGTTTCCGTGTTCCGTGTTCCCAGTTCCTTGCTCCCAACTATCTACTTCGGAATTGGCTGTGAGACAGGTTGGAAGGTTAGAGGGTTGAAATAGGTCTTCCTACTTCCGACCTCCTACTTCCATCCTTCAGCTTCCTGCTCTTTACTTCGTGATTACAGCCTAATAATTTTGAAAAAACAGTGCATTTTAATACTTAAAAAATCTTAACCATTGGAGATGTTACGCCTTGTAAAACAATTTCGAGTTTGGAATTATCTATATTAGTATAATCTAGTTTAACAAAACCGTAAGTGGTATTAAAATAGCTTGTAAGTTTTGTCTTCCCTATGCTACTTACAGCCTCGCTCTCAACAACAAAACAATCTATACTTCCGAAGTTAGTTTTAATTATTTTTTCCCCAGCTATAGTGTACTTGTATGTAAATTCAACAATTCCATCCCATTGCTTCCAGCGTTTATCTCCCCAACCACTTCCAACACGTAACTTCCAGTCCCAGCTATGTCCAATTTCTAAAGGATACTTAATGAATGGGTAAGGATTTAATTCTAAAATCTTAAACAGATACTCCCTTGGAGGATGAAACCAAATATTCCGATCATTCTCTATTAAACCCGTTTTAGCATGATTTGCATTATTCTTATCAATTATGTAGGATATACCCGTTTGGTAATAAATAGGATCCGAATAATTCATATTTGAATTCAAAACTTCTAGTTTGAAATCTTTAACAACATTATCTTTTTCACAATTTACATCTACAAAATCCCAGGGTTGACCATTATTGATAGAAAAGAATAGCTCTTTGTCATTTTTGTCAAAAAATTTATAGCTAAATGTAAAAATGCCTCCGCGCTTGTAAATATTATTATGTTCAGCCTCGGCATTTTCAGTTACATTGCCATACAAATACCCATCAATAAGTAAAAGATTTGTATTATCCTCTTTTACTTGAGCAGATAAATATGAACTTACAATCAAAAAATTAAAAAATAGAATTAGTTTTCTCATACCTTTAGTTTTAATTATCACATTTTAGTAAAACCTTTTTTATTAAACTTAACCCTCACAAATATGCTATCGGCCTTTAAAGTATCGCCTTTAAAGAGCAAATAATCGGCCTCTGCTATATTTCGGTAATAGTTAATGTAGTTACTTGTTTCATTCTTACAGGCAAAAAGCAATAGCATTAATGAATAAATGATAAATCGTTTCATAATGAAATATTTAAAATGTATTTTTTATATTCTTTATAATAGAAACAAAAACCCGAATTGCCATTGTGCTAATTCTTCATATTTATATGTTGTCCATTCTTACGGGCATCTCTATATGCTTTAAAGTAAAATAGCCTCTTGCTGGTAGGCCTATACAGATAGGTAAATCCCATTGCTTTAGCCCATTCCTCAATAGGTTCCATATTCATAGCTGCACGCCTTTCGTTAACATTTGACTCATCCTCTATTGGGGAAAAAAACATAACAAGACTACCCGTTTTAGAGTTTCGCTCTCCAATAATTTGTGTGCCATAAATTTGTCGTTTATTCTTATGCAACAAATACCTATCAAGCATGTTGACGTACATTATTTTACTAGCCTCTCCTTGCTCAGCAGCAACCTTCAATAATGGCAGAGTCTTTTTTAGGTAACTATTTCTTTCGCAATGCTGAATAATAAGCATTGCAGCATTGCCCGCATCTTCTCCAACCATGCTGTATGTTGGCCATATACCTCTGTTTACATATTCCATTACAAAGTTTGCCCTTTCCTGGGTTTTCTTCCGAAAGGCTTTATTCATTGCTTCCCACTCTTTTGATCCAGATTGAGGGGTCGGTTTCTTCCAATTTTGTTTTAATGTTCGCATACGTTGATCCTCTATTCCCTGTAACCATAATGCTAGACTTAACTCCCTATCTGAAATATTTGGGTACTTTAACAAGTAACAATAACAAAGCGTATCTCGAAGTTTTTTCCACTGTAATGTTTTATGCAATGGCTCAAAATCGGTATCGGTAAGAATATCATCGGCATAAACTTTTAAATCGATATGTTTACTCAACAATTGAAATGGAGCAATAGTATCGTGCTGCAAAGAGCGAATACATGCCAGCTGGTAATAATGCCATAACTTTACGCTATCCGATTTTATACGATCATATAGTAACTTTTCAATCTCGTCATATTTCTGAGCATTTCTCAAGCTATCAACTTCTCGAAGAAAAAAAATAGGATTAAGACGAAAAATTTTACATGTACTTTGAGAGAACATGTTAAAATCAAATAGGAATATTAGTACATATAGAATAAATACAAATTTTAATCGCATAGAATATTTATGTATTAATTATTAACTAGCTATATAAAAATTCATCTTAATTTTCAATCTCAAATGAATACCTTACACTTAATATTATTTATACTTTCCAAATAAATTTTCTACAAATAAAAAGCGCTTTAAATTTTTTCGGTTTTATTCCGCCGCTCCATCCTGCGCAGTTCATTTTAATGGATTGGTTCAAACAGAATAAACTGCCAACTCCAACGTTACTCTAAAACTGCAAAAATTTTTCTTTTAAAACGTGCTTACTGGGAAGAAATTTTGGCATTAGTATTTTGGTTTGGACTACTAGATTCATCCTCAATAAAGCGAAGCGTCAGCCTACCAGAGCGTGAGTACTTCAAGGTTCGGAGCGTACAATCGTAAACTACAGGAACCTTAATCTTATTCAACTGCTTAAAGTAAGACATCACGGTGCGTACACTAACACCTAATTCTTCGGCAATTTCGGGTGCTGTTCCTGCATTACCCTCACGTAAAAGAAAATCAAGATATTCGAGAAGTCTTTTCGATTCAATAATATTCATAGGAAAAAAATAAGACGATCTACGTTTTTTTCCCACTTAATGGGAAAAACCCCGTGATTGTTACTTTTTATCTGATGGTGATATTTTTGTGAAGGATAACAAAAGCATAGTAGAACTTCTCAGATAACCAATCTTGCAACGTTGTTACCCATTACCTTTGCCACCTCCCAAAAACAAACCTTAACCAAATTCAATGCCTCAAAACCATCATTAATACAATCCTCCTTGTTTACCCGCAAAAAACTTATATTGTATAGCAGTAACTATTGTACCACCTCATCGGTAGTATATTCAAATTCCTCACTAATTATTAAAATCATATTAGTGAACTGGTATTTTTATTGAATGTGTGAAACCATCCTGATTTATTTTAAAATCAAAAAGGGGAGTGTCCTGTAAATGTTTATGCTTAATTTCCAGATCTATATCTACTGATTTAAATAGTACTTCATTCCTAGCATCTCCCGTTAGAGTATCCATTGCAACTTTATTATAGCCAATTTCCCGAAACCTATCCAAATGCTCGTCGAAAGGAAATTTATCCTGATTATAGTACAGCGAGACTAAAACATTCTTCCGCATAGCATCGCCCAGCGATTCAAACCCAATATACTTCCGGTATGCATTAATTGCTATGGTATCGGTTCCTTTAGAACGCATATACCTGACAGTTTTTGTGTTAAGATCGATGCTGATATGGTACTGCGATGCCTTTCTACTCGGATCCACTTCGTTATACTCAAGGCATGTGGCTACAAACTGGGGCTCCAGATCGCCCCTAAAAACTGCATCAATCAGCAGGGGCTCTAAGTCGTACTTCGTAAAATCCAGCTCAGCATAAAGCTTTCCCCGATGCTTACCATCGGCATCATACTTAATAAGGTTCTTCACCCCAAAATGATGACGGATTACATCGATGGGCAACTTCTGCCCATCATAGCAGGCAGCTAAGGGTATTCCTTTTTTCGAGATTAACGAGTATAGTATTTTTGCATGCTCAAAAATAAGAACCTCATACTTGAAGCTATAGTTATAGGCAAGGCGCTGCTCGCTACTTCTAAGGCTATCAAGAATGGCATTGTATTCCCCATCAATTCTTGTCGTGTAAATTGCATGCAGCGAGTCGTACTCCTGCCTTAACTCTGCCCAATCTGTTTCGGGTAGCTGTTTGTACGTTTTAGCCTTAAAACCCTCGAGGGTGGCTCCCTGCGTAATCTGCTCCCTCATCCATACCAAGGCCTTCGGGTTATCGCCCGATAGGATTGCACATAGCGAGGCGTTATAAAGATCCCGGGTATGATGCTTGGTGTACTCCGAAAAAGTTTGGCTATAAATGCGCATAGCTCCCCGAAAATCGGAGTCCATAATTTTGAGTTCGGCTCTATTAATCTGATCGTAGTAATGGGAATAATTCTGGGCTTGAACCAAAAATGGAAATAATATTACAACTAATAATACAAAAGATTTTTTTTTCATCGCAATATTTTAAAAGAAACTAAATAGAGTACCCATAGCTAAGGGCACTCTACTTTTTGATAACTAACTAGCAAACTGCTTGTCCATAAATGGGCAGACCATCAACCATAACAAAAGGCACTAAGCAATCCGTTGTAGAATCTTCAGTAACCCATTCCGTTCCAGTACGTGTTTCCCAATTAACCTCAACAGAACCTTCTCCTGTAGAATAAGTTCCTTTACCTTAAACCTTAGGCATATCAATACTACTCTTTTCAAATTTTCTTAAAACACTTTTCATTGCTAAAATAATTTAATTTCCCTACTCATTTGGATTTCCTAGGCTTTTCGATTACCGCCCACCGCTCCATTCTGCGCAGTTCATTTTAATAGATTGATTAAAAACAGAATAAACTGCCAGCCCAAACTTTATTTCAGACCTGTGAATATTTTTATGTTTTAAACGTGCTTACGGGGAAGAAATTGTGGCATTAGTATTTTGGTTTGGACTATTAGATTCATCCTCAATAAAACAAAGTACTAACCTGCCTGAGCGTGAGTACTTCCAGGTTCGAAACGTACAATCGTAAACTACAGGAACCTTAATCTTATTCAACTGCTTAAAGTAAGACATCACGGTGCGTACACTAATACCTAATTCTTCGGCAATTTCGGGGGTTGTTCCTGCATTACCACTCACGTAAAAGAAAATCAAGATATTCGAGAAGTCTTTTCGATTCAATAATATTCATAGGAAAAAAATAAGACGATCTACGTTTTTTTTCCCACTTAATGGGAAAAACCCCGTGATTGTTACTTTTTATCTGATGGTGTTGGAGGGGAATTAAGGTTTTGTGTTTCCTGTTCCTTGTTCCTTGTTCCTTGCACCCTGCTCCCAACATTCTACTTCAAAACTGGCTATACGGCTATGTGGCTGTTTGACTATTTGGAGAAATGGAGAATTGGAGTATTGGAGTCGGTCGATTACTTCCTGCCTCCATCTTCCATCGTCCTGCCCTTCACTTCGGAATTGGCTGTTTAACTGTTTGGAGGATTGGAGGACGATTATAGCTCGGAGCTCCCTCTTCCATCTTCCCTCTTCCTACTTCCTACTTTAAAACTGGAATAATTGAGCGTTAATGGCCCTTTACTTTCGTCTCTCTTATTCCGAATAATTATCTACCTTTAAAATGTCGAAATTGGAGCATTTAAAGCATCTAAATTGAATTCAACCATAGTATATGAAACTATTGACATTCGAGGATACTAGAGATATATATGTAAAAGCAATACAACGAGGTTCTAAGTTTATATTTAGTAAACTATCGTTATCGGGCAAAAAAAGAACCCAGGCTAGCTTTAATAATACTAAAATAGATAACTCTAACTGGTGGATAATTCCATTGGTAAAGGAACGATGGAACTACCTTATAACTGGAGATTCGCATTTATCCTACGAGGAGTATATATCGAAAAAGTATGAAAACCGGAAAGGACTTAAGCTAATATCTATTGGCTCTGGAGTTTGCAGCCATGAATTATATTTTGCCAAACTAAATCCATCGTGGGAAATTACCTGCTTAGACTTTTCGGGAGAATTACTACAATTAGCGCAAAAGCATGCTCAAAATGAAGGCATTGGTAATATAAAATTTATAGAAACCGATATATATGAGCATACTCTGCCCAATAATTACTACGATATTGTTCTGTTCCACTCATCGCTCCACCATTTTCGAAATATGAATGCCTTTATATGTAAAGTATCTCAGGCAATGGCCGATAATGGGCTATTAATAATTAACGAGTACGTTGGGGTAAACAGAATACAGTACAGAAAGAATCAACTTGCCGAAATAAATAAATGCCTACTGCTTATCGACAAAGAATACCGTAAAATATTTAAAACAAACCTTTATAAAAATAGATACTACGGATCGGGTATTTTTCGCATGATAATATCGGATCCATCGGAATGTGTGGAATCTGAAAATATTCTGCCATCAATCAAACACCATTTCAATACAGTTGAAGAGAAAGGATATGGTGGTAACTTACTAATGGCTGTACTTAAAGATATATCGCATCATTTTATAGAAATAAACGATAAAAAGAAAAAATGCCTCAACAATATATTCGCATACGAAGATGAATACCTAAAGCAAAATAAAAGTGACTTTATTTTGGGTATCTATCAAAAGAAATAATTTGCATGGTACTAGCTGGCACTTAAGGGCTGTGAGGCTGTTCTAAGAGTTTGGAGGAATGGAGTGCTGGAGTCAATTGATTACTTTCTACCTCCAACTTTCATCGTCTTGGTCTTTACTTTGGAATTGGCTGTTTGGAGAATTGGAGTATCGGAGTATAATTAAGAGTCGGCATTCTTTGTTCCCTGCTCCCTGTTCCCTGCTCCCAACTATCTACTTCGGAATTGGCTGTATGGCTGTGAGACTGTTTGGAGAAATGGAGTGATGGAGTGATGGAGTAAGAATAACTACTTTCTACTTACTACTTCTATCTTCTATCTTCTAACTCTTTATTTCAGAATTGGCTGTTCGGCTGTGAGACTGTTTGGAGAAATGGAGTGATGGAGTATTAGAGTATGATTAATGTTCCGTGTTCCTTGTTCCTTGTTCCCTGTTCCGTGTTCCCTACTCTCTGTTCTCTGTTCCGTGTTCCCTACTCCCTGTTCCCTATTCCCTGTTCCCTGCTCCCAACTATCTACTTCAAAACTGGCTGTACGGCTATGTGGCTGTTTGACTGTTTGGAGTGATGGAGGATGATTAATGTTCCGTACTCCCTGTTCCGTGCTCCCAACTATCTACTTCGGAATTGGCTGTGTGGCTGTGAGACTGTTTGGAGAAATGGAGTGATGGAGTATTGGAGTATGATTAATGTTCCCTGTTCCCTGTTCCTTGCTCCCTGCTCCCTGTTCCCTGTTCCTTGCTCCCTGCTCCCTGTTCCCTGCTCCCACTTCCATCTTCCCACTTCTTAAGCTATATTTACACCCTAAATTTTAACCAACCCCACGCCTGTTAACCTCAAAATAAAAGACATGAACAGTGTACAAAAAATCCTACTACTAGCAATTACAGCCTTTGTATTGGCTTCGTGCAGTAAGACCAACGAAACATTTGTTGTTTCGGGACAAGTAACCGACTTTAACGGACAACCCATCGATAGTGCAACCGTAAGATTAATGGATCGTAGCTTTAAGGAACTATACAAAACCCTATCGGATAGTAATGGAAACTACTCTATGACCGTACAAAAAGGCGACTATTACTGCCTATATGCCATAAAGCTATCGGAGTATAGGGTAAACAGGTTGGAATACTGGGCATGGAATGTGCCTGTTTACCAAAATATGATTATAAATCCACAGTACGATAGAATAGAAATTTATGGCATAAATGTATTTGAACCCCAAGTTACACCGCAGGAAACCTACATGGTATACTTTAGGCCTATGAGCCTACTAAAAACACAGCAGGTTGTTTCGGAAAAACAGGTTAACAGCCAGGAGTTTGTTAAGGCCAAGCAAACCGAAAGCCTTTTTGGCAAAAACGATAAATGGCTTAACATTGCCCCCGATAGCATTACTGCCAATGAGCTAACCGTTGAGATAAATGGTGCAAAAGCCAAAATTCTTGGAATAAGTAAGGTAACAGAGTATGCACGGGGTATTTTTATGTATGGCTATAATGTGCAGGTACTAAAACCTGCAATGGATAGCACGCTGCAATTAAAGTACAACAAAATTTCGGTTACCTTGCATTCGGCCGAAACCGACGAGATGGGCAAAGCCGAAGCATTTGTAGCCCGTTAAAATACCCGAATGGTTTAGTTTAAATCTATAGCCCCTTTCTGGGGCTTTTTTTAACAATATCAGTATTTATGGGCTATTCATAAAAAAAACGATATATTCAAATCACTTTTTAGGGTTGCCGAGTAACCTTAACACCCTAAAAAGTGATCTATCAACCTATACTTTGTACAAAAACATATCGGTTTAACGAATTTGTAGATGAGAAAATAGCTCCACCGGATGCATTTGGAATATTTGCAGATAGCTTAACCACTATTCCATATAGGAAAGTTACTTTACTATGTACGGAAGTCATTTTACCATGTAGGGAAGTCACTTGGCTATGTAGTAAAGATGATTAAAATCATTTTAAAAGGAAAAAATCATGTTTTTTGGTAATAAAATTTGACTCGAATAGTAATTATTATTTAATTTTATTTAATAAGATATACCTAAAAATACCCATTCTTCTTTTTTTTGCTTTTATAGTGTTTACCATTTTTAATGTTTAACCATAAATAATAATACTATGGCTTATAAAAAAAGGAGTACTTCCTCAGAGCAGGAAAAAGCTCAAAATCGTCTTGCAGGAATAAAGCAATTCGAAGCTACTGTTGACTATGGAACTGGACTCACCGAGTCCGACTACACCAACAGAATAACAGCAGTAGATACACTAACTCAGGAATACAACCAGCTGCTAACGCAAGCCGATGGCGTAGCAGCCCAGCTCGACATTGCAGAGCGCGAGCTGGCCGAAATCTCCAAGCGGTTTCTTAATACCGTGGGGTCTAAGTATGGGTACGATAGCGTGGAGTACCAAAAGGCTGGGGGCGTACGCTCGAGTGATTATAAGCGTACAACCCATAGAACAAACACAAGCGTAAGCAACAGCTAAACACAACGGGGAAATTAGGTATAAGCGTAAAAAGCGTGGAAATTACATCCACGCTTTTTTACATTTACAGATAATCCGTTGAAAATTTAATGCAAAACATGCAACAGATAAACAAAAAAATTATAGCTTTAACAATAAATATTATGTAGCTAAAGGTACATATTACACATCAAAAAAGGAGTGATAAATGTAGCTTTACTGCATATATATGTGAGTTATAGGGCATTAAAAAAACGACCGTGAGACAGAAAAAAATACGTGGACATAAAAGAAGATGGAAGGAGATTGAAAATTGGCGTCTTGATAATTTAGACCTCAATCTGACTGACTATTTACTGAACGAAAAGGACAGGTATTACGCAAAAATTAGAATCCATCCGTGGAGTGGACTTTCAATGATAAATAGCGTAATACCCGAGCCGAAAGCAAAAACCAAACAAAAAATGCTCAACGGTTTATTAGACATCTATGAAGATTGGAAAAACCAACTTGACAAAATGGGACAACCATATTATTTAAAAGTTTGGCTATTTGAACCGCGTTTTTCCCAATCACAAGTTGTTTGTGCAATTGGTGACAGTATAGACTTTTATGAAAACAATTTCTTCAAACCTCAAGTAGACAGAGAAATAATTACTGACAATTATAGGAAGTTGAAAGACAGGCTTGATAAACTAAATTGGGACTACCGATTAGACGAAGACTATTACGAAAATACAGAAGTTGGAGAACCTGAAAATTATGCGTCAAGACAAGACTATGAAGAAACGAAAAAATGGTTTCAAAAACTTTTAAAAAAGCCACATAGGACATATAAATTTGAAGAACCAATTGGCGAGACAACAGAGTCATATTCATTTAAACGTGGTGACTTATGGCTTGGTGGACAGAAATAAAAACGCCCTATAACATTTTGTATAAGTAATGGCAGGCGATGTATCAAATATCAAGGTTTGTAGCCCGCTTAAACTTCGCAGCGGCTTGACAGGGAAGTGCCACGCAATCTGCCACTACTCATACAATTTACCGTTGGGTGTAATTTAACAGAAACCGACTAACAGCCTATTATGAAAGGTTTTATTGATACAATAGAATTAACTTTGGATAGATTTAAAGGAGGAAAGGTTTTTTTTGATAACCTTGATAGTAATCTTACCAAAACTATATACATTGATCTGTTAATTGATACTTTTCATCTAATCAAAAAGTATAATAACATTTCATTAAGTGGAAATTTTGGAAGTTTTTTTTGGATTTACTATCATCAATATTTTGATAATATTGTACTATTTAATGGTTCTTTAGGAGGACAAAAGCCGTTGATAAAAAAGCTAAAAGGAAGAATAGACAATGAGTCTTTCATATTTATAGACGACAGCATTTATTCAGGAATTACTTTACGGACAGTTGAGCAATTTCTAAAAATGAATAATTCACAAATTACAAATACGTATGTCTTGTACGATGGATCTTTAAAAAAAGAAGACAACATTTATAGTCTGTATAGATATTACAATTAGACAATTATGGAAAAAATTACGCAATTGCTATCTGAATTTTATTATGACATACTAGGTCGTATTGTGCCAGGTGTAGTTGGAACTATTTTATTTTTAAAAATACTAAGATATAATCTGAAAGATTTAATTAATTCTTTATTTGGTGATATATCAACATTAACAGATTCTCAGTTCGTTTTAATCTGTACTGTAATAATAATTGCTTATATAGTGGGACATCTAATAAGTCCTATTAGTAGTATGCTGCATTCTCGCTTGTTTTCTGTAATATTTTCAAGGCATTATAATGTGTTATTTAATTCTATAAGTGGTCATAAGAACTCATATCCATCTGAAATGAATTCTTTTTTGCAAAATGAAGTAACGATATTATTTGAAGGTTCTTTGCCTAAAGAAAAAACACCATATAGAAGAACTGTTTATTTGTGGTTTGACTGGATAAAACTTCACAATAAACAGTTGGGTGATAAATTAGTTAAGATGAGAGCAGAATATAGAATGTTAGAAGGTTTAAATGCTGTTTTCTTTATTTCAATAATACTATATCTTTTAGTTAGCATTAAATATGATTTTAGAATTGATATATTAGGATTATTGACATTTTTATTTGCATTTGTAGCATATACAGGAGCACGTTCATTCAGAACATATCAATTTGCGATTATAAACTCATATCATTTACTAAAAAAGAATGAATCAAAAACTACACCCAACAATGTATATACAAAATAGGCGAAATAGCAGTAAATTCAACGGTTGTAGCCCGCTTCAACTTCTCAACGGTTTGATAGGTTTGAAGCCCGCAATCGCCTACTTTGCATATACTTAACGTTGTGAGTTATTCCCCATATCAGGCACCGACAGATTAGATTGAGGATAAAAATATCTAATCTTATAGAGCTGATTAATTCCTTAAGCTAACATAAAAGTGGATAGCAAAAACAGGCGGAAAATGATAAATTTGAGGAAAATATAAACAATTGAGAATCAACGACTAATTTTTACGTTAGTCAAGATTAAAGAAAGAGTCCCAATTTATGGGAAACACTATGATATAACTAAGAAGAATACTTATGATTGAAAATTCAACTATTGAAATACCCGAAAGGTTTAAAAATTTAATTAAACAAGATGAACCATTTGAAGTTGCAATAAAAAATGCAAAACTCAATATTGAAAGAATAGTTAAAGAGTTTCATAACTTTTTTTTCCCTGAGTATACTAATCATGGAATTTATCATATCAATCAATTATTAAAAAGTGCTGATAGTTTAATAACTGATGAAGCCATAAAACTACTTGACTCTAAAAATATTAGTGTATTGATTATTTCAATATTCGTACATGATATAGGAATGTGTTTAAATATATCACATTTTAAGTATCTAATCAACTCTGATACACCTATATTAAAATGGGATAAAATTTCATTCAAAGATTTGTGGTTAGAATATATTAATGGAAGTAGACACTGGACACAAGAGCAAAAACTCAACATTTTAGGAGTTTATGAGCTTCCTAAAGATATTTGTATTGATACTGATTTGACAAATGACCTTAAACGATTTATAGGAGAATTTATTCGAAGAAATCATCCAAGAATAGCACATGAAATCCTTTTTACAGGCTTTAAAATAAATGAATCTAAAAATATTAAAATAGTAGATTTAAGTTTCTTTGAAGATTTAATACAGGGAATAAGTAACCGATATAAATTTGAAGATATATGTGGGTTGATAGCAAGAAGTCATGGAATCAATTTTAGGGAAGCAAACAATCATTTTAAGGATATTGATAGTCATAATTGGATGGATTTTTTAAATGTAAAAACTACCTATTTAATGGCTGTCTTGAGAATCGCTGATTATATACTTATTGATTCAGATAGAATTTTTAGTTCTGTTTATTCTTTTAGAAATATTAAAAGTCCAATTTCCTTTCATGAATTTAAGAAGCATGAATCAATAATAAAATCAACAAAAAGTAGGTTGGATAAAGAATCAATCAGGTTTATTGTTAATGAGAATATTAATAATGACCTCTATAATAGTATTGTTGAACTTTTGAAAAATATACAATCAGAGTTAGATTTGACTTGGGCTATTTTGAGTGAGGCATATGGTTTCTATTCAGATTTATTAAATCTTAAACTTACTATTAGAAGAGTATCTTCAAACATATTGGAATCTGATTTTGGAAAAGATCGTGATATTGTTTTTGGTGAAACCAAACTTATTTTAACCCCTAATTTATTACCTCTTTTAGGACGTAAACTTTATACAAGTAAAATTTCTACGGTTCGTGAATTGATTCAAAACTCTTTTGATGCATGTATAATTAGAGAATCACACAATAAAAAAATAGAATCAAATATTTATATTAATCTAACCGAAGATGCTTTTAGTATTACTGATAATGGAATTGGGATGGATTATGATGATATCTCAGAATATTTGCTGAAAATTGGGAAATCAAGCAAGATAAAACAATATAAAAATGAAGGAATCGTTGGATTTTTTGGAATAGGAATTTTGTCAATATTTAATATTGGTACATCAGCGAAAATTACAACTCGAAAACAAGATTCATCTTATACATATGAATTGACGTTATCTGAAAAAACAAACTTAGACCAAAATTTAGATGTTAAGATTATTCATAGGCAGATTGACCTTAATGATAAAATTCAAAAAGCTGTTGGAACAGAAATAATAATTAAATTACTACCAGGTGCATATAAAGAAATATTAAACTCATTGAATAGTGAATATTTTCATTATGTAGGTAAAGTGAAAATTTGTTTTTCAGGCGGTGTTAGTTTTTTTGCTTACAATTTTTCGTGGAGAGTTTTAGAAAGTAATAAAAATTTAATACAATG
The DNA here is from genome assembly GCA_050180705.1 of Bacteroidales bacterium. Classification (GTDB taxonomy): domain Bacteria; phylum Bacteroidota; class Bacteroidia; order Bacteroidales; family Tenuifilaceae; genus SB25. The sequence goes on along the minus strand of JBFXDX010000008.1, from coordinate 6,215 downwards.
GAATTATCGTGATGCTACAAAAGGAGGGCTAGTAAAATCTCCAAGTAATTACATTAATAGCTTTTTGGTGCAAAAATTTAAAATTTACAATAAACAAAATAAATCTTTATTAAATGATACTAACATTGTTTTTAATGTTATCGATAAAACCAAAGCATGTGAGATAAATTTATCTAGAGAAGAAGCAAGATTAGTTATTCAAGATAACTTTGAAAACATACTTATTACAGATATTTATATCGATTTGTACCTTTATTTACTGCTATTTAATAAAGACAAAATTGTTAATGTTACTGAGTTTTCTTTTCCAATAATAAAAGGGGACAGATTAGTTTTTTTTAATAAAGGCTATAGTATACTTCAAGACTGTAATTTAAATTTACCATTAATATTTATTGTATTGAAAAATGTATCAGGCAGTAAAATAAAAAAAATTCTAGATTTTTTACCAGATAATTTTGCTCTTTTACGTTCTAAAAGCACTTTAGAATATACCTCTTACTTCAAGAAAGACTTAAAAGATGAAAAAGATGAATTCAAGACTAATTCAATAATTTACAAGTTAAAAAAATCCAAATTTTATAATGAACATAGAGAACTGTTAGATAAAATAGGTATTGACAATATTAATTATATAGTATTAAACAATCATGTTAAAAATGGTTTTTTTCATCAAGAGTTATATAATAGTAATGTAAAATCTTTTAAAAACTCCATAATTCCATATGATAATATTTATAAATCAGATATATTTAATGAATTCATAGAAACTTATCAATATAGATATAGTGAATTAAGAAAAAAACAACCTTTATTTGATAAAATATTTTTAAATAACAATTCACAACAAGCAGTATAAAACATTGGGGTTTAGGTAGTCATGCAAGAAGCATCTCTCGCATCAAAGTTTATTGCACCTTGATAGTGAAGTATCTCCGTACACCCCAACGATTTCATACCGCTATCCGTTAGCAAACGTAGTATTTTAAGACAATTAATATGAAGGACAAAACCAAACTTTTTATTGGATTAATTCTTTGTTTGACAGGAGTTACCTTGATGCTTTATATTTTCGTTCTGAAATTATTGATATTAATACCAATCACTCTTTTCTTATTTTCTCTAATATTTAAATCAAGAACACTTTCTATTATTATTAATTCCTTGACCATTTTGCCATTCTTAATAGTATTTTTAGAAAATAGAATTCCGACAAGTAAGGATATTATTATTGAATCAAGAATTAGATACCAAATGGTTGATTTTGGACAAAGTGATTTCATTAGAAATGGAATTGAGTATAAATTAGACAATAAAAGAATATTTCTACAAGACACAATAAATGGAATAAGATGGCTTTATGTCAATTCGAATGACTTCAAGAAACTATGGCCAGAATCACCATTTAAAATGAGAGAGAAGAATTACACAATAAAAGCAAAATTTAGAACACATAGACTTTTGGATGGAACATACTCAAAAGCAACTTTATTAGAAGTTGATAGTATTAATGAAAGTCCAATGATTACAAAATGAGATAACTACGTTTGCTAACAAGTGATTCAAACTATTGGGGCTGATGATGCAGATGCAGAATTTTTATTACCTTTAACCTAGTTTTTAACGGCGGATAACGCCGCTGGCGGTTTACTCCCCAGCAGTTTAAACCGCCGACCGTTAGGCAAGCATAAATTGCAAGATAATGACAGAAGAATTAACAGAGAAAGATAGAAAAGTTTTAAAATTTGAAAAAAGACCTGGATATGTTTTTGCAGGATTAATACTATGTTTTGGCGGACTTTTTAATCTAATATACTTCTTGATTATTAAATCAGAATTTAACTATTTAATGATTGGACTTATTGATCTTGGAATAATAGCGTTAAGTTATTTTGTTTTATATAAAGTTAATTACAAAATAAACCTTGATCTTAAAGAAAATAAAAAAGAACTTCTAAATAGAACAGTTGACAAAAAAGTTGTTGAAAAATCATATGAAGCAGGGAGTGGAAGTCTTTTTATACCCTTTTTAGGAAACTTATTTCCAAAATTATGGGGACAGAAAATGAATGAAGCAAAAAAGTATTACATCATTTCAAATGAATATAAGCATGAGGTTGATTTAATAACTTATAATGATTTAAAAAAAGGAACTGATTTTTTTATACACTTTGCTAAACATAGTGGGATCATTTTAAACCTTTCGAATGATAAATAAATGTCTGGCTATAACACCGGCTTAACTGCACGCTGGTTGACTCTCTCACTGACTTATCCTCACGGATTCGTCAGCGCGACAGTCAAGCCGTAACCGTTATGTGCCAAATTATCAACGACACCACATTTTGACTTTAGACTATGGAAGATTTAAAACTAACAATTGAAAAACGAACAAGAGAGAAACTTGGGAACGGAACAAGAATTTATAGAATGGTTTATGGAATCACCATCCTGATATTAGGAATAATAATAACAGCAAAGACAGGATTTTCTTTTGAATTGGACTTAGCGTTCCTTGGTGAAGCAATGATTCTAATTGGGATACTATCGATGACATACGGATTGATTGGAAGAAAACTGCTCAAACAAAATATTAAAATCCAACTAGATGCAGGTATGATTCGAATAAGGAAAAAATTCGAAAAAGAAATTTTAATAAATCTAGATAGGGTAACTTATCTGAAAACATCTCCATTTAAACTCGAACTAAACTTTGAAGACTTTGCTAAAACATACGATTTCTCATACTTGACAGATGAAGAATTCGAAATGATTAAAGTAAAGGCAATCGAATACTGTGAAAAAAGGAAAATAGAGATAGAATAATAAAAATTCGGCACATAACACACGGTTCAAACTACTGGGGCTAATGATACAGATGCTGAATTTTTATTACGCTTAAATAACTTTTAAATCAAGAAGTTGAGTATAAATTGTTTTCCATAAACAGACAAGTATTGCTACAAATTAAGACCTATTTTAATGGGACACCAATAATAGTTGAAATGCCAAACAGGAAAGATATATTTATTGAATTTGGTAAGTTTTACTTTTTGAGTAGTTTTATAACAGGGGAATAGAACATTTTTACAATTTCTCCAAACATACGAATCATTATGAACTATATTAAATACTGAAAAATATTTCACATAAAATGTTAAGCATGAAGAAAATATTACTGCTATTGTTATTGTTTTTTACTTTGATATCGTTAGGCAATGCACAAATTATTGTTTTCTACGACTGGAACTTAAAAACGGCTCTTCTTGATAATGGAGTAGACACGGATCTTGATGGAGAAATTAGCTTCGATGAGGCTAGTATGGTTGAAAGTTTAAACATAAGTGGATACTGGATATATGACGTGCAAGAATTAGAATACTTTTTGAACTTGCAAGATTTGAATTGTTCAAATAATGCAATTTCATCCCTGCCATTTTTGCCAAGGTTAAAAAAACTTTATTGTGCAGGAAATTTATTGCATTCTCTGGATATTCGAAATTATTATGAGTTACAACTTCTAGATTGTTCCCTTAATCCAATAAATGTTCTGAAAATTGACAATTTATCCCTTGCTGAGCTGAATTGTGCAAATACAAATATCACAGCACTATATATAGAAAATGATTATAATCTAACAACACTCGATATAAGTTATAATTCAAAACTTAGAAAAGTATGTTCTTCTCCTTTGGGCGATTTAAAAAGCAGAATAACAATCAATGATTTTGGCTCCCCTTACGTTTCATACGAAACAGGATGTTGCCCGCTGTATGTAGATATTGCCTCTAGTAACCTATCGTGCCACAATAGCAATGACGGTTACATTGAGGTTACCTCATTAGATAATAGCAGCTGTTTATATAGTTTAAATGGAGGCGCTTATCAAAGTATTCGCACCTTTTCAAATCTTAGTTCTGGCGAATATACCATTGGCGTTCAGTCTTCTGGCTGTTCTCAAACATTTACCATATTAATTGAAGAACCTTATAGCCCAAAATTAGATTTAGGTAACGATACTACCATTTGTTCATATGACAATTTAGTAATTAATGCGCAGAGTGGGTTTTCATCATATTTATGGTCTAATGGAGCTACTACTCCAACAATTACGGTTAATCAAAGCGGCACATACAGTGTAACTGTAAATGATAATACGGGATGTTTGCAAACCGACGAGATTAATGTAAAATTCGTTGAATGCGAAAAAATAACTTCAGGATCAGTGGGCTGTGGAAATTTTAAGAACGCAATGAGCATTGGCAGTACTTCAACAGAAAGATATCCTATGATCGCTTTGGGGAGTAGTGCTGTTTATGCAATGGCTGAAATGGCTTCTAGTGCCACTGTTTATAGTGATGTTAACAGCAAAGCATGCCAAGGTGGTTTTATTGCTAAATTTAACACTAATGGTAAAAACGAATGGATAGAATCGGTTTCCAGTACTAATATCAACAGTGCTGGAACGGTTGCTGTTGATATTAAAGACAATGTATATGTAGCCTTTTCTTCGGGAGTTTCATCGGCAACAATTGCAGGAACAACAATTACAACCAATACCAATGACATTAGTAGCTTAGTGTTCGCAAAATTAAATGCAAACGGTGAGGTACAATGGATCAAACAAAGTAAAAATGGAGGTTCTGGAATTAATATTATTAAAATTATTTTTGATAAAGATGAAAACATGTATTTATTGGGTTGCCATTATTTTAGTGGATTTACCTTTGACAATCAACTTACTATAAATACACAGAATGGAAAAGGTGGTGCCTTTTTAATTAAACTTGATTCAGATGGGAATGCTCTTTGGGGCGCAAATATTGAAAATGTTCTCCAATATGTAAATGCAGATATTACGATAGATGCTGTTGGTAATATCTATGTAGCACGTACTGCTCGAAATGGCACAGTTTATATTAGTGGCAAACAAGAATATACGATACCAACCTCCTCGCAGGGTGAATATAATGCATTTATTTCCAAGTTCGATAGTAATGGCAATTATCTGTATTCTAAATCATATGGAGGGTTGCGTGATGATGCTAATATTCGTATTGCTGTGGATAAAAACTTGGATTTTTATGTAACCAGTACCTTTACTGTACCCGAAATGGATATAGATGGTATTAAAATTACAAGTAAAGCCATTAACAGTTCCGAATACAATGGTATTTTATATGCAAAATTTAATCAAGCTGGCCAGGCTATTTGGGCAAAATCACTAAGCAGTGGTCTATATGACTGGAGTAAAGATTTAATTGTGAAAGATGACAATTCCATATATTTATCCGGTAGCGCAGGTGAAGGATTTCATTATGGAGATATTGAATTGCCATCTATAAATGGAGATTTTATCATTAAGACAAATTCTGATGGAAAAATTACATGGATAAATAAACATCCAAATTTTTCATCTTTTCGTATTGGCTCTGATAATTTAATTTATAGTATAGGTATTTTTTCTAATCAAATAAATCTTGGTGATAAAACCTTAAATAGTATAGGAGACAGAGATGTTTTCATTTCTGTATTAGAAGAAACAGACTTATCGCAAAATGCTAAATATGTATATGAAACTTGCCAGCCCAATTCTATCAGGCTTGATGCTGGGGCTCAAAGTTCTTATTTCTGGTCCGTTTCTAACAACTCCAGATTTTATACTACAAATATATCCGATACAATTCTTTTACAAGTAATTGATAATAATGGTTGCTTAAGCAGTGTCGATTCAATTATAACAAAAGTTTTACCTCAACCCGACTTCTTAATGCCTAAAGATACTATAGTTCATTGTGGCATTGATAGTGTGTTAATTTCAATAGAAGAAGGCTTCAGCGACTATTTATGGACAGATAATACAACTTTACCATATAAAAGCATAAAAAGTAGTGAGTTGGTTGAAGTGCAAGTTCTTGGAAGCAACGGCTGTTGGTCCGAAACTAAACATACAAATGTAACTTTTGCCACTTCTGTTACTAATGAGTTAAATATTTCTATTTGTAATGGAGATAGTATTCTCATTCATAACAAGTATAAATATAGTTCAGGCACTTATATTGATACATTGGTCAGTTCTTTGGGATGCGATAGTATAGTAACTACACATTTGACCGTTAACCCAATGTTCAACGTTGAACTCTCGGAGTCCATATGTCAGGGGCACTCCTTCTTCTGGGAGGGCACCAACTACACTACACAGGGAGACTACACCA
>JBFXDX010000007.1:0-222515 GCA_050180705.1 Bacteroidales bacterium | reverse complement strand
GTGGTCTATCTGCTGCAACAACCTACTCTTTCTACGTAACCGCTTACGATGCTGCTGGAAATGTTTCTTCGGCAAGTAGTGCTGTTAGCGTAACTACATCTTCGGCAACTATTACCTACTGTACATCAAAGGGTAATAATGTTACCTACGAATGGATTGACCTTGTTCAATTAAACGAAATAAGTAATACAACAACTGCCAATAGCGGATATGCAGACTTTACAAGTTTAGTTGCTAATGTAGCCCTAGGATCAAGTCAAACAATATACTTTAGTTGCGGATTCAAGAGCAGCAGCTACACTGAATATTGGAAGGTATGGATTGACTGGGATCACAATGGAACATTCGATTCCGACGAACAAATGGTAAGTGGCTCATCCAGTAGTTCATCTACCCTATCAGGCACATTTACCGTACCATCCGATGCTGTAATAGGAACAACAAGAATGCGTGTAACCATGAAATACAACTCTGCACCTACTGCATGCGAAACATTCAGCTATGGTGAAGTTGAAGATTACACCGTTAATGTGACAACATCATCGTTTAATAACACTATTGCAGGAATTACTAGTGATGTACTAGGAAATGAACCATCTACTGATATTACAGTTTATCCTAACCCTGCCGATTCGTATATTAAACTAAATGTTATAAACGGCACTAAGATTGGAACTGTAAGTATTTACAATATGCTTGGTGCTTTGGTTAAAGTTGTCGAGCTTGAGGGGAATGAACAAGAAATTAGCGTTTCGGAATTACCTGCAGGAGCATATATTATTTCCGTAAAGGATGAAAGAGATGCAACTGTTAAACAATTCATTAAAAGATAATTTCATCCATCGATAGTAGAAAAGTCCGGGAAATCCGGACTTTTTTTATTAATCAACGTAAAGTTATGGGATTATCGAGGATATCAAACTACAATCATTGTCTCTATTCATAAAAACACTCACGTTTCAAGTTCCACCAATACATACCATCAACTTGGTTATATTTTGAAAAGCCACACTTTTCCAATACTCGATGAGAAGATATGTTATCTGAATCGGTTTCAGCAATAACAGCACGAACCTCCTTCTGGTTAAATGCCCATTTTATTATTTCACGAATTGCCTCTGTCATGTAGCCTTTTCCTTGAAACCTCTCATGAATGCCATAGCCAATTTCAACCTCACCGCTATAGTTAGGTTCTCCCTTAAAACATAAATCTCCAATCATTATACTTTGTTCCTTTAACACAATAGTCCAAAGGGTTGAAAATAAATAGTTACTACTATTGGCAACCCCTGGCAAAATGTCATTCTCAAAAGCATCTACTAACTCATCAGGAATAAAGCGAATCAAAGGATATAATCCTAATTCTCTCTCAAGTAATCCATCGGCCTTAACATATAACTGAAGTTGATTATATGTTAAAGGGATAATATTAAGCCGTTCAGTTTCCAAAATTAATTTATTCATCATGATTTATACTTGTAAAAATCGGAGCAATTCAACAAATATTATTTAAAACGACAAATTAAAGTAGCTTTTTTTATTGAATTCGCATTAAACATCAAAAAATAATATTTTTATTCTTTAATGTTAACATATACATTCCAATCTAGAACATTTTTCATCAATACTTAAAACATAAAACTGCCTATGAGAAAGAAAATTCTAATTTTAAATGCAATACTTCTAATGTGCTCTATTTCACTAAAACTACATGCACAAGAAACCGTTTTATCTTCGGGTGGTAATATTTCAGGAAATGACGGTTCTATTAGTTATTCTATTGGGCAAACATTCTGCACAACCCAATCTGGCACAAATGGATTAATTATTCAAGGAGTACAGCAGCCCTATGAAATATCAGTTGTTTCTGGAATTGCAGAAAGTGGTCTTAATCTTTCTTGCAAGGCCTATCCTAACCCTACAACCAATATTCTAATTCTCAGCATTGATGCTGTTACAGTTGATAAGATACAATCATTAAGCTATCTACTCTACGATATCAGTGGTAAAATTATCATGAGTAATAAAATTGATGATTATAAAACTACACTTCCAGTAAATGACCTTAAATCTGGCGTTTATATTTTAAAAGTCATTCAGGAAAATAAGCAGGTAAAGACATTTAAAATAATCAAAAACTAAACCTTTATGAGAAAACTATACACACTACTATTTGCAATTCTTGTTGCACTATGCTCATATGCTCAAGCTCCAAACCAATTTAGCTATCAAGCGATTGTGCGTAATGCAAACAGTGAACTTATAGCAAATCAACCAATTGGTATGCAAATTAGCATTCTCCAAGAATCAATAAATGGATCTGCCATCTATGTTGAAACACAAAACCCAACAACCAATACTAATGGTATGATAAGTATTGAAATTGGTAATGGAACTATTGTTTTGGGTACGTTTTCAAGTATTGATTGGGCAAATGGTCCATATTTCATTAAAACAGAGATCGATCCAACAGGAGGAACAAACTACAGCATAACTGGCACAAGCCAACTGCTCAGTGTTCCCTATGCACTGCATGCGAAAACGGCAGAAAGTATTTCTGGTGGTATTACTGAAACAGATCCAGTATTTACAGCAAGTCCTGCAAATGGCATTACATCTGCTAATATCAACAACTGGAATTCTGCTTTTGGTTGGGGCAACCACGCCTCTGCTGGCTATCTAACCAGTTACACTGAAACTGATCCTATTTTTGTTGCTTCTGCAGCTAATGGAATTACATCATCCAACATTAGTAATTGGAATACGGCCTATAGTTGGGGCAACCATGCCTCTGCTGGCTACTTAACCAGTTACACTGAAACCGATCCTATTTTTGTTGCTTCTGTTGCTAATGGAATTACATCATCCTACATTAGTAATTGGAATACGGCCTATAGTTGGGGCAACCATGCCTCTGCTGGCTACTTAACCAGTTACACTGAAACTGATCCTATTTTTAACAATATGTTCAGCATTTCATCTCCAACAAACGATCAAATGCTTAGATATAATTCAACGTCAGAAAAATGGGAAAATTATACACCAACAGGTTCTTCATCATTTACAGAAACAGACCCAGTTTTTGCTGCAAGTTCGGCTTATGGAATCAATTCTACAAATATTAGTAACTGGAACACGGCTTACGGTTGGGGTAACCATGCTACTGCAGGATATCTGACCAACTATACCGAAACCGATCCAATTTTTGCTGCCAGTGCCGCTTATGGTATATCTTCTACCAATATTTCAAACTGGGATGCAGCTTACAGTTGGGGTAACCATGCAACGGCAGGCTATCTAACTAGTTATACTGAAACTGATCCAGAATGGACGACTGCTTCAGCAAATTATTATACTAAAACAAATATGCAAACCAGTGGAAGTGCTCAACTTCATTTTGGTAATCTTACCAGTACCCCCACAACGCTTTCGGGTTATGGAATTACCGATGCCATGAGTACGAGTCATGTAGCTAACAGCATTACCTCGACATATATCAGTAACTGGAATACAGCTTACGGTTGGGGTAACCATGCAACGGCAGGCTATCTAACTAGTTATACTGAAACTGATCCAGAATGGACCACTGCTTCGGCAAATTACTATACTAAAACAAATATGCAAACCAGTGGAAGCGCTCAACTACATTTTGGTAATCTTACCAGTACCCCCACAACGCTTTCGGGTTATGGAATTACCGATGCCATGAGTACGAGTCATGCTGCAAACAGTATTACCTCTACCAATATCAGTAACTGGAATACTGCATACGGATGGGGAAATCATGCTACTGCCGGGTATTTAGTTGCTTCGCAAACCGGAAATAGCGGAAAATTCCTCACAACTGACGGTTCGTCTGCTTCGTGGGCAAGTATTACTAAAACAACAGTAGGCCTTGGAAATGTTGAAAACACCGCTCTTTCTACTTGGACGGGTTCATCTGCTATCACTACACTGGGAACCATTTCAACTGGTACCTGGAATGGAACTGCAATTGGTTCAAGTTATATTGGCAGTTTGGATGCTGCAAAAATTACTTCTGGAACCTTTGATAATGCCCGTATTAACTGGGCAGCCCCCGGTGCAATTGGTTCAACCACAGCAGCAGCAGGTTCTTTTACTTCATTGTCGGCCAGTAGTGGGTTAACCGTATCAGCAGGGACAGTAACCATTAAGCCTTCAGGTAGTGGTGGTACCAGCGGACAAGTATTGACCACCGATGGTAATGGTGTGGCCACCTGGGCAACAGCAGCTTCCTCATCATCAATTAGTGTAAAAACAGTAAATGCCAATTATACGATACTCACTTCGGATGGCTTTATTATCACCGATGGTGGATACACCTTTACTCTTCCTTCTGCCAGTTCAGCCGGAGCAGGTAAAATGTTTTATCTCTATGCACGAGTTAGTGCAATTACAATAACACCAGCAAGTGGCGATACTTTCTGGGATTCTGATGGAAATTCAACAACTGCTTCGGACACTGAGTACTCTGGCACAATTATCAGCGACGGTGTAAGCAATTGGTACCAAGTAGCTAAATAATATCTTCAATTAATGATAATTTAAATTAGAAAAAATGGATCCATATTTAGGCGAAATCAAATGTTTTGCAGGAGACTATGCCCCGAAGGGCTGGTTCTTATGCCAAGGACAAATACTAAGCATAAGCGCCTATCAGGCGCTATACTCTATACTAGGAACACAGTATGGAGGTGATGGAATTAACACCTTTGCATTGCCCGACATGCGGGGCCGAAGCCCGCTGGGATCGGGTACCGGACCAGGTTTGACCAACCGGGTAACTGGTACGTTTATAGGTGCCGAATCAGTGGTTTTAACATCGCACGAAATACCGGCACATCTCCATTCAATAACCAATCAGGTTGAGGTTACTAATAATCTTAACGGGAGTGGTTCGGGAACAATAAAATGCCTGGCGGCTACCGGGAATTCCGATTCTCCCAAAGATAATTACCCGGCAAATGCCCCTGCCCGTGCAACAAACTATACCACGAATGCAGGTGCCGACCAGTTGAATGCTGATGCATTACAAATGAATGTAGCTATCAATGGTAATTTAAATGTACATGTAAACAGTCAATGTAACGATGCTGGGGCTTCGGTACAGCATAATAACATGCAACCCTGGACTTGTGTCAACTTTATTATTTCTTATCAAGGAATTTATCCTCCGAGAAATTAGTATGAATTGTCAAAACATAAAAAATAAATATATGGAAGGATTTTTAGGTGAAATAAAATGGTTTGGTGGCACATATGCACCAGCTTACTGGCAATTTTGTAATGGGCAGATACTCTCTACAGCGGAATATGCATCGTTATTTGCTGTTATTGGCAATCGCTATGGAGGTGATGGAATAAATAACTTTGCTTTACCCAATTTACAATGCCGGGTACCTATCGGGGCTGGTCAGGGAATGGGGTTAAGCCCAAGGACTATTGCTGACCAAAGTGGAAATGAAACGGAACAAATTAATCTGAACCAAATGGGAGCCCACTCGCACCAAATCAGCAATTTGGTAAATACGACCAGCAACCTCACTGCAAATGGCACTGCAGCCATCATGTGCCAAGGTGGTACCGGTAATACCAATACAGTAAAAGACAATTTCTTTGCAGGAACAGCCAGAGGTACTAACAGTTATAGTACTACAACCAGTGATTCTGATGTAATGAACACCAATGCAGCTAGTATTAATGCCAATATTGGTGGCGATGTTAATGTAAATGTACAAAGCCAGTGTAGTTTAGTTGGCGGAAATGGGCAACACAATAATATGCAACCCTGGCTATGCCTTAATTTTATCATTTGTGTTGAAGGCCAATATCCTCCAAAACCATAATTTTCATGGTTAAACAGATGATGATGTTATTTAATGTTTTTATTAAAAATTAAAGAAAAATAATATGGATGGTTATATAGGAGAAATAAAATGTTTTGGTGGTAATTATGCCCCCCAAAACTGGATGTTTTGCTGGGGACAAATATTGCCAGTGAGCCAGTATACCCCTTTATTTGCATTAATTGGCAACCAGTATGGAGGGGATGGTAGAACAACATTTGCGTTACCCGATTTAAGGGGACGCATCCCTGTTACACCTGGATATGTACCGGGTTTTACTCCAAGAAATCAAGGGCAAACTGGTGGAAGTGAAACAGTTCTTTTGAATGTTAACCAGATTCCACCACATAATCATACGATTGTGAACAGTTCGACCTGCGAAAAGAACCTAACACTGGATACAACTGCTAATATTAAATGCTCTTCGACTGGTATCGATACCAATACCCCAAAAGGCAATTATCCAGGAATGATTCGTTCATCGAATATATATAGTACAACTGTAAATGCCGATACCATGAATGCAAACCAGATATCGAATGTAAATATTCAAGTACAAGGCGATATCTCGGTAAATGTCACCAGCAACTGTGCCGTTGCCGGTGAATCGGTTGCCCATAATAATATGCAACCATGTCAGGTGCTTAATTTCATTATATGCATTTATGGCTATTGGCCACCTAGAGATTAACATCGATAGAAGTGCCCCTTCCGGGGCATTTTTATTAAAAACTAACTAACATGAACATTCAATTCTTTAAAAAAACAGATGACAATAATTTATTCATCAAGACCCTGTTCTTTCAATATAAAATGCAAGAACTACAAAACATCAACTTACCACCCAATCAACTTAATTTATTGCTCGAAATGCAATTCGATGCACAGCAAACTTCCTACAAAAATCAATTTCCAAATGCCATAAACTACATACTTGAAATAGATAATATTCCTATAGGTTGGTTACAAGTAAATAATGCAAAAACAATTCACATTATTAATATTATTATACACAAAAAGTATCGCAATAGAAACTTTGGAAAGCAAGTCATACTTGAAATAATCAAACGAGCAAACGCTGAAAATAAAAAAGTGACATTAAAAGTAAATAAAAATAATCCTGCACAAAGATTATATTCTCGATTAGGTTTTATCATAATGGAATCTGACGAAATACATATTACAATGTCTACGTAATTTTAGCCCAAGATTTCCCTGTTAAAAGTGGTATTAGTTTTATTACACAATATTATTCTATTTGAAAGAACCATCATTTTTACTAAGTTTGCAAATCATTTTTGAATAATTTTGTTGTTGCTGTCTAACATCTAGCATCTATATAGATATGTTTGAGAATTTATCGGAGAAACTGGAGCGGTCATTTAAGCTCCTTAAAGGCGAAGGAAAAGTAACTGAAATTAACGTTGCCGAAACGCTAAAAGAGGTGCGTAAAGCCCTACTCGATGCCGACGTTAACTTTAAAATAGCCAAAACCTTTACCGATGAGGTGAAGCGCAAGGCTCTTGGCATGAATGTGCTAAATGCCATTAAACCTGGACAATTGCTTGTTAAGGTGGTACACGATGAACTTGCCGAACTTATGGGCGGTAAGGCTACAGATATCAACCTAAGTGGCAATCCTACAGTTATTCTTATTGCGGGTTTGCAGGGTTCTGGTAAAACTACATTCTCTGGCAAATTAGCAAATCACCTTAAAACAAAAAAGGGAAAATCGCCCCTTCTAGTAGCTGGCGACGTTTATCGTCCTGCTGCTATCGATCAGTTAAAGGTACTCGGTGAGCAAATTGGAGCTCCGGTATTTACAGTAGAAGGTAGTACCGATCCAATATCCATAGCCAAGGACGCTGTAAAGCAAGCAAAATCATCAGGACGCGATGTAGTAATTATCGATACTGCTGGACGCCTAGCCGTTGATGAGCAGATGATGAACGAGGTTGCAGCAATAAAAAAGGCAGTTACACCTCAGGAAATATTGTTCGTGGTCGACTCAATGACTGGTCAGGATGCTGTTAACACTGCAAAAGAATTCAACGACAGACTCGATTTCAACGGTGTTGTTCTTACAAAACTCGACGGTGATACCCGTGGTGGTGCTGCACTTTCAATCCGTTCGGTAGTTGACAAACCTATTAAGTTTGTAAGTACTGGCGAAAAACTTGATGCGCTAGACGTGTTCCACCCCGACCGTATGGCCGATCGTATTTTGGGTATGGGTGATATTGTTTCTCTTGTTGAGAAGGCTCAAGAGCAGTACGATGCAGAACAGGCACGTGAACTTCACAAAAAAATATTAAAGGATAGATTTAACTTCAACGACTTCCTCGATCAAATTGCTCAAATCAAGAAAATGGGTAACCTTAAGGATTTGGCAGGTATGATTCCTGGTATGGGTAAGGTGATGAAGGATATCGATATCGACGACAACGCTTTCAAAAGCGTAGAGGCTATCATCAAATCGATGACCCCTTCTGAAAGGGAAAATCCAGCATTACTGAACGGAAGTCGCCGTAAACGTATTGCCGATGGTAGCGGAACCTCAATTGTTGAAGTAAATAGGTTGATGAAGCAATTTGAGGATATGCGAAAGATGATGAAGATGGTATCGGGTGGCGGTGCTAAAAACCTTGCCCGGATGATGTCGCAACAACCTAGAAGATAGATTATTTTGCGGTTTGGCTTTCATCATTTAAACACTCAATGCACTTATAACTTTATAAACTTTTAATTTTCAACTAAAATGGAACTTCTTGACGGAAAACGTTTAGCCGATGAAATTAAGGCCGAAATTGCTGCTGAAGTTGAAGCAATCAAAAAAAACGGAGGTAAAATTCCCCATTTAGTTGCTATAATTGTTGGACACGATGGCGCTAGCGAAACCTATGTTGGCCACAAGGAAAAATCGTGCGCTCAGGTTGGTTTCAAATCTCAAGTACTACGCTTTGAGGAAACTATTACTGAAGCAGAACTATTGCATCAAATTAAGCTGCTTAATGCAAATCCCGATGTAGATGGTTTCATTGTACAAATGCCACTTCCAAAGCATATCAACGAGCAAAAAGTTATTGAGGCTATCGACCCTAAAAAAGATGTGGATGGATTCCATCCAGTAAACGTAGGACGAATGGTAATTGGTTTACCTGCTTACGTTTCTGCAACTCCCGATGGTATAGTTGATCTTTTACACCGATATAAAATTGAAACTGCCGGTAAGCACTGCGTGGTTCTTGGACGTAGCAATATTGTTGGTCGTCCAATAGCAAACCTGCTTTCCCTTAAAGCAAATCCTGGCGATTGTACAGTAACAGTATGTCATAGCCGCACTCCAAATATCAAAGAATTCACAAAAACAGCCGATATCCTAATTGTTGCTCTTGGTAAAGCAGAATATGTTACCGCCGATATGGTTAAGGAGGGTGCTGTTGTTGTTGATGTTGGAATTACCCGCGTTGAGAGTCCAAACACTAAATCGGGCTGGAAACTTTTAGGCGACGTTAAGTTTGATGAAGTTGCTCAAAAATGTAGTTACATAACACCTGTTCCAGGGGGAGTCGGACCATTAACTATTGTTTCGTTGCTTAAGAATACATTAAAAGCTGCCAAGAAAGAGATTTACGGATAATAATAAATCTTAAAAATTATTGAAAATACTTATTGAAAAACCTTCAGTAAGTATTTTTTTTACCATTCATTAAATCAACGTTATAAAACAAATAGATATCGAAACTATACAATTAAAACCTTGGAAATTGTAAATTAGTAGCGATATTTGATGTTGCTTTTCACTTTAAAAAGAATAAAAACTCAAAACAATGAATGTACTTGTTACTGGAGCTGATGGATTTATAGGTTCGCATTTAACAGAATTGCTTCTTGCTGAAGGCTATAAGGTTCGTGCCCTTGCCCAATATAACTCCTTTAACTACTGGGGATGGTTAGAGGATATTCCTAACAATGATAATCTCGAGATTATAACAGGTGATATCCGGGATCCCCATTTCTGCAAAGAAATCACTAAAAATGTCGACTTAATATTTCACCTTGCAGCGCTGATAGCAATTCCATACTCCTACGTAGCTCCCGATAGTTACATTGACACTAACATTAAAGGAACGCTAAATATTTGCCAAGCAGCAAAAGAGAATGGCAACCTAAGAGTTGTACACACCTCAACATCGGAGGTTTATGGAACTGCTCAGTATGTTCCCATTGACGAAAAACACCCAAAGCAACCACAATCACCATATTCTGCATCGAAAATCGGAGCCGATGCAATTGCTTTAAGTTTTTATAACGCTTTTAACATGCCAGTGACAATAGCGAGACCCTTCAACACATATGGACCTCGTCAATCGGCAAGAGCTATCATTCCAACAATAATCTCACAAATAGCATCGGGAATGAAAGAGATTAAGGTTGGAGACCTTTCCCCTACCCGCGATTTTAACTATGTTAAGGATACGTGTAGCGGATTTTTAGCAATTGCTAAATCAGAAAAGACTATAGGAAAAGAGATTAACATCGCTACAAACTTCGAAATATCGATGAAAGATACACTAATGTTGATTCGGGATATTATGAATTCGCAAGTTTCTTTCATCACCGAAAATGAACGTATTAGGCCAAAAAACTCAGAGGTTTTCAGATTATGGGGCGATAATACGCTCATAAAAGAACTTACTGGATTTAACCCTAAGTATAATATCCGTTCAGGATTAGAAGAAACCTGTAAGTGGTTTTTAAATAAAAAGAATCTTGAGAAATATAAAACTCAAATTTATAATTTATAGTTAGGGATATTAAAATGAATAACTTCGAATATATTATTAATACAATAAAAGCCCTTTACGGCTCAAACCAAAGTTTTATTCCACTTCATGCTCCTGTTTTTATTGGCAATGAAAAAAAGTACCTAGAGGACTGCATCGATTCTACCTTCGTTTCCAGCGTTGGAAAATACGTAGACAAGTTTGAAGAGGTTATTGCCCAATATACTGGTGCTAAAAAGGCAATAGTTATAGTAAACGGAACAAATGCATTGCACTTAGCCTTATTGTCTGTAGGCGTTCAAAATGATGATGAAGTCATAACACAACCCGTAACATTTATTGCCACTGCAAATGCAATCTCGTACTGCAATGCACATCCTGTATTTATTGATGTTGACAGGGAAACCTTGGGATTATCACCTGAAAAATTGGATCTATGGCTATCCTCAAATACTATAAAACGAGAAAATAGTATTACCAAACACATTGAAACCATTAATAAAAATACACAAAGAAAAATTGCAGCGGTTGTACCCATGCATACATTTGGACATCCATGTAGAATAGATGCTATTATTGAAGTATGCAATAAATACAATATTCCAGTAGTTGAAGATGCGGCCGAAAGTTTGGGTAGTTTTTATAAGGATCAACACACTGGAACATTTGGAAAAATTGGAGTTCTTAGCTTTAACGGAAACAAAATAGTTACAACGGGTGGCGGAGGTATGATCTTAACTAACGATGTCGAACTTGGTTCCAAAATTAAGCATCTAACCACCCAGGCTAAAGTACCCCATGCATGGGAATTTAACCACGATGAAATTGGTTATAACTACCGAATGCCTAATGTAAATGCAGCATTAGGTCTTGCTCAAATGGAAAATATAGGTAAATTCATAGAAAGCAAACGTACTACAGCATTAGAGTACAAAAAACAATTTGATTCAAATAATATTTCGTTTTTTACAGAACCAAAAGACTCTAAATCAAACTATTGGCTAAATATCATATTGCTTTCCGATAGAAACAAACGTGATGAGTTCTTGAAATATTCAAATAGCAACGGAGTTATGACCCGGCCTCTCTGGACTCTTATGAATAAACTACCGATGTTTAGCAACTGCCAAACCGACGATTTAAGCAATGCTAAATGGCTTGAGGATAGAATTGTAAATATTCCTAGCAGCGTAAGGTTATGAAAAACAAGGAAAAAATAATTCTGGTTGGTGGCGGTGGACAGTGCATGGCCAGTATTGATGTTATTGAGCAAACTGGAATATATGAAATTGAAGCAATAGTTGATGTTCCCGAAAAAGTAGGGCAAACCATTCTAAACTATCCAATACTATATACCGATGATCAACTGCCAGAACTTTCAAAAAAATACAAAAACTTTTTAGTTACAGTGGGGCAAATAAGATCTTCGGAACTGAGAATTAAACTATTCAACATACTAAAATCGCTAAACGTTACCCTACCCGTTATAGTTTCTCCATTAGCCTATGTCTCGCGACATGCAACAATAGACGAAGGTACAATAGTTATGCATCATGCATTAGTAAATGCAAATGCAAAAGTTGGAAAAAATTGCATTATCAACTCTAAGGCTCTTATTGAACATAGCGCAACAGTGGGTGACTTTTGCCATATCTCTACTAGCGCAATAATTAATGGAGATGTAATAGTTGAGGAGCGTTGTTTTGTTGGAAGCAACGCAATTGCCCGTCATGGTATTACAATTCCAGCAAATAGTTTTATCAAAGCCAATTCTCTGATTAAATAAGAATCGATGAATGAAAATATGAATAAGCAGGAAAAAATTGAGTCTATTAAGATACAGCACAATGCTTCAATCATAGAAGCATTAAAAACAATGGATGCAACATTTCGAAGGTTACTGCTTGTTTTCAATAACAATAGTTTTGTAAATATTCTTAGCATTGGCGATATTCAAAGAGCCATACTTAAGAATGTTTTATTAGATTCTCCTATATCAAATATTCTACGTAAGGAGACCCTTATTTCCAGCCAATCCGAGCCATTAGAAGTAATCGAAAAAAGAATGCTCGATCAAAGAATCGAGTGTATGCCAATTCTCGACTCCGATAATAAACTCGTAGATGTTATTTTCTGGGAAGATGTTTTTACTGAAACCAATAAGCCCATCAAAAACACATTTAACCTACCTGTTGTTATTATGGCTGGAGGCGAAGGAACTCGTTTACGTCCCATAACACATGTACTTCCTAAAGCACTTATCCCTGTTGGAGAGGAAAGCATTCTGGAACGAATCATAAAGAGTTTTCTTAATTACGGATCAAATGAATTCTACATATCCGTGAACTATAAGGCCAATATGATCCGACAGTATATTGACGATATCAATAATAAACAGTATAGCGTTTCGTACCTTACCGAGGATAAACCTCTTGGAACAGCCGGTGCATTACACGATTTAAAAGGTAAAATTGACGGAAATTTCTTTGTTACCAACTGCGACATTCTAATCCAGAATGATTACTCCGAAATCTTAGACTATCATACCAATAATCAAAACGATCTAACTGTTGTAGCTGCATTAAAACACTACGCAGTTCCATACGGAGTACTTGAGACTGAGGACAATGGTCGCCTAACCAAACTTACAGAAAAGCCAGAATTTACTTATAAAATTAACTCTGGGATGTATATACTAAACTCCAAAGTTCTTGATTATATTCCACAAAATAAGTATTTCCATATGACCCATTTAATTGAGGAAATCCTCAGTAGAAATGGGAACGTAGGTGTATTTCCTGTTTCAGAAAAATCATGGATAGACATCGGTGACTGGCACCACTACCTAAAGAATAACCTTAAAAAGTAGTTAATGAATATTCGAAGAATATTGCTCGTTGGCGATGCCAATTCATTTCTGCTAAACGATATAGCATTAAATATTCACAACCATAGCAATAATATTCAAATCGACATTCTGAATACCAATCCGACTCTTGATGTTTTAGACAAAACTATATATAGTAAAATTCTAAAGCCTAATGTTTTTCGTTTTGGCACCCAAAAATTAATATCACAAATAAATCAGTATCCAGCATTTTTTTCAATGCGCTTTTGCATCAAATCCATCCTCAAAAATATTGATAAAAAATACGACGTTGTCCACCTTCATTTCTTCAATAAAAACTTCTTTTATATTGATATCTCCTACTTCAAAAAGATTTCAGATAAACTATTGATTACCTTTTGGGGTAGCGATTTTTTTAAAAGAACAGATCTTCAGAAAAATAAAATGATCCCTTACCTAGATGCCGCTGATCAAATTATTTTTGCCAATCCATTAATGCAACAAAACTTTCTGAATCATTTCAATAACTATCATCATAAAACAAATATTCTGCCTTTTGGACTCGATATATTCAATTCAATAGATAATTTAATAAATGATCCAAATACAAGTAAAGAACATATCAAAAAAGAGTTAGGTTTTGATTCAAAAACAGTCATTAGTATTGGGTATAGCAGCCATCCAGAACAGCATCAAATTGAAATATTACAGGATATTGTTCAGAATATAGATAAAGACACTCTTCAAAATATACATTTTGTGCTCCCTTTAACATACGGAGATGCTGAATACACAAAGAGAATTATTGGTACAGCCAATGCACTAGACTTGAACTATACCGCGCTTACCTCAAGGATGACCAAAGAGGCTATTGCAAAAGTAAGGTATGCATCAGATATAATGGTTCATTTAAGGGATACCGACCAGTTCTCAGGCTCATTTCAAGAATATTTATACACAAGAAACGTTGTTATCACCGGTACTTGGCTTCCCTTTGGATTCCTATCAGAAGATGGGTTATTCTTACATACAATAAACAAAAGATCAGAGTTATTTCCTTTGTTGAAGAATGTTCTTTGTGATATTGATTCAGAGTATAAAAAAACTGAGGAAAACCCTAAAATTCTTGCAAAATATAGTCATTGGAATATGTTAATAGAAAAACACATATCGCTTTACATCTAAATTAAAATGGCGTGATATCAAAATCTTTTCTAAAATCATCATTCATATATACAGTTGTAGGCTCGCTACCATTAGCCTCAAGCATTTTGTTGTTACCTTTTTACGGTAATTCATCACTGCTTTCAACCTCTGATTTTGGTTTACTAGCGATATATATAATTCTTAGTGAACTTGCTAGAGTTCTTTTCACATTCTCTGCTGACAACTTTCTTGGAATAAACTTTATTCATCACAATACAAGCAAAGAGAATATTCAGAAATTTATAGGAACATCTGCTGTATTTCTATTAATATATGGCTTTGGTGTTACTCTCCTTTTTTCTTTCTTGGGCGATTTTATATTTGACTTTGCCTACCCTGGTAAAACCATTCATTACCTTCCATTTGGGCTACTATCAGCCCTAACCGGACTATTCAATGGTATATTTAAGGCCTACTCCACCTTAATGATATACAGAGAAAAACCAACACCATTTTTCTGGTCAAATATATTTAACTTCATTGTCACTGTATTGATATCCGTTTCTGGGCTATACCTTTTTCCGCAAAGCCTTATTGGTCCAATTTGGGGAAGATTTATCTCTGCTTTTGCAGTCTTTGTTTGGGCTATAATCTACTTTTACAGTGAAAGTAAGTTTAAATTTGATAAAACTATACTCAAAAGGCTTTTAGATTACAGTGCTCCTCTATATATCTATAGTATCCTATACTGGATAGTGTCCAACATTGATAGGTATTTTATTCTAGGCATTCTATCAGAAAAAGAAGTTGCAATATTCGATTTCGCCATTAAAATGACACTTGTAATAGAATTCCTACAAAATGGACTATCATCGGCTATTACTCCTAAGGTATTTAAAATATGGAAGAACAATAATGATGAACCAAAAGGAAATATAGATATCAATAAATACTTTCATGTTTTCGCCTTGATCAATATAGCGTGTCTTCCATTATTATACATATCTATTCCATTAATAGTCCCCCATATCATCAACAACTCGGATCTATATAGTTCGTTTAATCTCTTGCCAATTCTTTTCGCCGGAATGATTTCTAGAATCTGGTATTATTACCTAATTACACCTGTATTTTACTTTAAAAAGACACGAATACTTCCCATTGTGTTTACGTTCACTGCAATTTTTCAAATTGTTTGTACTTTTTTCTTAATTAAGGAAGATGGAATTAATGGTGCTGTTTGGGCTAATTTTTTTACAAAACTGGTGCAAGTTGCTCTTCTTTTCCTATTTGTAAGGAAATTCTACAGTTTCTTTGTGAATTATAAGAAATTTATACTTTACCCAATTATTTATATGCTCATCCTTATTATTTATGAGGTATTTTTTAAGCAAATAAATATTTACTACATCAATATAGCGCACATTTCTGTACTAGCAGTATTTGGATACGTTTTTTTCAGAAATGAAATTCAGATAAAACAAATTGTCAAAATATTCAATAAGAACTAAAATAAGTCTACAGAGATATTTTGAATAAAAGCAGTGTAAGATATCTCTCTACCTAATTTAGCTTCGGTTAACAACATTAATACCGATATTTCATTTCCATCACGAGTGGTAATATTTATTTCACGACGCATTCCTGTAATTTTCTCCTTATTGGGATCAAGATATGCATCAATAAACTCATCTTTTCCTTCTATATCATCGGGGAATAAAATTCGTATACTTTGACCAAGCACTTCGTTCCTGCTAACAGCAAAAAGTTCTTCAGCAGCATTGTTGAAGAATTGTACAATACCATCGTGATCGGTCATTATAATGGCATCAAGAAATCCCTCTAGCGTTTTTTCGTTACGAATCTTGACCTTCTCGATTTCCTTAAACTGATTCTTAACTTCCTCCTTGGCTTCCCTTAACTTCCGATTCAACTCAACCTCGTTCATTTTAAGCATCTCTTCCTGCTTCAATAACTTCTCGGTTTGAAGTCGGGTTTCTATTTCCATCAATTTCTCACGGGTAATATCATTCGCAATAAAGACCACCTTGGCAACTTCGTCATACATATCATTAACCGAGGTAAATGTGCATCTATACCATTTTTCCTCGTCATGACTAGTTAATAATCGTAACTGACCTTCGAATGGAATTCCATGAATTATATCGTCCCAAGTACGTTCTACAGCCTTACGCTCTGAACTTGGCACCAACTCATAAATAGATTTTTCTTTCGCTAAATTTAATGTATATCCGATTGATATCAAGAATTTATCGTTTGCATCGATAAGATCTCCCGTGGGACTAAATTCTGCCTTAATTGAAGAACGGTTTAACGCATTAATCTGACCTTCGAAATCCAAACTTTGCTTTTTCTGTTCTGTTGTATCAATTGCTAAAAACAATATTTTATCAACACCACCCATTGCGTTTCGAACACAAGTATATGTAGCAATTGTCCAAAGATCTTTCCCTGTTTTAGTCACAAGCTTCATATCTCCCTCAAAGTGCTTACCACCATGGCTCAAACTCTTCCAAATATCATCGAACCAAACTCTATCCTTTTTATTGATAAACATTGAGATTGGCTTTCCCTCAACTTCTGAGTTCCCAGAATACTCTAACTTCTGAATAAACTTTGTGTTAGCATATATTAAATCACCGTCTACATCAAAATCGGCACGTATTAGAGTATGGTTAACTGAGTTCGAAAAACTTATAAACTTCTCAGATTGCCGCGTTGCTTCTTCCTGCGTAGCCTGCAACTCTTCCATATTCTGTCGCATTTGCTCCTCTTTTAAAGCCAACTCTTCGGCCTGCTCTCTCGACTCTTTTAATAATTTAGCAGTTTGAAGATTAATCTTCACAGTAGAAATGGTTGTTGCAATACTTTCAGAAACCTTCTGTAGAAATTCCACCTGATATGGTTCAAATTGCTTAAACGAAGCTATTTCTATAATTCCATGAACGGATTCGTTTACCTTAAGTGGAACAAGAATTAAACATTTTGGATTGGCCTTGCCTAAACCAGATGTGATACTCAAATAACTATCTGGCACTCTCTTCAAGAAAATAACATCCTTTTCCAAACCACAAGCTCCAACCAAACCATCGCCCCATGGAATTATTTTATCAGCATATTTCCTACGTTCATAGGCATAACTAGCAGTCATTCGAAAATGGATATCGGTAATATCAGCATCCTCCAATAAATAAAATGCTCCCTGATTTGCAGCAATATAGTTTACAAGGTTGCTAATTATATGAAACGATAATTCCTCAATATTATCATTATTAAATCTTAATATTTCACCGAACTTTGCAAGTCCCTCGGCACTCCAATTCCTTTGCTCATCCTCTTTTCTTCTTTCAACTTCATCGGTACTGCTCCGTTTTAAATTGTCGCGAAGATTTATCACTGCCTTTCCCAATGCATCGTTTTCTTCAGGAATATACTCTGCATCAATATCACCTTCACGTAATTTTTCAACAAACCGATATAATTTACGCTGTCTATGAAGTTCTCGCTGAGCAATAGTGTCGGCTTCGGTTTTTGTAACAGAAACATGACGAAAAATAAAGTATGATGCTATGGCTATAATTATGGGAAAAGTATCAAAAAAATAAAGTATAGGAGATATTAAATGTAAATCATAAATACCTGCCGAAGTAAAAGGCAAATCATGAATAAGAGCTCCAACAAAGAATATTAATAGAATAAAAGCCAAACCACTGAAAAAACCAAGCATGGTAGCCTTAACTACAAAAGATTTCGAATATTCACGCTCCATAGCAGACTAAATTTTGTTTTAAAAATAGGCAATTTTTCAATCCTATAAAAATATTCCTGCCAAATATAGCAAAGTCTGCATCTAAAAAGAGTAGGTATTCTGATGATTTAACGAATTCAATAGTAGAAATCTCTGCATTGGATATCCTTAACAGAATTCGGAAGCTATTTCATATAATATTAAGAAACAATGATATTACTTTAATTTCTTTGTTACAAAAGGTGCTATTTCATCCAATGGTAAAATTTGATGGGCCGCTCCCATTTTAATTGCTTCGCGAGGCATTCCAAAAACAACACACGATTTTTCATCCTGAGCTATTGTAAAAGCTCCAGTCTCTTTCATTTCAAGCAATCCTCGGGCACCATCATCCCCCATACCTGTCATAATAACACCAAGCGAATTTGCTCCTGCGTATTTAGCCGTACTTCTAAATAAAACATCCACCGATGGTCTATGACGATTTACCAATGGTCCTTCAATTACTTCTACATAATACTTAGCACCACTTCGTTTAAGCATCATATGATAATTCCCTGGTGCAATCAACGCTTGTCCCCGGAGAACACTGTCGCCATTCTGTGCCTCTTTTACAGAAATTTTACATATATCATTTAGACGATTGGCAAACGAAGTTGTAAATTTCTCGGGCATATGCTGGACTATTACAATTCCAGGGCAATCCAAGGGCATGGCCTTTAAAAAATCAGCAATAGCTTCAGTTCCACCCGTAGATGCACCAACGGCAATAACCTTATCAGTTGTTGTAAGTGAACCAACGGGAGTTTTAGACATTGGAATTACCACATCTGCCGAAAGTTTTGGCTCAACAGTAGGAATTTCAACCATTTTTCTACGAGAAATTTTCGAACCTGCCGCTGCCCGGATTGCATCACAAATTCTGATTTCAGATTCTTCGAAAAACTTCTTGGTATTGAGTTGTGGTTTTGTTATTATATCTACAGCACCGTATTCTAATGCTCGTATACCCATCTCGGTGGCTCTATCAGTTAAACTCGATATTATTATCACGGGAATTGGATGTTGCGACATTATTTTTCTTAAGAAAGTTAACCCATCCATTCTGGGCATTTCAACATCGAGAGTAATAACATCGGGAATTTCGTCGGCAATTTTACGCGCTGCAAAATAAGGATCTGCAGCTGTTCCCATTACTTCGAGCAAAGGGTCCGATGAAATTATTTGTACAAGGGTTTGCCTTACTAATGCAGAATCATCAACTATCAAAACTTTAATTTTCCCAGCCATAACAATCACATTTCGTTTTGTTTACTTTATTTGACCTTGCTGCTTCTGAATATATTTTTGACGAACTTCGCCAGTATGTGTTGTAAACTCAATTTTACGACCTAATTTTCCACCCACACTCTTGGCAACTATTGGAATTTTATGCTCCTGAAGCATTTCTAGGGCTATTTTTATATTACGCTCTCCAATCTGAAAACTGGCTACATTGGTTTCTATTACTTCTCCTCCGCCAAATACTTTTGCTTGCAGATTCGATTTTTGAGAGCCAAGAGCAATCATTCGTTCAATTAATCTTTCAATTGCAATATTTCCATACTTAGGACTCGCGAGTCCTTGACCATTCCAAAGAGGAAGCATATAGTGATTTATTCCACCTCTGTTAGTTTTCGGATCGAATAAGCATACAGCAACACACGACCCCAATATTGTACTAACCACATGTGGATCTCCCTCCGCAAAAAGGGCTGCTGGATATAGATAATGTTGCCTAATTTCGTCCATCGGAATAATTTAAAACACCTCAGAATCGGAATCGAAAAACATTTCATTGGCATCAGATGCAAAACCCTCTATTGGCTCTTTGGACTCAGGAACATGGACTACAAAGCAAGCCCCCTTACCCAATTCACTCTCAATTGAAATTTTTCCATCCAACATATCAATAATTGCTTTATTTATAGATAATCCTAAACCATGTCCACGATTTAAAGAGTTGATACCAGAATCAACTCGCTTAAACCTATCGAAGATTATTTTCTGATTTTCTTTTGATATACCAATTCCATGATCGCGAACCGTAACCGATAGTGCATCTTGCTTTCTTCCCGCAATCACCTCAACAAGTCCTCCTTCAAAACTAAAATTAATGGAATTACTCAATAAATTAGCAACGATTAACTTCAATTTTTCTGGATCTGTCTTAAAAATGTGAGCATCGTCACCCTCGATATCACTCGATATATCAAATTGAATATTTAGTTTCTTCTTACGCATCTCAAACTTAAACGATTCAACAACACTCTCAAGAAGGTTTTTCACGTCAACTCTTAATATTTCGGGATATATATCTCCAGCTTCAATTTTTGCTGCTACAAAAATATTTCGAAGCTGAAAATCAAGATTGAAAGCCTCGGAATGTATAAGCGCAACCATTGAGATTACTTTCTTCCAATTCTCTTTATCAACCGAAAGAATAGCCTTAGACAATCCAATAATTGAAGTAAATGGATTAATAATTTCATTGGTAATATTGGAAATAAAATGAGTTTTTAAAGCCTCAGATTCTTCCAGTTTCTTATTCACAACTTTAAGCTCGTTATTCAACTCTTTAAGTTCTTTAACAGATTTCTTATTGAGTTCGAATCTTCGCTTTAATTCATGAATTAATTCATCATCGGTTAACTGATCGGCCATAATTTGTATGATATAATGTTTAGTAAGAACTATATTCTAGCATATATTGTTGGTTTTATTTGCCGTAACGGCAATTTCATGTTTAGTATCGATTCGGAATGGCCCAATATTAAGTATCCTCCAATTTTCAACTTTGAACAAAGTTTATTAATAACCTGCTCTTGTGTTTCCCTATCAAAATAAATAAGAACATTTCTGCAGAAAATTACATCAAACGTCTCCGACACTGAATAGTATTCGTCCATAAAGTTTAAACGGCCAAAGCGAACTTTATTTCTAATATTAGCAGCCATCTTAACCGTAGCATTTGCTCGATCCTTACTCTTAAGCATATACTTTTTCTTCAAACTTAAAGGAACAATTTCAACCCGTTCTTCTTTATAAACTGCATTTACTGCAGTTTGCAGAATTCTAGTTGATATATCGGTAGCCCATATGGAAAAATCAAACCCTACATTCTTTTCAGCAAATTCGGAAAGAACTATTGATAAGGTATAAGGTTCCTCTCCACTTGAGCAACCTGCACTCCATACCTTAAATTGTTTCCCTTTTGATAATTGATAATATTCTGGAAGAATCTGTTCCGTAAGAAAATCGAAATGTGTTGGCTCCCTAAAAAAGTCAGTTTTATTAGTGCTTACAACATCTAACATGTGAATTATTTCAGTATCCACTCCGTCTTTGCCAAACAAGTAATCGCAATACTCCTTAAAGGTATGCAAATTCAAATCTCGCAGACGTTTTTGCAGCCGACATTGAAGCATAACTTTCTTAACAGGAGGTAATCGGATACCGCTTTCCTTGTATATAAAGGAACTCAACTTTTTGAACTCTTCATCGCTAAGTTGAATACGATAATAATCGCTCAGGTCTAAGTTATTTGCCATAAATGGCTCTATATTTAGGATTCCTAATTATTCAACTTTCTCAACTCCTGCGTTATCGGTATTTAATTCGGCATTAACTTTCAACGCAGTAATCTCGTCAATAGAGAAGACAGCATCCATATTCAGAATGATTATGAATTTTTCATCAATTTTAGCCATACCAATAATAAATTCTGATTTATAGCGGCTTCCTAAAGTTGGCAAAGGCATAATTTGGTTGTTATCAATCTCAAGTACTGCTTGAACTGAATCAACTATTGCCCCAACATGAATTGACTCACCATCCAAATCAATATCCAAAACAATAATGCATGTGTTGGTGGTATATTCGGCTTCGGGCATACCGAATTTTATTCTTGCATCAATAACTGGCAAAACAGCCCCCCTCAAGTTTATCACTCCTTTTAAATACTCTGGTGCTTTGGGAACCTGAGTTATTTTAGTCATTTCCAAAATATTTAACACCTTACCAACGTGGGCTGCAAACTCTTCTTCTCCAAGTTTAAAAGTGAGATACGAGTTAATTTTTGAAGTCTTTTCTTGTTCCATTGTATTACCTCCCTATAATATCTTTATTTTACGTTGATTACTTGAATTTTTGCAAAGTCTTTAATTATTTTATTGGTATCCATTACCAATGCAACCGTTCCATCTCCTAGTATAGTTGCTCCCGAGAATATGTCGTGGGTCTTATAATGTTTTCCTAATGGTTTTAAAACAGCTTGGTACTCTCCTATTACAAAATCGACAACTAAACCAACACTATTATCTTCAAAATTAATTACTACGACTTGTTCCAAATCCTCATCGCTTTGATCTAGGTGAAACTCTTTGCGAAGACTAAAGAATGGTATTTGTTGTCCATCTAGAGTTACAAGATTATTAAATGAGGAATAGATCTTCTCTTTTTCTACCGCATATATTTTATCAATTGCAGCCAAAGGAATAACATATGCTGCTTTATTGATACTAACCAAAAGTCCATCAATAATCGATAGTGTTAATGGCAACTTAATTATAATTGTTGTTCCCTTGTCAACTTCAGAATCGACTTCCACTTCTCCCCTGATCTCAGCAATTTTTTTCTTAACGACATCCATTCCTACACCACGCCCCGAAACATCAGTAACTTTCTTTGCTGTGGAAAAGCCAGGAAGGAAAATCAAATCGAGTATTTCCTTTTTGCTCAACTTACGTTCAGGAGTTATTATTCCCTTTGAAATTGCTTTCTCTCTAATTGTTTCTGGGTCAATTCCTGCACCATCATCTGTTACCTGAATAATCACATTTGCACCAGAATAAAATGCTTTTATTACAATTTTACCTTTCGCTGGTTTTCCTTTCGCTAAGCGAATGCCAGCCTCCTCAATACCATGATCAAGACTATTCCTGAGTATGTGCATAAGTGGATCGGAAAGGTTTTCAATAATAGTTTTATCCAATTCGGTTTCCGCACCCTCTGTTACAAGTTCTACTTCTTTCTTTAACTCCATGGATAAGTCTCTAACCAAACGTTGAAATCGCCCAAAAAGATTTTCGATTGGAATAAGTACTATGCTAAAAGCAATATCTCGTAACTGTCGAGATAGTTTCTGTACATTCTCTACAATTGGCCCTAACCCTGGAATACTATTCTCCTCTGCGAACAAACTTAATCGAGCCTGAGTAGTAACCAATTCAGATACTAAATTCATCAAACTATCCAATTTGTCTGATGAAACACGAATACTTGCCGCAGATTTATCCTTATAGCCTATTCGCTCACGTTTAACCACTTCTGATTTTTGTTTATTATGACGCACAATAGATTGAGATGCAAATTTTTGTACAGTAACCAACCCTATATCCTTTTGAATATTGGCTAACTGAGAAATTTCTTCGACAAACTTAGAATCCTGCAACAGATTAATGTCCGCTATTTTTTGAATTTCCAACGTCGATTCCGACTCTACAAATATAAATACATCATTAATTACATTTATTTCATGCTCTGAAGCAAGAATAGCCTCCCAGTATACATAGCAAAACTCTGGGTTTATTTTATCGAAAGATGGTACACGATTAAAATGTGCAAAAACCTTTGACTGGCCTAATGAAGATAACTCGTCAAGAAGATATAACGGATTTGTACCATTCTTAAAAATATCATTACGCGGTTCGAACATAACATAATAGGTATGCATAACCGCATCTGACTTATTCTCAACCTCTTGATCGGAATGGTTTAGCTCTTCTGACTTATTGGGATTTATCAACTGATCAATTTCAGCAATTAAGCCATTGTGGGTTGTTAAAAAGTCTGGATCTTCATAATTACCTTCATCCAACATTGCCTTTAAATGATCGACAGAAGATAAGGTAACATTTAGCACTTGGGATGTAAGCTTTAGCTGGTTATTTCTGATAAGATCATAAACTGTTTCTAGATTATGAGTAAACTTATCTATTAAATCGAAACCAAACATGCTGCTATTTCCCTTAAGGGTATGCATTACTCGAAAAACCTGCTGAATTAGAGTAGAATCATCAGGATTCTTTTCTAGTTCAAGCAGAGTTACTTCCAGCTTATCTATAAGCTCCGAAGCCTCCTCTACAAACTTTTTCTTGAAACTATCCATCATCTTATCACTTTATTGATTGCTGCAATAAGTTTTGCAGGGACAAACGGTTTAATAATCCAACCTGTTGCTCCAGCATCTTTAGCTTCCATTTTCTTGGCTGTCTGAGATTCAGTAGTTAAAAACAATATAGGTATACGTTCGTAACTGGTATTCTTTCGTACATTCTTTATTAACTCTATACCATCCATTTCGGGCATATGTAAATCTGTTATAATCAAATCTATGACCTGTCCGTCGAGAAATTTAAGAGCATCTTTTCCATCAACTCCAATTAAAACCTTATAGCCTTCATTCTCGAGAGTAAAGCTTACAACCTCCCGAATACTTTCTGAATCGTCAACAATAAGTATTGTTTTTGCCATATCGTAAAGTATTATAATTTTTAAAACTTCAATTTAATTCCTGCATTAGACAGGAGTTTTTGTTGATCTGCTGTTAAATTAAACTCCACATCGACTTGTTTATTGCTCTTTAATGTTCTCCAAGCATACGACTGAAGGAGTTGTAATATTCCAAGATCAATATTTTCCGCATCTTTTACAACTATCTTTAAGTTGTTGTTATTATTTAAATTAGCAGCTAAATCTTCTTTAATGCTCTTAATACTATTTAAACTAAGATCGCCACTTAAAACTAACGTTGAGCCGTCGGTACCATTGCTTACTGCAATTCGGTAACCTTTTTCTTTATTCTTGACCATAGTATATTCTAAAATAGTTCTACATCATCACTTTCAGTATCTTCAATATCATCCAACTTTTGATCTTCGGGCTTCTCCCCTCCCAAAATAATGGATTGATGAATTTTATGCTCGCTTTCCATTGTATACAAGTTTTTAAGGAACTCCATATCTTCAACGTCATCCTTTTTACGCTCGCTACCCTTAATTTCCTGGAAGGCCTCATTTAGCATTCGTATTATCTCAATAATACGAACCTCAAAAAAATCGTAATACTTAATCTGCTTCACAGATCCAAGAACAACAGAATCCATCTCTTTACTAACTTTAAAATTTTCGTGAAGCAATTTATATATAAGTTCATCTTGGTGCTTAAGCTTATCAAGAATCAACGAAATCTTTTCAGCGACTTCAGTATGATTTGTAATGTCATCCTGTTTTTCGCAAGTATTCTGACAAATCATACGTAAACGCTCAGCAATATCAGAAAAACGCAAGGTGATGGTTTGTATTTGGTTCGAAGTTTTCTCAACATCTAAACCAACTTCTTTTATCTGATCAACTATATTTCCTTGAGGAAAAGCACTCTTAAGTATATCAATATTCTCTTTAGGTTCGAAAAATTTATTATTCTCAGAAATAGTTTCATCAACTTTAGTAACGGAAGATAAAGTATTCGTAGTAGCATCAACAATATCCTTCAACTCGCAAAATAAAGACTTCTCAATGATAGGTACACTTCTCAATGGAGCAAGAATGCTATCCAACTTTTGACTTAAATCGCTAAAATGGATCTCTTCTTGATTAAATTGCGATTGAGTAAGTTCTTTGCAAAGCATAGATATATTGGACATATCATCACTAATAGCACGAAATTTTTCGGTAATTAGTTCTATTGCCCGTTGATACTCCTTATTAGCCCGAACGAGTAATGCTGCCTGAATATTTGCTAAATCTCGAATTCTGGACAAGTAATCTAAATGCTGTGCCTCATTAGATGAATCAAATTCTGTCAGATTTTGCAATAATCCTCGATGCGAACTTTGAACATGTTCAATTTTCTGCCTAATAATATCGTGGTACTGTAAGTTGGTAATAATATTGGCAATACTTTCTGATATTTGATCAGTAATTGACTTTAACGAAGGCAAACGACGACTAACCTCTTGCTGCTTATCCGCAAAAAGCACAAAGGAAGTATGAACCTGATCTAGTATAAGATTTATTTGCTGACCAAGCTGAGAATTATACTTCTCTACCTTAAGAATACTCTGATCAATTAATCCTTGCAATTTCTCTAGGCTTTTATCATTATGGTATTCCCGAATTTTTTGTTGATTAATATGTTTATTGTAATTACCGGTCAACTCATCAACATCAGATGATAATTGTCCAGAGAAACTAGTTCCTGTTATTTTAAGATTAGCAAGCAAAAATTTTAAGGTTAACAAATTCTGATTTAAATTCTTAATCTGAATATGCAAATTTCCCAAAACATCGAGCATTTCCTTTGCTACACCAATCCCGTCTTTTGCTGCCGTTACTATAGGAGTATGAGACTTACGTAGCATTTTATATAATTCCTCCAGTTCTCCCATCATTTGGCGAGCATCGCTATCCGATAGGATTTCAAAAATCTCCGTTGCATTCTTTGAAAGCAACGACGATGAACGAAATAATTCCTTAAAACTGCTATTGAGTCCCTTAAAATCGTCTGAAGCACATTGAAGCAACTCAAGAATTTTAGTATCTATCTGAGTGAATTTGTCTGTAACAATATTTAACCCCTTAGCCATTCTTACCCTATTTAAAATCATTTATGATTTAAATCCTAAAATCTCCTCTATTCGTCTAATAAAAACAGGTATATCTATTGGTTTCGTATAATAGTCGTTTGCCCCAAATTGAGCACATGCCTCTTTATATTCAGGCGACAATACTGCCGATACTATAATTACCGGAATATCTGCAGTCTCCTTGCTTGATTTTAGTTGCTTTAAGCATTCAACACCACTAACCTGTGGCATAAGCAAATCGAGCAAAATAAGCTTCGGCCTTTTCCTATGAATCACACTATACGCGTCTGGAGCATTAGACACAGATTGGGTTAAAAAGCCCTCCTCCTGAAGTAATGCCTCCATTAATACCTGATTAGTTGTAGAATCGTCTATTATTAAAATATAATCATCTGCCTTGTCCATAATATCTAATACTTCAAATCAATTCAAAATTACTCGGTTTGAGCAATACTTTATCAAAAAAAGTATGAGGTTGATTAATATAAAATGATGATTTAAATCACCATTACAAATAACAATACTTTGTTTATTGTAAAAAAAATGCTACTTTTAAGGAAAAGGCAAAAGAATCTATATATCTCAAAATTAAGCATTATGCTTACAAAAAACGACATAACATTTGATTCTTTATTTAATCGATGTACACTACCTATAAACATTCTTTTGAATGATAAGGAGAAAAGTCTCATTCTCGAAAATATAAACATCGTAGAGTATAGTCGAAAGGACATTATACTTAAACAAAACTCAAGAACATCGCACATTCTGTATTTATCAACTGGTCTAGTCAAAATATCTAAAGAACTAAGAAAAGGAAAGCATTTAATCATGAAACTACAAAATTCAGGTGATTTTATTGGGCTTTCCTCTATCCTCGGAGGTGAATCTTTCGACTATACAGTTTCTGCAATTGACGACTGTACCGCAGTATACATTGACTTAAATGTATTTATATCCATACTCGAGCGCAATGGATTATTTTGTATCGATATAGCCCGCCAAATTAGTAGAAATACACTGTTTAACATAAATCGGTTATCCGGACTTCTATATAAGCAACTTCCAGGTCGTGTGGCTGATTTAATCCTTTATTTTTCGAATAATATTTATCATAGTAATTCATTTAAGTTCCCACTTACTCGTCAGGAACTTGCCGAACTTTGTGGCACAACAAAAGAAAGTTTAATAAGAACATTATCGGAATTTAATCATGACCGAATTATTGAAATGGATCGAAGTAGTGTAAAGGTCATAAGTGTAGATATTTTAAAAACATTAAGTAGATTAGGGTAGATAAAATTTTGAGATATGCATAGAATTCTAATTGTTGATGATATTTTTGTTAATCGATTACTTCTTAAAGAGATAATAAAAAATATTTGTGAGAAATGCTTCGAAGCTCAAAACGGAAAAGAGGCGATAGAGATTATTCAAAAGGAAAAAGTTGATTTAGTTTTCATGGATATTGAAATGCCTGTAATGAATGGTCTTGAAACTACTAAATATATTCGCGAAAAACTACCATCTCCATTACGTTTTCTGCCAATTATCGCTCTCACGGCGCACAATCCTGCCAATTTTTTCGAAGACTTTCATCGTGTTGGTTTCGACTATTTAATGACAAAGCCTTACTCCATTGAAAAAATTGCCAAAGCCATTGAGGAGGTCTGTCCAAAAAAAGGATAGAACAAAAAACTATTTTCATAGCATTGAAATTAAGCTAAAATTAAACTATTATTTTACGGTTTAATTTTTTGGTAACTTAATTGATAGTATTTTTGAATTATTATTTCAAAAATATCTATACTCATGGATAGTAAAGACTTAGCAAGTATTATTGAAAATAATAGCCGGATAATTCTTCCAAATTTTGGAGCATTTCTTCTCAAGGAAAGCAGCAATAATGTATTTAAACCTGAGAATATTACATTCAGCCCATTCCTAAAGTACAACGATGGTGTTTTAGAAGAATACTACGCTAAACATAAAGGCATTCATAAAGACGAAGCCATAAAGCAAATTAAATTATTTATCGACAAAATAAAGGAAACACTTAATACCGAAGGAACCTTTATCATCGAAAATGTGGGAGCACTCTCCCGCAACGAACGTGGTGCCATAATATTTACCCCCGAAGGTGCAAAATTACAAAACGTGGTAAGTAGTATTGCAAAACAAGCCACCCAAAAGCCTAAAGAAGTTATTGCCGAACAATTACCTGATGATTCGTCTCTCAATTTAGAATTAGCTGATAGCTCTGAAATTGTAATCGATGCTGAAGATGAACATCCAAATGAAACCCCAAGACTCGAAGATAATACTTTGGATATCGACATAGCAGACGATATCACACCTTCGACACCGACCGAAATAAAGGAACAAAACGAGAGTAATATTAATCAAGAAATAATCGTTGAAAAGCAAGTTGAAGAACCTGATACTATGAGTAAAACAAAAAATAAACCGAAACCGAAACCGAAGTCAAAGCAAAAAACGAAATCAAAATTTAAAGCAATACTCATATACATTGGAATTTCGTTTGTAATCATTATTGCATTTGCGTTTTTCATTAAGTACACTGCATTCAATAATTCTACTCAGGATAGCAGTAAGCCAATACCTATAAACACCAATAGCACAAAAAGTCAGGAAAAGACTACAGAAACCGAAGATTCTACTCCTAAAGATGAAATAGATAAAGCATTTGATGCTATGACACCAGATGAAAATACCAAAAGTCCTAACACTGAGGAGAATCTTGAAAAAGTGGAAGAGAAGATCGAGCAATCTGTAATCGAAAATGCATCTATTCAAAACCAAGTTAAGACCCAGTTTTATCTGGTAGTAGGTAGTTTTAAGGACAAGGCTAATGCAGAACGTTATTCAAAACAGCTAAAGGCCGAAGGATACAACTCAGAAGTTATTGTTCAATCGAGCGGTCTCAATTCTGTAACCCTTGGTGCATATGCTACTAAAGAACTAGCCAGTGCCGAAAAGAAAAAACTTGCAAAGAAGTACCCCTCAATTTGGATTATTAAGAAATGATAAGTTCTAAAGAACAAAACCACACCTATCCACAAATAGGCGAAGTAAAATATGGTAGAAACTCCAGAGCAAAGCGTCTAACTATAAGAATAAAACGAACAGGCGAAATAAAAATAACAATTCCAGGTACTTTACCATTTAAAACTGCCGAGGATTTTGTCCTGTCTAAAGCTAGCTGGATTGCAGAAAAGATTAATGAAATTAAAACTCAACAAAAAACCATACCGAATAACTTCGCAACCCGAAATCATACCATTGTTTTCCTCCCCCACGAGGGCAACACAATTAGAATTAAATACAGCAAGCCTAACGTTGAAGTCTATTACCCAAATGAACTAAACATCGAAGATGCGCCAGTACAGAAAGCCGGGAAAAAGGCAATAGAGCTAACCTACAGAGCCGAAGCTCACGAATATTTGCCCAATAGGTTAAAGTACATTGCTTCCATTCATGATTTTAAGTACAGCAAATTAACAATACGGAACTCGGTTTCGCGCTGGGGCAGCTGCTCTAGTAAAAACAACATCAACTTAAGTCTTCATTTAATGAAGCTTCCAGATCATTTAATCGATTATGTTCTAATTCACGAACTTTGCCATACAATCCACAAAAACCATGGGAAAGGATTTTGGCAATTGCTCGATGTTAAATGTGAAGGGAACGCAAAGCTTTATGCTAAAGAAATAAAAAAGTTCAGCACAAGATTATAGTACATGAAATCAATACTATTTTCTTCAATACTAGCTATAGCTGTCATAGCGGCATTTGGGCAAAACAATACTCCCAATTGCCTATCCAAAGCGGCTGTAGAGCTTACTCAACAAAGAGTAACATACAATCCAGGTTACTATAGAATAAAATACCCAAACGGGGATATTCCTTCCGACAAAGGTGTGTGTACCGATGTTATAGTTCGAGCCTACCGAAAATGTGGAATCGATCTTCAAAAAGAAGTACACGAAGATATGCTGCAGAATTTTAGCCTTTACCCTAAACACTGGGGACTCAGAAAACCCGACAGCAACATCGACCACCGCAGAGTTCCAAACCTAATGGTATTTTTTACAAGGCACGGGAAAACAAAACCTACTTCACAAAAACCATCCGACTATTTGCCTGGCGATATTATTTGCTGGGATTTAGGTGGCGGAGTAACTCATATTGGAATTGTAATTGCAAACAAATCTTCCGATGGAAAACGAAACTTAATTGTTCACAATATCGGGGCTGGTCAGGTAATAGAGGATTGCCTATTCTCGTTCAAAATTATAGGACATTATTCGTACAGCAAGAATTAAACTCAATGTTTAATAATCCAGCGAGTTCAAGCGTTCTGTCAATTCTACAATTCTATTGTAAAATTCATCGGCAATCGACCGATAATTTGGCTTAACGGTTTCGCCTCGTTTACGAGACTTCGCCGAAAGCTTCGAAATAACTTCCCTCTGTAATTCAACTACATCGGAAATAATATCAAAAATATTCTCCTGGTTCAAATGCGGAGAATAGGCTAACTGTGTGTAGCACTCATCCAAAAAGTGCTTCACCATATATTTAACATCCTTCTTTAAATCTCTAATGTTGGGCATACCTTTAAGTTCTTATATTCTCACAAATACCTCTTAACTAATTTCCGAATAAATATAAACTATTTTATACATCAAGTCAGCTTTCAATTTAGATTTTTAACTTTTTTTGATATAAATCACCACCGACCAAAGTATTTTTAAATATAAGTATGCCCTAGAGATTATTAAATACAACGCAAATAAAGATTAATACCCGTAAATTCGTCCTTCTATCTTTTCTGGAATAATCTCAAATACTTTAACATTCGAAATGGCTGGTATGCTATAGGTAAAATCTTCCTTTCCGGTATATTTATGCATAATCACATTCAGCAGCCTCATCTTTTCGGATATATCATCAATTTGAGAAACCTTTCCGTGTACAAGAACACTACGGTAACGCATGGAGTACGAGCACGCCACCTCCTCGTTTTGAATTCGAAGCTGATACCCTGTGCTAAAGGCAACGCATACCGTTGGATTTTTCGCCCATATCTCAATCTTCTTTCCCTCCGCACCACTATGTATATACATATGCCCATCGCGATAGCCAAAATTAAATGGTAAAACATAAGGTAAACCATTCTCATCTACCATCGAAACATGGCACACTTCGGCCTCGTTGATTATTGCCTCTATCTCTGCTTTTGTCAAATTGCTTCTCGATTTCATATCGCTATTTTTAAATTACTACTTAACTGTTTTTCTACGAATAAATTTAATCAATTCGGAGAACCACAGAATAAATGAAGTTAGAAAAATTATTACAAACCAATCCCATAAACGTATAGGAACTGTTCTAAAAAATGCCCCGCCAAACTGCACTATCAGTATTTGTCCTAAAATTATGAAGATTGCTATAAATAGAAAACTCTTATTACGCATTAGCCCTTTCACCGCCGAAACATTCTGACCATATACCCTTGCATTGAATAAATTCCAGAACTGTAGCATTACAAATACATTAAAAAACAGTGTTAACTCGTAATTGCTAACCTCGCCATCATACCTTAAATACTGAAGCATAAGTATAAGCACAACAAAAAATACCGATGCCGAATAAATAATTCCCTTCCGAATCGATTTTGTAATAATAAACTCATCGGTTCTTCGAGGCGATTGGCTCATAATATCTTCCTGTGGAGGTTCTGTTGCCAACGCTAATGCGGCAAAAGTATCCATTATCAGATTCACCCAAAGCATTTGGGTTACGGTTAATGGCAATGTAATTCCTGTAAATGGCCCTATTAATACAATTGCAACGGCTAAAAGATTTATCGTTAGCTGAAAAAACAGGAACTTCTGAATATTACTAAATAATGTTCGTCCCCAACGAACTGCATTTACAATGCTGGCAAAAGAATCATCGAGCAGAATTATATCACTGGCCTCCTTGGCAACCTGAGTTCCGGTTCCCATTGCCAATCCCACATCGGCTCTGTTTAACGATGGTGCATCGTTTGTGCCATCGCCAGTTACCGCCACAATATGTCCCCGCTCCTGCAGCAACCTAACTAGTTTCAGTTTATCCGATGGACGCGCCCTGTACATTATTTTCAAACCATCTACAATACTGGCAGCCTCGCTATCCGGCAAAGCATCAAATTCTGGCCCCGAAATAACCTCTCGTTCACCCGAACTAGATAAAATTCCAATCTGATTTCCTATCGAAGAGGCCGTTACAGCATTATCGCCAGTAATCATTTTTACATCGATACCCGCGGCATGGCAACTTGCCACAGCATGGGGCACATCTCCACGAACAGGATCGGCAATTCCAACAAAACCAACAAAATTCAACCCCGATGGTATTTCATCTGCACCAAAACTACCACTTCCAAGCTCCTTATATGCAAAGGCAATTGCCCTTAACGACTTGCGTTGGTACTCCTCAATAATCTGCTTCGATAGCGTGGCTACAGACTCATCGGTAATCGACATCGACAGAACCATCTCGGGCGCTCCTTTTACCAGCAAGAATCGCCTGTTCTGCTTATCGGTACCCACCGTAAACATGTACTTTTTCTCCGACGAAAATGGAAGCTGATGCTCAACCGTAAAGTCATTTCTCAACGCCTGATAATCTATACCGTTTCTATCCAGCCATAGCAACAGCGCTGCATCGGTTGGATTTCCAACGGTTTTAACACCATCGTTACTAAAGTCCAAATGAGCCGTGGAATTTACCGCCAGGGAGTATTTCAGCACATCCGAGTTAAAGTTATCGGCCACAATATCAACGTTCCCCGTAAAATGCCACTCAAGCACTGTCATCCTATTCTGAGTAAGCGTACCTGTTTTATCGGTACAAATAACCGTTGCCGCCCCCATGGTTTCGGTTGCCTGCATTCGTCGCACCAGGTTGTTTGCAGCAGTCATTTTTCGCATGCTATAGGCCAAGCTCAACGTCACGCTCATGGCCAATCCCTCGGGAACTGCAACCACAATAAGTGTCATCGAAACCATAAAGTAATTAAGCAACCGGCTTAAAACATCAATCGAAAACCAGTTCTTGGCCAGCAAAAAATCAACACCAATAAACAACCCAACAATGGCCGAAATAAGAAAAACTGCTACACCTATTATAAATGATATTACTACGGAGTTTACTTTTATTTCCTGAAATGCATCAATAACAGACCATTTAATGCCCGCCAGCCTCAGCAGGTAATTTATCGATGGAAGCCAGAACTTAGCCAACAAACCAACTATCGATAGAACTATTGTGCTAAAAACAAACTTTTGGTTCGAATCCAGGGCAATGCTATCGCTAAATATGTCAAAAAAGGCAAATATCACAAACACCAGAATTGCCAGCAAAAACGCAATGGCACTAATAAAATCGCTTAGCTTATAGAGCTGAACCGTTAGCGGTGTTGGCGAATCTATCCTAATGGTTGCCTCGCGGGCTGTTGTTCCAATCTCGGTTTTATCACCAACCGAGGTTGTTTCGTAAATACCATGCCCCTCAATTACTGCCGTACTTTTATACACTCTGTTTATAGGATAAGTATGAGATCCATTGTCCAACGCAGCATCGGAGCTCTTGCTGGCCATCAGCTCGCCTGTTAACGACGACTCATTCACCGATAGCGATACCGACTCCAACAAAATCCCATCGCTGGGAATCTCATCTCCCCTATCTACAATAACAATATCGCCAACCACAATCTCGCGCTTAGGAATACTCGTCACATTCTCCTCGCGGATAACCTTAACCGGCATATCATCGTTTACCTGATTCAGAATGTCAAATTCCTTTCCGGCTCGGTACTCATTAATAAATGCCATAAACGTAGCCAGAAAAATGGCCACAACAATTCCAACACCCTCCAGGTAATGGCCATTAAAAACACCTATTACAATAGCAATAATTGCGGCAACCGACAGTATCCGAATTATAGGATCGTTAAACTTCTCGAAAAGCAATGTCCACCATGGCTCACGGGGCGGTGGTGTTAAAACATTCTCGCCATAAATCCGACGGTTCTCTAGAACCTGTGCCGATGATAAACCCCTGAACCTATTGCTCATAAACAAAAAATTAACCAGGTTAAATTGAATCAAAAATAGTCGAAAAACTAACTATATTATATGTTTAAGAACTTCAATAACATCAGAAAATTAGTTTTGGTTGTTTAAAATGATAAAAAGATGTAGGTTTGCGCAAAATTTACAAAG
This sequence comes from Bacteroidales bacterium, assembly GCA_050180705.1. Classification (GTDB taxonomy): domain Bacteria; phylum Bacteroidota; class Bacteroidia; order Bacteroidales; family Tenuifilaceae; genus SB25. The sequence continues at coordinate 187,115 of JBFXDX010000007.1, read as the reverse complement.
CAATTAATTTTATTAAAAATGGGAAGAGCGTTTGAATATAGAAAAGCCCGTAAAATGAAACGTTGGGGCAATATGGCACGTGTATTTACACGCCTTGGCAAAGAAATTACCATGGCCGCAAAATCGGGTGCCGATCCGGATACCAATCCTAAGCTAAGGCTGCTTATGCAGAATGCTAAATCGGAAAATATGCCCAAGGAGAACGTGGAACGGGCTATTAAACGTGCTACCGAGAAAGACCAAAAGGACTACAAGGATATGGTTTACGAAGGATACGGCCCGCATGGTATTGCCGTTTTAGTCGAAACCGCCACCGATAATCCCACCCGAACCGTAGCCAACGTTCGTAGCTACTTCAACAAATTCGGCGGATCTCTGGGCACTACCGGAATGCTCGACTTCATTTTCGAAAGAAAATGCTCCTTCAAGGTTGAAATGAATGATAAAATTTCGCTCGAAGAGATGGAGCTCGAGCTAATCGACTTTGGGGTTGAAGAGCTTTTCTCCGAGGAAAACAACATCATGATTTTTGCCGACTTCACGCAATTCGGCCCAATACAAAGGTACCTCGAGGAAAAAGGGCTCAATATCCTCAACTTCCAGTTCGAGCGTATCCCCAACGATACAAAAGAGCTTACCGCTGAACAGCAGGCCGAAGTTGAAAAATTGATCGAAAGAATTGAGGAAGACGAAGATGTCACTAATGTTTTCCACAATATGGTTGCCGAGTAAAATTTATTACAATATATCCTAAAAGAGGCCGTTGATATTCCAACGGCCTCTTTCTTATCCACTTTAAACATAAAGATTATTGAATAATCTTTAATTTCTTCACCCTAATATCGAGTTTCTCTGCTCCAACATCGAATTTCTTCGCTCCAACATTGAATTTCTCCGCTTCAACATCGAATTTCTTCGCTCCAACATTCAATTTCTCCGCTCCAACATTGAATTTCTCCACTCCAACATCGAATTTCTTTCACCCAACATTGAATTTCTCCACTCCAACATCGAATTTCTTCACTCCAACATTCAATTTCTTCGCTCCAACATTGAATCTCTTCACTCCAATATTGAATTTCTACACTCCAACATCGAATTTCTCCGCTCCAACATCGAATTTCTTCACTCCAACATTCAATTTCTCTGCTCCAACATCGAATTTCTTCACTCTAAAACCCTGTTTCTTCTGTCCAAACGCATTTTTCCTGGTAATAAAAACAAATTGCACTCTCTGGAATCCTTTTTTCTCAACAACAAACAAGCGTATCGCACTTTGTTACACACATCCACAAGTCAGATCCGTTTAAAATACCCCTCAAAATACAAAAATCGGCACTTCCCTTTCAAACCACAAGCAACCAACCCGCAAGCCAATACGCTAGGCATGGAATAGCAGTACCGGAACATCCGCCTGGTAAAGCATCTTTTTCGATAACGAGGGATTGAATAGCTTAAATATCAAGCTACGCTTAATCGTCGTCAGGGCAACCAAATTTATACTCTTCGCCTTAACAACATCCATAAAAGCCTTGGCCATATCTTTGCTCTCAATAACATTACACTCCACCTCCATCGTTGGGCTTATTACCTTAAAGTAATCCTTCAGCGATGTACTCTGGGCTGCAATCGATGGACTATCGGGCTTATCGGTCACATGAACGCAAAATAGCTTGATATTAAAAGGAGAAACAATGCGTAGCAGCTTCCGAATCGACGAGTAATCGCTATCATCAAAATTGGTCGCATACAGTACATTCTTAACCTCATCAACTCCTTTCAGAACAGCCTTCTCCGGAATTGCCAGTAGCGGCACATGCGTTTCCTCCGAAACCTCATTGGCAACACTACCAACAAGCTCGGTACTTCCATACCCTTCACCCTTGGTACCCATTACAATTATTCCCGGCTTATATTTTTGGCTGGTTTCAATTATACCATACGCAGCGTATCCTTCCCGCAGCGTATAGCCAATATGAACATTATCGGCTCCAACCTGCTTTGCAAACTCAACCAAATCGGCATGGAACTTAGCCAGTTTCTCTTTTGCTGCTTTATGCAGCAGGTTATAGTTCATATCAAAATCTATCTGAATGCTGGCCACATCGGTAAAGGGTATCATATCAACCACCGGCGAGTTAAACACGTGCAGCAGCTTAATTTCGGAGTTCGACTTGGCGGCAAGCATAACCGCAAAACGTGCCGCATTTTGCGACGGTACCGAAAAATCAACAGGCACAAGAATTTTCCTTAGCTGCAGCCCTAATCTGCGAGCCTCGTCGGAATGATACTTCTGCGTTAGCAATTTCAGAGCCTTTTCTGCATCGCCCTCGCGTATTTGCACCTTAACCCCTTCCGATACGGCCCCCTGCAGGATGTTAATATTCTTAAGGAAACAGTCCACTCCATTTGACTCTAAGTACGCTTTCAGCATCACAGCCTTGGAGTAGCTCTCAATAGCAATATCTATCAATTTCTCTTCCATAACTCAAGCATTTTATCGTAAGTTACAGAATTATGAATAAAAAGTCAATTTCACAAATAAAAAAACCGCTCAACTTACATTGAGCGGTTTTACTATAAATCTGATATATTTTACTTATAATCTAATAATTCACCTAATAAATCATAAACAATTTCACCATAGAAACCATATAGCCTATCTCCAAATAAAGACATTAGCTCATCAGAAGAAACTTCTACACCTGTAGTATAAACAAAATACAATTCCCAATTTTGACTTTCATTATCATAAACAAACTTAAAATCTCCCACTTTCGCACCGCCAGTTGTATACAACGAGATACTCATATAGTCATTGGGACTCATCGATTCTAATTGGCCTATATCACTATAATTAACTTCCATATCAACCCTAAACTCCAATGAAGCAATGATCATTTTGGCTTCAATAATGAATAATATATCGCTACTTGTCTCCTTAAAAGTAATTTTTGCTGATTGCTTATAAAGTATTGCTCCATCTTTCTTTACTGTTACACTTGCAGAAAGTGATGATTCTTGGAGAGAGAATACATTAGCCAATGAATATGAACCAAATTTAACGCTTACTGTGGAAGATATTTCAGAGGAACTAAACTTTGATGAAAGTTCAAACGAAAGTACCTCACTACCACTTACCTCAATTTTACCTTTAATTCCTGTAATAAAACCATAGGTTGAATTTACAGTACAATCATAGTAAGTTAAGGTTGCATTGTTTGTTGAATTCTCCATTGGATATGGGAAATTAAGAATAATCTTATCGGTTGGAGTATTCGATGTTTTTACAAACTCACTATTAGACCAATTCCAAGTACCTGCATAGTCACTAAAATCGATATCTTCGATATCATAAATAAAGTTAAAATCAAAGTTTAAATCATCAGATTTACTTTGCTTAAATAACTTAGATGCAACTAATTTTAATTTATCAGTATCAATTTTGGGGCTTAATAAAGAACTCTTTGATTTGCTCGACTTGTAGTAAGAGCTAAATGGCAAATACATATCACTTAACTGATCCTGAATCTTATAACCAGAATTATTCGATATTTCAGTAGTTGCAGTCTCATATTGATCTTGTGAATCTTCAATAGCCACAACTGCTTCTTCCTGTGTAAGGGGACTTGGATCATCATCCTTTTGGCAAGAGTTAAAACCGATCAACCCAACCAATAAAATTAAACTGAGTAATTTTGCTTTCATAGACTTCTAGATTTAGTTAAACATTTTTTATTATTGACCTTTTGACTTTTCAAATAATATGCCAGAAAAGATACGTCAAAAAAATGTCATTTGCAATATTTCAATAAATATCCTATCAATAAAGGAATAGCAACATTTTATATAAAAATATAACTCAATATTTTAAATACAAAAATTTTATAATAATAATATAGCTCAAACAGTCAAACTAAAATGATTTCTTATTTTTGCTATATCTAAAATAACCTAAGCAACCACCAGCTATGAAAAAAAAAATAGTCGCACTTTTTGCAATTATCGCACTGGGCAATTTATTAAGCAATACCTTTGCTTGCACTAATTACCTTGTAACCAAAGGAGCCAGTACCGATGGCTCCACCATGGTAAGCTACGCCGCCGACTCTCACATTCGCTATGGAGAACTATACTTTAGACCAAGAGGCATTTGGCCTGCAGGATCAATGATCACCTTATATGATAGAGGTACCAATCAACCATTAGGACAAATTCCACAACCATCGGAAACATACCAGGTCATCGGTTTTATGAACGAATATCAGGTTACTATAGGCGAAACTACATTTGGTGGAATTGAGGACTTAGTTGATTCTACCGCTATCGTTGATTATGGTAGTTTAATGTTTCTGGCACTCCAACGATCGAAAACTGCCCGCGAAGCAATTAAAGTAATTGCCGAATTGGTTGAACAGTATGGCTATGCAAGTTCCGGCGAATCATTCTCCATTGGCGATCCAAACGAAGTTTGGATAATGGAAATCATTGCAAAACGAACTAACTTAAAGTACGACAAAAAAAGCAAAAAGAACTTTAACGCGGACAAAGGTGCTCTTTGGGTAGCCATTCGCATTCCCGATGGATATGTATCATCTCACGCCAATCAGGCTAGAATACAAACATTTCCACTAGAGAACCTTAAAACATCAATAAGCAGTAAAAATTTAAACCTCATTAATAATCCCGACGTTGAAACCGTATACTCTTACGATGTAATTAGCTATGCAAAAGAGCATACATATTATAAAGGAGATGATAAGGATTTCAACTTTAGCGATGTATACAATCCTATTACATTCGACGGTGCTCGTTTCTGCGATGCTAGGGTTTGGGCTTTCTTTAATCATGTCAGCGATGACATGGCACAATACTGGGATTATGCAAAAGGAGAGAATCTTAAGAATAGAATGCCCCTTTACATCAAACCAAACAGAAAACTTACGCCCCAAGATTTACAATCATTTAAACGCGATCATCTCGAAGGAACAGACCTAGATATGAGCAACGATATTGGCGCAGGACCACACAAATTACCATATCGGTGGAGACCTCTTACCTGGAAGGTTGATGGAAAAACATACTTCCACGAACGCACTACAGCCACACAGCAAACAGGGTTTTCGTTTGTTGCCCAAATGCGAAGTTGGCTTCCGAATCCTATTGGAGGCATATTTTGGTTTGGTGTTGATGATGCAGCCTCCACTGTCTATGTACCAATATATTGTGGCATTTCAAAGATTCCCGAATCCTATGCCGAAGGCAATGGAGATATGTTAAAGTACACTCCTACATCCGCCTTCTGGACATTTAACAGAGTGGCACACTTTGCCTATTATCGCTACGATTTAGTCATGGAAGATGTAAAAAGAGTGCAGCAAGAATTAGAAACCAAATTTGCAAAATATACTCCTGCTATTGATGCTGCTGCAATTAAACTATGGGAAACAGATCCAACTCTTGCAGTTGAATTCTTAACAGATTACTCTGTAAATACAGCGAATACAACCGTAAAGCGATGGGATGAATTGAGCAACTGGTTATTAGTAAAATACATTGATGGAAATGTAAAAAAAGAAAAAGACGGAGAATTCATACGAAACCCATGGGGATACCCTGTAAGCCCATCGCAACCAGGATATAATGAACACTTTCTAAAAACTATTATAAATGAAACTGGAAATAAGTTTTTAGAACCTAAGAAGTAATGTTTTTAAGTAATAAATTAAAATCATGTACTATGAAAAAGATCTACACAACAGCATTATTTGTACTCCTTGCAATTTGGCTCTCGGCCAATCCTGTAAGCAAAAAGTTAGCAAAAAAAATTGCTATCAACTTTTTGAGTGCTAAAACAGAATGTGCTATTGACACATTTTCATTAAAAAATATATACACTCAAACCTATAATTCCACAGATGCCTTTTATGTTTTTGCATTTCCAAAAGGGGGATTTGTTATTGTATCTGCCGATGATGAAGCAAATCCAATCATTGGCTACTCTTTAACCAGCCCTACCTCTGATAAAATAAATCCTGTTGTCTTAAAAAGATTTGAATGGTATGCGAAACTGATAGACATTGCTGTAAAAGCAAAGTCAGGTGATGTCGCATTGAAAAAGAAATGGGAAGATCTTATTAACGGGAATATAGAAAAAGGCAATAATGCAGTGGGGCCTTTATTACAAACAATTTGGAACCAAGAACCATACTATAATCAATTATGTCCAACTGGGACACCCACAGGATGTGTTGCAACAGCCATGTCTCAAATAATGAAGTACTATAATTGGCCTACATCCGGCAATGGAAACCATTCGTACACCCATCCTGATTATGGATTACAAAGCGCAGATTTCGAGAATGAGACTTATAATTGGTCCAATATGCCAAATTCATTAGTATCGACAAGTTCTAGCACTGAAAAAAATGCAATTGCAACACTATGTTATCACGCAGGTGTATCTGTAGATATGGAATATGGAACAGACGGGTCTGCAGCCTATGACATTGATGTACTTCATGCTTTAACATCATATTTTAAATACGATCCTTCGAGTATTAACATTTACGATTTTGATGTAAATAATCAAACAGAATGGATAAATATGGTTAAAGAAGAAATTGATGCTGAAAGACCAGTTTTTTATTCAGGAAGCAGTACTTCAGATGGAGGACATGCTTGGGTATGCGATGGATATGATAACAATAATAATTTTCATATTAATTGGGGTTGGGGTGGCTATTATAATGGATATTTCGCTGCATCTGCAATGAATCCAGGTTCATATAATTTTAGCGAGTCAAATAGTATTATAGTAGGAATAAAGCCTGGCTCTGAAAATCAAAGTATGCTTTGGATAAAGCAAGCTAGTGCATATACAAATCAGTATCGTATAATCCAAAACATATCGGCAGTAGACAATAATACAGCATGGGCAATAGCATATGATGGTAGTGGTAATAATATTGCCGTAAAAGAATTTACCAAAACAATAGATGGTGGTAAAACATGGTCTTCTGGATCTGTAAATGCAAACGGCAGTAATGGTCTTCAAGTCGCTATGATTTCAGCTATAAGTAATACAACTGCATGGATAGTTTTATATGGCTCTTCAGGAGGTGGAATGATTGTTAAAACCTCAGATGGAGGAGCCAATTGGACACAACAATCAACCGCTACATTCGAAGCAAGTGCTGGAGGATTTCCTAATGTTGTTTATTTCTGGGATGAAAATAACGGATTCTGCATGGGAGATCCCACTAACGGATATTTTGAAATATATACAACCACTAATGGAGGTGATACATGGAATAGAATAGCAAAAAGCAATATTCCCAGTAATTTAAATGGTGAAACTGGGATTGTAGGATACTATGCTATTTACGGTGATATTGTATGGTTCTCTACCAATAGTGGTCGAATTTTTAAATCAACCGATAAAGGATATACTTGGACTGTTTATCCGACACCATTGACCAGCGAAGGTTTTGAACTCTCATTTAAAGACGAAAACATTGGAATTATCCAAAGTAGAAGCAACAACACCACAAGAAGTTACAAAACGACTGATGGAGGACAAACCTGGACTCAACTTACTCCAAGTGGTAATTTCTATAATAATAGTTTTGCATTTGTCCCTGGTACTAACATATTAATATCGACAGGATCAAGTTCTTCTGCGGAAGGTATTTCTTATAGTATTGATTATGGCAACACTTTTAACGACTATGCTGACTTTTACAAAAATTTCCCATTTTTTGCCATTGGAGCCTCTCCTAATGGAACGATTTGGGCTGGTAGTTATAACTATAGCCAATACTACGGAGGGGTTTGGTGCTTAAATTCAGATGCAATTCTAAGTCGATTCTCAACAGATAAAACTGAAGTAGTTAAAAACAATCCAGTAATTTTTACAGATCAATCCTATGGCAATCCTGATAGTTGGGAATGGAATTTCGGAACTGATGCTTCCCCTCAAACTGCAACTGGACAAGGCACTCATAGTGTTACATTCTCTGAATATGGCTATAAAACCGTAACATTGACAATTACTAAAGGAACTGATCAGTCCGTTTATATTAAGGAAAATGCAATAAACGTTACTTGGGCCGACAATGTTGATGATAAAGCAATCGCCAAAAATTACCTAATATATCCAAATCCTGTGAGCAATGAAATATACGTAAGAATTAAAGGTTTTGAACGTGGCTCAATTAGTGTATTCGACATTACAGGTGCCTTAGTATGGCAATCTCAAGGAGTTACTGATGATGACAGAGTAAATATCAGCAATCTATCATCAGGAGTTTATATTATTATGATCAACACAACCGAAGGTTCTATCCTATCAAGAAAATTAACAATATCGAGATAGCATATTTGGTCTCAACTTAATGTAAAAGGGGATATTATTATCCCCTTTTCTTTTAGATCAACTCTTGTATCTGGATAAATTTTGCGCCTAAGTTGCACATTTCGCCAATTGCATCTTGCCCATCGTTAGGATTAATATTAACGGCCCTTATCCCCTCCTCTACAACGTCAACCTTAAATCCTAGTTTAAGGGCATCTATTACTGTACTTTTTACGCAATAATCGGTTGCTAAGCCAACAACTATGATATGCTCCACTCCCAGATCACGCAAAGTAGAAGCCAATCCTGTTCCCTGAAATCCAGAGTATGCCTCGTAGTCGAAAGTATTTGCCTTGGATATCAATATTGAAACCGAAGGAAAATATATGCTTGGATGAAACTGTGCCCCATTAGTTCCTGCAACACAATGAACTGGCCACAAACCTCCATTTTCTTTGAATGATATATGATTTGCAGGATGCCAATCGCGAGTAAAAACAATTGGTAAACCTTCGGCTTCGAACCATCTTATCAGATTATTAACCGTGTCTATAATTTGTTCGCCGCCATTAACGGGCAATGCACCTCCCCTACAAAAATCATTTTGAACATCAACCACTACCAGTGCTTTCATACTTTCGCAATTAGTTGAAATTTACGATTCGTTCAAACCTCGGATTGGAATTTAACGTTCTGCCAACCTTTGATATTTGATCGCCATCGACCTGTACTATATCCGCAGTAAAATCATAGTTACCCTGCATTAAATAGCTGCCCACACCATAGGCATCTACGGGCACACCAATTTGCTCAAAGATTGCAATTCTCTCAGGATTAAAACCTCCTGATACTACAATCTTTACATGATTAAATCCAGCTGAATCGAGCGCATTACGAACCAACTCCACCAATTTAGGATTTACGCCCGTTGGACGAAATGTTCCCTGATGATGAAAAACTGACTTATCGACAAGATTTTCGGATGTATCGAGACGAACACCCCATAACCTTTCGCCTAAAGCCTTGGCACAGTTTAACGAAGTTGCCACACAGTCATTCTCAAAATCAACCAACGCAATTAAAGGCGTTTCGGGGTAAGTTTCACCAAAAAGTTCAACAGCTTTAACTGTATTACCACCAACTGCAGCAATTAGTGCATGAGGAATTGTTCCGGAAGCATTGGCACCCCACCACTCTCCTTGAGCATCTGTTGAAATTCCTGAGGCACCTCCAATATGAGCAGCATAACCATCGCCACCTTGAACTGCCCAATGATCGAATCTTGCAGGAAAGTACAAAACTGTTTTCCCTTTTGCCGCAGCAACAACCCTTCGAACATTTGTGGCTATTTTTGTTCGACGGGCAAGAATCCCCAAATAAATTGTTTCCAAATGCGCAAACAAACTTGCATCACCCTTTATATGCATTACCGGCTCATACGACGATATGCTATCTCCATCCCAAAGTGCATCTATTTGTATGCTATCAAATCCATCAATCCAAAGATCATCCAGCTGCTGCGATAGCAATATCTTTTCCTCCATCAACTTTAGATACCTCGACTTATCATTTAAAAATATTTCCCTTGAAAGTTTCTTTAACTCAATTAACTTATCGAATAAATAGTAAGCCTTTTGATAATCGGAATATCTACCACTAGCAACCTTTAGCACTGAAATGGCCTCATCGATGCCACAAAGAATAGAATCCTGCTTCTGAAATACCTGCATTATAACATTCGGATGGATGTTGTTCCTCTCCAGCACAATCTTCTCTCGCCAAAAATAGATATCACTTCTATAACCTCTACGCAATTCCTGAACAGGAAGATCAAAAACGCTTGAATTAAGCCGGGGTCTCATTTTTATAATTTGAAGTTTGACTAATTGTAAAATTACGAAAAAGTAAACCTAACGCAATATTTCTTTTCATTCTTAACATTTAAATCGTTGTATATTAATATATAAACAATATTAATGATGAATATCAAATACTATAAAACAAATTCTCAAAAAAATATCATTTATTTTTGCAAATCATTTGTTGGTGAAAATACAAGGAAGAGAATGGATAATGATTCGAAAGAAAATATTATAAACCGCTCGCACGAACGGTCTAAAAAATATGGGGTTGAGCCAGAGAGAATTTATCCCCGTCAAATAGTAAAGGGAGCTGAATTAACACATCAATTTGAACTTAGCGAAGAACTCATTCAAGTTGCAGAACCAATTATTGAACAACTACTTACAACTGTTAAGCAAACGGGTTTCATAATAGTTCTTACCGATGCACAAGGTTGCATTCTTGTCATCCGCGGTGGAGAAAAAACAATGGCAGCATCCAAAGAACTCAATATGATTCCGGGTGCTGTAATGAGCGAAGAAAGTATCGGAACCAATGCTATGGGAACTGCGATAAGTGAAGATGCTCCGGTTCAAATAACGGCAAAAGAACATTTTATTTCGGCATACCGTCAGTGGACTTGCTCGGCAGCCCCAATCCATTTTGGTAGCAAAATTATTGGTTCTCTGAATCTGACAGGAGCCGCAGATCAGGTACATCCCCATACACTCGGATTGGTTGAAGCCGCTGTTGATGCAATCGAAAATAAATTGCTTTCAACTAAGATCCAAACAGAACTAGAAGCATCCAATCAATACGCCTTTGCAATGATGAATAACCTTGCATATGGAGTTTTTGCTATCGATTTGAACGATGAAATACTATGGGTTAACGATTCGGCCTGTCGCACAATCAACATTCGACGCACAAATTTGCTCAATAAACCAATTTCGAAATTTGTTCCTGCTTGGGGAAAAATAATCAACACACTGCTAAACGAACAACCATTTATTGACCAAGAGTGTAAATTAGATGTAAAAGATTTAAAAGAGCGATTTTTATTCAACTCGTACCTGATAAAAAACGAGAGCAACGAAATCTTAGGATACCTTCTCACCTTCCGTCCGTATAGTCGAATGATAAATCTCGTTAATAGATATACTGGACTTCAGGCCAATTATACATTTGAAGATATAATTGCGAAAAGTCACTCCATGAGCGAACTGGTTACCTACGCAAAAACAGTTGCCAATAGCCCATCAACAATACTTATTACTGGCGAAAGCGGAACGGGCAAGGAAGTATTTGCGCAAGCAATCCACAACGCCAGCGAACGCAGTGAATCTGCATTTGTTGCAGTAAACTGCGGTGCTATTTCACCAACTCTAATCGAAAGTGAGATATTTGGCTACGAAGAAGGCGCTTTCACTGGCGCCAAAAAAGGTGGACGCCCTGGTAAATTTGAACTAGCCAATGGCGGAACTATTTTTCTCGATGAAATTGGAGAGATGCCGATCGACATGCAAGTTAAACTCCTTAGAGTCCTTCAGGAAGGCGAAATAACAAGGTTAGGGGGCGAAAATAGTACTAAAATAAATGTTAGAGTTATTGCTGCTACTAATAAAAAATTAGAGGAAGAAGTGGAAGCAAATCGATTCAGGCTCGACCTCTACTACCGATTAAATGTAATACCCATTCAAATTCCTGCGCTTCGTAATCGTAGAGAGGATATTATTCCTCTTTGGCAGCATTTTACTACAATAAAAGCAAATAAACTCAACAAACCAGTTCCTGAACTTACCTTAAACATCCAGAATAAATTGATGTCCTACTCATGGCCAGGTAATATCCGTGAATTGGAAAATTTTATTGAAAAACTGGTTAACATAGGCGGTTCTACCGAAATGATTGAAATACCACAAGAGTCATCTCCACAAGAAAATGGTATTGTATTCTCCAAAAAAGTAAGGAATTTAGAAGATCTTGAAAAGGAAGCCATTGAAAATGCCATCGAATTACTAAATGGTAATATATCCCAGATAGCCAAGGAACTAGGGGTTGGCAGGAATACCCTCTATGCCAAAATAAAAAAATATAATATTCCATTTAAAGGGCTACAATAGCAACCATTCCAAAATATTCTTCAGAACATCCTTTAAAAATTTAAATTTTTGACATTCTTATTATGCTCTTCAGCATGCATTTTGCATTACAATACCCCACACTTAACAAGAATTGTTCAGAAATAGATCAGTGTTCATATTATGAACACCGCCATGTATCTATAATGATCAATATTAGAACACTTCGATAATTTTTGGATATTCAATAATTCACATAATAATCAGTATTAGAATAATTTACAATTCATGGCAAGCATATTGAAAAATGATTATCGTTTTTCAATTGTCGAATTTAAATTAATAATAAAATGAAACGTTTTACATTACCCAGAGATTTATACTACGGAAAAGGTTCAATGGAAATACTTAAAACCTTAAAAGGTAAAAAAGCCACTGTTGTAGTTGGCGGTGGATCTATGAAAAAATTTGGATTCCTAGATAAAGTTGAAAGTTACTTAAAAGAAGCAGGAATGGAAATTCAACTAATCGACGGTGTTGAGCCTGATCCTTCTGTAGAAACTGTAATGAAAGGAGCCAAATTAATGCAACAATTCCAACCCGACTGGATTGTATCTATCGGTGGAGGTTCTCCTATTGATGCGGCTAAGGCAATGTGGGTTTTCTACGAATACCCTGATGCAAAATTCGAGGATATTGCAAAACCTTTCAACATTCCTACCCTCAGAAATAAAGCTCGCTTTGTAGCAATTCCATCAACAAGCGGAACAGCAACCGAGGTTACTGCGTTCTCTGTAATTACCGACTATAAAGTAGGTATTAAGTATCCTTTAGCCGATTTCGAAATAACTCCAGACATCGCAATTCTCGATCCAGAAATCGCCTACAAAATGCCTGCAAAACTAACCGCTCACACAGGTATTGATGCATTAACACACGCAACCGAGGCTATTACAGCAAGCCAGGCTTCTGATTTTTCCGATCCTTTAGCATTAAAAGCAATCATGATGATTAAGGATAACATTGAAGCATCTTTTGCAGGTGATGAAAATGCTCGCGATAACATGCACATTGCACAATGCCTTGCAGGTATGGCCTTTTCAAATGCTCTTCTTGGCATTTGCCACAGTATGGCTCACAAAACTGGAGCAATCTTCGACATCCCTCATGGATGTGCCAACGGAATCTATCTTCCTTATGTAATTAGATATAACCGTAAAAATGCAGAAGCTAAATATGCTGAAATTGCAAAATGCATAGGATTATCAGGTAATACCGATGCTCAACTTTGCGACGCTTACATCAATTACATCGAGAAACTTAACGAAAAACTTGGAATTCCTGCAACTCTTAAGGAGTATGGTATTAGCGAATCACTATTCAAAGAAAAACTTGACAAAATTTCGGAGAACGCAGCACTTGATGCATGTACATTCAGCAATCCAAGACCAGCAACCCCAAGCGATTTCAAGAATATATTTACCGCCGTTTACTACGGAACAAAAGGTAACCTATAAAAAGTTTTACAAGCATTCAAGGTGAATTTTCTTTCACCTTGAATGCTCTAAAAATCAACATTATGTTTGAGATTATTGAGAAAAAACATCTTGCCCCCGATATTTACTCAATGAAAGTAAAAGCGCCTGCTGTAGCAAATTCTGCGAAACCAGGCCAATTTGTTATAGTAATTGCAGATAGCAAAAGCGAAAGAATTCCATTGACTATAAGCGATTTCGACGCAAAGGAAGGCACTGTAGATATAGTGATACAAGCAATTGGATATTCAACCCGTAAACTTGTAAAACTTCAAAAAGGGGACTTTATTCACGATTTTGTAGGTCCATTGGGAACTGAAAGTGAATTCATTCATCAATTGGACAGCGAACTATCTAGACTCAAAATATTATTCATTGCCGGAGGAGTTGGCGCAGCCCCGGTTTACCCACAGGCCAAATGGCTTTACAATAATGGATATAAGGCCGATGTTATAATTGGTGCACGCTCCAAGGAATTAATTATTTTCAAGGATGAATTTCGCCCAATTGTAAATAACCTTTACATTACAACCGACGATGGTTCTGATGGATTTCATGGCAATGGAACACAACTTCTAGAAAAACTTACACAAGAAGGTAATAAGTACGACTTGGTAGTTTCCATCGGCCCTATGATTATGATGAAATTTGTTGCCGAAACCACCCGTCGTTTAGGAATAAAAACCATTGTGAGTTTAAACTCTCTGATGATTGATGGAACTGGAATGTGCGGGGCTTGTCGAGTTACAGTTGGAGGTAAAATCAAATTTACCTGTGTTGATGGTCCTGAATTCGATGCTCACGCAGTCGATTTTGACGAAGCAATGCGACGTCTCCGATTGTTCAAGAAAGAAGAAAAATCAGAAAACGAAAAGGATCACGAATGTAATCTCGATAAAGCAGTTCAAGCAAGTAACGGAAATAAGAATAATCGACGTTCACGTGTCCCAGTTCGCGAGCAAGATCCAGAGGTGCGCAATAAAAATTTCGACGAAGTCTGTTTGGGATACAACGAGGAAGAAGCGGTTAGCGAAGCTCAACGCTGCTTGGAATGTAAAAAACCACTATGCGTTACTGGATGTCCTGTTAATGTTAAAATACCAAACTTTATAAAGGCTATAAAAGATCGCAATTTTGCAACAGCCGCAAGTATCATATCAGAAGATTCTGCATTACCTGCAATATGCGGTCGCGTATGTCCACAGGAAATTCAATGCGAAGGGAAATGTATTCTCGGTATAAAAGGCGAACCTGTTGCCATTGGAAAATTAGAACGCTTTGTTGCCGACTGGGCCAGGGATAACAATGTTGAGCCAAAAATATCATCAAAACCTAAAAATGGAAAGATAGCAGTAATAGGATCGGGTCCTGCAGGGTTAACCTGTGCTGGAGATCTTGCCAAAATGGGATATAATGTAACTATTTTCGAAGCTCTTCAAAAACCTGGAGGTGTACTTGAATATGGAATTCCTGAATTCAGACTTCCAAAGGACAAGGTTGTTAAGGCAGAGATAAAGAATCTCGAAAAACTTGGAGTAAAAATCATTACAAACTATGTAATAGGCAAAACCAACGATATCGATGTATTGCTAGAGAAGGAAGGCTTTGACGCAGCATTTATTGGTTCGGGTGCAGGTTTGCCGAAATTCATGGGTATACAAGGAGAAAACTTAAATGGAGTATTCTCTGCAAACGAGTTTCTTACTCGAAACAATTTGATGAAAGCGTACCGCAACGATTACGATACGCCAATTACCATAGCAAAACATGTTGCTATTGTTGGAGGTGGAAATGTTGCAATGGATGCTGCTCGAGTAGCGAAACGTCTAGGTTCTAGAGTTACAATTGTTTACCGCCGAAGCGAAGAAGAACTTCCTGCTAGAGCCGAAGAGGTTATTCACGCAAAGGAAGAGGGTATTGAGTTCTTAACCCTTACAAATCCTATCGAGATTTTGGGAAATGAGAATGGCTGGGTGAAAGGAATGCGTTGCATTCAAATGAAATTAGGACTATCGGACGATTCAGGGCGACGTACTACAACTCCAATTCCAAACAGTGAATTTTTACTAATGGTCGATGAGGTTATTATGGCCTTGGGAACCATTCCAAATCCAATAATTAACAACTCATCCATTAAGCTAAAAGTAAATAGCCGTAAATGCATTGAGGCCGATGAGAAAACTGGGGCTACCTCGCACGAAGGTATTTTTGCGGGTGGAGATGCTGTAACCGGAGCCGCTACAGTTATACTTGCAATGGGGGCAGGCAAAAAAGCTGCACTTGCAATAGATGAATATATAACCAAGAAGAAGGTTGCAATTAATCAAAATATTGTTAATTCGTAGATCAAAAAAAGTCATTTCTGATTGATGATAAAAAATCAACAGAAATGACTTTTATAAACCAACCTATAAATCTTGTAATTATGAACAGTAAATTTAAAATCGTTATTTGTCTTGGCAGTTCCTGCTACAACAGGGGAAATCAGCAAGTCCTTGAGGTTATAAAAAAGTACTTAAACGATAACAATTTAAAGGATAAAGTTGATTTTAGAGGCCAACTGTGCTCGGGCAACTGTGCACAAGGCCCAGTGCTTCACATTAACGATAAAACCTACAAAGAGATTGACGAAAATATCGCAATCAGATTACTCGACGAATTTTTCGGGAAAAATTAATACTTACAACCATGCTAATGCAAGCAATCTACACCGAAAGTAATAATTGCCAAGATTGTTATAAGTGCATACGTCATTGTCCAGTTAAGGCAATAAAAATTGAAGAGCACAGCGCATCTATTATTAATAGTTTATGCGTATTCTGTGGAAAATGCGTTCAGATTTGCCCTGTAAATGCAAAGAAAGTCAGGAATGATCTAAACGCGGCAAAATATCTTCTTTCTACAAGCAATCAGGTTGCGCTATCATTAGCACCTTCGTACAAAAGCGAATTCTCAGACTATACCGAAGCACAGTTACTTGAGGCACTTTACAAGTTAGGATTTTCCGTGGTCTCGGAAACTGCACTTGGTGCCGAACTTGTATCGAATGCAACAAAAGAGTGGTTAGATAAACAGGAAAATGGATTCTACTACTCATCGTGCTGCCCATCGGTAGTTAAACTTATCCAAAAATACTACCCCGATCAGATTCATAGAGTTGCACCTATCGATTCGCCAATGCAAGCCCATGCTAAACTTCTTCGGAAAAAATATGGCGATAGCGTTAAAATAATTTTTGCGGGTCCCTGCATTTCGAAAAAACAGGAAAGTGAAGAATACAAAGGCGGTGTCGACCTTACTATAACATTCCAAGAACTCAGAGAATGGCTCAAAGGATACGAACTAACGCCAGATTTTTTACCCGACGAAACTCAATATAATTTTGCACCATACGGTGCAAATAACGGTAGCTACTACCCTGTTGATGGTGGTATGATTGCTACTCTAAAAAATCGCTTAGAAGTAACCGATACCTCATTAATGAGCCTATCGGGAATACAAAATATCAAGGGAATGTTAGAACAACTTCCCACTCAAATCGAGGGTAAATTCTTTGTAGAGCTTATGGCCTGCGAAGGAGGATGTGTGAATGGTCCTCTCACCCAAAAAGGAAAATCAACTGCTGAAAAAAGAATTATCACGCTAAGTAAGCATTTTCCTAAAAACGCTAAAAAGATAGACAGTTCCGATCTCAATCTTACAGCCAACTATCTTACATCGAAACCATTCACACGTTGCATATATAGCGCAAAAGAGATGCAGGATGCACTAAAAACCATAGGAAAAATGTCGGATAAAGACGAATTAAACTGTGGTGGATGCGGATACGAAACCTGCCGACGATTTGTTGAAGCAATGCTCGACGGAATAGCCGAACGGAATATGTGCGTTTCGTACATGCGTAAGGTTGCACAGAATAAAGCATCTGTTCTGCTACAGAAGATGCCCTATGGTGTTGTTTTAGTTGATGATAAACTAAAAATTATTGAATCGAACCAAAACTTTGCAAGAATGCTTGGTCCCGAGGTTATGGATATCTATTCAATTAAACCTGGCATGGAGGGTGCCAACCTAAAGAAACTCACCAGTCTATACAAACTTTTTGCAAATTCGCTAGAAAAGGGTCTCGACGAGTTTAATAAAGATATTAGAATGGACGATGGACTTTATCACCTATCCATTTTCTCGATACAGCCATACAAAATAGTTTGCGGTATAATTCACCAGCTCGACCAACAACATTTCAGCAAAGATATTTTAATGGAACGACTACAACAGGTGATTACCGAAAACCTTGCAACTGCGCAAAAAGCAGCGTTCATACTTGGCGAAAATGCATCGCGAACCGAAACGATGCTTCATAATATAATCGATTCATATCAATCGAGTGACGATGTTAACGAATGACTATTTCATAGAGATTGCCCATAAAAGCATACAGAAGAATGGGAATGAGGTTTGCGGCGATGTTTTTCTGAGCAAGAAATTGTACGACGAAGGTCGAACAATCTCGGTTCTCTCCGATGGTCTTGGAAGTGGAATTAAAGCTAATGTTCTGGCAACATTAACAGCATCAATGGCACTAAACTTCACTATTGAACATCAACCGTTGGAAAGAAGCTCACAATCCATAAAGAGTACGCTTCCAATAGATCAAACCCGAAAGATAAGCTACGCAACATTCTCGATTGTCGACATTGAATACGACAACGAAATAAGTATTGTTGAATATGGAAATCCTCCATTCATGGTGTTTCGTGGATCTTCATTGCTAAAAGAAATCAACAAAACCAACCTTAAATCCGATATTAAACGCTGTAGTTTTGGTGCACAGCGCGAAGACCGAATCATACTTTTCTCCGATGGTGTTTCTCAATCCGGAATTGGACGAGCCGATATGCCTTTTGGCTGGGAACTGGAGGATATAGAAAACTTCATCTCCGATTTATTGATCGATAATCCAAGAATCTCGGCAGAAGAACTTTCGAAAAAAATAGTAAGCAAGGCTCTCTCTAACGACTCACTTGTTGCACAAGATGACATATCATGCATTGTTATTTATTTCAGGAAACCCCGAAATCTTCTTATCTGCAGTGGTCCTCCCTACAAACCCGAAAAGGATAAACTCATTGCCGATACAATCAAATGTTTCGATGGGAATAAAATAATATGCGGCGGTACTACTGCTCAAATTATTTCTCGCGAGCTAAAACTCGAAATCGAAACCGATCTTTATTCCGGTGATAGTCAACTTCCTCCTATCTCACACATGAATGGAATAGACTTGGTAACCGAAGGAATTCTAACTATCGGTAAAGTGGCCGAATTTTTAGAAAGCGGAAAGCATCTTTCGAGTCAGAATCCTGCAGGAAAAATAATAAAGTACATACTTTCCAACGATCATATTAAATTCATAATAGGTACAAAAATCAACGATGCACATCAGGATCCAACTCTGCCTGTAGAACTGGAAATAAGAAGAAATGTGATCAAAAAAATTGCATATATACTTAAGGAGAAATACCTAAAAGATGTTGACATTCAATTTATTTAATAGTAAATAATTTTCGATACCCATGAGTACAAACAGCAAAATTGCGATTAAAATCTGCACAGGCACATTGTGCCACGTAATGGGAGGCTCTGAACTTCCAGAATTAGCACATCACCTGCCCGAGCATATTAAATCGAAAGTAGAAATTAAAGGAATGGTTTGCGGTCAGTACTGCAAAGACTCAAGCAAAAAGCCCCCGTTCGTTACAGTAAACGATGAACTTATTGAGCAAGCATCTATCGAGAAAATTATTAATTACATCGAAAAAGCACTTTCCAATGACACCAAATAACTTTGCACTTCTAACCAGGAGAGAGCTACTTGTGCACCTCTGCAAGATGCTCGATAAGGAGACAATCCTCGATGAAATAGATAGGGTCCCATTACTAATGCGACCAAAACAAAACACACCAATAAGATGCTGCGTTCACAAAGATAGAGCAATCATCAAGTACAAAATGATGGCACTTATGGCATTTAATATTGATGACGAAGAGGATGAACTCTGCACGTTACATGAGTATGCCGCCAAGGCATTCCAACGCGATAAGGTTACACCAATTCCAATGACAGTGGTTGACGAAGCCTGCAGCAGTTGCAATCATGGAAGTTACCAAATAAGCAACCTATGTCGCGGTTGCGAAGCTCGGCCTTGCGCAGTTAACTGCCCTAAAAAGGCAATATCATTTGTCGATGGGAAAGCCCAAATAGACCATAAACTATGCATTAACTGTGGAAAATGCTTAAAGGAATGTCCATTTCATGCAATAGTTTATCAACCGGTTCCCTGCGAGGAGTCCTGCCCTATAGGTGCAATCGAGAAAGATGAATCTGGAATTGAACGAATAAACTACGATAAATGTATTTTCTGCGGAAAATGTATTGCAGCCTGTCCATATGGAGCTATTGTAGAAAAAACACACCTTATCGAGATATTTAAGGCTTGGAGGGGCAACCAAAAAGTTGTTGCGCTTGTTGCACCTGCAATTGCAGGCCAATTCCGACAAGAACTCGGTAAAATATACTCCAGCATTCTAAAAGCAGGATTTAGTGATATAGTTGAAGTTGCCGAAGGTGCCGATTTAACAATTGCCCACGAAGGTGCAGAATGGCAAGAACGCATGGAAGCAGGGCATCAATGTATGACAACATCGTGCTGTCCTGCCTACAAAGAACTTGTAAAGAAACATATCCCCGATATAGAAGATAAAGTCTCATCAACCCCATCGCCATTATACTATGCTGGTAAAATTGCCAGAGAGAGATATCCCGATGCTATTACTGTTTTTATTGGACCATGCATTGCCAAAAGGGTAGAATCGTACTATCTCGACACGGTAGACTATATGATGTCGTTCGAAGAATTTGGGTCGCTACTAGTTGCTAAAGACATTGAGATTGCAAATCTAGAGCCCTACAAGTGCACAAGTAATCCATCGACACCAGCCTACCACTTTGCATACTCAAGTGGAGTTACCAATGCAATTCAGGCACAAACCAAGGCAACAGTAAATGCAGAAATAGTAAACGGAATCGACAAAAAAAATATTACGTTGCTAAAACAAATTGCGAGCGGTAAAACAGATAAAAACTTTATTGAAGTGATGTGCTGCGAAGGCGGTTGCCTTGGAGGTGTAAACACTTTGATTAAAAGCCCTCAGGCCGAAGTTATATTCAAGAAGAACTTATAGTAATAAAGAGAAAAGGATACTTTAAAAGCATCCTTTTCTTTTTAACTATAAAACTATTTCGTTAGCCTGCTTATCCTGAATAACCAAACCAACTATAGGAACCTTTACAACCTTTAAGTTGTAAGCATTCGATTTAATTGTTACAGTCCTACTTATAACCTGAGGACGAGGTTCAATTCTGAACTCAACCTTTATTGTTCCCTTCTTACCTGGCAAAATAGGTGCATTAGGCTTTTCCTTGATATTTGTACCACAACAGCCAGTAACCTCATTCAAAATAAGAGGACGCTTTCCCTCGTTATAAACTTCGATTTGAACCTTGCCACTCTCCTCCGACAAATCGCTAAGCTGAATTTCGCCCATGCGAACGGTATCGGGTAAAACTTTAAGAATAGGTTCATTGCTCTGAGCTAACAAGTTAAATGTTACTCCAAATACAATAAATACAGTAAAGAATAGTTGTCGCATAGAGTTCTTTTTTATTTACAAAAATATAACGAAAATTGTACCGATAATTCTTCAAATTTAAATAATAAAAATGATTTCGTTCAAAGCTGTAATTTTTGATATGGATGGTGTTATTGTCGATAACCAATACTACCATCTCGACGCTTGGGAAGTATTTTGCAAAAAGTACAACTACCCATTCGACATTAGTTCTTTTAGACAAAAATATTTTGGCAAAAGTAACCACGAAATACTAAACTCCCTTTCGTCAAAGAACCTGACAATTGATGAAGCATTGGAACTTGGCGAAGAGAAAGAGATAATCTACCGAGATATATACCGAAATGACATTAAACCAATTCCAGGGTTAATTTCCCTCTTAGAAAATTTAAAACAATTGGGAAAACCTATTGCAATTGCATCATCGGCACCAATTTCCAATATCGATTTTGTGGTAGATAGCCTAAATATCAGGAAGTATTTCGATGTAATTGTTGATGTTTCTATGGTGGAATTTAGCAAACCAAATCCAGACATCTACTTAAAAGCAGCACATCTGCTTAACACAAATCCTTTAGACTGTTTGGTTTTTGAAGATTCTCATTCTGGAATTAAGGCGGCACAATCGGCGGGAATGAGTGTAATTGCTCTGGCAACTACGCATAAAAAAGAAGAACTAAACTACAACCTCACTATAGTGAATGATTTTACTGAATTATCGGGACTAAACTAACAGTTTCCGAACAACAAGAAAGGCGGTTAAAACCGCCTTTTACTATTTTGATTCCTCGTTTTCTTCGGTAGGTTGTTCTTCCTCTTTCAGTAAATCGAGCAAATTATGCTGCTGAAGTTGATTGTACCAAGTAAGAATCTTCTTAATATCGCTGGTATAAACCCTATCGCGGTCAAAATCGGGCAATACTTTACCAAAGTACTTTACAATTTCCTTTGAATCTGATTTTGGGTTGATAGCAGGTTTGCCATCCTCCATATCTCTGATTTTAGCAAGCACATCGCGTAGAGGTAACTCACCAGAATCTGTAAATACTGCTATATCGGATATTGCACTAACTTTTGCGGTAACTGGTACATTGATTCGTTTTCCATCAATCAACGACTCAACAATAATACCTTGGCGACCCTGCGATACAAACTTAAATAATCCGGATTGCCCTGAAATTGAAATTATTTCCTTTAATGTTGTTTCCATAAATTAGTTTTATTGAACAATTGCAAAATAAACTCAAAAAGTTGAAATATGAAAAATCATTGAAAAAGTATTATATGACTTTTTTTAATTCTCAGAAATTTAAATAAAAACTCGTTCTAATTAAAGCCTCTCTCCTTTTTAACTTTTTCGTAGGCTTCATTTACCATTTTGAACTTTTGCTCGGCCGCTAACCGAACATCATCGCCAAGATGGCTCACCTTGTCGGGATGATACTTTATTGCCATTTGACGATAAGCCTTCTTGATCTCCTCATTGGTTGCCGAAGGTGAAATCTCTAGAATTTTGTAATACTTATCGTTATCAGGAATAAACATTGCCTTAATCGAATCAAAATCGGCACTGGTAAGGCTCATATGTTCAGCAATCTCACCAAGAATCTTTAACTCTTCAACGCTAATTACACCGTCGGCCTGAGCAATGCCAAAAAGAAAATGCAACAACTGCAAACGTGAATGATAATCGACATTATCCTTAATTTGAACGCAAACATCTTTCAACGGAACCGATTGTTTTAGAATATCGCGTAGCAAAAGCATTGCCTCTCGTGCTGCTGCTGGTCCAAAATTCTTATAGAAATACTCGCGTACATAATCCAATTCTGATTTAAGAACTTTGCCATCGGCTTTCATTATGGCCGAAGAGAGCACCAATAAACTTACAATAAAACCATTTCGGCTAGTTTCGCCAGTGTAAACCTTAGTTTCTACACTATCGAATATCGAACCTATTGCAAATCCAATAATTGCTCCAATTGGCCCAAACATGAATAAGCCCAATCCTCCCGATATCCATTTTCCGTACTTAGTCATTGCTCTTACTTTTTAACTTTTCAATCACATCCAATACCTGGGGCAAAAGCAAACTTACCCCATCATTATAAATAACAAAATCGACTAACTCCATCAGTTTTTCTTCCGAGAACTGATTCGCCATTCGTTGTTTAACATCATCCTTGGTAACACCATCCCTTTCAACCACACGTTTAATCCGAACATCAATTGGTGCCGTAACTAGAATCGATTTATCCAACAACTTATTCGCGCCACTTTCGAACAGTATAGCTGCTTCTTCAAAAACAATCGAATTCTGAGAATTACGATTAGCCCATTCGTTAAAGTACTTTGCTACGGCAGGATGAATAATGCTATTTAATCCAACCAAAAGGTTCTTATCGTTAAAAACGCGCAAAGCTAAACGTTTCCGGTCAAGTTTTCCTGATACATAGATATCCTGGCCAAACAATTCGGAAATTGCCGCAATAACATCTGCATCTGTTTCCGAAATTTTCTTGGCTTCCAAATCGGCATAGTAAACAGGATAACCCAATGTTTCGATAATACTACAAACAGTTGATTTTCCGCTTCCAATTCCGCCAGTTATTCCTACTCTAAGTGTCATTTCGATTTAATAATGAAATCAACATACTTGGGTTGAAAATCGATTCTTGCCACATAGTCAGGATGCTTAGCGACAGTTATCCGAATTTTCCCACCCGAGATGGCATCAACATCACTAAAATCGCACACCAACCTAAACTGATTTGGTTTCAGCAAAAAATACTTGCTTACAGTGATATTGCACTTAATAGTAACCTTCTCGGGTAATAGAATTACCTGTGCATTTTCTGGAACATTAAGCGGAACAAGAGGAACATCAAGCGTTGTTTCCGTGAACTTTTCTACAGGGATATCGATCTTAACATCGTTCTGAGAAAACGCAACTTGCTGAATTGAAGCCAACGTAACCTTAACCTTACTCGATTCGGCCAATAAATTCAACATCAACTTTTGAGTTTTTACCTCGTAAATAGTATCGACAATTGAACTCGGCCCTGTTATTGTTATAGTCTGTGGTTTGACTGAAATTGGCCCTGCAAGCATATACTGGTTTGCGTATGTTGCAGAGATATCGGGCTTAACGGCAACCTCTTTATCTATAACATTAGTCATGTTAAAATAAAGCGTATCGGGCTGAACTCCAAGCAAAACAATATCATCGCTAAGTTGCGATACGAAAGAGGTAAACTTATCCGACATCACAACAAAATACTCAGAACCATCAGAATTTCTATTAAGTTTAGCACTCTTAAGGTTTATCTGTAACGGATTTAACAAGGCTATAAACTTATACCGAAGCAAGGTAAAGCCGTATGCCTTAACTCTAAGCTGTAATGTTCGCGGCGGAGCACCAACTATAACCTTTCCTTTTTGTGGATTTACAAGCTGAATAGGATAATCCAAATCAGTTGTGTACTCGTGACTCAACTTAATCAGAAACCACAAGATAGTTGAGATAAATAGAAAAAACAGGAATATGGCGAGACGTTTATTTAACTTAGCTTTCTCGCGATTAACAACAATATTGAATTGTTTAAGTAATGTAGAGTCCAATTTGTATAAAAAATTACAGGATTCAAAGTAAGTAAATTACAATGAATCCTGTAAATATAACTATAAAATTCTTTTATCGAGCCTGAATATCACTAGCATCACGAATAATAGTGCTCTTAATCACCTTTACACTTGTATTGTTATCAATCTCAACAACTGCATACTCCTCCTTAATCTCGGTAATTTTACCGTAGATGCCTCCAGCAATAATTACTTTATCGCCTTTTGATAATGATTCCTGGAACTTACGAAGTTCTTTCTGACGTTTCATCTGAGGACGAATCATGAAGAAGTAAAAAACAACGATGATCAAACCAAACATCAAAAATGTCATCCAAGGATTAGCTTGCTGCTGTAAAATAACAAAAAGTAATGTTTTCATATCCAATAATTTAATTTAGTTTCTAGTTAAAATTTCAAGCACAAAGTTATAATTAATTTTAAGAAAGCCCCACATCAGTAGTTAAACGAAGTTAAACTAGCTTCAACACCTCTAATTGCTTCCTTCTACAACATTGGCTTTTATTGTAACCGATTTTTCCCTGATAGGCGAATTGGTTCGTAGAGTCACAGATTTATACTGCGATCCGTACCATCCAGTGCTGTTAAACACAACCTCAACGGTTCCTTCATCACCAGGTTTCAGCATTTTGGAGCTGAGTTTCGATGTAGTACAACCACAACTCGGAATAACATCCTTAACAATAAGAACTCCATTTCCAGAATTTTTGAACCTAAAGGTGTGAGACACTGTTTCGCCAGCGGTTATTGTTCCAAAATCAAAGAAATCTTCAATATACTCAAGATCGGCAACTGCACTACTATCCGATTCCACAATATTCTCTTGCGATTTTGTACTCGAAGAAGAGCAAGAACAAAAGCCAAGCACTCCAACTATAAATAAAGGAAAAAATAACCTACGAAACATGGTACATCTAGTTATCGGATATTTCTGAATCGGACATATCTTCGTCGGAAGAGATAAGTCGAGCATCATCCTCACCAACCAAGCCTCTACCCTGCTTTACAAACTGATTGTTCTTTCGAAGCGAGAGAATAATCTTATCAAGAATACCATTAATGAAAGTGCTACTCTGCTCGGTGCTATAGAATTTAGCTATCTCGATATACTCGTTTAGCGTAACCTTTACAGGAATTGAAGTAAACTCCATAATCTCGGTAATAGCCATTTCCATGATCAGGATATCCATTCCGGCAATACGATCAACCTCCCAGTTCTGCGTATATCCTTCAATCAACTTAACATTTTCGGCATGTCGAAGTACAACTTTGCGCAACAAACGCCTTGCAAAATCCTCATCGTCATCGTTCCGGAACATAGGCATTAAAGGAGATGTTTCAGGAGTTTCCTCATCAAACTTTTTAACGGTTTTCGAAGCCATGCTAAGCATAAACTCCAAATCATCGTTCCAGTATATACTCTGCTCTTCAAGGAAATTGTTAAAATCATCTAATGCACCCAATTCCTTGTTGAAGAAACTTAATAAGAACTGCTTGTCCTCTGCAAAACCAGCATTTTCGCCATTCATATACTGATTGTAGTAATCACTAGCAACCATCATATTGTAGATGCTCTTAATTAACTCGGGATAGTGCCTCCAATTTAAACGATTTGCAGACGAGTAATTAATCAGGTCATGATTATTCCTTAACTTATCAATAACCTTATTGTCGACAAACCGAGTATTGGGGTTTAAATCCTCGGGAGTTGGACGCAATTTTTGCTTGGCCAAATCGATTTTACTCAGGGCAAAATCGGCAAGCTCCTCGGGGAGCATTAACAGTAAATGGTAAAGTTGATACGATTTATCGATGCTAAGGAATAGCTCCTTTTCGATGCTGTTTAACGAATCATTTTCGCTGCGGAAATGAGCGAAAAGAATCTGAAGAATCTTAATTCGTAGTAATCGTCTGCTAATCATTGTATAAGAACGTATTTTCTTTTTTTATTTGAGATTACAAAGATACACCCAAATTTTATATTGACTAAAACATTGACAAGGTTTAAAGCAAAAAACTGTTAAATGATCGTGTATAACCTAGAAGTCAGAATCCAGACTAGTTTATAAATTTTAAAAATGTAGAAGTGAAAAAACATTCATTAGAACTAACAACTATAAAGTAATTGGAAGTTTTTTGTTAAAAATTTTGCCTAAACTAATCGAATCACAAATATTTTTCTATTTTTGGGTGGTAGAAAACCTAAAACCTAACCTAAATTAATTATTGTTGAGATGATGGACGGATTTGATAACCTTGATGATTTTGAAAAGGCTGACAAGGAGGATATTTTCTCTAAAGTTATTCGAGCAGGCAAGAGAACTTATTTTTTCGATGTAAAATCGACCCGCAACAGCGACTATTACTTAACCATTACCGAGAGCAAAAAGCGCATGGGTAAGGATGGTAAGATGTACTACGAAAAGCATAAGATTTTCTTGTACAAAGAAGATTTTGAGAAGTTTCTTGAGGGATTGAACGAAGTTGTTGATTACATTAAAACAAATCAAGAGGTTATCCCCCGCAGCGAGATGTTCGAGCAGGAAGAATTAGAAATGGCTACAACAGAATTTTCGGGCATAAGTTTCGAGGATCTTGAAAAGTAAAATAGAAACCGGCGATGCCGGTTTTTTTATTGCTCTTCGAATGGCATACCATCGACAGGTTCATGGTTTAACACTTTTTGAATTTCATCGAGCGATAGTTGCTTCACATTGGTAACAATATATCCATCGCTTAACAAACATCCTAACGATAAACACTCATCGACAACAGCCTTTATTGGCTCGTTTACTGCAACTCCCATTGGAATTAATGCAGTTACGCAAACAAAACAATCCAATATCTCAATCTGCTCCACAACCGACATATAACGAGGAAAAATGAAATTAACCTCATCGACAACCAGTTTTACATGTTCATTGGAAAAATCACTGTTCCTGGGAACAAAAACCACGAAGTAACGTAACTTTCCATCTTTTCCACCAAGTCCAGTACTAATAAAAACGCCACTATCGTCGGACAATGACGATACTAAATGGAAACGACTCTCGTTTAAAGCCATCAAACCCCATTCCTTAAGTTCCTCAGGTGCACTCGCAACATACTTCTCAATCAACCTATAATTCTCAACTTCATCGGTTCCTGCTAACTGAATTAAGAAATCTTGAACTTCATTGGCAGACAACCTATTGCTTAGTAAATCATCGGAACTGTAACTATTTATTGGTTCTGCACACCGTAACTCTGCAACTCTTTCATAGTATTCTACCTGAACATCAATACTAACAATATCCTCCAGAATACTCATATTTTCAGGTGAAGAACCTAATATATCTTTGATTCGATCGAAAAGTTCATCAGGGGTGTTCATACGATTACGACGTTAAATAAAGTTTTGACAATGCTATAGCAAAATATTACGCTATTTTTGCAAATTAAATCAATATAAATTGGACTAAAAAACAGTTGCAACTAAACATTTAGTCCATTATTTAGTTGATAGCATAAGTTGAAAGTTGATTCAACTTTTAACGTTTAATTTAATTACATTATTGTAAGATGCTTTTATCGGAACTTCAGAATGGCGAATACGGAATAATTTCGAAAGTAATGGGACGTGGTGCATTCCGCAAACGCATCACCGAAATGGGATTTGTAAAGGGGAAAAAAGTTATTGTCGTAAAAAACGCCCCGCTAAAGGATCCCATCGAGTACTCCATAATGGGCTATGAAGTATCGCTACGTAGAAACGAAGCCGCATTGATTGAGGTTGTAACACCTGAGGAAGCAAAAAAACTTGTTGCTGAACATCACAGTAATTCACTTACAACATTCTCTGAACCTGAAATTATTGATACAGGTGTTAAGGTATCGGGTAAAACGATAAATATTGCACTTGTAGGAAATCCAAACGCAGGAAAAACCACCATCTTCAACTCTCTTTCTGGCTCACGCGAACACGTAGGAAACTACAGCGGTGTTACCGTTGACTCCAAAAATGCGTATTTCAAGTACAAAGGTTACACATTCAATATCACCGATTTACCAGGCACATATTCTCTTACTGCATATACTCCCGAGGAGATTTTTGTTCGTAGATATATCCACAATAACAATCCTGATATTGTAATTAACGTGGTTGACTCATCAAACCTAGAGAGAAATCTTTACCTAACAACACAACTAATTGATATGGACGTTAGGGTGATTGTTGCGCTGAATATGTTTGATGAACTACTTGCCCACGGCGATAGGTTCGACTACGCAGGACTTGGAAAAATGCTTGGAATTCCATTCGTTCCAACCGTTGGATCAAAATCAAAAGGTCTTGAAAAATTACTCGATACCACAATCAATGTATTTGCGGAGAAGGATAAGGTAGTTCGTCATATTCACGTAAACTACGGTCAAACTATCGAGGATTCTGTTTCCGCAATTCAAAAGGAGGTCAAGAAAAACGAGAATATCACCGTAAACTATTCTAGTAGGTATTTAGCAATTAAGTTGATTGAAAAGGATAGGTTTGCCAACAAGATTCTTAAGGAGGTTGATAATTATAGTACTATTTCGAGCATAACCGAAAAAGAGATTACTAAACTAGAAAACTCATACAAGGAAGATTCCGAAACCCTTATAACCGATGCAAAGTATGGTTTTATTGCCGGTGCTTTAAAAGAAACATTCAAGGAAGGAACTCACCAAAAACGCCAAGCAACAGAGCTGATTGATACATTCATAACCCATAAACTTTTTGGTTTTCCAATATTTCTGTTCCTTATCTGGTTAACATTCTTCACAACATTCACCATTGGCAAATATCCAATGGGCTGGATTGAGCACGGAGTAAACCTTTTGAGCAACTTTATGAGCAATGTTTTAGCCGAAGGTCCTCTCAAAGATTTACTTGTTAATGGGATAATCAGCGGTGTTGGAAGTGTAATTGTATTCTTACCGAATATTTTAATTCTATTCTTCTTCATCTCGTTGCTGGAGGATACAGGCTATATGGCTCGTGCAGCATTTATAATGGATAAACTAATGCATAAGATTGGATTGCACGGCAAATCGTTTATTCCACTTGTAATGGGATTTGGCTGCAATGTTCCGGCTATTATGGCATCGAGAACCATTGAGAATAGAAATAACAGGCTTGTTACAATCCTTATAACTCCGTTTATGAGCTGTAGTGCACGTTTGCCTGTATACATTCTCATTCTAGGAGCCTTCTTCCCTGAAAATGCAGGCAATCTACTATTCTTGATTTACTTTATTGGAATTATAGTGGCTATATCAACCGCGCTATTGCTTAAGAAAACATTCTTTAGAGCCGATGATATTCCTTTCGTGATGGAGCTTCCTCCATACAGAATTCCAACAATGCGATCCACCGTAATGCATATGTGGCATAAAGGCTCGCAGTACTTAAGAAAAATGGGAGGAGTAATTCTTGTTGCTGTAATTTTCATATGGGCTTTGGGGTACTTTCCCCGTAACGTGGAATTCTCCAAGGATTACCAAGGATTAATATCTTTTGAAAAAGAAAACCTAAAGAACATTTCCAGCACTTTAACTGTTAACAATAGCAGAGTCGATAGTATTCAGTGGAATATTCATCACCTAGAACTCGAAATGGAAGCTGAAAGACAGGCTCAATCATATCTTGGCAGAATTGGACAGTTCATTGAGCCTGCAATAAAGCCTTTAGGCTTTGACTGGAAAATGGGAGTTAGTTTACTTTCGGGTGTAGCAGCAAAGGAAATTGTTGTTAGTACGCTGGGTGTACTATATCAAGCCGATGATGATCCGCATATTGCAAATTCACTGTCTGAAAAACTTCAAAACGAGACCTTTAAGTCTGGTGAGTTGAAAGGACAAAGGATATTTTCACCCTTAAAAGCAATGGCGTTCTTACTTTTCATTCTGATATATTTCCCTTGCGTTGCGGTAATTACGGCTATAAAGAACGAATCGGGATCGTGGAAGTGGGCATTATTCACCATAATTTTCACAACGGCGCTTGCGTGGATGGTTGCATTTACGGTTTATCAGGTGGGAAGTTTGATGGGATTTTAGGAAGAAGACTATTTGACTGTTCGACTACTTGGTTATTGGGTTAATACAGTTAAGAATATAATCAATGAATTTGAAATTCTGGATAATACAATTTTCAAATACGCTAAAATGTTTCAAGAAATAACGGTTTACATAATAGTTGCAGGGGCTTTTGCCTATACATCGTATTCATTGTATCGGGCATTTAACCCAAAGTACAAAAATACGGCACATTGCGCAGGATGCAGCGGCGCTAGTTGTAGCGTTAAAGAATTAAAAAAAATTAAATCGAAGTAAACCTTTTATAACTAAAACCGTTAATGTATTTGGAGAATTATAACGATGCTCAAAAGATTCTTAAATACACTAGTTGCACTGCCCATTGCTATTTCTTTAATTTTAGCATCGAGTGGTATTACCATATTTTTGCATCATTGCAATTGCAAAGGTAAAACCATCTTCTCATTTTACCACGAGGTTGGTTGTCGTATGAGTCATAACTCTCAATTACCTCTCCAAGTTTATTCTGGTTTCGAAACTTTACAAGTTAAATCCGACAACAGAGATTGTGGGTGTAGCAATAAGGAAATATCGATAAAACTTGATGATATTACTCAAAGTACATCGCTGAATAACACCATTGTTAAAACTTTGCTAATTGTTAAAATATTTGCTATTGAGAGCAATAATAGCAACTTACAAGACACTAATGCTTCAAATTTATATGCCGAATCGGAATCTCCACCTCCTAAACATTGGGGAAAATCTATACTGATTCTATATAATTCTCTAAAAATCTATCACATAAATTCATAGTATTCGAGTTTTGTACTCGAAAGTTATTGTATTTCCATTTGTACAATGGAAATCTGTTGATAATTATATCAATCAATATTATTGATAATTCACTATGAATAACACTATAAAAACATTTCTATGTAAGTTATTTGTTCTTACCGCACTTACGATTCCATTTACCAAGATGGTGAGTGCCCAGGATATGATTCACGGTCATATTTATGGTAAAAATGAAAAGGGTAATATTAGTCCGTTGGTAGGAGCAAATATTGTTTGGTTGGGTAGTACTGTTGGAGCATCGGCTGATGCCGAAGGACATTTTATGCTTCAAATTGTTCCGAGGTATGAAAAACTAGTGATTAGTTTTATTGGTTATAAATCCGATACAATTGCGGTGGACTTTAAATCAAAGCACGTGATGCACACCCTAACCCAATCGAATACACTTGAAGGAGTTACCGTTACCTCAACCGCACCGGGCACACATCTGCAACGCTTAAATCCTATTCAAACTCAGGTTATAAGCGGCAATGAGCTAAAGCGTGCGGCTTGCTGTAACCTCTCCGAAAGTTTTGAAACGAATGCATCTGTGGATGTATCGTACAGCGACGCAGTAACGGGTGCTAAGCAAATTCAACTGCTAGGCCTTGCTGGTATATACACCCAAATGCAATTCGAGAACATTCCTACGCTTCGTGGAATTGCATCGACATATGGACTAGGTTTTGTTCCTGGCACTTGGATGGAATCAATACAAATATCCAAAGGAACTGCATCGGTGGCAAATGGGTACGAGAGCATCACTGGTCAAATCAACATTGAGTATAAAAAGCCGTGGGAGCAAGAAAAAATGAACCTAAATATTTATGGAAATAGTTTAGGAATGTCGGAGTTTAACGCAAACTATGCTGTTGATGTAAATGATAAAATCTCCACAATGGTTTTTGCACACGGCTCATACCTTGGCAACAGAATAGACCATAACAATGACAGTTTTCTTGATCATCCCTTAACATCACAGTACAATGTATTTAACCGATGGAAATATCAAGGTAAAAATCTTGAATCAAACTTTGGTATTAAGTACTTGCAGGAAGAGCGAATTGCCGGACAGAAAAACTATACCAAGAATACCGAGCAAATTGTGGGCAATCCTTACGGTATAGATATTCACACCAACAGGTTCGAAACATTTAGTAAAATTGGGTATATTTTTAACCGGCCTGCAACAAGTTTAGGATGGATTAACTCGTATACTTACCACGATCAGAACTCCAACTATGGAGCACGAATCTACAACGCTACCCAACATAGTTATTTTAGCAACCTAATCTTTATTACTTACTTGGGAAACACCAATCATAGTATAAAAACCGGGGTTAATTTTAACTACGATGGCTATATCGAAAATCTTGATAATATCAATTTTAATAGGTTCGAAAGAGTTCCTGGTTTTTATGCTGAATATACCTACAAGTATCTTGAAAAACTCACATTGATGGCTGGGTACAGAATTGACCATCATAGCAAGTTTGGATACTTTACAACTCCCCGCTTTCACGCAATGTACAAACCGTGGGAGCAACTAACATTCAGGGCAAGTGCAGGAAAAGGTTATAGGTATCCCTCGGCAATATCTGAGAATAGTAATTTGTTGGCAAGCAACAGGCAATTTGTTTTTGAGGAAGATGCCAAACTTGAGGAGGCTTGGAACTACGGTTTAAACATCACCCAGAGGTATAAAATTTGGGGTAAAAATCTAACTATCAGTACAGACTACTATCACACCAACTTTATAAACCAGTATATAGTTGATACCGATAGGGATGCAACATCGGTTTACTTCTACAACCTCGATGGAAAATCGTACTCCAACAGCTATCAGATTGAGGTTAATACTCAACCTTTAAAAGGCTTGGATTTAACTATGGCTTACAGGATAAACGATGTTAAAACCACAATTAATGGTGAGTTACAACAGAAACCGCTGGTTAGCAAGAATAAAGGCTTGGTTAGCATTAGCTATAAAACCCCGTTAAAGAAGTGGCAGTTCGATTACACCGTACAACTCAATGGAGGTGGTCGATTACCTAGTATGGATGGTTATCCTGTTGATGCTCAAATGGGAATCGATTTCCCATCGTACACCACAATGAATTTTCAGTTAACGAAATTGTTCCGTAAATGGGATTTATACATTGGTGTTGAGAATTTAACCGGCTTTAAACAGCACAACCCAATTATTTATCCAGAGAATCCTTACAACCAGTATTTTGATGCATCGCAGGTTTGGGGGCCAATTACAGGAGCCAAGTACTACGCAGGTATCAGAATATCGATGTGGAAATAATTCTCTTAGTTGTTCGTTGACGGTTGTTTGTTGATCGTACTTTAAAACTCTTTAATAAAATGAAACACATAATAACTACTAATAAAACTCAATAATTATGAAAACAGAAAAACTAATTGTAAACAATATGAAATGTATGGGATGCGTAAATGCAGTTAAAACAGGACTGTCGAGCATCCAAGGCGTTTCTAATGTTGAGGTTGATTTAGCAACAGCAACTGTAAACGTTACCTACGAAGATGATAGTGTAAAAAGCACTATTCTTAAGAAACTGGATATTTTGGGATATCCTGCAAAACAATAAACGAATTGTCAAATCAATAAAATCTAAAAAAATGAAGAAGTTAATGTTTATACTTTTGGGTGTAGCCCTTATGGTTGCAAGCACTACAGAGATCTATGCTCAAAAAAAGGTTGATAAAACTGTAGTTTACGAGGTTAGTATGCACTGCAAATCGTGTAAGGCTAAAATTGAACGCGATATCGCCTTCGAAAAAGGTGTAAAGGAGGTAAGCGCATCGGTCGATGAAAAGTTGGTAACCGTTAAATACGACGAAACCAAGACTACACCTGAAAAAATTGCAGAAGCAATTAAGAAACTAGGCTACGAAGCCAAGGTGGTTGAGGAGAAAAAGAAATCGTAAGTTACTAGTCTTTCTAAAAAAATTCCGGGCATCGTCCCGGAATTTTTTTCTCAATTAATATCAAAATAGATTCCTGTTTTTGCAGGAATGAGAATTACATCTTTGTAAATTCAACTCTTAGAATGTTATTCCAAAACTTCCGTAAACCATCAATTTATCACTTGGACTTAAATTACGCACATTTACAGAACATAGCAAATTCTTTATAGGCTGATACTGCAAACCTGCAATTATTAAATGGGATTTTTCTATATCTAAAGTGGCTGAACGGTTTATATAATCGTACCTAACCAAAACATCAAATTTCGGGTTGATTGTGTAGGAACCAAAAGTTGAGAAACCATAGTAATCGGAATTTTCGCGATAGCCATAGTTGAACACTTTATTATATTCCACTGCAACACGAAACTTATTGGTTTTATAGCCTGCAAATGCTGAAATAGCGTATTTATCCTTTGCAAGTTTTGCAGTATCGGATTTGGGAGAATAATCAGCATACAGTTTTAAAATTAATCCCTTAACTGGATACACCTCAAGGTTGTTGGAGTAAAGAAACTTTCCGTTTTCGTCCTGCTTCTTAAATGGTCCTTCACCATTTGTTACAGAAATCTGATTAAGTAACTTATCGCCATATTTTAAATCAACCTGTGCACCAAAATCCGCAGGATTACCATAACGGTGAACCTCCTGATAGGTAAAATAAATATATCGATAACCCCAGAATTTATCCTGCGTTGTTAGATACTGCGTATTCAAAAGTTGACCAATTCTTAAATCAATAAAACTAGCAGGTGAATACTTAATCTCGGCCATTTTAAGGTATGCAGTGTATTTACTGCCCTCGTTAAAAGAAATGTTCAATGGATTTCCATCCTGATCCGTAGCATTAATATCGTTGGTTGTACGGGATACATCGTAAATCAATGTTGCCTTTAGTTGATTAGAAAAGGTTGCTGAATACCCAAATAATGCCGTTGGCATTTCGAATGCACTCTTGGGCTTTACATCACCCTTTATCGTTGTATAATAAGAGGTAAGTATTGTAGCCCAAACTTTATGCTTTACCTCAATATTCAAATTTGTAACCAATGAATCTTGTGCCAACAGCGAACCAGAACTAAAGCATAAAACTAAAATAATTGCCAATCGTAATCTCTTCATACATTTAATTTTAAAGATGCGAAAGTATAAAAATTAAGGAGGAAGAAAACAACTGTTAGGATGTTATATAACCGAAAAAATATTCAATAATCAAATCACTTTTTAAGTATCCTTGGATATAAATCATCCTTAACCCATTTAAAATTAGGTTCCATGGAAAGAATTTCCTTATAAATTTTTAGCGCCAACTTATAATCTTTTGCTTTTTCGGCGGCTAATGCCATTTGTGTTAACGTATTTAAATACCACCAAGTTTTAGTTTGATTCGATTCCTTGATTTTATTTGCTGCCTTTTGGTAAAAAGCAATCGCTTTTTGTGGATTACCACCAATAAACGAAGGTGCATAATGTTTAGAATTGCCTTTCTCTATCAGTACAAACGGATTATCGGAATCCATTTCCAACGCATCATCGAGCATCCATACACTTCGTGCTCCAAGGTAAATTACCTTATAGGGAGCAATTGCTATTTTATAGGCCAAAATTGCAGCATTCAAAGCAATAACTTCAACCCATCGGGGATTGGCTTTAAGAAGTTTCTCAATATGTTTATCAGCCTTAGCAATGTATTCGCTTGCAACAATCGTTTTACTGGAACCTATTAAAAAGCCAATATATCCGTACTGCGCATGCAGCAGTTGAAATTCAATCTGAATGTTCTGTGTTGCATCTAAATCTCGCTCCAAATCGGTCATCACCCTCTCCCACTCAGCCATATTACTCGACACAAAGCAACCGTAAAGCCTTTCATCGTAATTATTAAGGGAATATGAACTTTGAAATGTTACGACCAGAACGGCAACTAGAAAAAAACGAATGAGTTTACGATAAATCATTGTTCAGGGCTTATCTTGCGGCCTTTCATTGTAAAAATACGATAGTTACTCACCTTCATCCATTTGCGAACAATCTGAATAAATGCATACTGCTGCAATGGCAAAAGTAAAACACTCAAAACTAATGATTGTTTACTCAGCTGAGCAACCAATAGCCGAGCCATGATTACGGAAAAGAAGTAGGCAAAAATCAATGGAAATGGCATTATGAATGCAATAAGAATTGGCGAAAAAAAGGTTATTGCAGCAAGACCAATCATTACTCGATGATTCCCCAAGAAAAAATCGCAAATTCCCGATGAAAGGCCATTGATAGTTTCGTTATAGGAATTGTACTCTCTACTTCTAATAT
Source organism: Bacteroidales bacterium (assembly GCA_050180705.1). GTDB lineage: Bacteria > Bacteroidota > Bacteroidia > Bacteroidales > Tenuifilaceae > SB25. The sequence goes on along the minus strand of JBFXDX010000007.1, from coordinate 149,772 downwards.
CATTCTCGGAGCCCAAAAGAGTCGCCGCTCTATACTGCGAGATCTTTACAGACTTAGAAATGTAATTGCTTGCAAACAATTTCTCCTTAAATTGCTCGTGCCACTGATATTTCCGGTATATATCGGCTTTGAACATCATCATTTGTTCGGATGCCGCCGATAAAAAACTTTTACGGCTCCATTGCACTAATCGTAAAGGAAGTAACGAAATAAAAATCCACTGAATTAACGGAACAACTATTCGTTCGCCTAAAGTTTTTATAATTTGATTAGGAAAAATGGACAACAGTGCCAACCTGTTCTTCTGCATAAAACCTAACGAATTCTCAATAAACTCAGGTTTCAGGCGAACTTTGGCATCTAAAAAAATTAGATAATCGCCCTTTGCCCTCTGAGCCAGATTATGGCAAGAATAATTCTTGCCGCCCCATCCTTCGGGTAAATCAGTTCCCGATATCAAACTAATATTCCGATTATTCTTCGAATACTCCAGCACAACCTGCGATGTAGAATCTACCGATCTATCGTTATAAACAATCACCTCAATATTAGTGTAGGTTTGATCCAATATATCAATCAGTAAGTTCTCTATATTCTTCTCCTCGTTCTGCACAGGAATTAAAACCGATACCATATTGTCCGAGATAGGCTTAGTCGCCCTCAACGTCGGACTCGTTATGAAGTTGAATAAAGCAACCAACAGCCTTATAACAGCAAAAACGACAAATGGAAGTATCAGGTAAAAAAGAATCATTACTTAAAAAGTTTATCCTGTTGATAAATAGACTGTTTCAAAAACATATTGTAAGCAAACTGAAATTGAGTTAAGTTAAAACCATCGTCGTAAAGATACTCATTTAAGTAGATTGACAGTGTAGGCTTCTTAAAACCGTAATAATCAATCAAATTAGCAGCCATTACAATTCTACATTTAGGACGATCCTGTAAAAGACGTTCAACCTCTCTAGTAAACTCAAGCGTTAAATGATGCTGACTAAACATCTTCCCCTGCGGAAAAATTGCCACAACGTTATTATCCTCATTCAGTAAATTTGCTGCATAAATCAAAGAATTATAAAGCCCTCGAGAGGTTTTTGAAATAGTAAATGCTCCAATTTTACTAAGGTACGATTGATTTTTCAGATCCGATTCGGCCAAAAGCAAATGGAACTTCTTTTTAATAAAATTTCGATTTAAATGCCAAATAATAAAACTATCCCACCAACCAAAATGGTTCGATACCAATAGTACTGGTCGATCATTGAATTCGATGTCTGAAAAAATCTTAATCTCTCGGAAATGCCATTTTAAAATGATTCCCGAATAAATCCGGAAAATATATGAAAATACATTATTCTGTGAATATTTTTCCATTTTTATAGGCTTTGAGTAATTAATAAACAATATTAGTTTTTATTTCCTGCCACATTTTCTACAACTACAAAATTGCAATAAATTTGATATATAAATTTACCACAGTCTAAAGATTAGGTTTGTTGGTTAAATATTCAAATTTTTTATTGCTTTTTAATCTTTTTTCAAGATTAGATGTCCGATATATTACCAACACTTGAAATAATAAACGATATAAATATGATAAAACAAAGAACCGTTGCATTTTATGTTTTAGTATGCTTGGCAATAATAGCACAATCATGCAGCAACTCATCAAACTCTAAAGATCAAGGGAAAAACACAAGAGGTGGCGCAGGAATATTTGTAGAGGCAGTTATAATCAAGGAATCGCCAATACAAAGAATTGTACAGGTTCCCGCAAGTATTTTACCTAATGAGCAGGTAGAACTTAAAGCGGAGTCATCGGGTAAACTGATTGAAATGAATTTGACTGAGGGTAGCTTTGTGAATAAAGGTGATTTACTGGCCCGTATTAACGACAGTGAACTTCGTGCCTTACTTCAAAAAAAGCAGTACGATGAAAAACTAGCTGCCGATGACGAAATGCGTAAAAAACGCCTTATCGAAATTAACGCAATAAGTATTCAGGATTACGAAGCAGCCCAAAATAAACTCGACGGAATTAAAGCAGAAATAGAACAAACCAAAGCTCAAATTGCGAAAGCAGAAATCAGAGCACCTTTCGATGGACGCATTGGACTTAGATATGTAAGTATGGGAGCATACATTTCAACCAATACAACTTTGGCTACTCTTGTTCAGGATAATCCCTTAAAAATTGAGTTCTCCGTTCCCGAGCGCTACTCTAGTTATATAAAGAACGGAATCAAGGTTCTATTCACAGCAGGCGATTCGCCCACACAGTACGAAGCGTTTATCTACGCATCGGAATCGGCTATCGATCCCAATACCCGATCGTTAAAAGTTCGTGCAAAATATCCCAATACCAATGGAAAAATACTTCCTGGCTCATTTGCCAAGGTAAACATAGTGTTCCAAAATCTTCCTAGCGCAATTATGATTCCCCCCCAATCCATTGTTCCTAGTATGGATAAGCAAACAGCCTTTATCGTAAAGAATGGAAAAGCCATGCAAAAAGAGATCTCAATTGGCGAACGCACCGGAACTTCAACCGAGGTTATAACGGGACTTTCTGTTGGCGATACTTTGGTTGTAACTGGATTAACATCATTAAAAACAGGAGCAACCCTGCAGGTTAATATTGTTGATAATGTCAACGAAACAGAATAGTATTTCGAGGTTTAATGAATAAAATTTTAACACGTGAATATATCATCTGTTAGCATAAATAGGCCAGTTTTAGCCTCGGTGCTATCTATTGTTGTTGTACTTTTCGGATTTATTGGTTTCACTTACCTTGGCGTTCGAGAATATCCAAGTGTCGATCCGCCCATTGTTAGCGTTTCTACTTCGTACGTTGGTGCAAACTCCGATGTTATTGAGGCTCAAATAACAGAACCACTCGAGGCTTCCATTAATGGAATTGCTGGTATTAAGTCAATCACCTCTTCGAGTTCCGATGGAAGCAGCAGAATTACCATTGAGTTTGAATTGGGTATAGACATGGAGGACGCTGCAAACGATGTACGCGACCGCGTATCAAGAGCCGTTAGAAATATTCCACCAGATTCGGATCCTCCAATCGTAACTAAGGCCGACGCTAATGCCGAAACAATTCTCGCCATAACCGTGCAAAGCGAAAAGCGAAACTTACTTGAGTTGAGCGATATTGCCAATAATGTCATTAAGGAAAGGATTCAAACAATTCCAGGTGTTAGTCAGGTAAATATTTGGGGCGAAAAACGCTATGCCATGCGTTTATATCTCGATCCAAAGAAATTGGCATCATTTGGTGTTACTCCTGTTGATATAAAAAATGCACTTAACCGCGAAAACATAGAACTTCCAACTGGACGAATTGAAGGTTACTATACCGAATTAACCATCAGAACCTTGGGTAGATTAGAAACACCCGATCAGTTCAATAATCTTATCATAAAGTATGTTAGTGGAATTCCTGTAAAACTACAAGATGTTGGCAAAGCCGAATATGCCGCCGAAAACGAAAGGAGCATTCTTCGAGGAAATGGATTAATTCCCATGATTGGTGTTGCCATCAACCCTCAACCTGGAGCCAACTATATTGATATTGCCGATGAAGCGTACAAGCGAGTTGAGCAGCTTAAACGAGAATTACCCACCGATATCAAACTCGATTACGCGTACGACTCAACTGTTACAATCCGTAAAGCAATCTCCGAGGTAGAGGAAACCATTCTTCTGGCATTTGCCCTAGTGGTAGTTGTTATCTTTATATTTCTGCGCAACTGGCGCACAACACTAATTCCAATTATTGCAATTCCGATCTCGCTAGTCGGTTCATTCTTTATAATGTACCTTGCAGGATTCTCCATAAATGTACTGTCGCTGCTGGGAATTGTACTTGCAACCGGAATTGTTGTCGACGATGCAATTGTGGTGATGGAAAATATCTACTCAAAAGTTGAGCATGGTATGGATAACTACAAGGCTGGACATGCGGGTAGCAAGGAGATATACTTTGCAATTATATCGACAACAATTACGCTGATCGCTGTATTTATGCCAATTGTATTCCTAAGCGGTGTTACCGGTAGGTTATTTAGAGAGTTTGCTGTGGTTGTTGCAGGTGCTGTTTTGATTTCGGCATTCGTTTCGCTTACGCTAACCCCCATGATGAGCACCAAACTCCTACGAAAAAGCAAAAAAGAAGGCTTTATTATGGGAGCTATCGGAAAAGGAATTCAATGGTTATCGGAATATTACGGACGGTCTCTCGTAACATTCATGAATAAACGCTGGCTTGCCTTAGGTATAATGGCACTATCCATTGCCATCATTATTTTTATTGGTCGAGTTATTCCTTCGGAATTAGCACCAATGGAAGATAAGAGTAGACTATCGATTCAAGCAACAGCACCAGAGGGAACTGCGTTTGAGTCGATGGATAAATATATGCGTGAGATTGCATCATTTGTTGATACCTTTTCGGAAAAGAAAGCAATGATAGAGCTTACGGCTCCAGGGGGAACTGCCAATAGCGCATTCATAAGAATGCTACTAAAGCAGCCCAACGAGCGTAACCGATCACAAGCTGAACTTGCCGATCAAATATCGGCATATCTTCGTAAGCAAACATTTGCAAGATCGTACGTTCTTCAGGATCAAACCATAAGTACAGGTCGGGGTAGCGGCTTGCCCGTAAGCTTTGTAATTCAAGCACCAAACTTTGAGAAATTAAAAGAAGCTGTTCCTGAATTCTTGGCTAAAGCACAAGCCGATCCTCATTTTCAGGTTGTAGATGTCAACCTTAAGTTCAACAAACCCGAATTGGTTATCGAAATCGATCGCGATAAAGCAAGAGCCTCAGGAATCGCAGTTAGAGACATAGCCGAAGCTTTGCAACTTTACTTTAGCGGACAGCGTTATGGATACTTCATTCGTAACGGTAAACAGTACTACGTTATTGGTCAAGCCGAACGCAGCTATCGCGACGATCCGTCCGATTTAAAAGGAATATACCTAAGAGCCAACGATGGAGCTCTGGTTGAACTGGGTAGTTTAATCAAAACATCGGAGCAAAGTATTCCGCCTCAACGATACCGCTATAATCGCTATGTTTCTGCAACTTTCAATGCATCTCCCGCTCCGGGTTATACGCTTGGACAGGGTATTGAAACAATGCGCGAAATAGCAAAATCCACATTGGACGACACATTCTCAACCACTCTAACAGGAACATCGCAACAATTCGAGGAGAGCTCGAACAGTTTAGTATTTGCATTTCTACTTGCATTGGTACTTGTTTACCTTATTCTTGCAGCACAATTCGAGAGTTTTCGCGATCCGCTAATAATTATGTTCACAGTTCCGCTCGCCTTGGCAGGAGCAATTCTCTCGCTTTGGATGTTCGGCCATACGCTCAACATCTTTAGCGAAATTGGAATTGTTGTGCTAGTAGGTATTGTTACCAAAAATGGTATTCTTATTGTAGAGTTTGCGAACCAAAAGAAACAGGAAGGAATGAATAAAATAGAGGCCGTTGAATTTGCTGCCAAACAACGCTTACGTCCTATCCTTATGACCAGTCTTGCTACAATATTTGGAGCACTTCCAATTGCACTGGCATTAGGAGCAGCATCAACCAGCCGTATTCCTATGGGTGTCACAATTATTGGAGGTTTACTATTCTCGTTGATACTTACATTGTACGTTATTCCTGCACTTTACACATATATATCAACTAAAAAAGCAAACATAATAAAACACGATGAAGAGTAGTATTGCCGATAATTGGTTGTAAAAAGAATTTAGAATGAAAGACTTGAATGCTATGAACTTTATTAAATCATATTTAATGATAGTATTTATGCTTACAAGCATTTATGCTATTGGTCAGGATACGCTTTCCCTCTCCAACGCAATTAAGCTGGGAATGGAGAACAACTTTTCGATTAGAATAGCACGAAACGATATTGCTATTGCCACTAACAACAACAGCATGGGCAATGCGGGAATGATGCCTAAAATTGATGCATCTGCTGCAAGCAATAACTCAAACTATAACTTGAAGCAAGAATACTCTGATGGATCGAAATATGATAACAGTAATTACCCAAATAGAGGACTTACGTCTGGAATTCAACTGAACTGGACCATTTTTGATGGCTTTGCCATGTTTGCCAGCAAGCAAAAGTACTCCACAATGGAAGAACTCAGTAATGTCTCGTTTCAAATGACCATTGAGGATATTGCAGCATCAATAATTATAAACTACTACACAATCTCAATTGAGAATAATCTTCTCGAAAACTATCACGAAATGCTTACGCTATCGCGCGATAGATTCAAAATTGCACACGAGAAAGCAACCATTGGAACCAGCTTCCAAATTGCAGTTATGCAAGCCGAGGTTGACTACAGAGCCGATTCGTCACAAATGCTCCAGCAAGTAAACAAAATCCAGAACCTAAAAATCAACCTGAATAAACTTATTGGACGCGAACCCGAAATCAATTTTGAGGTTAACAAAATAACACCCGAGGTTACTGCCATTGAGTTAAACTCAATAATAAACAACCTACTAAATCAGAATAAAGAGCTACAAGCCGCAAAGCTTAACTTACGACTGAAGGAGTTAGCCATACGCGAAGTACAGGCATCACGTTATCCCAAGATTAATCTATCATCGGCATACAACTTTTCCCGAACATCAACCCCCGAGGGTAGCACAGAGCTATATCGCACATATGGACCTGCCTTTGGCATTAGCGCAGGAATTACGCTATTCAACGGATTTAACACCAACCGTAACATCAAAAATGCCAAAATAAACAGAGACAATCAGGATTTATCGAATCAAGAAAAGGTACAGAATCTTAAAGGCGAAGCCATAAAGTACTACAATAACCTTGTGCTTGCAAAAAATTTGGTGGAACTTGAAAAGAAATCGGCCGATTTAGCACGCACAAACTCTGATGTTGCCATGGAGAAGTACAGAATTGGAATTATTAGCGATATTGAGCTGCGCGATGCTCAAATTAAGTATCTCGATGCAGAATACCGATACCTAAATGCCTTAATGCAGGCCAAAACTGCCGAAGTTGAACTACAGGTATTGATGGGAACTGTTGTTATACCGCAGTAAATCTGTACATATTTAAAACTTAGTTAACACTTTTTGAATCGAAGCTCTATATTCGCTTGGAGTCTGGCCTTTGCTTTTCCTAAAAATGCGGTTAAAGTTTGAGATATTATTGAAACCCGAAAGAAACGCAATCTCGGCCACACTGTGAGTTGTTTCAAAAAGCATACGAGTAGCATGGCCTATCCTAACATCGTTAAGGTACGAAACAAAACTTCGATTAGTTCTCTTTTTAAAGAAATGGCTAAATGCCGATTCTGACATCCCTATTAACTCCGCTACGCTGGATAGCTTAATTTCATTCTTATAATTCTCCTCGATATAGTCACAAACCTTAGCAATACGACGGCTCTTAGTCTCCTTTATCACACTTGAAGTATCATAGGTTGAACTGGCCAATGTTCGTTGCCCTTGCGATGTTGCTAAATCATACAGAATCGAGAAAAAATCTAGAGCAGTATTAAACCCATGCGATTGGCTTAAAGCCAAAATCCGCCCTTGTACTCGCTGCTTTGTATCCTCCGAAAAGTCTAATCCTCTGGAGGAACGTTCTAGCATTTCTTTTATAGGCGCAAATAAACGCTTTCCCATAAGAAATGAGTTAAGCACCTGATCGTGAAACTGTATTGTTATAACATACGTATCGTCCATTGTTGGGGCTTTCCATACATGCGGCAAATTGGATCCAAGCAAAACAAGATCAAAATTGGAGAATTGTTCCATAGAATCACCTACAATTCTCTTTCCACTTGTATTGCAAACCATATTTAATTCATAATCGGAGTGAAAATGAATTTGATAATCGAACTTGGCCTGTTTATTATTAAGCAGTATAAAAAGGTCTTCACTTTTAAGGGGTGTAATCTCCCTAACAATTGTACTCATTGCAATAGTTTATTTATTGTATATACAAAAGTATACATATTAAATCATATAATAAAATATATATACATAAAAATTAACATATATAAAAAACTGTTATTATGCATATTAGATATCAAAACCAAAATTCATGTTCAAAATAATATTATAGTTTAATCAATATTTATTATATGAATAGGATATTATTACAATACTTTGCAACGAATAAATACCTAAAACCAAATCAATATAACTAATCTATGAGAAACAGATATTTAAATGGTTGGCTTTTAGCAATTACCATGTTCTTTTTCGCAACCTTCATATCTATCTCCTTGCATGCTCAGGAAATAGATGCCAAAGGTATTGTGAAAACAAAAACGGGAGACCCATTAATAGGCGCAACCGTAGTAATTAAGGGTACAACCCAAGGAGTTTCAACAAATCAAAACGGTGAATTCTCCATTCCCGCACATCTGGGTGATTCAATCCAAATTTCGTTCATGGGATTCGATCCTCAAACTGTTCTTTTCAATGGAAAACGCATTGAAATTATGCTAAGTGAAGAATCGATTGCAATGGAAGATGTTGTAGTCGTTGGCTATGGTTCTGTTAAAAAAAGCGACCTAACAGGATCGGTAAGTACAGTAAAAGTAAAAAACTTAAACAGCACTCCAGCCAACTCTATCGATGGATTACTACAAGGGCGTTCTGCAGGCTTACAGGTAATAAACTCATCACAGGATCCAGGGTCGGGTTCTACAGTAAGAATCAGAGGCGAAAGTTCTTTGTACGGCTCCAACTCTCCACTTTTAGTAGTTGATGGTTTTCCCATGGGCGACGCTGGAAACCTAAAGCAAATAAATCCATCGGATATAAAATCGATAGAGGTACTTAAAGATGCATCTGCATCTGCAATTTATGGTTCAAGAGGTGCTAATGGAGTAATTATTGTCACCACCAATAGGGCTAGTGAAGGACTAACTCGAATCAACATTAAACAACAAACATCCATATCGCAGTTTTCTTCCAAACTCAACATCTGGAGAAATGTTGCACTTATGGCACAACTAAGCAATGAGCAAAGAATTAATGCAGGCTACCAACCATTATACAATGGAACTACACAACCCAATGGCGTATACTATCCTTCTGTAGAAGAAATAATAAGTGGATCTTGGCCATACTATACAAGATGGGATGATGTTGTCTTTCGCGATGCACCTATCACTAATAATACAGTAGTAAATATTTTAAGTGCAAATAAAACAACGTCATTTAATCTTAGCGCAAACTACTTCGATGAACAGGGAATGTACATTGAGGATGTTTACAAAAAAGGAATAGTAAACTTGAGTGTAAACCACAAAGTAAACGACTTCTTTAGCATTAGCACCTCAAATAATCTTACCAGAGGATTTAGACATTACAATGCTGACCTTGCATATTACCGCAGTCCACTTTGGCCTGTTTACAATGATGATGGAACTTACTTTTTGGCAGGTAGCACCGATTACACCCACCCAATGGCTTTAACAGATCTCCGTAAAAATGAAACCAAAACACTAGATTTACTTTCTTCATTACAAGCAGATATTAAATTTTGCCCTTGGCTATCTCTTAAATCACAGCTAAACTATAAATACGGAACATATGTTACAGACACTTATTATCCCGATGTATATAGCAGCGCTGATTCAAACAATGGACAAGCAGGTATAGCAAACTGGCTCGACAACTATATTGTTTCCGAGACCTACCTTACTTTCGATAAAAAAATCAACGAGGACCACAGTGTCACTGCAATGGTAGGAAACTCTTATGAATACTACATGACACGTAGTTCTGGACTTACAGCATACAATTTTGTAAACGAAAGTCTTGGCAACGAAAACATGGGTGCTGGTGATCCTGAAATGAATGAATTATCCAACAGCCTTTCTAAAAGCAAACTAGTATCATTCATGAGTCGCGTTAATTATGCTTTCAAAAACCGCTACCTAGCAACCTTAACAATGCGTGCCGATGGCTCTACAAAATTTGGTGCCAATAACAAATGGGCCTACTTCCCATCTGGTGCAATTAGCTGGAAAGCACATGAAGAAAATTTTATTAAAGATTTGAACATATTTGACGAGCTAAAATTCAGAGCATCCTACGGAATCTCAGGCAATCAAGGAATTGCAGCATATCAAACGCTTAGCAAATATGGCACAGAAGAGTATTACTACAATGGAAGTTGGCAAACCACAATAGGCCCAGGTTATGTTTCAGGTTTAACTGGCGACGACTACCGCTTTAAGGTATGGAGCGGAATTCCAAACGAAGATCTAAAGTGGGAAACAACTTCGCAATACGACATTGGCTTTGATATCGCAGTTCTCAATAATAGACTCCAACTCGTTTTAGACTATTATGTAAAGAACACCTCCGATCTATTACGCCAAAAGAATCTACCTCTATCTTCAGGCTACGATTTAATGTGGGTAAATGATGGAGAAATTGAAAACAAAGGTTTTGAATTTACTGTAACTGGAGATATTTTGCGTAATAAAGATTATAGTCTATCTGCCACACTTATCTACTCTCGGAATAGAAATAAAGTAATTGATCTTGGAAATGCAGTTGCAACTGGGTTGCAAACCGATCCAAACACCGGAATGAAATATGAATTCTGGGGCTCATCTCTATCTACGTTCAGCGAATATCCTAACATACTGGCAATTGGCAAAGCAGTAAACGTATTCTATGGATACAAAGTTGATGGAATTATACAAAGCGAAGCCGAAGGCCTTGCTGCTGGTTTAACTGGAGATGAAGCGCAACCTGGAGAGTTTAAATATGTAGATATAAACGATGATGGCGAAATTACTGATGACGATCGCACAATCATTGGTAATCCCAATCCTGATTTCACCATGAGTTTATCTCTTAACGGACGGTATAAAAACTTTGATATGGAAATATTCCTAAATGGAGTTTTTGGAAACGATGTACTTTACCAAAATATGTGGGGAGGACAGCCCAACACCATGCCTTTACGTTGGACTCAGGACAATCCCAATAATAGCTATCCAAGCTTGAGAGAAGACAGAAAATATCACATATCTAACTGGTATGTAAAAGATGGTTCATTTGTTAGAATCCAAAATATTAGCATAGGCTATAACTTTAAATTTGAAAAATTAAAATGGTTAGATAATCTACGCTGCAATTTTAATGTGTCAAACCTTTACACATTCACCAAATTTAAAGGATACGATCCAGAAGTTGGCTCTAATGGAATATACTATGGAGGTTACCCTCGTCTTAGAAAATGGACTTTTGGATTAGAATTAACATTTTAAACAATAGAACCTATGAAATCGAAAATATTAACAATACTATTCTGCGGAATTTTCATCTCGTCATGTGACCTTTCAGAAGATCCTTATGGGTTTTACTCGGACGATAACTTCTACAAAACAGCAAAAGATGCAGAATCTGCATTACTTTATGCATACAATACCTTAAATTTTATAGAATACTCCCGAGGTATCTTCTACATAGGAGAACTTGCTTCCGAAATTTGCGATGTTAAAGATGGAGAAGCATACGGATCCCAAGATTTAAACAATTGGAAATCTGATGCCAATAACGAAACTCTCACCTACTTTTTCAAATACTGCTACATCGGTATTAATAGAGCAAATGCAGTTATTGAGAATGTGGAAAACAGTTCCTTTGACGAAGATGCCAAAAGAAAAATTCTTGGCGAAGCTCACTTTTTAAGAGCATACCATTATTTTAATTTATCCAGAATATATGGCTTAGTACCTATTCAGAGAAATATGGTTAAAACGGTTTCACAAACCTCCCCAAACATGGCTAAAGATATGGATGAACTTTACGACTTCATTAATGCAGACCTAAAAGTAGCCATAGAATACCTAGAAATAAACAGAGCCGTTGGCCGTGCCGATAAGGTTGCAGCCCAAGCATTTCTTGCCAAATCATACCTTACAATTGCATCAGCAAAAGAAAGTAATGTTCCTAAATATAGAGACATGACAAAAGATGTAAGCACAATGTACGATAGTGCAGCCTTCTATTCCAATGAAGTATTATCTTCTCAATCGGAATACCATCTCGACCCGAATCTCTTAAATATTTATGATGTAGAATATCCCACTGGTCCAGAGCACATATTTATCATGTCTATGGACGTATCGGGAACCGATGAGGGACAATACTCTAAAATAGGAATGATGTTTCACCCGTGGGTAGCTGGTGCTGCATACTACCTTCAGAACCCCGATGGAAGTTTTACATACTGTACCTATGGATGGGAAGTATTTAAAACCACCAACGCATTCTACAATAGCTATATTTCTACTGATAAAAGAAAGACACAACTACTCGTAACCCAAGTTTACGATAAGGATGGAAATGTTATTGGAAAAATGGGTACCGATTTCACCTATGCATTTCCTCGTAAATATGTCGATCCAAACTTTAGTGGTCAAAAGTCTAGCGTAAAACCATTTTTAATGAGATTCTCTGATGTAGCCCTTATTTATTCCGAAGCAGTTGGACCTACCTCTAATGGCTACTATTGGATTAATCAAATTAGAAACAGAGCAGGACTCAACGATCTTACAAGCGGATTAGAAATTGGAGCATTCAGAGATTCTGTAATTCAGGAAAGAGCTTGGGAGTTGGCATTCGAAGGACAACGCCTATACGATTTAAGGAGGAAGGCAATGGTAACCACCACCGATCCAAAGGCTATTGCAGCAGGTATAACAGAAGAGGAAGCCGCATTCTACTCCATACCTCAACTCGAAATAGACCTGAACCCTAATGCATCTAAGTAATAATTAATTTCTAAAATATCGATTATCAATTCAGATAACCAAATTATTACACACATGAAATCAATAAAATATATAATATTGGCAATGGCAGCAATCTCAGTGTTGTCTGCATGTCAAAAGGATCCACTTGATGAGGTAAACGACGGCAATTGGAACAAGGAAAAAAATATTCTAGGAATCTCATTCAATGGACAAGTCGGCAACGCAACAATTACCCGCAATGGCGACATTGCAACCATTGAGTTTACCTACAACACTTCTGTTAGCGAAGACTTTAGTGCTATAGAAATTACTGCACTTGAAGTATCGTATGGCGCAAAAGCATCGGCAACTGTTGGCGAAACTTTGAATTTTGAGAATTCTGAAAATTCAGCAGCAATAACAATCACTCCAGTTCATGGCGATCCTCTAAACTGGACTATAAAACTCTCGCCATTCAACGAAACGATACTTGGTACATGGAATATAACAGCGCTATCAGTATATGGAGGTACAGGCCCAGTTTATGGCGGGGCATCTGTTGCTGAAATGACCGATAAATCGTGGTGCTGGGATGCATCTACTGGACCTGCAGCCGAAAAAAACAACACATTGACATTCACTCTTAGCGGAATCGACGAAGATGGAAATAGCTATGGAACTATTGTTAATGATGCAGGAAACGATGGTAAGTATGCCAATTTCACCTATATAAATAGCGATCCTGATGTAGACTTAAATTCTTTTTACCGTAAAATTCCCGAAGGTGAAGCAACTTGGCTCCGAAATTACGCAGCAGGAACCGTTACTTTCACATTTAGTGATGGAAGCACATCAACCTGCGATTTCGTTGAAGCAGGAACAGAAACTCTATACTCCGATGCTAGCCGAACAATAACAAAAACAGTTATTGATCATGCCTTTGCATTCACGCTTAGCGGGGTAGACGATTGGACTAATATTTACACCGACTACGACAGATTCGTATCGAATCCTCGAAAGTATTGGATTGAAATTACTAAGAGCAAATAGAAAGGGTTGAATAGCTGGGGTTGATAAAACAACCTCGGCTATTCTATTAAAAATACGAAAACAGATTATTAACTATGCGTTGGTTGTTTACAACATATAGACTAACAGTTTCACTTATACTGCTTTTAATTGTTGTATCGTGCGACGATAAAGCAACATCATTGCAAGAAACAAACGACGAAATAGTTATCACCTCGGAAATAATTACAGAGACCTACGCTGGAAACGGAGTACAATGGGGCGGTTATGACATCTTAACCGAATGGATTGGAACGCCATCATTATCCAACGAAGATTGGGACAAACTATTTAAACGCGTAACATTCATGCGTCCTCCATTAGTACGAATAATGGTTAGCGATGGATGGAATTATATGATTAACGGAGAATATAATCCGGCAAAAAGCAACGATATTCTAATTAAAATACTGGATTTTTGTCAAGCCCAGAATATTACAGTAATAATTGGAGAATGGGGACACAAAGGCGATAATTCAATAGACGAACAATGGTTAGACAATTCTGTGAATTTTCTTGACTATCTCATTGTTACCAAAAATTACACATGTATTAAGTATTTCAATATGGTAAACGAGCCAAATGGAAGTTGGTCTAGCATTGATGGAAACTTCATGTTGTGGAAATCACTGATAGAGCAATTTCACGATAAACTTATAACCAAAAATATTGATTCAAAAATAAAAATTATAGGTCCAGATGTTGCCGTTTGGAGCACCAATCTAATCTCGTGGATAACCAATACAAACTACGAACTTGGCGATAAAGTTGGAGCCTACGACATCCACACATATCCCACCGAAACAGAAGTCCGTACTGGAACATACTTCGAAATGATTAAATCATACCAAAACGAAGTTCCCAATGCAAAAGAAATGTTCATGTGCGAATTTGGCTTCAAGTACTCTACCCTTTCCGAACTTGGAATCGAAAATGCACTCCGTAAGGCAAATGATAAATATGCTTCGGATGACAGCAATATGATGATTTACGATTCTTTCTATGGGATTGACGTTGTTGATGCTATCATGCAAAATATGCTTGCTGGATATTCTGGAATAATCCTATGGAACCTCGACGATGCAATGTACAACTCAGATGGTAGCAACTCTACAAAACTAAAGCGCTGGGGCTTTTGGAATATCTTAGGTTCCGAAAAGTTTGAAAATGCATCCGATGAAAATATAAGACCATGGTTTTATCCAGCATCATTAATGTCCAGATATTTTCCGGCAGGGTCATCAATAATAAACGTTACACTACCTGATAAGAAAGGGCTAAGGGCTGTTGTTGGAACTAAAGATGGAAGATACTCCATAGCTATTGTTAATTCTAATTTTGTAAAGTACACAATCGACCTTAAAGCAACCAATGAATTAGTAATGACATCGGTTAAGGTTTACCAGTATATTGCCGGAGAAGACTCAAACTTTACAGGGGCAACCGACAATGATGGCTTTGCTGTACCCTCTCTTACCGACGACTCAATCAATTTAAGCCCAACAATCGCCAAAACGCTTTCACTTCCACCACAATCATTCTTCCTATTCACAAATATGGACTAATAAAAGCCGCAAAAATGACCATTACTCAAAAAATATATCCTATGAATTTTAAAATTATCATTCCGATAACTTTATTTATCCTCGTTGGATGCAACAAGCCAAAAGGCATTGCTATTCGAATCAGCAACGAGGTTATAAATGAAGATTACATAGGCAACGGCATTCAGTGGGATCCATACGACGAAGCCGAACAATGGGGCTCAAGTATCTCCGATTCAGATTGGGACAAACTATACAAAAGGCTCGACTTCATGCGCCCCAACTTTGTTCGATGCCTAATCAATAGTCCATATAGGTACTACAATGCAAAAAACGGAAAATACTACAAGGATCGAAATTCAAAATCGATAATCAAACTTTTATCCTACTGTCAAAAAAACAACATAACGGTACTTTTTGGTGAGTTTAACCCACCCAAATGGGAATTAAAACAAGATCCTGCATGGATAGACATGGCTGTAGATTATCTAAATTTTCTTGTTAACGAACAAGGTTTTACATGTATTAAATACTACAACCTCTTCAATGAACCCGATGGTAACTGGTCGTCCACAAATGGAGACTATGAAATGTGGAAGAAAATGGTTCTCATGTTCAATACAAAAAAGGCAGAGTATCCAACCCTTTCGCAGAAAGTTCGATTCGGAGCACCCGATGTTGTTATGGGATACAAAAATTCGGAATCGAAATATCAACCATATGAATGGATTGGGCAATCGGCAAAGGACATGGATTCCATTATCGGGATTTACGATATTCACGCATATCCTGGCCAATATGAGGTTCGAAGTGGACAATTTGCACAAGCCCTAAAAAAGTATGTAGAGCAAGTTCCTAAAGGGAAAAAACTCGTACTTGGTGAAGCTGGCTATAAATACTACAAAATCGAAGACTCTAGCCTTATGGCTATGCAACAAGAGAGAATTATTAATCACCCTTTCACCAAAGGTTCGGATTGTAACATGTTGGTGTACGAATACTTCTACGGATTGGATATGCCTTTGCTATGCATGGAGGTTATGAATGAGAAACTCTCAGGCATGGCTGTTTGGATGCTCGATGATGCTATGCACTCAAATGGTGATGCTGGCGACATTCATAACATTAAGCTATGGGGCATGTGGAATACTCTGGGCGAAGAAGTTTTTGGTAAACCTGAAGAGGAAGAAATGCGTCCATGGTACTATACGTGGTCGTTAATGTGCCGCTACTTTCCAAAAGGAACAAACATACTTAAAGCCGAATATGCAAAAACCGATGGTCTAAAAATGGTTGCTGGTGAAAGCAACGGTAAATTAACCATTGCTATGGTTAATACTGGCGAAAAAGATATTGATATAAGCATAATCCCCCCTCGCCCGATTAACAATGCAAAAATCTATGTTTATCAAAAGATAATTGCACCAACAAATAACGAAGGCTTTCCAGTTCCATTCACTACAGAAATAAAGATAAAAGAAGAGCCCTATTCAATGATGATTAAGTCGGAAAGTTTCATTCTGATAACCGAAAACGAATACTAGTAAATTGATGTATATCCTAAAACCTATGAAAATGATTAGTAGAATTAGTACCGTACTCCTTATCGCATTTTCACTCATGGGCAGGGCTCAGGACAAAGCCCGTTTTGCAACCATATTCACCGATAACATGGTTCTACAGCAAAACTCAAAAGTAAAGCTCTGGGGATATGCTCAATCAAACGAGAATTTGACGATCAACTGTAACTGGTTAAACACCAAAATCCAAATTAAAGCCAACAGTGAAGGAAATTGGAATGTTGACGTAAATACTCCAAGCGCTAGCTTTAAACCGTACACTATCTCACTTACGGACTCGAAGGAATCTTCGGTGACATTGTCCAATGTTATGATTGGTGAGGTATGGCTATGCTCCGGCCAGAGTAATATGGAAATGGTACTGCAAAATTTTCCAGAGTGGAATTTAATAGTAGAAAACTCCGAGGAAGAAATTGCAAAGGCAAACTATCCATACATTAGAATGGTTACTATCGGACGAAAAGAAAGTTTCGATACATTAAACGAAGTTGATCCTAAAGGCGGATGGAAAATATGCGATTCTAACAACGCTAAATGGTTTTCGGCAGTTGCCTATTTTTTCGGAAAGGATTTATTCCAAGAACTTAACGTTCCCATAGGATTGGTTGTTTCGGCCTACGGAGGTTCACCAATTCAAAGCTGGCTTCCCCTTGATGTTATGAAAAACAATCCAATTTATGCTGACCGTATTCTGCAACGTAACTTGGAGATGGAAGCATTAAATCAAACTGAAGAACAGTACATCAATGCAATGAAAAGTTGGATTGATGAATCCGAGGAATCAACATCGACTAATGTTACTAAAAATACAATCCTAAATCTACCCATAAACTTCGAGAAGGCCGATATCGGCAACCAAATGGGCGAAGTTAGTTTAACACGAACAATTAACATCTCCGAAGCACAAAAAGGGCAAGATATTCAGGTTTCATTAGGCACCATGGACGATTTAGGACGAATTCTTTTTAATGGCGAAGTTGTATGGGAAGAAGTTCGAAATTCTCATTCTTATAGTGCTATTAACTTTACAATACCGTCAGCAAAAGTAAAAACAGGTGAAAATGTAATCGAGGCAAAAGTTCTCAATATTCTATGGGGCGGTGGTCTTACTGGCCCTGCCGATAAAATGTACTACACCATTGGAAGTAACTCACAAAGAATATCGCTGACTGGCGAATGGTCCTTCTCGAAAATATTCGACCTGTATTCTGCAAAACCAATACCCAGAGAAGGGAAACCGCTATATTCCAATGCTGCTGCACTGTATAATGGAATGATTTACCCAATTATTAACTACAAATTTAAAGGTTGCGTTTGGTACCAAGGCGAAGAGAACGTAAGTGAATATCAAAATTACACCGAAATGCTTACAAACCTTATTGCTGCATGGCGAAAAGACTTTTGCACAGAACTGCCATTTTACTACGTACAAATTGCACCATACTGCTATAATGGTCATGCACCATTCAATGCGACTAAAATGCGCGATGCACAAGCAGTCGTTGAACATCAAGTGCCCACCACAGGAATGGTTGTTACCCTTGATTTAGGAGAACCTAATAATATTCATCCAGCAAAAAAGAAAGAAGTTGGCAATAGGCTTGCAAAAATAGCCTTAGCAAAAACATACGGTAAAAAAGTTGCCTGTGAATATCCAATACCTACAAAAGCCAAACTAGAAAAAGGCAGCGTGATAATAGCATTCACCAACACATATAATGGTCTTAGTGCAAATGGAAAACAGCACGATTTTGAACTGTCCGACGATGGCATCAACTTTTGGCCTGCTACTGTAACTATTACATCTAAACAAATAAAACTAAGCAATCCGAATATTAAAAATCCACAGATAGTCCGGTATTGCTGGCACGATGCAGCCATGGGAACAATATTTAACTCCGAAAATCTCCCTCTCGCATCTTTTAAAATGGAAGTTTCACTCTAAACAAATAAATCAACAATAACCAAATAAAAACATTTAGCCTTTATGATCTTAAAAAAATACGAAAACAACCCTATTTTATCACCTAACACCGACAACGATTGGGAAAGTTTGGTTGTATGCAATCCTGGAGTTTATCACGAAAATGGACAATTCTATATGCTCTACAGAGCCGCAGGAAATGACAATGAGCATGTTATTCGCTTTGGATTGGCAACAAGCAACGATGGTTTTAACTTTAAACGAACATCGAACAAACCAACATTAGTACCCAATCCCGATGGCCCCGATGCTGGCTGTATTGAAGATGCTAGAGTTGTTAAGTTCGACGATTACTACTATATCACATACGCTTTCAGACCTTTCCCTCCGGGTCAGTACTGGAAGTTCGCTCACGACGTAGTCCTCACACCAAATGTTGGAACTAATGCTCCACTGTTCCTAAAGAATAATATTGCCAACAGCGGATTGGCAATGACCAAAGATTTTAAAACATGGCTTAGATTGGGACGTATAACACAGTCGAATATGGACGACCGAGATGTTATTCTTTTCCCAGAAAAAATTAATAATAAATTTGCGATGCTACACCGCCCAAAGGAATGGGTCGGCGATGAGTATGGAACAAAGCACCCTGCCATATGGATTCGCTTTTCCGACGATCTATTGGTTTGGAACGAACCTAGCCAACTCCTTATTAAAGGAATTGACAACAGCTGGGAGGAAAAAATTGGGGGAAGTACTCCTCCCCTTCGAACCGAACATGGTTGGCTTACTCTTTACCACGGTGTAGAAAATGGAGGAAAAGGATACTACCGCGTTGGAGCAATTCTTCTCGACCTTAACGACCCAACAAAGGTTTTAGGCCGAACAAAAAATTGGATTATGGAACCCGAGCATTATTACGAATTGGAAGGCCCATACCAAGGTTGTGTTTTTCCTACAGGAAATACAATTATTGACGATACGCTTTACGTTTATTACGGAGCCGCCGATAAGTATATTGGTGTTGCAACTGCAAATGTGAATGAACTAATTGAATACATACTTAACGATTAAAACTCGCTATGGATTTTATCAATAATCTTCAAACTATCGACCTCATCATTATAGTTCTATACTTTGTTTTTATAGTACTCATAGGTCTTCGGTATAGAAAAAGTAAAGATGCCGAATCATATTTTCTGGCTGGGCGAAACATGACATGGCCCATCATTGGTTTTTCCATGTTTGCTACAAGCATATCGAGTTCAACGCTAATTGGTCATTCCGGTGATGCCTATAGCACTGGCATAGCTGTATTCAACTATAATTTGATATCCATTGTGGTAATGGTATTTTTTGCTTGGTTTTTCCTTCCATTCTACATTAAAAGCAGAATATTTACCCTACCAGAGTTCTTGGAAAAACGATTCGATAAAAAATCGAAATACTACTTTTCCGCAATCACAATACTAATCAATATTTTCCTCGATGCAGCGGGAGCTCTATACGCAGCAGCACTTGTAATTAAGTTGATTTTTCCTGAAATGGAAATATCCACGCTAGTAATAATATTTGCGGTAATTGTTGCGATATATACAATCCCCGGAGGATTATCATCAGCAATTCGGGTCGATTTAATTCAAGGCGTCATTTTAACCATTGGGGCGATTGTTCTAACAATTATTATATCGGCCAAAGGAGGTGTAGGATATATTGCAGAACGATTCAACGACGGAATTACCATGAAATTGGTTCGTCCTATTAATGACACATCGGTTCCTTGGCTAGGAATGATTGTAGGAATTCCGGTTCTAGGCTTTTTCTTTTGGGGCAACAACCAATCTCTCGTTCAAAGAGCCCTTGCAGCCAAAAACATCGATGAAGGGAGAAAAGGTGTGTTACTAGTTGGATTGCTCACCCTAATCACTCTCTTTATCATTATTATTCCTGGAGTTATGGCTCGTTATTTTTTCCCAGGACTCGAAAAACCCGATATGGTATACCCCAGCCTTGTAATTAAAATGCTCCCCGTTGGTCTTGTTGGTTTTTTGGTTGCTGCTCTAATCGCAGCACTCACATCATCACTCAGCGGACTACTAAATTCGGTTGCAACGCTATTTACAATGGATTTCTATAAATCGTTCAATAAAGACGCCTCATCAAAACAAATGGTTATGATTGGACGAATAGTATCAGGAATTGCCTTACTAATTGCAATTTGGTGGGCTCCTCAAATAGGCACCCGATTCAACTCTCTTCTGAAATATTATCAGGAAATGCTTTCGATGATGGCTCCTCCTGTTGTTGCAGCATTTATTTTGGGTGTATTCTGGAAGCGAACCAATAAACAAGGTGCATTCGCAGGATTAATGGGCGGAGCAATACTTGGACTTTGTAACCTACTTTTTAAAACTCACTTCGGAGTTTCGATTTTTGGCAATATCCACTTTCTTTTAACCGTTCCCATATACCTAGCGGTAAGCATGCTAATAATGGTAATTGTTAGTTATTTAACCCAAAAACCTGATTACAATGCAATACAACCATATGTCTGGACAAAGGAACAGTATATGGAAGAATCCATTGAACTTAAA
Organism: Bacteroidales bacterium; assembly: GCA_050180705.1. Taxonomy (GTDB): domain Bacteria; phylum Bacteroidota; class Bacteroidia; order Bacteroidales; family Tenuifilaceae; genus SB25. Next base: position 128,261 of record JBFXDX010000007.1, on the reverse strand, counting down.
GCATTACCATGGTATAAAAACTACAGAACTCTATCATACATTCTACTAGGCTTATGCATGCTGGTTCTAATATTCTTTTGGTAATATTTCTGTGAACATATAAAATAGGTAAATCTATAAACCCAGATTTATCTATTTTATATAAATAATAAATCAATTTAATACAATTAAAATAGCATTGTAAATAATTAATAATACTACTATTAATGACAATCAAGCAGGAAATAGATTCAAACATTATTCATAATAATACTATCTATAAGCTTATTTAGCAAACAATTATTTACAATCGACAATTACATTTGAATCGTAAAATAACCCTCAACCTAAAATGTCAAACTACAATCAAGTGGCATTAGGCTTCTTCGAGCATAAACACTGTATTTTGACATAAAAATATTGAATGACAAATCTAAAACTCTGTAACATGAAAAGATTTACACGACTTCTTTTTACCGTCCTTTTTTTAATGTCAACAACATTAATTATTGCACAGGATGGAGTTATCAAGGTTGTTGTGCTGGGATCATCGACCGCAGCAGGCACTGGTCCTAGCGATCCAAGTAACGCTTGGGTAAACCAATACCGAAGCTACCTGAAAAGTATCAACCCATTAAGCGAAGTGGTCAACCTTGCTGTTGGTGGTTATACCACCTATCAAGTAATGCCCAGCAGCTATACCCCTGCAACGGGGAAACCCTCTCCGGATGCTTCGCACAATATCACAAAAGCACTAAGCCTATCTCCCGATGTTATTATCATCAACCTCCCCACAAACGACGCTGCCTGCGGATATACAACAACCGAACAAATGTATAATTACTCCGTAGTTCTCGATTCAGCCGCAGCACAAAACATTCCTGTTTATGTAGCCACAACTCAACCCAGAAACTTAGATACAGATGGAAGGGCAAACCTTATTGCAATGCGCGATACCATCTATAAATATATTGGTGATAAAGCAATTGATTTCTGGACTACCATTGCAAATACAGATGGTACTATTAACTCTACTTACGATATGGGCGATGGCGTTCATCTAAACGATGCAGCCCATACTGTTCTTGCTCAGCGAGTAGAGGCTATGGATATTCTTAAATATAGCCATGACAATACGGTTTACGACACAATTAATGTAGACTTCGGCGGCACTGCGGCTCTATCAACCGGCAACTGGAATAACCTTACCACTTACGCCACAACCGATGCCATTAATCTTATTAATTCGTATGGAGAAACAACTGGCGTTTCAATGTGGGTGCACGATGCATTTACAGGAGTTAATACATCGGGCACAACATCTCCAGATGCATCTATTGGGTTTGTTTCAACCTCAACCTCTGACAGTTTTTTTGGTAATACCGCCGATTTTGGCGGTGTAATTGAGGCTACCGGAGGTGTAACCATGTCGGGACTTGATGTTAGCAAAACATACAATATCTCGATATTTGCATCGCGAGATGGCTCTACCGATAACCGCGAAGCAATGTATGTGATTGTTGGTAGCACAAAGGACACTGTTTACCTAAACGCATCAAGCAACACTTCTAATATAGCAACGGCAAAAGATATATCTCCAGCCTCCGACGGAACAATCATTATCAATGTTGCTCCAGGTCCAAATAATAACAATGGTTCCAAGTTTTACTACCTTGGAGCCATTCGTATGACATATGAAAAAGAGATTATATACGATGAAGACGGTGTAATTAATATCGATTTAGGTAGCGCTGCTAATACAACCGATGGCAATTGGAATAATTTAACTTCTGCAACTGGAGGCGAAACCATAGCCGATTTAGTTAACATGGAAGGAAACAGTTCAGGGATTGCAGTATGGGTGCACGATGCTTTTACTGGCATAAATGAATATGGAACAACTTCTCCAGACGCATCGCTCGATATGGCAGCAAGTGCCACCTCTGATAGTTTCTTTGGGAATATTCAACCTTTTTACAACGTTACCGAACCAACCGGAGGTATTACTTTCTCGAATCTTGACTCAAACTCAAAATACACTTTCGAGATTTTTGGCTCGCGTGCCGATGGAACTGCATCAGATAACCGAGAAGTTCAGTACACCGCAACAGGAAAAACCACCGAAACAGCAAGTATAAACACCCTAAATAACGTATCGAATTTTGCAACAATTGCAAATATGCAGCCCAATGATAACGGCACCATCACAATAGTTGCAGCACCAGGATCGAACAACAATAATTCATACGGATTCTTCTACATGGGTGCTGTTAGGGTTACATACGGAAAAGATATTACTTACGATGAAGAGGGTACCATTAAAATTGATTTTGGGAGCACCCCCTCATCAGGCACATGGAACAATCTGGCCGATTACACCACAGCAGGAAGCATCTCCGATTTAGTAAATACAAGCAGCAACCAAACAGGTATCTCGCTATCGGTACACGATGCTTTCACAGGAGTTAACACAGCAGGAACAACCTCCCCCGACGCTTCCATTGGCTTTGATGCAAGCGCAACTTCGGATAGTTTTTTTGGAAGCACAGGCGATCATAGCGGAGTTATTGAGGCAACAGGAGGCGTTACCTTATCTGGTCTGGACATCAATTCAAAGTATTCGTTTACCATATTTGCTTCACGCGATGGCGCTACCGATAATAGAGAAACCCAGTACGTAATTACAGGAAGCGAAAAAGATACAGCTTACCTCAACACCTCAAGTAATACATCGAATGTATGTACTATAGAGGATATGATTCCTGCTGACAATGGAACCATTACAATAGATGTTGCACCTGGCCCAAATAACAACAACGACAAAGGGTATTACTACCTGGGAGCCATTATTATTAACTATAGCAAAGTGGAAGTTGTTGTTGACTACGACAAAGATGGAATTATTAACATTGACCTTGGAGGCACAAGCAATCTATCAACTGGCAACTGGAATAATTTAACATCGCCAACAGGAAGTCAGTCCATAAACCTAACCAATGAGGAGGGTAATCCTACAGGTTTATCCATTTATGTTCACGATATATTTACCGACGTAAATAAAGTTGGAACCTCCACTCCTGCCGAAACTCTAAAGTTCGATCCAAACGCATCGTTCGATAGTTTCTTTGGAAACACAGGTTCACATGAAGGCATTGTGCAACCAACAGGTGGTGTAACCCTGGCTGGCTTAAATGTCGACTCGTACTATTCCATAACCCTATTTGCATCGCGCGATGGCGTTACCGACAATAGAGAAGCAAAATATACTGTAACAGGAAGCACCGACACTACACTTTACCTCGACGCTGCAAATAACACCTCGAACGTAGTTATTGCCGAAAACATAAAACCAAATAGCGAAGGCAAAATTACAATTGATGCCACCACTGGTCCTAATAACAATAACTCCGTGGGATATTTTTACCTAGGAATAATTAGGATTGAGTACGGAACATCCCCAATAACCGACGTTTCTGACATACCATTCGATACCGACAAAAATGATGTATCCATTAAAATATATCCTAATCCTGCCAAGGAAGATATAACCCTCGATTACTTTGTTCCCGAAAAAGGCAATGTTCAGGTTATACTATACAACCTTTTGGGCCAAGTAGAGAGCATCCTTGTAAATAAAACTCAGGATCAAGGTAATTACAGCGCAAAACTCACTACAAGCGAAGTAAACAATATTCATAACGGAATTTATATCTGCCAAATAAAGGTATCTTCAACAAATAAGGTTTACAGTAAAACACAAAAATTAATGGTGATTAAGTAAGATTAATAAGTATTTACAGGTAAAGAGCCAGAGTATAAACTCTGGCTCTTTATTTTTAGTTCTATTAATTAACTTAACTCAAATTATACTCTGAGTACTTAACAAACTTGGTTCCAATTTTGTAATTTAGACGCATCAAAATCACTCATCATGAAACGAAAAATAGTCTACATGCTGATACTTCTATCGGCTATTTCGGTTAGTACTCAGGCTCAATTTATTAAAAAGGCAAAAGATCTTGTTGATCAAGGGAAAAAAGGAGGTTTTACCGAGCAAGAAGCCGCTTCGGGTATTAAGGAGGCACTTAGTAAAGGAACGGTTAAAGGTGTTGAGATGGTTTCGAAAAAGGATGGCTACTTCGGCGATACCGAGATCAAGATTCCATTCCCTCCCGAGGCAAAAACCATAGAAACAAAACTCAGGGCCGTAGGATTGGGCAAAAAGGTTGACGAAGTTGTTCTCTCCATAAACCGTGCAGCAGAGGATGCTGCAGTTAAGGCCAAAGACATATTCCTTGCTGCAATCAAACAGATGACTGTAAAAGATGCCATCAATATTGTAAAGGGGAACGATGATGCTGCAACACAGTACCTCAAAACCCATACATCTGCCGAGCTGAAAAAACAATTCACCCCAATAATTGAGGAATCGCTAAAGACAGTGAATGCCACCAAATACTGGAGCGAAGCAATTAACGCCTACAATAAAATTCCAATGGTTAAGAAAATGAATCCTAACCTAACAGAATATGTTACCGACAAGGCAATTGAAGGACTCTTTGTGAAAATTGCCAAGGAGGAAAAAGAGATCAGAAAAAACCCAATTGCTAGAACATCAAACCTGCTTAAGAAGGTTTTCGGAAAGTAGGTCTCCCAGAAGGTAAGGATATCATCATTCTGAATTTATTTCAGAATCGAATGGTTTATTTACTAGCCATTGTAGATTCTGAAATAAGTTCAGGAAAACTAAAAATATTCTTTTTGAGCAACCGCTCTATGACCGAGCCAGTATAATCAGTAAATTTGTTATAAACAGCTTTACCGCAATTGCCAGTAGTATTACGCCAAAGAATTTGCGGAGTATAAAGATGATAGTACTGCCAACAAAAGCCTCTATCTTATCGATATAACGCAAAACAAAATACACCAGAATCAGATTAAGTATTAGGCCAATAAAAATATTGGAGACATGATACTCGGCACGTAACGACAGAAAGGTTGTTAATGCTCCTGGACCCGCAATTAGAGGAAATGCAGTAGGAATAATTGTTGCAGAATGGTTGTTGCCCTCGTTTTTCATTATCTCGATTCCCAAAATCATCTCCAAGGCCAGAATAAAAATCACAAACGAGCCAGCTACTGCAAACGAGGCAATATCAACATTGAACAGATTAAATATTGCATCGCCGGCGAAGAAGAATACAAGAAACATCACCAGTGAAATAACACATGCTTTGCGAGCATTAATCTCGCGATTTAAATTCTTAAGCCCAAGCAGGATTGGAACCGAACCCAAAATGTCGATAATGGCGAAAAGCAGCACAAATGCGCTTAGTATCTCGGTAAAATTTAGCGTACTAATCATGTTATATAATTATAATTGTTGAACAAAATTTTGCACAACCACACCTTCACGGTATTCCTGAAATACATGAACCTCATCCTTCCTTAAAAAATGCTTCAGCTCCTGAATATTCTTTTCGGTATGAATGCTATTTATCAAGGTTGTACGAAATCCATAGGGCACTCCCGATTGTCGCAAAAAGGTAATGGTTTCGAGAATGCAATCCAAATATCTTTGCGAAAAGTTGGGTGTAATTGCCCTGTAACCATCAACGGTTAATTCGTTCTTTATGTCCATGGCAACGTAATCGACCAATCTTTCGCTTAGCAGCTCGGCTACAGCCGATGGATTAGTTCCGTTGGTATCGAGCTTAACCCTGTAGCCCAACGATTTTATGCCGATAATAAACTGCTTTAAATCGCCATAAATGGTAGGTTCCCCGCCAGTAATCACAACACCGTCGAGCCAACCTACCCTATCCTTTAAAAAGTTAATCACATCAATTTGCGGAACATCGGGCTCTTGCACCATTAACTCGGGCAACACCAAGTAAGGGTTATGGCAGTAGCCACAACGGAAATTGCATCCCTTTGTAAAAACAACCGCAGTAACAAAACCGTCCCAATCAATATAACTTTGCTTCAGGAACGCCCCTATCCTCATTGATTATCTTTTAGCTTTGAAGCGTTGGCTGTTTTTGTTACACTCTTTTCGGGTATTTTCTTATCCAAGGCTTTATCGTCGGCCTTTATAACCGACATATACGAATTAAAGTAAATGTCCCAACACATTAAAGGTGGAACTCCCTGGTACTTCTTTTTTAAAATCATAATCGTTAATGTTAATGGTTAATTTATACATGAGCTATAACACCTCTTCGACTTTAAAAGCCTCCTCCAGAACAGTTTCACCAACCAACGGAATTGCTGGAGCATCAAATAGCTTTCGATCATGGAATTCTTGCTGTTTACCAGCATTCCATTGCCTTACCGGACGCATGTAACCGACAATTCGACTATACACCTCGCACTCTGCATTGCAACGCGGGCATGTAAAATGCTCGCCATGCACGTATCCATGCGAAGGGCAAATGCTAAAGGTTGGCGATATGGTTATGTAGGGTAACCGGAATGACTGGGTAGACTTCCGAATTAAATTCTTGGCCGATAACGCCGACATATTACTTTCGCCCGTGAAGATATGCAAAACGGTTCCGCCCGTATAAAGCGTCTGCAGATCGTCCTGCAGGGTTAACACCTCATAAATATCGTTCGAGAAGTTTACGGGTAAATGCGTTGAGTTTGTATAGTAGGGCGTTGCTCCGCTTTTGTATGCCTCATGGTTAGCCGTAATTATGTCGGGGTACTGCATTGTATCGATCATTGCAAACCGATAGGCCGTACTCTCGGCTGGAGTTGCCTCTAGGTTATAAATATTGCCGGTTTCATCCTGAAACTCCTTTAGCACATCGCGCATAAAAAGCATTACACGCATGGCAAAAGCCTTTCCTTCGGGATGTGCAATGTTAAGCCCCAGAAAATTAAGGCAGCACTCGTTCATACCGTTTATTCCGATGGTCGAAAAGTGATTCTTCCAGTAGCAACCAAAGCGGCTGTAAATATCACGGAGGTAAAACTTAGAGTAAGGGTATAAGCCCTTCTCGGTGTATGCCTCTATTGTTTTTCGCTTAATCTCAAGGCTATCCTTAGCCAGCTCCATGAGATTCCTTAAACGCTGAAAGAAGTTTTTCTCCGAGGTTGCCTCGTAGCCAAGCCTTGGCAGGTTTATAGTTACAACACCAACCGAGCCTGTTAACGGATTGGCCGCAAACAAACCACCTCCCCGCTTGTTAAGCTCTCGCTTATCGAGCCTTAATCTACAGCACATGCTGCGCACATCGTCGGGTTTCATGTCGGAATTAACAAAGTTCGAGAAGTAAGGTATTCCGTACTTTGCGGTCATCTCCCAAATGCCGTCATAATCGGCATTATCCCAGTCAAATTCAGGGGTAATGTTGTATGTAGGAATGGGGAAAGAGAACAAGCTGCCGTTAGCATCCCCCTTAATCATCACCTCGGCAAATGCCTTGTTCAGCATGGTTACCTCGGGCTGAAAGCTGCCGTATACATCCTCCAGCACCTCGCCTCCCCATGCAACTGACTCGCTTTTTAGGAACTCGGGGATTACCAAATCCATGGTAATGTTGGTAAAGGGCGTTTGAAAGCCCACACGGGTAGGAATATTTATATTGAACAGGAACTCCTGCAGCGATTGTTTTACCTGATTGTAGCTAAGATTGTCGAAACGGATGTATGGAGCTAGCAACGTATCGAAATTAGAGAAGGCCTGAGCTCCGGCAGCCTCGCCCTGCATGGTGTAAAAGAAGTTAACGATTTGCCCCAGTGCCGTTCTGAAATGTTTTGCCGGCTTGCTCTCGGTTTTACCAAGCACACCCTTAAATCCGCATAGAAGCAGATCCCTTAAATCCCAGCCAACACAGTAAACACTTAAATATCCAAGATCATGTATATGGAAGTACCCCTGGCGATGTGCGCTGGAGATATTCTCGGGGTACAGCTTGTTTAACCAGTACTGCGAAGTTATTACTGTTGATATGTGCTGGTTTAATCCCTGCAGCGAGTAGGCCGAATTAGCACTCTCCTTTACTCGCCAATCGTTCATCGAGAGGTAATCCTCAATGGTTTCGATGTTCGAGAACAGCTCCTTGACGTTTCTCGACGACTCCCGCTGTTTACGGTACAGCAAATAAACCTTCATCAGCTCAAAATCGCCATTCCTGAAGAGCACCTGCTCCACAATATCCTGGGTTTGCTCCACAGTAGGGGTCTTCTCCGACTCAATCTGTTCGAGCGCATCAACAACAAGCAGGCATAGCTCCTTTGCCTTTTTCCGGTTGGGTCTATTAGCCGCTCTCATGGCCTTAAAGATTGCATGCTCAATCTTTTCGGGGTTGAAATCGGCAATAATACCGTTCCTTTTTACAATTTTTTTGATACGAGACTCACCATTCATTGCTCAATGAATTTAAAAGTTAATAAATGGTAACTCGCGGGGATAAAATAGAAAAACCTAGTGAAAGGTAAGGTTCCTATCGCTTTTCACCCGAAAGCTACGAAATAACTATGTACTTGGCAGGTCTTCTGACTTGTTCGAAACTTAATCGCCTTCCCGTTAATAAACAGTGGCAAGATTGATTAAGCCTTAAGAAACTTACAGCTACGGGGATAGTTTTGGCTTTTCACCAAATTCCCTTTTAATCCAAATAAGAACCAAATACCATATCAAAAGTATATCATTTGTAAATGAACTCAGCCCGACGATTTTTATTTTTATTAAATAGTTTTCAACAAACAAACCCAGAGCTCCACCTATTGCAGGTTTGCAGCAAAGTTCTGCGAATATTTATTACGCGCTAGCCCAACTCTCCCACCCAACACAGCTCCGTAAATACTCCCACACAGTTACTGAATAGACTCGTTGACGACTCTTTTAGTGAGGCTCACGACTCTTTTAGTGAGATTCACGACTCTTTTAGTGAGGTTCACGACTCTTTTAGTGAGGTTCGCGACTCTTTTAGCTAGGTTCGCGACTCTTTTAGCTAGGTTCACGACTCTTTTAGCTAGGTTCACGACTCTTTCAGTGAGGCTCACGACTCTTTTAGTGAGGTTCACGACTCTTTTAGCTAGGTTCGCGACTCTTTTAGTGAGGTTCACGACTCTTTTAGTGAGGTTCACGACTCTTTTAGTGAGGTTCACGACTCTTTTAGTGAGGCTCACGACTCTTTTAGCCTAAATATCAATGCAAAAAAAGAGGATGGCAACTTACTCTAAAAGGCCATCCTCCAATAGTTTATAAAGAAAAAACTATGCGGTTCTGAGCTAGGTAGTAATGGTTGTAGGAATTTTGCTCTTTATGGCAAAACGAGCATGTAAATCGTCGTAAATGGTTTTCATACCCGGAACACCTGCTTTAGCGGCTCCCTTAACTGCATTGTAAAAAATAAGCGCAGCAGAATATGCCTCGCTACCCGACAAAAGGGTTGTATCGTCGAGTTTCTCGATAAGTTGCTGTAATGGAATTAATACCTTGTTGAGACTGTTAACTGCATTAACATCCTTCTCAAACTCGGCAAGATCCAAAAATGAAGGTACAATCTGAGGATTCTGCTTGGCATACTCAAGGTTTTTACTCACAAAGGCAATAGTTTTATCGCCCATTTTAGGTAATTGGTGACGTTCGTCCTTTGTAAGGTTAATTAGCGTGGGCAAGTTCTGCTCAATGGTAGTAATAGCCGCCGTAATGTTGGCACTTGCCTCGGGGTTAATAGCTATTGAAATACGATTTCCCATAGTAATAATTTTTTAAGGATTAACAATAGTTTACTTAACTGTTTAATTGCATTACTGCACTCTCTTTACAAAAAGCAGAAAGGAATAATGCACAACCTTTATCCATATTAATAACCAGAACTTTAATAGCAAAATTACAACGGTTGTAAGAGCAAGTCAACCCTCATTTTTGAGGGGGAAAATTGCTAATCGACGTAAAATTTCGATTTTACCAGCAAAGCACCAAAACCCCAAAAGGTATCCATTAACTAAAAGTATCCCTAAAAAATCAGCAACACTTTGATTTGTGACCCGATAAGCCACAACCGGCACACCCCTCACACTTATTACTCTTAACTTGTGAGGGCTTTACACTGTAATAAACTCGTCGTACAATTAATGCAACTGTAATAAATAGAATAATCAACACTATGATATTTTGTAACATACCTAAAATATTTAAATGAATAAACTTCCAATTTGATAAGCCGCAAAGGCCACAAGCCAAGCAAACAAAGTGGTATAAAACATAGTAAAGAATGCCCATTTGGCATTTACCTCTCGTCTAATTGCTGCAATTACTGCAACACATGGGAAATACAGCAAAACAAAAATCATTAAGGTAAAAGCAACAAGCGGAGTAAATACCTTTTCTCCCTTTTTGGGGCCACTCTTAAACTCCTGCTGCTGAAGTTTGGTTTGTAAGCCAACTGAATTCTCATCGGCCGAAAGGTCGGACTGATAGAGTACGCCCATTGAACCAACAACAATCTCCTTTGCAGCAAGCCCGGTAATTATACTAACACCAATCTTCCAATCGAAACCAAGAGGCGCAATAACAGGCTCAACAAAGTGCCCCATTTGTCCAATGTACGATTTTTCCATTCGCTCCGATTCCTTCTCAACTTCCAGCAAATTAATTTGCTCCTGCTTAGCATCGTCCGTTAGGGATGCATCAGAATCGACTAAAGCAATTGCATTATCGTAATTTGTTGAGTAGGTTACCTCGCGAGGGAAATATCCCAGTGCCCAAATAATGATGGATGCTGCAAGAATTACGGTTCCCATTTTAGTAAGATACTGAACGCTTTTATCCCACATATGAATGACAGTGCTACGCACCGTTGGGATACGATATGGTGGCAGCTCCATAACAAATGGCGCCTCGGCTTTACTAAAAAAGATCTTTTTGAAGATTAAAGCAATTACCACCGACGAAAGTATTCCAATAGCATAGATAGAGAGCAGAACAAGCCCCTGTTTTGCGGGGAAGAATGCTGAAATTAATAGCACATAAACAGGCAAACGTGCACTACAGCTCATAAATGGGATTATCAGAATTGTAAGTAACCGATCCTTGCGGCTTTCGAGTGTACGAGTTGCCATTATTGCAGGAACGTTGCAGCCAAATCCCATAAGCAATGGAATAAACGATTTTCCGTGCAGTCCAATCTTGTGCATCAGCTTGTCCATAATAAATGCGGCTCGGGCCATATAGCCAGTATCCTCCATTAACGAGATGCAAAAAAACAGTATAACAATGTTGGGGAGGAAAATAATGACACCCCCAACACCCCCAATTATTCCGTTAACCAGTAAGTCGCGCAAGGCGCCTTCGGGCATAATATTCTCAAGAAACTCACCGAGCATTCCAACTCCCGCATCAATCCAATCCATGGGATACCCACCTAACGAGAACGTTAGCTGAAACATTGCCCACATAAAAAACAAGAATATCGGGAAACCGAGCCATTTGTGGGTTAATATTGTATCAACATCACGTTTCTTTGCGTTCAACGAATCTGGCGCACACCTGTAGGTTTCCTTAAGAGCACCCTTAATAAAGCCAAACTTTGCATCGGCAATTATTGTTTCGGATGTTTCGTTGAATTCCGACTCCAAATGCATTGCCTCCGCATTGGCAATCGCTATAATACCAGAGGTATTGGGTAAAATAGAAATCTCATCGACGAATGACTTATCCTTTTCCAGTAGTTTAATTGCCACATACTGGCTATGGAAGCGAATCGCAAGCTGATCATTCTTTTTCGCCTCAACTTTTATTCGCTGAATTGATTTATTGATTATTTCACCGTAGTTAACGTGTATATGCCGTGTTGTTTTATCGGCATCATCGTAAATCTGAATTACCTTCTTAATAAGATTATTCAAGCCCTTGCCTTTTGATGCAACTGTTGGAATTATTGGAATGCCAAGCATCTTGCCCAACTTCTCATAGTCAAAACTATCGCCACGCTTTTCGAGCTCATCATACATATTTAGGGCAATTACAACCTTTACATTCATATCGATAAGCTGAGTTGTAAGGAATAAATTACGCTCAAGATTCGCGGCATCAACAACATTAATCACCACATCGGGCATTTCCTCTAAAATATGCTTACGCACAAACAGCTCCTCGGGCGAATAGGTAGAAATAGAGTAGGTTCCCGGCAAATCGGTGATGTTAAGGGTAAATCCATCTTTTACGAAATGAGCTGTTTTAACATCAACAGTGACACCACCATAGTTTCCTACACGCTCGTGCATTCCTGTGGCATAGTTGAACAGAGTTGTTTTTCCGCAGTTAGGATTTCCAACTAAGGCAACGTTAATTGTATTGGTTTTTTCGCGAACCGATGCATTGAAAGAGTCATCGGTTAAGGTTCCATTAAACTTATTTTCGGCCGCATAAGAATTTAAATCGCCAATGGTTTCGATTAGTTCAGCCTCACTCAACCGGAGCGAAACCCTATACCCCATCAGCTCATACTCAACGGGGTCTTGCAAAGGAGCACGTTTTATAACCTTCACCTTTGTGCCTGCAACAAAGCCCATCTCCACAATTCTTTTCCGAAATGCCCCGTGTCCCTTAACCTTTGTAATAATTGCCACATCGCCATTACCAAGCTCCGAAAGCAACCTTGTTTGAATATCTACATCTACTTGCATTCAAATTTTATTTTAGAAATTAATACTTGTCCTCATAAATGCTACCAGCGCATTATCTAACAGCTGATCGCTTCCCATTGGATTAATAATATACTGTAAGTCGGGTTGAATTGCGATGTTGGCAGTTACCTGCAACTTACAGTAGACTTCAAATACTGTTTCGTTGGTTTGTATTGAATTGTGGAAACGCGAATAGGCAAAAGCCACTCCAAACGAATTCGAGAAACGGGTCTTCAGCATCTCGTTAAAGTTTAAACCACCCCCCATATAGTAGTAGAGATTATTAATGCTGCGAGGGCTTGCTGCCACCTGCGCAAATGCTGAAATTGATCGATTCGAGGCTTCATTCCCATAAATGGTTTGGTCGGCTATTGCATAAAAACCATAGTTATAATCGAATACTTTTTCAAAAACGCCTAAATCATTTTTCTGCGAAAGACCTGTATGGTAATAATACCCCAGCTTGTAGGTTCCCGCATACTGTTTATTGGTATTTAGTAGTTGTAGCTCCGAAACGAGGAATGCCCCATCGTGCCCCGTTAACTTCCAATGAGTATTATGAGAATTGTAGTCAAAATCGGTAGCACAACCATCAAACACAGCAGCCTGCCAAACAACCCTATCGCGAATATTTAACTTACCCGAAACGCCCAGTGTTGTAAGAGGAAATATTGGTAATGGAATATTATCGGATATTAGCGAGGGTACGCCAAATGCACTATTTATAAACATCCCACCATTCTCGCTGCAAATATATTCGGCATTCAAATCCTGCAAGCCTAATGTAAGTTCGAATGCTGATAACCGTTGCTTAAACCATAGTTCCTGTAAGTAGATATGATTGCCAGCCTCAATATTCGATGCCACCTGATAATCGCCAATCAACTTTGCAGAGGGAGAATCGCCGTGTGTAGCAACTCCATTCAAGAAAAATTCGCCACCCTTCCATAACGATGCATTCTGGGTGTTGAAGCCAATCTTAAGATTAGCCATTCCCAAATATCCTGTACCGGATTTTATTCCTCCTTTTGTGTTACCACAAATATCGCCGACATACTGTGCCTCATAGGTTAGAGCATCTGAACTATCGGGGGTTTCATTTAAATTTTGTTCTAGGGAATTTTGAGACAGTACTGCCAACGCAGAATGGAGAAGGATAGTAATACCAATCAACCTTTTCATAGTTTATATTAATTTAAAGTTATTTTCTACCGCAAAGTAGCGGAAGATTCACTGGGGGTACAATCCCAAAAAACTATGAATTATGAAGTATACATATCCCCCAAAAAGGGGATAAGGTGAATTGGTACTTAAATTTGAATAGATTGAAAGGACTTCGCCTGGAAATACTTTACGAGAGATTGTCTATGGATATTATCTTATGAGAGATGGCGTAAATAGTCAATCCCGACTGGCTTTTAATGCCCGTTTTCTGTGAAATATTTTTTCGATGACTTATTACTGTATGCGTACTAATATTCAATTTATCGGCAATCTCCTTATTCGATAGGCCATGAACCAACTGTATCAGCACATCAATTTCGCGATCTGTAAGCTGTTCAACGGGTAAATTATCATTACAATGCTTGCTCCCTGCTATTGTTTGATCTATTAAACGTAGTATTTTTTCAGGATGATCTGTTATTTGGATGACAGCGTCAAAGTATTGCAGTAAAGTTTGATCGATAAAAGCATAAACTAACGCAATCCACTTTGCGGTTATACTAATTCCTCTAAGTGGATTACAATCCTTACTGTAGTATTGTATTAGCTGAGGATTGGCAATAATAATATCTATTTTCCGATCTATTTTAATTTTGGCAATCTCCTCAATACTATCAAATCTATAAATACGGTAATGCTGACTAGATTTTAGCAGCGTATCCGATAGACCCTCGTAAACAATATGCGAAGGTTCTACAATGGCAATATTTACATTACAATTACTCAAGCGATTTTATTGCTTTCAATTTTTCGAATAAGCGGAATTAGAATTGACTCTTCAATCTGTGAATGTATACTCAAATCGGTCTCAAGCTCAAAAAGGCTAAGAATCAATTTCCGACGCAAGGAAGCTTCACCTTTTATTGGGATATGCTTTATAAAAAGATTCTTCAAATCGGTAAGTTTCGACTCTATATCGGTATGATGCTCGCGATAATCACCAGCGGAGTAATCACTATTCAGGTTAGCAGGGTCAGCCTCAAAGCCAATAAGTTTATAAAAATAGGGGAAAGCAACATTCTCCTCATAATCGAGATGTTCAATTACCTCGTTAAAGTAGTCATCAAAAAAGCGCTCAACCAATCCCTTCATACCCGAATCATCGTGCTCATAAAGTTTATTGATATACATCTGTATTTCGGGATACTTCTCCTGCTTATAGTACGAGTGGCTCCGGCTCAAAAACCCAATAATTGCAAAAGCATCTGTTTGAACTAACAGGTCTGAATTTGAAGGATTAAAGCCATTGTATAAATTAGCAATAGAAATAAATAGATCGATTCCAATACCTTTCTCCCGACAAATTTGCGAAACCGTTTTTCGAGCAAAATCTGTAAAATCTAGATTAAAATGTTCCAGCATCAAAATCAATGAAGGATTATCAAAAATGAGCCCAGATAACTCGCTTTCAGGTTTTATATAGGTTTTATGAGTTTGATACATTCTGTAATTTTTGCATAATAACAACCTAAACTATGGTTTTGTTGATAACTTCGATTTAATTTAAAAATTAGTCCCCAATAAAAAAGGTGGACATTTCTGTCCACCTTAACAAATCGACACTTTTTACTTTTTGAGAACTTTCTTCAAAACAGTATCCTTATCTAATTTCTTGGTGCAGAAGAACCAATCGTAGCATTTAACATTTTCGTCTTTGCTCTCCATACGTTCCTTGGCAACACCACATGAACCTGCGGTTGGAACAATCACTTCGTCGCCAGGCTGCCAATCGGCAGGAGTTGCAACACCAAACTCATCGGCAGTTTGCAACGCAATCAAAACTCGGTATAGCTCCTCGAAATTACGACCTAGACTTAGTGGATAGTAAATAATAGTACGGATAATTCCCTTAGGATCGATAAAGAACACTGCTCTTACAGCTTTAGTGCTGCTCTCGCCAGGCTGAATCATTCCATACTTTTTAGCCACGTTCATAGTAATATCCTCAATCAAAGGAAATTTCACCTCAACGTTTTTCATCCCTTTGTACTCAATCTTCTCCTTAATTGTGCGCAACCACGCAATATGGCTATATAGGCCATCAACCGACAAGCCAACTAGCTTACAGCTTGCCTGTGCAAACTTATCCTCCATCGATGCAAAGGTCATAAACTCCGATGTACACACTGGTGTAAAATCGGCTGGGTGACTGAAAAGAATTACCCAATTGCCCTTGTAATCGTGGGGAAAATTAATTTCGCCCTGTGTTGTTACTGCCTTAAATTCTGGTGCCATTTCGCCAATGCGTGGCATCGAAATAACTTGATTTTCTTCCATTTTTTTGATTTTTATTTAGTTTAACAATTCGAAACAAAAACATTAGTGTAGAGATGGATGAATGTAGTAATGGAGTACCATTATCAATTTTGCTCCACCAATTCATTGCTCCATCACTCCTATATTCCTTTACATTCTTAGCTTCTTAAGTTCCTCCTTCATCCTGTTGATATCGGTAATCCAATCCTCAATATCGTTTTCGTGCTCAATCTCCTCGGCCAAAATTTGAGTTGCCATTTGATGTGTCATATGGTCTTTTCCGTTTGTAAATGAAGCAATCTCATTGTAACGCTGAATTGCACAACGTTCTCCATGTAGATTTTGCTCAAGAATAACCTCTATATAAGGATCTATTGGAGCATCGTATGAGCAACGGCTATGCTTAAACCAATCCTGAGGGTGGAGCAAAGGCGTTCCTCCCAGCTGAATAATTCTATCGGCAACCATAACTGCATGGTTTAACTCTTGAGTTGCATGTAGCAATAATTCAGGTTCAACCTCGCTACGCATTGGACCTTCCATAACTCTTGCACCAATCCAGTATTGATAGTAAGCTAGCCACTCTTCGGCCAAAGCAGCGTTTAGCATTTCAAGTAATTTATCAACATCTACCGATGCAATTTTTTTAGCTTCTTTTCCCATAATTAGTTGGTTTTTGTTGGTTTATGATCTTTATAGTTTCCTATTATTTGAAGGTTTATTTCCTTGATATTAAAGTTTGGAATCTGTTTTTTCTCAAAATACTCCTGAAGCATTTTATCCAGTTCCTCATCGTAATAATTCTCTATATAATCGCATTGGTCACAGTATAAATGATGATGCTTGTGCATATCGATATCATACCGCATAAAGTCTCTATCTGTCTTAACTTTTTTGATAATATTCTTTTCGCAGAAAGTATCCAGTATATTGTAAACAGTACCCAATGCAAGGTTTGGGTGATTCTTATGTACATACTCTTTTACAGCATCGGCAGTTGGATGATCTTTCAAATCCATCAAAGCCTCCAGCACTGCAACACGCTGTGGAGTAACCTTAAGGTTGTTTTGTGTAAGCATATTTGCCAATTCTGAATAATTCATACTACTTAGGAATAATTCTCGTTTAGCAAAACATCAATTTACGAAAATTGTTCAACCTTGTCAAGAATAAAAATCAAATAGCAAATTACATTAACCTGAAAATAGGAAAGTTCAAAGACTAAAAAACTAAAGAGTAAAACTCAAAAAGATGAATAAGAAAACTGGAATATCCCGATAAATAAACTAGCCCTTAGAGCAAATCTCGCCAAGCAAATCTTTGTTAAGTATAACCAATTCCTTCTTGTTAAGGCTTATAATCTCTTCCTTGGCAAACTCACTCAACTGTCGGCTTACACTCTCTCTTGATGTACTTATAAAATCGGCCAATTCCGAAATATTTAAGGGCAATTCAAATTTGTTTGATTTGAACACCTCATGCGACATACAAAGCAGAATTTCCGCAAGACGACCAGGGAGCTGTTTTTGCGACATATTTGCATACCGCTGATAGTCGGCAAGCTCATTCTTGCATAAATCCAGGATTATCTCGTAGGCAAAACTACCATTCTGAAATATGAATTCTCTAAAGGTTTCGAGCGATATAAAACAAATCTGAACATCGGTAAGCGCTGTTGCTGAGTAATGATTTATCTTATCGCCAAATGTAGTGGGCAAACCCAAATATGCAGGGGCTTTCGTTAACCTTAGGATTTTATCACCCACAGGTCCTTTTAGGTGAACCTTAACCAACCCCGATCTTAAGTAAGCTATGTTTGTGGCCAAAGTTCCTTCTCTAAAAACCACCTCACCTCTCTTAAATGAAATCTGAGCGCAATTGCTAGAAAGTTTTTCCAATTCCATAGCCGACAACGATTCTGCTGCTGGCGATTTAAAACTACATATTCTGCAATTGGGATTAGCCATAAATCATATGTTAACAAAGACAAATATATAAATATTGTGATAAATGTCACATATCAAGGTTACCAATCTCACGCATTTCTTTAATATAAAATTAAAATACTCCCCTATTTTTGCTTTTGTTAGTTAAATAACAATACTGAACTTTTAAGCATATATCAATTATGGATATGGAATTGGAAAAACAACTCGAGGAACTAAAAAAGAAGGTTAGTAAACTCGAAAAGGGTAGAAAAGATAAAATGACATTAGTAGTCTTTTCTGGCGAATTAGATAAACTAATGGCTGCTATGATAATAGCCACTGGAGCTACTGCTATGGATATGGAAGTAAAACTATTCTTCACATTCTGGGCAACCGCTGCATTGAGAGATCCGAAGAAAAGTGCTAAAGGCAAAAACTTTATGGCAAAAATGTTTGGATTTATGCTTCCCAAAGGTGCCAAAAAGGTTAAGCTCTCGAAACTAAATATGGGCGGAATGGGAAAAGCAATGCTCGAAGATTTAATGAAGAAGAAAAAGGTAGCAACACTCCCCGAACTATTTGCCCTAGCCAATGAATTAGGAGTAGAAATTAATGTATGCGAAATGTCGATGAATCTTATGGGATTCAAACGCGAGGAATTTATCGATTATCCCAAAATGACTGTTTGTGGCGTAGCTACATTCCTAGCCGATGCTGAGGAGAGCAAAATCCAACTGTTCATTTAGCAATAGCAAACCTTAAACTATATAGCTATGAGCGAAAAATTAGTCGTAATTATTACAGAAGGTCCTGATAACCAAGAAAAGGCTACAATTCCTTTTGTTATGGCAACAGCAGCACAATCTATGGATGTTGATGTTACAATTATTTTGCAAACTGCAGGGGTATTACTTGCTAAAAAAGGTGTTGCCGAAAATGTGAATGCATCAGGCTTTATGCCGTTAAAGCAACTACTTACTACATTCATTGAGTTGAATGGCAAGTTACTTATATGCACCCCTTGTGTAAAATCGAGAGGTATTAGCGAAGATGAACTAATTGAAGGCTCCAAGCTCATAGCGGCAGGAACAGTTATTTCGGAGTCGTTAAGCGCAAATGCTGTATTAAATTACTAGAACACAAATCTTTAATAAACAAGAATATGAACGCAGAAGAATTAAAAAACTTGAAGGTTAATCAAACTGTTGATGCACGTGGAACTGCTTGTCCTGGACCACTTTTAGCTGCTAAAAAAGCCATTGGCGATATCGAATCTGGCGAAATTATGGAAATACTTTCGTCTGACGAAGGAACAAAGAACGATATCCCTAAATGGTGCCAAAAGATGGAACACGAGTTCCTTGGCATTGTTGAAGAGGATAGCTACAGCCGCTTATTCCTAAAGAAAGCATAGTACTAAGCATTTTGTCATTCTGAGCGAAGCGAAGAATCTATTCGTCTACTGGTGGATAGTTCACCGAAGGTAATTTCTTATAGATATTTCGCTACGCTCAATATGACAACTCAACTTTAAAAATATGTCAACCGAAAACTTCTCTCCAAAAATATTGGTCTTTTCTACCGATAAAATATCGGATCCGGGAATCGACCAAGCCGGATTACGTAAACTGCACTATTCTCCTACGGTTTATGTAATTAGTTTGCCCTGTTCATCGGGCATCAAACCACGATGGATTTTGCGAGCATTCGAAAAGGGTTTCGATGGTGTATTTATCGCTGCCGATGGGCACGAATGCTCCTACAGCCCCAAATGCGCCGAGCATACCAACACAATCATTGTGGAGTCGCAAAAAATGATGAAGGAAAAAAACATCAATCCCAAACGAATCAGAATGGCTGCACTATGCTCTGTTTGTGCCGAACCATTTGTTAATCATATGGGAAACTTCTCAAAAATCCTTTCGGAATTGGGAAGTCTAAGTACAGAGGTATATAAACCTAGTTAAATAATTCTTTGTGTTCTTCGTGATGTCCTTAGTGAGACTTCGTGGTTTAATTTTTACCACAAAGAGCACAAAGTATCTCAAAGTAAAAGTAAGATTTAATTCAAATCTGAAACAATGTCAGAAAATAATAAAAAATACGACGCCCTTGTTGTGGGCGGAGGAATTGCTGGACAGGAAGCGGCTTTGAGCCTCGCCGATATGGACTACAAGGTTCTTCTGGTTGAAAAAGAACTTTCCATTGGAGGTAAAATGATACAGCTGAGCAAGGTTTTCCCAACGCTCGACTGCGCGGCCTGCATTACAACACCCAAAATGTCCGAAACGGCTAGGCATCCAAATATTACATTGATGCTTAACAGCCAAATTGGGTCTATTGAGAAAGATAATAAGAGTTTTAAAATCAATATAAACCGCAAGGCTCGCTTTGTAAAACCCGAAGTTTGTACGGGCTGTCAGGAGTGCGAATTTGCTTGTCCCGAAGTTCGCCCCGATGATTACAATACAGGTTTAGCCGGTCGAAAAGTGGCATATATCCCATTTAGCCTTGCCAATCCAAGAATTGCATCCATCGAACGCCAAGGCGAATCGGCTCCCTGTATAAATAAATGTCCTGGAGGAGTTAAGCCTTACGGCTACATTTCGCTTGTCCGCAATGGGCAATACGAGGATGCAATGAATCTTCACCTTGAGGATATTCCAATTCCGGGAAGTTTAGGCAGAGCCTGCTACGCACCTTGCCAAAGCGAGTGTACACGCAGCAGCCTTGAGGCTCCTGTTGATATTCGAAGAATTAAACGGTTCTTTGCTGAGGATTATTACAAAAAATACCCACAAGCACCCGCTAAAGAAACCAAGCCTAGCACCGGTAAAAGAGTGGCAATTATTGGCTCTGGCCCCGCTGGATTAACAGCAGCCTACCATTTGGCACTAAAGGGTCACGCAGTTAAGATATACGAAGCCGCACCCAAAGCAGGAGGAATGTTAATGCTTACCCTTCCAGAGTACAGGCTTCCAAAGAAAGTTGTGGAGCGCGATATTCAGAATATTACATCGCTAGGTGTTGAAATTGAGGTAAACCGCAGAATCGATAATCTTAACCTGATAAAAGAGGAAGGGTTTGATGCAATTTTTGTATCGGTAGGAACCCACAATAGCAGCAAATTCAACATTGAAGGATCTGATCTAAAAGGTGTTGTTTCGTGCCTAGACTTTTTGCGTAACGCAAATATTGGTGAGAAAGATAATTTGGCTGGTAAAAAGGTGATGGTTTTTGGCGGTGGAAATACCGCCATCGATGCATCGCGTACAGCGCTTAGACTAGGTGCCGAAAAGGTCACCGTAGTTTATCGCCGTAGCCGTGAGGAGATGCCTTGCTTTGCCCCCGAAATTATGGAGGCAGAAGAGGAAGGCGTTGAAATTATGATTCTTCGTAACCCAGTTAAATTCATTGGCGAGAATGGTAAGTTAACTAAGGTTCAACTTATCAAAATGAAACTCGACAAGCCCGATGCCAGCGGACGTCGCAGCCCCGTTCCAGTTGAAGGTTCAGAATATCTCGAGGATGTTGATTTTGTGGTTGAAGCAATTGGCCTACAACCCTCAACATCAATCTTTGGAAACGAACTCGAATTGAAAAAGGGTGGCACAATCAAGGTTAACGATAAAACGTTACAAACCGCTACACCACACATATTCGCTGGAGGCGATGGTGTTACGGGAGCAACTACCATTATTGAAGCAGCAGGACAAGGCAAACAGGCTGCATTCTACATCGATAAGTACCTTAACGGTTTAAATCCTGAAGATTTTGAGTTTGGCGACAAACTCCCTGCTGTTGATAAAACCAAGGTTTTAAGCAGAGATAATATCAAACTTGCAAACCCTGTTCACGACACATATCGTCCAGCAGCAGAAAGAATGAAGGATTTTGACGATGTGGAAAAAACATTCACAGAGGAAGAGGTAAAACTCAGCGCCGAGCGCTGCTTGGATTGCAGTAACTGCCGCGAGTGTCATCAGTGTATTTCGGCTTGCCCTGCCGAGGCTATCGATTTCTCTCAAAAGGATGAACAGATTGCTGCCGATGCAAAAACGGTAATTGTATCCACTGGTTTCAAACTTTTCAAACCTGAAAATAAGCCACAGTACGGTTATGGCAAATACCCGAACGTTATTGATGCAATGCAGATGGATAGGCTAATTGCCCCTACCCGCCCCTACAACAACGTTCTTCGTCCAAGCGACGGTAAGGTGCCCGATAAAATTGCATACATTCTATGTACTGGCTCTCGCGACTCAAGTCTCGAAAATGCTATGGGATGCAGCACAGAGTGTGCCAACAACCCTATCTGCTCGCAGATTTGCTGTATGTACTCCATAAAGCAAGCCCAACTGTTGATGGGTGCATTGCCTTTGGCCGATATCACCATCTACTATATGGATATCAGGGCGTTTGGTAAAGGCTACGAGGAATTCTTTCAGCAGTCCAAAGGAATGGGTGTTAGTTTCATCAAGGGAAAAGTTGCCAAAATCACCCAGAAGGATGAAAAGAGTGGCGATTTAATTCTTCGATACGAGGATGTAACAACTGGAACACTCAAGGAGGCAAAGCACGATTTGGTAGTTCTATCTGTTGGTGTTTTACCAAACAACGGAATAACAAAAGTTTTCACCAATCAAGAGTTAGAGTTAGACAATCAAGGCTTCATTAAATCTGTTGATGAGCTTGTAAGCCCCTCGCTAACCAGTATCGATGGTGTATTTGTTGCAGGTACGGCCGCAGGTCCAAAGGATATCCCAGACTCAATACTTTCCGCTGGTTCAGCGGCATCGGAAGCGGCAAGTTATGTGAATAATTTATAAAAATGGGTGAAATGAAACAACGAATAGGAGTATATATATGCCATTGCGGAGGAAACATCTCAGACTATGTTGATGTTGAACAACTTGGCAAATTAATGGCTAATGAGGACGGCGTAATCGTATCGAAGGATGTGATGTTTGCCTGCTCCGATGCCAACCAAAAGGAGATGATCCAGGATATCCACGAGAAGCAACTCGATGCAATTGTGGTTGCATCGTGCTCGCCAAAACTACATACACACACTTTCCGTGGCGTTGCTGAACGTGCAGGTATCAACCCATATAACTATACGCAGGTGAACGTTCGCGAGCAATGCTCGTGGGCGCATTCCGATAAACCAATGGATGCAACCGTTAAGGCCTACGGCCTAATTCGTGCTGGTATAAATAGAGTATCGCACTCCGAAGCACTGGAAAGCATCGAAATTACTGCGCAAAAGGCTGTTGCTGTAATTGGTGCGGGAGTATCGGGATTACGTGCCGCTATCGATTTAGCGAGAATGGGCAATCAGGTTTATATCATTGAGAAAGAAGCCGAGGTTGGTGGAAGAATCCTAACCGCTGGCAAGCTGTTTATGACAGGCGAAAATGGTAAAGAGGTTATCGATAGACTTTACCAACGTATTAAGCAAATGAACAATATCAACATATTCACCAGCGCTAACCTTGAAAAAGTTTCGGGAAGTATTGGCAACTTCTTTATTGATGTGAATGTTGGCGGCGAATTGCTTAAACTCAACGTTGGTTCGGTATTGGTTACAACCGGTTTCGATTTCTATCAGCCAAACGAGGGTGAATATGGATATAAACTATCCGAAAATGTTATTACACTTCAGGATTTCAACAAACTTGTAGAGAACAGCAATGGTAAACTTATCCACAATGGAAAGCCTGTAAAAACCATTGCATACATCTACTGCGTTGGTAACCGACAATCGAAAGGCGAAAACAAGTACTGCTCACGTCACTGCTGTACTGCAGCAATTCACTCATCACTGAACGTACACGAAAAGTTCGAAGGCGTTAAAGCATTCCATATTTACAGAGATATTAGAACCTACGGAAAGCAGGAGTTACTATACCAAGAATCATCACGGAAAGGTGATATCTACATAAAATTTGAGGAAAAAGAACCTCCAGTAGTAGAATTGAAGGATAACAAACCCTTTATCAAGGTTAAGGATTACTTGACCTCGAAAAAGGAACTAACCCTCGATTCAGATTTGGTAGTTTTGGTTACTGGAATGACTGCCCGCAGCGATAGCAACGAGATATCGAGCAAACTAAAAATTCCTATCGGAAGCGATAAGTTCTTCAACGAGATTCACCCAAAACTAAAACCCGTTGAAACAGTTATCAAGGGCGTTTACATTGGGGGTGCTTGTCAGGGACCAAAGAACATCACCGAATCGGTTCAATCGGCATTATCGGGCGCGGCAAAAATTAACGCAGTTATTCGAAAAGGGAATATCGCACTGGAACCAATTGTTGCCAGAGTTAATGCTGAAGCCTGTGCTTGGTGCAATAAATGTAGCGAGGTATGCGAGTACGATGCCATCAAACCAATGGAAAACAACGGCAAAATGGTAGCCGAAGTCAACATTTCGACCTGTACCGGATGCGGAATTTGTGCCCCTGTATGTCCTACAAACGCGATTGAAATTGCACAGTACACCGACAATGAGGTAGAATCGATGATTGATGGTTTTATGTCGGAGGCCGTTATTGAACAACGCGAACTGGAGCACGGAGCAAAAGCCGAAGAGGCTAAATCGGGAATGAAGGAGTACCCCGAACTATGGAACAATATTGTATCGGCACTCGATGGTAAATCGCTCACCATTCCACAAATATCCGAGGCTACAGGAATTGAATCGCACCTAGTAACGTGGCATTTAATGACAATGAACCGCTATAGCGTGGTGGAGCCAGCTGGATTAGACGATGATGATGCATACTATATGTACAAACTTAAAAAGTAAACAGCTATGTCGCATATTAACCCCAATTTTGCAGAAGAAATTAAACAATTTGGTGCAAAGGACTTTCATTTGTGCTTTAACTGTGGAAACTGTACAGCAATATGCTCGCTATCGAAGAAAGAGGAATCGTTTCCGCGCGAAATGGTTCGTTACAGCACACTTGGTCTAGAGGATGACATTAAATCATCACTTAAACCTTGGATGTGCTACTACTGCGGCGAGTGCAGCACCGACTGTCCTCGACAAGCACACCCCGGCGAATTAATGATGAGCCTCCGCCGTTGGTTAACCTCAAAGTACGATTGGACAGGGCTATCTGGTTTACTTTACAAAAATCTATCGGCCTACATCATTGGTTTTATTTTAATCATAGTTGGCCTACTTGTATTTGCCAATAATTTGGAATGGAATCAGGAGAAGATTATGCACTTTGGGCATCTGTTCGAGATGCTTGCCATTGCTAGTGTTTTTGCAGTAATTCTCCTACCAAACATTATCAGAATGTGGTACTACACCATACTGAAACCAGGCACAAAAGCATCCGTAAAGGTTTACTACAAGGCATTTACCGATTTACTAGTACATATGTTCACCCAGAAACGCTTTCTGGAATGCGAGCAGACCCATGAAAGCAAAATAAAATGGTTCGAACATTTCATCCTGGTTATCGGATACCTTTCACTCCTTTTCACAACGGTATTTTTGGATTGGTTTGCATCGAAAAATCTATTTATCATTGCGCTGGGTTACGTTGAAAGTGCTGTGATATTTGTGGTTACATTTCACTTTGTTTTAAAACGAATTCAAAAAACTGAGGCACTGCATAAATTCTCGCAACCCTCTGACTGGTTTTTCGTAATCTGGCTTTTCCTTATGGGCATAACGGCTTTTGCGGTAAGGTTTTTCATCGATATAAATATCCTCGAAAACAACTTCTGGCTATTTATGGTGCATCTTATGGTGCTGGTGCAATGGGCTATAGTTATTGTGCCTTTCGGCAAATGGACTCACTTCCTGTACCGCTCATTTGCAATGTATTTTGCTAGAATACAGGAATTAGAAAGGCAAACAAAGAAATAATTCTAAAGTTATACCAACCCAATGGCTATCGAAATCTTAATCGGTAGCCATTTTTTATTATAAAATCCATAAATTGCAGAAAACATTTAATAATTGGGATATGGAACAGAACAGAAAAAACTACCAGGATAAGGCACATAAAACGCTTGACGATATATTTGCAAGCCTACATACGCTAGAGGACAAAGCAAAAACTGTAAGCAAAGAATTTTCCGACACGATGGAAGAAAATATACAGCAGTTGAAAGTTGAGGGTGAAAAACTAAAAGGCAAGTTCGATGAACTCTGCAATGCTAATAACGACTCATGGGATGACATTCGAAATGGATTCGAAAAAGCGGCAAACTCACTTCGCGATTCATTTTCCAACGCTTGGAATCGATTTCAGAATAGATAAACCAACGAATCAATACTAAAGCCCTCAATGCTTAAATTACTGCTATACAGGAGTACTATAGAATGGTGTGAGTGACACGCTAACATTGTCGTGACAGACATGATAACGTTGTCGCGATGGACACGATAACATTGATGCAATGGACACGATAATAAATCTATTTTACATGGAAACTGCTCTTCCGGCAAGAAATTAACGATCCCGATACCCTGAATCGAGCGTATCAGGGTGTCTGAATCGGGCGTATCAGATAGGCTGAATCGAGCGTATCAGGATGTCTGAATCGGGCATGTAAGAGAGGCTGGATTGGATGTGAATAAGAAACTAAAGTGGCTTTGTACTGGAAACCGTCCAAAAAGTTTGTTAGTCACCGGAAGTTGAATATTCGGAAAACTTATCAGGTACATGCACAAAAAAAGGGTGTCTTGAATATTTTCGACACCCTTTTTCTTATAGCCTAATTCTTGGGTTTATACTTTTCGGCTTTGCCGAACCAAATTCGGGCCTTAAGGCCTTTGCCTTGCTGTTCGTACATATCGCCCATGTTTTTATAAGCCATATAATACTCTGGATTAATCTCAATGGCCTTCAACAGGTGCTCTTTCGCTTTATCGTACTCTTTGTTAGAAGTGTATATTAAGGCAATGTTATTATGTGCAATCGACGAATCGGGATTAACCTCAATTGCCTTGTTGTAGTATTTTAGGCCTAAGTCTAAATTGCCAATCTGCACAGCAGAGAATGCCAGCTTAAAGAACGATGAAGAGAATGCATCGGGATTCTCCTCAACAGCAAACTTAAATAGCTTAATGGCATCTTTATACCTATCCTTTTCGTAGTAGGCAACTGCCAATGAATTAGAATACCCAGCATTCTCAGGATCCAACTTTACTGCTTTTTGGAGATAAGGAATAGCCTTGTCGTACATTCCTTTGCTGTTATACACATAGCCTATGTTATACAAGGCCATATCATAGTCGGAGTTTAAATCAACAGCCTTCAAATAGTATTTCAGCGCATTATCAAGTTGATCCTTGTAGTAATATGCATCGCCTAAACGGTTAAAAGCATAAGTATAGGAATCGTCAATAGCAACGGCTTTATTAAGATATGCAACAGCATCGTCATACTGCTTATTGTTGAAGAAAATATCACCTATACAGCAATACGAGTAAGAAGCTCCATCTGGCTCCAAATCGATTGCCTTATGATAGTATTCAAGGGCTTTTTCGTCCTCATTTTTATTTGAATATATGTCGGCAATATTAACAACCGGAGAGTAATATTTAGGATCGATCTCAGCAGCTTTGAAAAAATAACTTAACGCTTGATCGTAATCCTCCTGCTCCTTATAAATTTCGCCTAATTCATTGTATGCCATCTCAAAATTAGGATTGAGTTCAAGCACCTTCTTATAGCATCCAATTGCATTAAACTCCATCCCTTTGGCTTTATACTGATTGGCCAAATTGAAATGAGCCAAAATATAGCTAGGATCTACCTTAATTGCATTTAAAAAGCACTCTATAGCCTCATCCTCATGGTTCTCCATATTGTCATATGCATTTCCCATATTATAGTATATGTCAGCATCATTAGGTTCAATATTGATTGCCTTTTGATAGCACTCTATGGCTTTATGGTATTCTTCCATATTATCATAGACATTTCCCATATTGTAGTATGCAAAAGCAAAGTTCGGATTTACCTCTAATGCTTTCTCAAAGCATTTAATTGCCTTATCATGCTCCGCTATTGAATTATATGTATTTCCGAGATTATTGTATGCATCAACATATTTAGGATCAACCTCTATAGCCTTATTGTAATAATCGATGGCCTTTTTGTAGTCCTCTTTATTCTGATAAATTTGTCCCAGATTATAGTAAGAATACTCATACGTTGGATCGACTTTAATAGCCTTTGAGTAAGCATCAATTGCCAAGTCGATTTCTTGCTTATTCTCATAAATATTACCCAAAATCCAATGATTCGAAGCATCCTCTGGCTTAAGTTCTATCGATTTTTTTGCAAGCTCTACTGCTTTCTCAAACTCCTTTTTTGCTAAAAAAACATTGGCAAACATAGCAAATGCATCAGCATAATTTGGCTTAACCTCAATAGCCTTACTGTAGTATTCGGCTGATTTATCATAATCGCCTAAGTAATAGTAGGAACTTCCAAGATTATATAAAGCTAAATAGTAATTAGGCTTAAGCTCAATTGCCTTTTCTAAACTTTTTATAGCTAAATCATAATCACCCGTTTGATTATACACATTGCCAATATTGCTGTAGGCCGTAGCGAAATCGGGTTTTAGGTCTATGGCCTTTTTGTAGCTTTTAATAGCCTTGTCGGATTCTCCCATGTCGTCATAGTAAATTCCCATTGCATTATGGGCTCTATGCAGGGTAGGCTTAACCTCTAATGCTTTGGATATATAACGATATGCCTCATCGAACTGCTTTAAATCTAAATATACATAGCCCTTGTAGTATAAAGCAACTGCCGAAGATGGGTCTAATTCCAGCGCTTTATTAATGCACCTTAAAGCATCATCATGCTCTCCCCGCATATTGTAAACATATCCTAAGCCACTATATGCCTCCGACGAATTTTGGTTTAATTCTAATGCTTTTGAATAATAACGGAATGCATCGCCAAATTCTCCGTCGTTCTGAGCATTTTCACCCTGTCGAATATAATCCTCGGCCGAAGATAAATTTTCGAGATCGATCTTCTTTTTAGGATTACACATCTCGCAATTTCGAGTAGCCTCGTGGTAATGCACCTCGCACACAACCTCACCACAGGTAGGACACTCAAAACTATCGATAATCTTCATGCGCTTACCACACGATGCACATTTTACTACAGTACCACTCTCATCAACATTTTTTACAAATGTTGCATTTCCCCCAATATTATAATCCTCCTTACCTGAGATTATATCACCAGCAATCACATTCTTATCGCCAAGCACAACTCCTGCAAGATTTGCCTGTGCTTTTGCCTTTGGTGCTTCGGGTTTCTGCGAAGCACCGCAAAATGGACAAAATTTCATACCGGGAGCCAACTCCTGTCCACACGAAATACATTTAACCCCAACTTGCTCAAGACGACCACCACACTCCATGCAAAACTGCATAGTATCGTCATATTCTTTATTACATCCTGGACATTTCTTCATATTCAATCCTAAAATAAATATTATACAAATATATAACTAACTGATTCGTGCACCACATTCAGGGCAAAAAATCTCCTCTCCAGTATCGCTGCCACACTTCGAGCATACTTTTCGGGATGAACCACCATCAGCCTTAATTTGCTCCCTCACGACGCTTGCATAGCGATCCTCATTTTTATCAAGAATATGCTGAGTTCTCTCAATTTCACGCTCCTTGGCATTCATCATACCACTCATGGCCTGTGCATTTGCCGATGCCATATCCCGAACCGCTTGCATTTGCTGCTCCATAAACTCTTTCATCATTCGGGTTTGCTCCATTGCATCATGTGCCCTTGTATCGTTTGATGCGGCAGCAGCCTCGGCCTTAAACTTCTCGGCCATAGCTTTTGCTGCTTCTGGCGTTATATTCGGATTGGCAACCATAATTTGCTCGGCCGACATGGATGTGTACACATTCAACTTGTCCATCTCGTGAGTTTGAACCTGACGCATCTCCTCCAACTTACGGCTATGCTCGGCCTGCTCCCGTTGCTGCCTTATATCCTGAGCCTGCTTAAGCAAATCCAACTGGCCAAGCTGCTCCTCCTTATCCAACTCCATCTCTTTACGGCGTCTAGAGTCAGCATAATCATCCATTTGCTGTTGGCGCTCCCTCTGAATATTGAAAAGACGAGTGCCCAACTCCTCCTCCATCTTAATTTGAGCAGACCGAACATCATGCTGATGCTGCAATACCATCATTTCCATTGCTCGTGCTCTATCGAACTCATGGTTTTCGCTTCGCTCCTGAATCTCGCGTTGCAAGTTAGCCATCTCTTCTTCGTTAAGCAAATTATCGCGATTTATTTCGGCTAACCTTCTATTAAATTCAGTAGCATTTGCGGCATTCTGAAGTTCTGCGCTATTCTGCTCCTGCGATAAACGATTCATAAACTCGTTTCTACGGGCAAGTTGCTCCAACTCTCGTTCCGAAAGATACATTTCCTCCGAAAGGCGTTCCAAGCGTTGTAGCTCCTCGCGTCCTGTATCAATTTTAACAATATCAAGATACTCTATGTAAGGAAATTTCGCCACAAAAATATCTTTCAACTTATCCGATAAATTAGACTTTAACTCACCATTAAGCGAAACATTCTCTGGAGCAACAGCCTGCAAACTCTCCTTAACTGCATTTTCTAGATAAACGGACAACTCGTTGGCAAAGGTTTCCGACGCTAATACAGTTTTATCGAGCAAATACCTTTTGTATAGCTCCATTAGGTTCGAAACCTGCATAGATATCAATAATCCAACATCGACACGTACTGTGGATGTGGCAACATTCTTAAACGTAAACGGAAGTGAGAAATTTGTGCTCCTGCACACCACAATCTCAACAGGAACCCTCTTTTGTACCGATTGAAGTACTGCTTCGGAATCCTTCTGATTTTGTGCAGGATTTTTCTGTCGCCCCGCAAAAAGGTTAGTAAAAAACGAAGCAATTCTCGACAATGGATTTCCATCATCGGGAACCTTCTTATCAAATCTATATACACCGGCATCGAGCATCGATTGCAACTTTCCTCCGCACATAACCATAGCCAAGTACCCCTCAGGAATCACAACTCCATTGGCTTTGCCATACTGAGAAAAAACCGATTCGGTTAATCTTAACGCAATTTGACCAGGCTGCATTTCCCATATAATATATCCCTTAGTAGGATTCTCAGCCTGCTGATTTGATGTATTATTGGAAGCCGATTCCTGCGGAGTTCCACATTTTCCGCAGAACTTAGCATCAGGCTTTAATATATTACCACAATTTGAGCATGATTTTCCAGGTTTATCGCTATTGTTTCCTGATGGTTGCTCTATTTTAGTACCACACTTACCGCAAAACTTGGCACCTTCTTTTAATTCATTCTGACATTTTGGACATTCCATATCTTTATTTTTTTAATTTTTAGATTCTACTTCGAACTACACTCATTTATTATTCGTCCTGTTTCATCGGTACTTACACAAATAGCACTATCGAACAAATCGAGTTTCTTTGTGTAGGTCAAACTATTATAAGACTTTCCATCGAACTTATACTTCGAGAATTTGGGGCTTATATCCTTAAACTCGGGATACTTCTCCCAAACCTGTTTATTAATCAACTCAGTAATGCGTCGTTGCGCGTCATCAACCGCCTGACTAACCATAGAATATATTGATGATTCGGAATTACCATCGGCACTTTTGTGCTCAACTTCTTCATCAGAAATTTCCTTTAAGCTATCGCCATCTATTCCAAGTAACTGTCCAGAAACCCCTTTGGCCAACGCACTTTTCCCATTAGAATCATTTATTATAAAAGAGGGATCTCCAAATAAATTGAATTCCATCATGGTAAGTAAACTAGTCGATGGATCATTATCCTTACTATTGGCAAAGGCATGCATACGAGCCCGACGAAACGCTTCGCCAGCAGGAACTCCGCTTTGCATCAAATCTAAATAATCGTGAATTACAATATCGGCTAAATTAATTGGAGGTGCAGATGGCCCCCAGGCTACTCTCGACGAACCTACAAACGAAATTGTTTTGTTTGCCATTGCCGATAGCAATACACTTTCATCCTTCTTAAGGCCTATAAAACGGGCGCCATAACAGGCCTCCACACCAATAATATTATGCTTTCGATTACGAGCTATAACGCTTGGAGAAAATGCTACAGGCAAATTATCATCTTTCTGCCCATACCAATCGGGGGCTCTGTCCGATCCATGCAGATTGAAATAGTGCACCATTGAATCATCGGCATAATGCTCGTGAACGTTTTGAATAGTTAAACCCGGGGAGACGTAAAGAGAATCTTTACAAACACTTGTATTAATAGCATTAGAGACTTCACGCCAACTGTAAGTACTCAACCCAAAAGTCTTCTGTGTCGAAAAATTGGCCATTCCCTCAAGTGTATTCCCCAATAAAACACAAAGATCGTTCAATGTCGTGTTAACTCCGGTTGGAATTCTTCCTGTTGGAACTAAAGGAGTCCGTGCATCCTGTTTATCCATTGGATTTGCAATAGATAGTGTTGAGTAAGGCAAGTCCGAATCAACATCCTTATCGTTGCTATTTTGAAGCGGATTTAAGAAAACCGGCATTGGAATAATTTCGGTTCCTCCGAATAAAAGTACATAGCTAACACGAACATCGAGCCGTTCCTTTACCTTCTTTATCGATTTCCCCAATAGTCCAACATGATGTTTCCAATCTTTATCGGTTACTGTTTTTATGTAATTATCGGATGCATCTAAAACTAGGTAATAGGTTCCAAAACTCTTAACAGACTCAAGATACTCTGAAATATGCTGTTTTAATTCTTCAAGTTCATTCGGACCAAATTGCTGACCAAACTTTTTAAAGTTTGTAAAAAGGATTCCAAACTTATAGTTTTTATCGGCAATATAATTGCCTCGCTTGCTCTGGAAAAAACTATAAGTATAATTAGACTCAACTTTATCGGTATCCTGGTTAACATTAACTGGAACTGGAGTTCCGCATTCTTGGCAGAATTTATCGTCCGGGGCTAATTTATTCCCGCACTCTTCACAAAAACTATTCATCGGAGTTATCCTTTTTTAAATTTACACTATCGTCGTCTTCTGCTATAGAATTGGACTGTTCAAATAATTTTGCCACAGGATCGTCCAATTTCAATATATCCAAAACAGTAATAAAGTTCTTCGACTTATTATAATTACCCTGAAGTTGACAATAGGATAAATGAAAAGGCCTGAAACTTTCGTTTTTATATGGATTATCACCCTCCTTAAAGAGTTCAATAACCGAACCTCCTTTTTTCAAGAGCATTGGCACGTAATGTTCGCTCTTTGAACCCTCGTTAATAAGGGTAAAGACTATATAGCCTTCAAATTGATCAGAGTTGTTCATTTTTAAATTTCAATTTGTGCAGATTAACAACTTGTGCGTTATGACAAAATACTTGCCAATCTAAATAACTATCATAAAAAAAACAACTAAAAGTGTATTTTTAATGTGAAATTAATATATCGAACACACAATAAATCGCATTGAGAATAAAACAATTCTGTATTATATATCAACATTTTAAAACAACTACAACAAACAAACACACCTCCAAAACACAATATCATTCTAAATAGTCGCACAACAAAAAACGAGCATCATTATACCGATGCTCGCTAATAATTTAAATCCCTAATCCTAAATAAACGCTATAATATCATTCACTTTTACCATTTCCAATTGCATACCAATCAATTTTTCGGGATAAATACATTATTGCAGCCAGAATTATGAATAGCCCAACGCTACCCATTAGTAAGGCATAATCCTGCATCTGTAGTAAAATATAAAGGAAGCCATAAAGTAGCACCAATATTCCGGCAAGTATTAAAGTTAATCGTTTGTTCTTAAATATACTAAAGGCATAGCTGGTTATCATTGTAACAATTCCAATACTTGCTATTAGATATGCAATACCAAACCCCATTTGTTCCGATAAAGAAAGCAGCAATAAATAGAATAAAATAAGCCCAAATCCAACAAGAATATACTGTATTGGATGAACTTTCAGCTTACGCATCACCTCCACAAAGAAAAAGATCATGAATGTTAACGAGATGAAAAGAATTGCATACTTCATCGACCGTTCGGTAATTTGATAGGTTTCAACTGGCAATAGAAGCGCAACGCCAAAGGACGATTCTTTCAAATTCACATCGGAATCGATCCATTTCTGAGGATAGTTTCGATTAAGCTCCAAAACCTTCCATGTCGATTTAAAGTCCTTATCGGTTATCTCTCTATCGTAAGGTAAAAATGCACCCTCGAAACTAGGATTTGCCCATGGAGATTCAATATGCACATTGGTCTCCTTTCCAACTGGAACAAAACTGATGCTTCTGGAACCATTCAAAGCAACATTAAACGAAAAACTATATTCTGAATTCTCTACATTTTCGGCAATCGGATTATTAACGGTTACGCCTGACTTAATAATATTACCAATTTTAACACCTGGTTCGCACACCAAATCAGAACCGTTCCAGTTAAAATTAATAGCATCTTTAATTCCCCGTAAATCGGAAATTCCTACGGTGATAAATGCACCTTTCCAATCAATCTGAATATTCTCCGAGGTTTCAATTTTAGGTGATTTAAAAACTCCCTCAACCCTCAAACTCGAACTGTAAACCGCCACTTTAAAGATCCCTCGGTTTCTGATTTCGGGGGTTAAACTACCGTCAATTTTTAAACTCTCGGGAAGGAAATAGGCCAAATGTCCTATCTCCATAGTCTTTTTAGTTTCCTTATCATACTCAAAGGTTTTGTAAGGAATGACAAGAATTGGCCCTGTTAAGCGCTGCTCATAGCCCCATTTCGAGCTAATCTCGTTAGTCGCCTCCATCTGTCGAGTTCTACGTTCCATAACTAAAGATTGAATCATCGCCATTGGAATTAAAAGCATTAAGGTTAAAAATCCTATGGCTGCAACCTTTATTATTACAGCGTTTCTCTCGAAGAACGATTGTGTTTTTTGTGTCATCGCAGTAGATTTATTAGGTTAATAATATTAAAGTACTTTGAATTTCAAAGTTTAAAAATAAAAAAATTAACGTCCAGAATTAATCAATTTTTCAAGCGTCGAAAGATGATCCTCAAAAGCTTTTCGACCCTCAATTGTAGCACGATAGCTTGTATTAGGTTTCTTATCGAGGAACTGCTTTTTAACCTCGACATACTTCTCGCTTTCAAGAGCCTTCATATGGCTAGCCAAATTGCCATCGGTAACGCTAAGAGACTCCTTCATTGTGTTGAAGTCAACCCAATCGTTAACCATCAGCACCGACATAATGCCAAGCCGAATGCGATTCTCGAAATGCTTATTAAGATTTAGCAGTAACTCTTTCATACTTTATATACATTGCCAAACCGTAAATAATATGCAAAATACCAAAACCAAATGCCCAAAATATTAAGCCATAGCCAATATAAACCATAGCAACAAGACCAAGAGCAATCTCACAAATTCCCAAATACCGAACATCATTCAATGTAAATTTACTCGCATTAATTAACGCCAAGCCATAAAAAAGCAAAGTAGACGGTGCAATGAGATATACAAGATGATGATAGAGCAAAATCAAACAAAACAACCCACCAGTTACCAAGGGAACAAATAAATTTAATAGCATACGCTTTGCTGTAGCATCCCAGAATGGCAAACCTTTACGACGAGCATTACGCGTTGTAAAGTAAATAGCAAAAAACAAGGCAAGCATTAAAACTATAAAGGCATCAACAAAGCAAAAAACAATAAAATTACACAGAACAGAACCCGACAATAGATTATCGGATAAAAAAACTCCTTGATTTTGATAGCGATTAAGGAAAAACTCTTTCTGGTAAATATATACAGCCAATGCTCCCAACAATGCAACAATACCCGCAAATATCCCTGACAATCCACTTAGCGACATAAACCTTGACGAACGCTCCATTATAGAACGAATTTCTTGCAAGTTTCTTAGGTGTTCGTTTTTAGAGTTCATAGAAATACTTTTAAAGTTCTTTGCGATACAAAGTTAAAATAAAAGACATAATGAAAAAACTTTTTAGCAAATTTTCACACTTAATTCTAAATGCAGAATATAATCTTTCATAAATAGATTGAGTAAAATCATCAAAATAACCACATCGTATCCCTAAATCAACCTAAAATAAATGGATTGTGAATCAAAAAAAATAATAACTTGAATCTCTAAATAATTTCAACAAATCTCATAACATATAGCATCTATGGATGAGTCTTCCTCGGAAATTAAAAGACTAAGAGAGCAAATACGGCAACTACAAACAGTTATGGATAGTGTAGATGCCTATGTTTTTACAAAAAATACCGAAGGAAGGTACACCTTTGCCAACAAAAAAGTTTGCGAACTATTTAAACGACCACTCAGTGAGATCATTGGGCTTAAAGATGATACTTTCTTCGACTTCACCATGTCAAATGATCTTATTGAAATAGATAAAAGAGTTTTACAAAACGGAGAGCATATTGAGTCTGAAGAAAAAAACCACATAAAAGGAAGTAACGAAACTAAAGTTTTTTGGGTAGAAAAAAGACCATTGTACAACTCTTCTGGTGAAATCTGTGGAATGTTTGGAATAGTAAGTGATATAAGTGAAAAACAAAGAATTGAGCAAGAATTAAAAGAGCGTAACGAGATGATGAAAACCATTCTTAACAATGCACACTCACTTATATACATGAAAGATCACAACTTAAAATATTCATACGTTAACTCAAACTTTGCAAACTTTTTTGGACTAGAACAGGAGCGCATTATTGGGAAAAAAGATGAGGATATTATGTTGTATGAATTGGCCAATCACATTAACACTCTAGATCGCGATGTATTTAAATCAGGAAAGAAAGTTACTGGTGAAGAAGTATTTTTGAATGCAGATGGAGAACCCAGCTATTTTTGGTCAATCAAAATTCCACTATTATCAGACAATAAGGTAACTGCAATTGTTGGAATATCATATGACATAACAAGTCTAGTTTTACTAAAAATGCAACTCGAAGCTCAAAACGAAGAATTGCAAAACATGCTAGAGCAAAAAAATATATTTCTAGGAATTGTAATGCACGACCTTAGAAATCCGCTTGGAGCAATCCATGGAATTTCTGAAATTCTTTACGAAACAGTTAATGAAGATATAAAAGATCTTCCAAAAATAATTTCCGAAGCAAGTGCCGAAATGTTAGACCTAGTAAACAGTTTGCTGGATATCTCTGAAATTGAAAGTGGAAAACTTAATTTGAATAAAACTGAGGTTGAATACATATCGTTAATTGAGCAAAGTATAAAACTAAACGAGTTCATAGCCCAAAAAAAGAACATTCGAATAATTTCTGAATTTGAAATTAATAAACTTACAATTCAAGTAGATAAAGGAAAGATTGTTCAGGTGATTAATAATCTGCTAAGCAATGCCATAAAATACTCAAAACCAGAAAAGACTATCTTAGTTCGAATATTTAACCGCGATGGGCATATAGTAACACAGGTAACCGACCAAGGCTTAGGCATTCCTAAAAATGAAATTGGCAATATATTTCAGTATTTCAAAAAAACTAGCGTTCAACCAACTGGCAATGAAAAGTCTCATGGACTAGGCTTGGCTATCGTAAAAAAAATTGTTGAAGGTCATAATGGCCAAATCTCTGTTGAAAGCGAAATAGGAAAAGGATCAACTTTTGAGTTTACACTACCACTATAGATAGTGTTTACTGAAATAACTCCAAAGAGCCAATTCCCCAGAAATCGTTCTTGTTTCCTATTCTGAATGTTTGTTTTAGAAAATTGTCTACAGGAAACCTTCGTCGTAATGCGCTTTTTAAAATATAGTAATGAAAAAAATAGGTTCCCATATTTAGATCTTCGTTAGCACAAGAATCCGGATCGGTAAAATAATTCTGTAATCCAACTATCATTTCGCGGATAGAACAAACATCGGGGAGATTTGTAACCTTTATCAATTCATCTTGCTGTACATCAAATACAAAATCATCGGGAGTTATAATTACACCACCATTGGCATAATATATTTGCAAACACTTTTGGTTAAATGGTGATACTATAAACTGTATATCAACCACCTCTCGAGAATCAATTAAAGCATAAAAATCATCTAATGAGTTGAGAACCTTAATTGTATAATCCGATATTACTTCAGACTTGGTATTATCGACCTGCTTTATGTATTCTATTAATTCAAGAATTTCCATTGTAGAAACTATTTTGACAGAACAACATAACAATCAATTAAGCAGATCAAAGCCAAACTAACTCTCCTTCTCGTAGTATAGCTTATAGTAATTCATATTCATATCATCATCAAATCCCTTCTCTACCCTTTCCTGCTTTCCGTGAATGTAGATATGAAAATACTTATCGAGCTTTATTACACTTTTTAAGAACTTGTTCGACTGTTTAGTAGCATCTGCTGAGATTTTAAACTCATCGGGAATGTTATAGCCCATTTCGGCCTCGTAACTTTTCTTGTATTCACGAAAAGCCTCAACAACCTCTGGCTCTGCAATTACCTTTGCTTCAAACTCGTCTTGGGTGAAAGTCTCGTTTGTCTTGAAAAAATCGCGAGTTTTAGTAAGTATTTCGGCTTGCTCCAACTTCTCAAAATTATTCTCAGGACGGATTACATCCTGCACAAAGTCCTTGCAAAGATTAATAGCGGCTTTAGTTTGGTAAAAATCATCGTTACGCATTTTCACTCGAAGAAAATCATCGATCCAATACTTTGCCTCATCCCTATTAGTATTATCGATTACGCAAAGTTTATAGCCAAACTCTTTCTCGGTATTAAAAATAATGCATCCCTTATCGAGTTTTTTAGGATTTGTGCCAAACTCACACGACACTGTTAATTCGCCACCACTCCTATTTATTTTAAGAAATTTATCCTTTGTTTCCGACTTAAATATACCTACTGCATCGGTCATCTCCCCATCAACAACACAATCCTGAAAACTTACCACGTATAATTCGCCACCCTTAATATTTGGATGAGTTGACACATGCTTTAGATGCCTTGCTATTTCCTTCGATACATCAACAAAATCCTTTGAACCTTCAAAAAACGATGAGCAGTACGAAAACATTTCGTTTAATTCAATATTGCTATCGTGAGCAAAAGAGTA
Organism: Bacteroidales bacterium; assembly: GCA_050180705.1. Lineage (GTDB taxonomy): Bacteria > Bacteroidota > Bacteroidia > Bacteroidales > Tenuifilaceae > SB25. The sequence goes on along the minus strand of JBFXDX010000007.1, from coordinate 89,006 downwards.
AAATCCATTGCTCTTAAAACTATTCAGAAAGTAATCGCGAAGCAAGTTACTTAGTAGTTCATTCGACATGTCCAATGTTTCGTTCGATAACATTAAATCATCGCTATCGAACATACCAACATAATGAACAATGGTTTGATCTAGCTGTGTATTAGAGAAATCTAGCATAAATGAAATTTTTCTCAAAATTATAAAAATAGTTGATAGTTTTTATCGAGTAAAACCTATTTGGTAATTGGATATCGAGTAGTGATAGAGAAATTTCTTAGAAATCAAGACTAAGCCAATCCTTTAACTTTCAAACCTTCTACCTTAAAACACCCCACAACTTAGAATCACTAAAAATAGCAATTTATTCAACTAGTACTCTTCTCATTACGGCTATCGGTTAAGGATAGATACATCAATCGAAATAACCATTTTATATTGAAAAACGAATTAAATATTTACTTTTGCTTGTCAATGCTATGACCTTATTAAACGCAATAGAATGGGAAAACTATTCGATAAACTCAACAGCGATGTTCGATTTGTAGAAGGAATTAATGGCTGTATAAACTGTGGTACTTGTACTGCAATTTGCCCCGCAGCAGAAGTTTACGACTACGAACCCCGCAGCATTGCCAACTTAGTTCAAACTCGCGACGATTCTGTGATTGAAGAATTATTAAAAAGCGATACTATTTGGTACTGCGGCGAATGTATGAGCTGTAAAACACGCTGTCCAAGAAATAATGCTCCAGGTTTAATTATCCAGGCACTTCGTAAACTCTCAATTGAAACTGGGTTATTTGTTGAATCGGAAAAAGGACGCCAACAGTTATCACTTAAAAGAATGCTTGGCAACTCAATTCTCGAAACTGGCTACTGCGTTCACTTCGATCATACCGAACTTAGCTTCTTTCCCGAACTTGGCCCCGTATGGCAATGGGTTAGAGATAACCGAGAAACCGTACTAAAAAAGGTTGGAGCAAACTACCAAGGATCAGGACCTGGTGCTATACGCAAGATATCTCAAAAAAATCTGGATGAACTCGAAAAAATTTTCGAAGTAACAGGCGGAATGGAATGGTTTAATACCATCGAAAAGCATTCGGAACGTAAAGCTCACGAAATGGGACTTGAAAAAGGATGCGAAACCGATAAAAGTTCTTCGTACTTCCGCGAGGTATATACTAAGAATGAAGCCAATAAACATAAAAGAAAGTAGTCTTTAGATAATATTCGAATTACGATGAAACAAGAAGGTAAAAAGCGAATTTGGAGCGATTATCAAAAGGAAATTGCTGATGATAAGTTCTACTTCGTACGCAGTTGCATTCGTCAAACTTTTTTTCCGGGAAGTGATAGTACCTACCTAAAGATATTGCGCGATGTTCTTGAAAAAGATGTTTACGAAAATCCTGACCACACAACCTGTACAGGAATAGGGTATCATACAGAGGTTGTTCCTTTCGAGACAATACAAACTGTAGTAGCCCGTAATTATGCTTTAATGCGCGAAAAAGGCTATGAAAACTACAATCCATCATGTGTAACGTCATTTGGAATATATACCGAGATTCTAGAAACGTGGCATCATTTTCCGGAAGAAAAACAGAAAACCAGAGATTACTTAAAAAAGGCTACAGGGCGCGAGTTTGAAGAACCTGCAAATTTGGCTCACACCAGCGATGTTCTTTTTAAATTCCGGAACGAAATTGCTGCAAAAGCAAAGTATAAACTGATAAATAAAGAAACTGGAGAACCGCTTAAGGTTGTAGATCATATTGGCTGCCATTACGCAAAGATGTTTCCCAATAAAGGTGTTGGTGGAGCAGAATACCCTCAGGTCTTAGCAGGACTTGTTGAAGCATTCGGAGGTGAAGTTATAGATTACCCGGAACGTCGCCATTGCTGTGGTTTTGGATTCCGCCAGTACTTTGTACAGGCCAATCGTGGCTATTCAATATCAGCATCAAAAAAGAAATTTGAATCGATGGCACCTTTCAAACCCGATTTCATTATTACCAACTGCCCTGGTTGTAACTACTTTATGGATCGTTGGCAATATGCATTGGCCGAAATGGAACATAAAACGTATGGCGAAGATGGTTTTGGAATTCCCGTACTTACCTACGAGGAGGTTGCTGGATTAGTTCTTGGTTTCGACCCTTGGGAAATGGGCATGCAAATGCACCAAACCGATGTTGAACCATTGCTAAAGAAGATTGGTGTTGAGTACGATCCCTCAAAGAAATTCAAGGGAGCCAACGGCGAAGATTTACCATTGCCCGAAAAACCCAATCATATTAAATTTATAACTGAGTAGCTATAAATTGTAAATTCAACAAAGGTGATTCGAAAAAAACAAAATCAACAAACAACCAAACACTAAACATATATGGGTAAGGATGTAGCAATTATTGGAGGTGGAGTTGCAGGTCTTGAAGCTGCAAATCAGCTCGCAACTCTTGGATACAACGTTATCATATTTGAGAAAAAAAATCAGGCTGGAGGGCATGCAGCCCAGTGGGATAGACTATTTCCCAATCGCAGACATACCAAAGAGGTTGTCGATAGCCTTAAATCCCATCTAAACGGGAATCCATCCATAATGCTATCCACAGCAATTTTATCCATCAATAAATCGGGCGAAAGATTTGTACTTGCAACTAAAGATAAAAACTACGAAGCCGATGCAATTCTAGTTGCCACAGGATTTGAACTTTTTGCGGCCGAGAAAAAGGAAGAGTATGGCTATGGAATTTACGAAAATGTAATTACATCGGCCGAACTCGAAGAAATGTTTGCCAAGCACGGGAAACCAATCATGAGGAATGGAGAAACGCCAAATAAAATTGCCTTTATACATTGCGTTGGTAGCCGCGACGAAAAGGTAAATAAGCCGTATTGCTCCAAGGTTTGCTGCGTAACTGCGGTTAAGCAGGCCATTGAAGTAAAGGAAGCAATTCCTACAGCCGAGGTATTTAGCCTGTATATGGATTTAAGAATGTTTGGGCCCGGATACGAAGATTTATACAAGGAAGCACAACAAATAGGAATAAACTTTATTCGAGGTAGACTATCCGAAGCCAGTGAATTGGACGGTGGTCGAGTTCAAATTAAAACGGAAGATACCCTATCATCGCGTCCACTAAAAATGTCTGTCGATATGGTAGTGCTTATGGTTGGAATGTCGCCAGCATTAGGCACTGTTGAACTAATTTCAGGATTAGGCCTAAAGCCAAACAAGGATGGTTTTGTTGCTGTATCCGACTATCATTTAAACCCAACGGGAACAGGACTAAACGGTGTATTTACTGCAGGAGCATGCACTGGACCAAATAATATTACCGACTCTGTAAATGCTGCCCGTTCGGCCGCAATCGAAATACATCAATATTTAAGCAAGAAGTAAACTATGATTGATTTTGGATTTGCACCGTTAGAGATTAAGATTCACGATTTAGATAAGGCAAACCTAAGTTTAGGCGAATGGATTGCCGAACGTGATATAACCTTCAGGCAATGTATTGCCTGCGGATGTTGCACAGCAACATGCACTGCCGGAAAGTTTACTAAGTTTAGCTTTCGCGAAATGTGCCATAGCATTCGTCGTGGCGAAATTGCCGAAGCAATTGCTGAATCGGAAAAATGTATGTTATGTGGCAAATGCACTTTAGTTTGCCCACGCAATGTGAATACTCGGAATATTGTTAAGCTGGTTCGCAAAGCCAACCAAAATTTTAAAGTATGAAGTACCATCCGTTTGTACTACCATTCTCAATAGGATTAGCCTTTGTAATGCTCTACATTATAGGAATGTGGACATTTTGGATTATTCGTTTATCGCGACGGGAACAAAAAATAGTTTGGAAACGTCTTTTCTCCCTTCGTACTGTAAAAGCCATTTGGGAATCGATAATGGAAGGCTTATTCCATAGAAGAATCTTCAAAAAAAATGCACTACTGGGATATATGCACATGAGCCTTGCCTTTGGTTGGTTCATGCTAATTGTCTTGGGTAATTTCGAATCGAGATTATACCCTCACGGAAAAATTAACCCTCCGTTTTACCCAATTTTCTTTGAATTCTTCCGTCACGACCTATCCCCTCTTCGTGAGTACGAGGAGATATTTACCTTTTTAATGGACTTTTTCCTGTTAATGGTAATTTCGGGTATTGGTTTAGCATTTTTCAAGCGCATTAAGAGCCGAATTCTTGGAATGCGAAGAACCACCAAGCATATCTTAATCGATAGAATTGCGCTAACCTCGTTATGGTTCATATTCCCACTAAGAATTCTTGCCGAGAGCGTTACCGCGGGGCTTTATAATACTGGTCACTTTTTTACGAACTTTCTTGGTCAGCAAGTAATCTACAACCTACCTCTCGATCAGCTCTACTACCCAGCATGGTGGGGATACTCCATTGCATTGGGACTGTTCTTCGTTACATTGCCATTCTCTAGGTATATGCACATCCCCGCAGAAATTCTGCTGATATTCCTTCGAAAATATGGAGTTAAGGAGAAAACAACACACTCGACATTTACAAAAATTGAGCTGAATGCATGCTCGCGCTGCGGTATCTGTATAGATTCGTGCCAATTGAGCTCCGATCTTAACATAAACGACACCCAACCAGCATACTTTATTAGAGACTTACGATACAGCAAACCCGATGAGCGTTTACGCGAAACCTGTATGATGTGTATGCGTTGCGTAGAGGCTTGTCCTGTTGGCATCGAAATTACGGCTATCCGTAAAAACGAACGCCGCGAGCACCAGCTGTGGGGCGAAGATATCTATAACTACGTTAAAGATTATACTTATCCTAAAGCAAAAGTTGCATTCTTTGCTGGATGCATGGGGCATTTAACTCCATCGGTTATTAAATCGACACTTAAACTTTTCGACGAAGCAGGCGTTGACTATACTTTTATTGATAAGGATGGCAGCATATGCTGTGGCAGACCATTGCAGCTAGGTGGACAAGAAAAAGCAGCGAAGCAGCTAATAGATAAGAACAACACATTGATACATAACACTGGTGCCGAAATGCTGGTTACAACCTGTCCAATCTGTGCACGAGAGTTCAAGCAAAATTACCATTTAAACATTCCTGTTCTGCATCATAGCCAATTCTTGCTACAGCTTGCCAATGCCAATAAACTCAAGATCAATAAAACGGATCTTAATATTGCCTACCACGATCCTTGCGAGCTAAGCCGAGGATTAGGTGTTACGGCTGAACCCCGAGAGTTACTCGGTAAGGTTGGAAATGTTATAGATACCACCAAGCAAACACACAATAACTCGCTTTGCTGTGGAGGAAGTTTGGGTATATCGAACATTAGCGCCGAGCAGAAAATGACAATTGCAGCATCAACCATCAACCAAATTACCGATGCCAACACCAATATTGTTGCCACTGCATGTCCGCTTTGCAAAAAAACGTTTAGTGCTGCTCAGGACGAAGTTCCTATTAAGGATATTTCCGAAATTCTTGCAAAGAATTTAACCGAGAAAGTAGCCTCTACACCCAAAAATCAAAGAACCAACCAAGAGGTTATATCAATTTAGCAACATATCTATCTACAATAAAAACAAAACTAAGCGAAGTCGGCAATTGTCTGGCTTCGTTTTGTTTTTATACAATACACACCACATATTTAAATTGATTCAAAGTCTTTATAACTTTTTAACCCTCAAAATATCGAAATTCTGCATTAATTTATACTTTAGCATCTGCAAAATAACACCCCGATGAAGCCGAAAAAAACAAAGTCAAAAAAGAAGAAAAAGTGGTATAAACCATTGCTTCGGATCTTTTTTCTGGCATCCATCACATTTTTTGTATCGACTATACTTTTAACGCTACTTTTCTCGGTTGTCAATCCAAACCTTACCATGCTTATGATTGTCAAAAAGTATCAGGAAGGCGGCGAGCGTATCAGAAAAGACTGGGTGAGTATCGATAATATTTCGCCGCAGCTTGTGCTTGCAGTTTGTGCTGCCGAGGATAACAAGTTTATGGAGCATAACGGGTTCGACTGGGAAGCCATAAAAAAAGCCATGCGAACCAACCGAAACGGGAAAAAGCTCCGAGGTGCAAGCACCATATCGCAGCAAACTGCCAAGAATGTTTTTCTTTGGCCCACGCGATCGTGGTTCCGAAAGGGTATGGAGAGTTACTTTACCCTCCTTATAGAAACATTCTGGAGTAAAAAACGAATTATGGAGGTTTACCTAAACGTGGCAGAGTTTGGGAAAGGAATTTATGGCGTTGAAAAAGCCTCGCAGATATACTATAACAAATCGGCGAAGCAGGTTAACCGAAACGAAGCTGCTATGCTAGCAACTGTGTTGCCATTCCCATCGAAACGAAACCCGGCAAAACCCAGCAGCTACATGCTTCAATACCAGCGAACAATTCTTCGCAACATGTATAATTTAGGAAAAATTGAGCTGGAGCAAACCAATAAAGATGTAAATTCACAGCAAACACGTAGAAAATAATTCAATGGCACTAAAAAGATTCATCACACTAATAGCAATAATCGTTGGATTTAGCACTATCAATCCAACCTACAGCCAGCTGAATAAAGCATACTTTTTTTACAAAGGCGAAGAGTTTCTCTCGCAGCAACGTTTTAACGAAGCACTACCCTACCTGAATACTCTTATAGGAATAGATTCTACCCTTTTTGAAGGCTGGTTTTTACGTGGTGTGGCAAAGTACAATTTAGGAGATGTGCAGGGTGCCATATCCGATTTCGACAAAACCATCAGAATTAATCCTGTATTTGCACAGGCCCATCATTATAAATCGATAGCGCTAACCAGAACATCACAGTATAAACAAGCAATGAAAGAGATTGATGCAGCTCTCGATCTAAAACCAAACTCATCGGAATTCCTATTTACCCAAGGTATAACCTACTTCCAAATGCAGGACTACCTCAAAGCCATTGAGATATTTTCCCGAGTAATTAAGCTAGACAGCTCGAACCCAGATGTATGGATTAACAGAGGATCGGCACGACTTCTTTCGGGCGATACGCTTGGCGCATTAAGCGACTATAACCTAGCTATCAGGGTAAATCCTTTCTACGCCAACTCCTACTCGCGTAGGGGCATTCTCAATGCCGAAATAAATAAGCTCAACTTGGCCTTAACCGATTTGGATCAGGCAATATCGCTCGATCCTCAATCCATCGACAATTACTTTAACCGCGCCCTTGTTTACCATAACCTTAAACAGCCCCAAAAGGCGCTCGAGGATTTAAACAAGGTATTAAGCTTCGATCCGAAGTACTCGCTGGCCCTATTTAACCGTGCAATAATTAGCTACCAAATAGACGACTTTCAGCAAGCCATTGATGACCTAACAAAACTAACCACGCTAAATCCCGAAAATGTTTTAATATACTACTACCGAGGATCGATTCTTTACGAGAAAGGTCAGCTGCAAAAGGCAATCAGCGATTACACTACGGCCATTAATATCTTCCCCGATTTTGCCAACGCCTACATTAACCGATCGGAAGTTAAATCGAGAACTGGCGATTTAAAAGGTGCAGAAGCCGACTATAAAAAGGGCAAAGAGCTCATGGCTAAATATAAAGGAAGCGACCAAAAGAATCCTATAGCGATGCTCGATTCGAGCGGGAAATTCAACAAGCTTATATCGCTCGAAAAGGATTTTAACACAGCATCTAGACTCAGTGTCGAAACCAACCGATTTAAGGTTACATCGGCATTTCTTCCAATGCTTAAGCTATGCTTAAACTGGCCCAGCAAAACCCAGAATCCAAACCAAATACGAAATAGCTGGCTCGACTCCATTAACAATACACTACCGGAAGATTATCAGCTAGTACTAAGTACCCAACCCGATAACCGTGCAAAAGAAATTTCGCTGCAAACCATCGACACGCTCTTTGCGAACAATCCTTACCAGTCGCTGCTACGTGGTATAGCGCTAACCGAAAAAGGTAGATATGCCAATGCAACCCAGGAATTCAAGAAAGCAGCAAAACGCAATCCCGATAACCCTTTGGTACAGCTTAATTTAATAGCATCGACCACCGATATGGCTCGTTTCATAGAGAGTTTCAGCGATGAGTCTAAAACAATTGGCATTTTAGCCGCATCGACTACCGATACAAAGAACGAAACTTCCTACACTGCCTACACCGAGGCCATTGAAAACTTTGGTCCACTACTAATAACCCTCGACAGAAGTGTTATTGCCTATAACATTGGGAATATCTACATACTAACAAACAATTTTACCGAGGCTGTAAACTGGTATAACAAGTCAATTAAAGAGAACCCTACCCTATCCTGCACATACTACAACCGTGGATTAGCGTTACTGCTATCCGGATCGAAATCGCAAGGATGCAATGATCTTAGCACGGCTGGCGAAATGGGAGTCTCGAAAGCTTACGAAGCATTGCAGCGTTTCTGTGGACAGTAATGCTGCATTTAATAGCTAGAGAAACTATTTAATTATTTATAAGTACCATTTCAAAAAAATGGAAAGGCATAAAAACATTTTTTGGTGGCATTACAAAAATTGGAAATGCCATAAAAACATTTTACAATGACCTTTCCAAAATTGGGAAGCTAATAAAAACTTTTTGCAATAAGCTTTCCAAAATTAAGAATGTCATAAAAACATTTTGCAATGACCTTTCCAAAATTGAGAAGCTAATAAAAACTTTTTGCAATAAGCTTTCCAAAATTAGGAATGCCATAAAAACATTTTTTAGTGGCATTCCTAAAATGTGGAAAGTCATTTAAACTTTTCTAAATGCCATTCCCAAAAATGAGCTAAAGTGCTGCTTAATTCCGATACTTTCTAAAAATTGTTGTTGATGTATGCCCACCAAAACCAAAGGTATTATTAAGGGCAACCTGTACATCTTTTTTGTATGCACTGCAAGGTGTAAGATTAAGCAGTGGGTTAATTTCCGGATCAACCTCGCCTAAATTAATGGTGGGGGGTATTACTCCATGCGTAATAGAGTTCACGCAAGCAATTGCCTCAATGGCTCCGGCAGCGCCCAGTAAATGCCCTGTCATCGACTTTGTAGCACTAACATGAATACTACTTAATACCTGTGCAAATACCTTATCAATGGCTTTACACTCACTAATATCGCCAACAGGCGTTGATGTTGCATGGGCATTAATATAGGAAACATCGTTAACCGTTAAATTGGCATCGGCCAAAGCTCCCTCCATTGCGAGTATAGCCCCAACCCCTTCGGGATGAGTTGCCGCAACATGGTAAGCATCCGATGCCGCACCGTAGCCCACCAACTCGCAGTATATCTTAGCGCCTCTTTTTAATGCATGCTCCAGCTCTTCAATCATAAGTACCCCAGCTCCTTCGCCAGCTACAAACCCATCGCGGGTTTTATCGAATGGACGAGAGGCGGTTTGGGGCGAATCGTTTAATGTAGATAAAGCCTTCATCGCATTAAATCCGCCAATTGCCGAATGTGTAATGGTAGCCTCGGCTCCACCTGCAACAATAATATCGGCACGTCCCATCCTAATAAGATCCAGTGCATTTCCTATGGCATTATTCGATGCGGCGCATGCCGATGTAATTGCATAGCTAACGCCATGTAAACCGTATTTAATCGATATTTGCCCCGTTGCAATGTTGGGAATCATCTTGGTAATAAAAAACGGACTAAAGCGAGGATTTTGGTTATTGCTGCCAAAGTTTAGTATCTCCTCTTCGAATGTGGGTATTCCGCCTATTCCGGTTGCCATAATAACGCCAATTCTATTCCGATTACATAAATCAAGCTTTAACCCAGAATCCTTAATGCACTCATCGGCCGCCACAATTGCATACTGAGTGTATAAATCCATTTTTCGGATCTCCTGCTTGTCCAAAACCATTAGGGGATCGAATGCCTTTACCTCGCACGCAAACTTTGTTTTATGATTTGTGGTGTTGAACCGGGTAATTGCAGCTGCACCACTTTTTCCGGTTATTAGGTTTGTCCAAAAATCCTGAACATTATTTCCAATGGGTGTAACTGCCCCCATTCCTGTTATCACAGCTCTTTTCATATATACCTATGTTTTTTTGTTAGTACAATTCAAAAAATAAACTTATTAGTAAGTAAGTTTATGGCAATAATTACTCCTATGGTACTAAATTGTCTATAATCGACTGGTAAAAACTTTTATGATCGACCTTATCTATTATTGCCGATAGCTGTAAGCTGGCAACAAGACTGGAGAAAATGGCCAAGGCCTTGTTTTCAGGATCATCGTTAAAGGCAAACACATTCTTTTCACGGCCCCTTGCCAAAAGCTCGGCAAGCCATTTCAGAATCATGTCAATCAATTTTTTTAGTTCCACCTTGGTCGATTCGTTCAACGTATTATAATCGGGACTTAACGATCCCACTAGGCACTTTTTCTGCTCACGGTGACTTTTAATGTATATCTTGATAAAAGTATCGAGCTGCTTAAGCTCATCGAACTTACGGTTATTCAGGTTGTCAACCATTTCGTCGAACCGTTGAATATTGGTTTTAACAATACTTGTCCCCAAATTCTCTTTTGATGGGAAGTAGTAATGTATAGCGGCATTCTTAACACCCAGCTCCGACGATATATCCTGGTAGCTAAAGGCGTTATAGCCTTTTGTACGGATTAGAGTTTCGCCTAACTCCAAAATCTTTTCTCGGGTTACAGACATTCTTCTTGAGTTTTATTATCCCGTGCAAATATACTTACTAATAAGTAAGTAAAAAGAAATAATCAAAAAAATATTAAGCAATTATTAAAAATGAATTTGGGATCCCAGATTAAATGCGACTTACGTATAGATAAGAATTTTTCCATTAATAATATAAGTATAGAGAATATCACGAATTGTTATATACACCTACTCATAAATCGAATTATTATATTAGTTTCGTCAATAAATCAAATAAAAGATAAATCCAACTTATATGAAAAAAGTAATTTTTGTAGTAATAGTTTTATTCATTAATCAACTTACTAATGGACAAAAATATACACCGTTAATAACAAAAGATAGCGTAGTAATAGACACATTCTTTAATAAATATATAGTAGAGGACAAATACCGCTGGCTAGAAAATACAACTAGTAAAGAAGTTATCGATTGGACTGAATCTCAAAGTAAATTATCTAAAAACTACTTAGTCACAACATCTAATAACACAAATTCGTTTAAATTAATCGATAGATATGCGTATACAAAATACAAATACTCCAAGAAAAAAGGTGACTACTATTTTTCTTACGCATACTTCGACAATCAAAGTGTTCCAGCACTATTCATTCGTACCGCATTAAAAGATGACCTAGAATTACTTGTTGATCCAAATTACATTTCAAAGAATGATTTAATACAATTAAAAGGATATTCGGTTTCTAATGATTCTCAATACCTAGCATATCAGTTTTGTAGAAATGGAAGCGACTTAGCTGAAGTTAAAATTGTTACTTTACCTAATGGAATACATACGAAAGACCATTTAACTGGACTGAAATATTCAAATATAGCTTGGCTAAAAGATGGATTCTTTTACTCTACATTTCAAGAAAGTGACAAGTTTGGTATTGTTCAAGGAGAAAAAGTTTTTTACCATAAACTTGGAAGCGAACAACAGGACGATAAAGTAATTTTTTACAGAGACGACAAGTCAATGCAATTTCACTATACAGTGACATCGGATGAACGCTATTTTATAATCAAAGAATTAAACAAAGAAAAAGGCTACGCAAACATATTCTTTATCGATTATCAATCGGAGAATCCCACATTAAAACCTTTATTAATGAAACAAAAAGTTGGAATTGAAATACTTGATAGTAAGGATGGAAAATTAATTGCCAAATCAACATTAGAATCCAATAACAACAATATTGTTGAGATAGATCCCAATAATCCGTATAAATGGAGGGAGATTGTTCCTGAATACTCTCAGGCAGTTCTCCTTGACATTATCCCTTTTAAAGATCGCATTGTTACATTATATCAATCGAATCAACGACCAATAGTAACATTATTTGATTATTCTGGTACAACCCTATATTCTCTTGAATTCCCCATGGCAACATCTGTAAGTGGTTTTAGTGGTAATTGGACCGATAATGATCTGCTTTTTAGTTTTCAATCATATACAGTCCCCCCTGTTATATACAACTTTAATATTAAAACCTTTCAAAAGACTTTAAGCGAAAGAACCACTATTAACTTCGACTATAGCAATATAGAATACAAAGAGGTTGAGTACCTTTCGAATGATAGTGTTGCAATTCCTATGATACTGGTTTATGAAAAAGGGTTAAAACTAGATGGCTCAAACCCTACTGTTTTATCTGCATATGGCGGTTTTGGATCAGTCGTACAACCACATTTTAATCCAGGAATTGTTTATTTCATAAAACAAGGAGGTGTTTATGCATTTGCTAATATTAGAGGAGGTGGCGACAAAGGGGTATCCTGGGCAAAATCTGGATGTGGAGACAATAAACAGCAATCATTTGACGATTTTATAGCAGGAGCAGAATATTTAATTAAAAACAAATACACCAATAGCCAAAAACTGGCAACTACTGGAAGTTCCAATGGGGGGCTAGTCGTTGCAACAGCAGCAATTCAAAGACCCGACTTATTTAAGGTTGTTGTTCCAGTTGTTGCTCCTTTAGATATGATACGATTTGAGAATTTTACAGTGGGAAACTTTCATACAAATGAATATGGCACTATTAAGGATAGTGTTAGTTTTTCTAAACTATATAACTATTCTCCTTACAATAATATTAAAGAGAATATAAACTATCCAGCAATGCTAGTTATTACATCTGATAACGATGATAGAGTCCCCCCTCTTCACTCATTCAAATTTGTGGCAAAATTACAAAGTAGAGATGCACAGAAAAATCCAATATTACTTAAGATTGAAAAAAATGCTGGCCATTATGGGGCTAGTACTTTAACTAAATACATAAGAGAATACTCTGATATCTTTGGATTTATACTAAATGAACTTAATAAAAAATCACCTGAGGATCAGTAAAACTTTCCTGTTATGGAAAACCAAGGTAAAATAACCATAGGAACAGTTTGCTTCCTAATTAATAAAAGTAACAACACCATGCTGCTGCTTGAGCGAGCCAACGAGCCCATGTCGGGAATGGTTACTGGTGTTGGTGGTAAAACTCATTTTGAGGAAGACATTAACGATTCGTGCATTCGCGAAATTAAAGAGGAAACGGGTCTCGATGCCCGAAATCTTAAGCTACACGGAGTAATTAAAACAATTCTTGATGGGCACAATAGCACATGGATACTTTTTATTTACTCCACAGCCAATTTCGACGGTGAACAAATTAATTGCCCCGAGGGCAAATTGGCATGGGTTAACATCGATAAAATTTTCGACACTAATTTAATTGGTTTTATCCGCGAGATTATGCCCTATGTACTAGAAAATAAAATTATTGAGGGTACAATTCGGCATACCTCTACAGGAAATGTTATCGAGAAAAATATTCTGCAAATATCATAAGATTCGAATCTGTTATAGCAAAAAATAAGACGAGATTACTCTCGTCTTATTTTCTATTATGGCTAACCTAAAAACTGCGGCTACCATCGGATTGATAGCTGTACATCATTTGTACATAACCGCCAGTGCTATTCTCATCGAAATAGTCCTTAAGCCAAACTTTGGCATACTTACCACTTGCAGTCCTGATAATGTAAATATTATCGTTAAAAACATATGTTGGAGGTGCAGTGTTGCTGGTAACAATGGTTAACCATTTACTTACCAAAGTATCGCCAGGAACTGTAACATAGGTTGGCGGCATTATGTACGACTCTAGAATGCTAATAGTGGTGTTAAGCGAATATCCGTCGGCAGGTGCCTCGGTTACAGACTTAAAGTCGACTTTACCAACGCAGTACGAACCACCTTGACCAAGCCCTGCCTGTCCGCAGTTTACCCTAATGTCGGAACGGTGAAACGCAATATCCCAATTCATCGAGGTTGAAAAATCATCGATGGGCACAATCGTATCCTCATCGAACGAGAAATACTTCCACTCGCTGTACGATCTTGCATCAATTGTAATAGTTTTTCCTTCGGGCGATGTGGAATCATCCTTGTCGCACGATGTTAATAAAGCCATTGCTCCAAGAGCAAATACAAGTACCGAAAATGTTTTTTTAATCATAGCGATTTTTTGTTTGTAGTTATTTTTATTGATGTAAGTGATTTGCTAAAAATTGTAACCAACCGACACATGGAATCGTCGCCCTACTGTTGAAGTTGTGCTAAAGCCTGCAATTGGTGCGGTATAGTTAAATAGATTCTTAATACCAAATGCAACCGATAAATGCGTTTTAAACTGTTGCGTTATGTTGATATTCCACAACGAGTAGGTTGGGTACGATATATTGTAGTATGTATTAATATCTTCGTCGAGCTCGCTAATATCCTTCCGTCCAATAACCTTTACAGTAACATTAGAGGTAAGTGCATACCATCCCTTGCGAAACACATACTCGAGCTGTCCTGTAAAACTATGCGGGCTGGTTTCCGATAACCGCGCCACGCTCTCTTTTTCCAGCACCTTGGTGTAAACATATCCAGCTTTAAGCATAAAGCTATTAAGGAATTTCCAGCGTGTAATTAGTTCGGCATTAAACACATTGAAATCATCCAAATTTTTGTAATGGTACTCAGTTTGGTTATTGGTCCAAACACCACCAATCTTATCGTAAATCTGATTTAGAGCCACTATAGCGGTAACATTTAGGAGATTTTGAGTATTTATATAATCGGTCGACACTGAATAGTAATTGCTGACTTCGGGCTTTAGGTTGATATTCCCAATAATCGAGAACATTCCCTGATGATCCCAGTTCATGTATAGCTCCTTAAGCGTGGGCGACCTAAAACCGCGGGCATACGAAACTCGATGAATAAAATTGCCCTGAACCATTTTCAACGATACCGACGGTGATACATGCAACTTATGTACCGAATGAATACCTCCACGAACAGCCCCAACCAATGTAATATTGTGGTTTAATGCATACTCGTCCTGTAAAACAACTACAACATCGTGAATTGAATGATTATCCAGCTCCAACGATGAATACCTGTCGCACTTTAGGTACTCGTTAAAAAACTCCGTTCCAAAAAACATGGTATGCTTCTTTAAAAGTTGGGCAGTATAGGTAAGCTTTACGTGATTAAAAACATTGCTGTAGCTTAACTCCGCAGATTTTTTCTTCTCCATGTAGTCAAACTTGTTATACTCATCGTAGTAGTAGCTTAATTTAAGCGAACTGCTATCGCTAAACCTACGCTGAGTGAATGCGCCGAAAGAATAATCGCGGTAAATATTATGATTCCAATCACGACTAAAATCGAACTCCTCGTGGTTATAGTAAGATCCGCGAATCTCGCCATTCCAGTTTTTTCCATCAAACCCAACTTTGGAGGTGATAGTATAATCCTCAAAACCATTTATTGTAGATGGGTTTGCCTCGACTCCCTCGTTTACCGTAGAGTCTATTTCGGGATAGTATTTTACAATAGGCTTAGAATTGTAAAGCAGATACGCATCGGAACTTTTGTACCCAAAATAATTTTGAGTGTAGAAGCTATTTTTTCTGTAACCAACCGATAAATCGCCATTAATATTCGGACGATCCTGATTACGGTAAAAGGTTTTCTCATATTGTTCATCGAACATATCAATCTGAGCCTTTGTATTATTCTTTTCGTTTGGCTCAGCATATCTAAGGTTTACATTCACATCGAATGTTTTGGCAGGCTTTCTTGTTATAATATTAATTACACTGCCCATTGCACTGGAACCATAAAGCGAAGATGTTGCCCCCTTTACAATTTCAACCCGTTCGATATTGGCCGTATTAATCCTCGAAAAATCCACATTGGCATCCGATTCGCCAGCCATACGTTCGCCGTCAATTAAGATTAATGTATACTTTGCCTCAAGCCCCTGCGACGAAAGCGATGATCCAAACCCATGCCGGTTTACCTCGGCACTTGGAATTTCGGTTGCCAAAAGATCGACCACCGTTGCAGCCTGCGTACTTACAATATCTCTCCGGCTAACCAGCTGAGTTAGTACAGGAGTTTTCTTTAGGCTATGCGGTGTTCTTGTGCCAGTTACCGTTACCTCATCGAGGTTAAAAACATCCTCAACCAAATTAACTGTGTTATGCAAGCCTTTCAGAATTACGCCTGTATAGGTTTTATATCCAACGCACGAAACCTCAATATTTAAACTATCGGCCATACTGCTTACAGCCGCATAACCTTTGCTATTGGTAGTTAATCCATCTTTTTTGCCATCGACACTTTGCCAACGAATATTAACATTCGGAATAGGTGTACCCGCCAAGGAATCTTTAACCTCCACAATAAAAACCTGGGAAAACGATTCAAAGAATAACAAAATAAAAAAAACTATAAATACAAATATCTTAATAGATCTCATCTATAGATAAATTAGTAAACAAACACCTTAAGGGTTTTGCTTAATTGAAAAAATACGAAAATGATTGACTTGCTAAATGCCTGCCCGAAAATGGAATTCCAGAACTAGCCAACAAGATTTACCGGAGGTCCTCGCCTATTTGGAATTGAAGGAGATGCATCGATATAAGAACCGACATTGTAGCAAATGGTCCATTCGTTCGATGATTTTTGGTTTATGTAGGATAACTCAAAATTATCAACCTTAAGAAAAGAGGTTTGATAGTAATAGTATGCCTTCTGAACTTTTGAGTGCGACGGTTGGTATTGAATAATCTTTGATACAGCAACAGTATCGGAATGCTTAACAGGCACATCGGTATTACTACCAATAATTAGCCACGCAAAGGCAATTGCCAAAACGTAAGGTAAAATGCTACACGAAACGCCTATAAAAAACATACAATACTACTGCTTAAATCATCTGCAAATATATAAAACCTTAATCCAAGATTTATAGACCAGCAGCCATAAATCAATACAAAAATAGGATCAAAAACAGAAAAACAACGCAAAAGCGAGATTTGTTAACCTCGCATTCGGAAAATAAATTAGGTCTAAACTGTAGTTCCATGCCATCGATTCGACTTTAGGTACCATAGCGAAACCAGCATTACCACCACTCCATACAAAATCTCGGAGCACCAAACCCAACTTAACGGCATTTTAAAAACAATGGCCATTAAATAAGCCCATGCCAAATACAGTACCAACGTTCCAACCTCAATGGCAAAAGAAACCCTGGTATTTCCAGTACCCGACACTCCGCTAAACATAACAAATGCCCCTGCCATTCCAACTGCTGCAATTGCAATAATATAAACAACTGGCAACGATTGTTCAATAAGCATTAAATTATTGGTGTATACCTGCAACAGCAAACGGGGTATCGATATAAAAATTACGCCTAGCACAAATACCCCCGACATGCTCAATGTAATAACCTTACGAATAAGGTATAAAACGTCGCTCGATCGACCTTGGCCTATAAGTTGACTAACCAGTGTGTTGGTGGCCGATGCAAAACCCCAAATAGGTATCATCAGAACAATATACACACTTCGCAAAATATTCGAAACGGCCAACGATGTTTCCCCCATCTTCTCGATCAGTAGAAAAAATACAAACCAAATAAAAATCGATAGCGAGAACTGAATCATAAGCGGCCAGGCAACATTTAGTAAACGGAAAAGTAATTTTTTGTTTAATGGTGCAAATTTAAACAGGTTAAAAGGCTTGTAGTTAAACTTAAACCGCGTGTACACTATGAATAACGTACAACTTGTAGCCTCGGAAATTACAGATGCCAATGCTGCACCAGCAATTCCCATGGTAGGCAAACCAAAGTGACCAAAAATTAAAGCATAATCGAGAATGATATTAACAACAACCATTACAACAGTTGTAACCGTAATAACCTTTGTTTTGGCAATTCCAACGTAAAATGAGTTGAAAGAATAATTGATGAACGCTAAAAGCAATCCCAAAATACGATAATCGATAAACTCCTTTCCGGCATTTAACACATCGTGCGACTCAACTAGAACTCCAAGCAAAGAGCCCGAAAAAAACTTGACCAGTACAATTAATAACAAGGAGAGAACTGACAAAAAGTAGAACAAGTGCTCCACTACCCTACCAATGGCTCTATTGGCACCCTCGCCGAACCTGCGAGCAATAATAATTTGCCCTCCAAGTGCGGTTCCCCATCCAATCATAAGCAGAACCTGGTAAAACAATCCACCAATAACACCTCCACCCAACGCAATCTCGCCCAAACGTCCCAGAAAAGCAGTATCGGTTACATTTAGAATATTTTGCGCTATACTACCAATGATAATTGGATAAGCAATGCTCCAGATTTGCTTAGTAGATACTTTTGAAAACATTAAATTTGAAAAGTTAAGAATTTAAAGCACGAAAAAATACAATGTAAATATTGCCTCCAAAGATAATCCATGGAGGCAATAATCAACTAACATATTTCAGAATAGGTACCCCGAAAACTATAACTTCTCCTCGAAATACCGAATAATCTTATCAATCAAATTAACACGATCCTTGCCTATTACATTATGATCGTGCTGTGGATAGATGAAATAATCGACCTGCTGACCACTCTTAATAAACTCATGAATCAAGGTTAAACTCTGCTGCAAAACAACAGTTTTATCCATATCGTCGTGAATTATAAGCAAATTACCTTTCAAGTTCTTAACAAAGTTTTTAAGGTCGGCATTGCTATAACCATTAGGGTTTTCTTCGGGAGTGTCCATATATCGCTCGCCGTACATCACCTCATAAAACTTCCAATCGGTAACAGGGCCTCCAGCAACACCAACCTTAAACTGATCGGCAGCCTTAAGCATCATCGATATTGTCATAAATCCACCAAAACTCCATCCATGCACTCCAATTCGGGCAGTATCAACATAATTCAAACTCTTCAGGTATTTTACTCCAACAAGTTGATCGGCCAATTCCTGAACGCCCAACTGTCGATGTATAATTTGCTCGAAATCGGCTCCCCTGTTCGATGTTCCCCTATTATCGAGAGTAAATAGGATAAATCCTTTATTCGCCATATACGATTCCCACAAACGAGCACCTCCCATCCACGAGTTTGTTACAAGCTGCGAATGAGGTCCACCATAAACATAAACCACTACTGGGTATTTTTTTGTAGAATCGAAATCAATTGGCTTAATAATTCTACCATACAAAGCGGTTCCATCGTTAGCGTTAAGCGTTACCAAATGAGGTAAAGGCACATTATATCCATCGTATGGATTCGATGCGGTTATCAGGTTTTTAACAATCTTGCCCGACGAAGTGTACAAATCAACCCTATTGGGAATTGTTATGGTAGAGTAAAAATCGACAAAGTATTTACAATCCGAACTCATACTAGAATTGTGAGTTCCCTCTCCAACGGTTAACTTAGCCATCGATCCTTTTTTCATACTAACAGAAAATAGCTGCTGCCCAATAGGACTACCCTCCGTTGATGTGAAATAAATTAAACCCTTTTTCGAATCAATACTAACAATATCGGTAACCTCCCATTCACCCTTAGTTAGCTGCTTAACCAACTCTCCAGTTGCTTTATATAGATATAAATGGTTCCAACCATCGCGACGGCTCTGCCAAATAAATTGAGTTGGATCGTTAGGCAAAAACTGAATTGGATGCACTGGCTCCACATATTCCTTATCAGTTTCCTCGAAAAGTGTTGCAATAAAGTCGCCAGTCTCCGCACTGTACTGGTTCAGTTTCATGTGATTTTGCTCGCGATTAAGTACAGCAATGTAAATCGATTTTTCATCGGGACCCCAAGCAACGTTGGTAAGATACTGCTCCTTTGGCTCTCCCGTTTTTATAGCAACCTTAGTACCTGTGGCAATGCTGAAGATATTCAAAGTAACCTCGTGGCTTTTCATTCCGGCCATAGGGTAACGAATATTCTCTACAGTGGCAATACGCTGTGTAATATCGACCAACGGATAGTTAGTAACCATTGTTTCATCCATCCTATAGTAGGCAATAAAATTGCTCTTTGGCGACCAAAAAATTCCCTTGTTAATCCCAAACTCATTACGATGCACCGATTGTCCATTAACAATGCCTAAATCACTATCCGATGTAATGGCAACTTCAGCATCCTTATCATCAATATAAAACAGATTATTATTGATAGTATAGGCCATTTTGGAATTATCGGGACTTAATTGCCAATTCTCCGAGTTATCAACTGTTTTGAGTTTTTTCTCAACCTGACGGGTAGCAATATTGTAAAAAACAAAAAATGGTGAAGAGTATAGTTGGATTACGTCTTTACTAATCCACTGAAACCGTAATCGTTTTAACTCCGACATGGAATTACTCTTTAATGTCTGGTTCAAATCACTCAATAATAGTAAATCCTTAGACTTTGAATCAGGAACGCTCACCTCGACAATTCTATCGGCATCAACATACGTAAAGGCAGGTTTATCAATACGCCATTCAAAGTTAGAGTACGACTTTGGAGCAAACTCCGATCGTTGCCTTAGCACAGCCTGCTCAAGAGATAATTGCTTTTGCTGAGAGTATAGCGATAAAAAAGATAGCAATAAAATAGATAGGAAAACGGAACGTTTCATTATTAAAGATTTTTATTATTGATTACTGATTGCGAATATCGAAATAAAATATCATTGTTTTGACCTCAAATTTTGGATTTAGTTTAGAATGCAAAAAGAAATTGTGCGATATTTTTAAAATGCCTGAAAAACAACTATATTTACTCTTCAATACCGATTACTGCCAAAAATGGTAGCAATGATGGGTGTTTTATTGGGATTGCTTTTGATATTTCAATTATTTTTTCTTACTTGCACTAAACTTTTGCAAAATTGTAAAATGTTAACACATAGACTAATAAAAATAGCCACTATATCTTTTGCATTAATCTTATTCTTTGGATGTAGATGCTCCGAAAATAAAGAGCGTGCGCAACTACTCACCGAAGATCCAATAGACACCCTCTCAACCCTAATTAAATTTGATAATTCAGTTTTCCCCTTACCTTCACCCTGGCAGGTTGCAACTTTAATTAAGAAATTAAACTTACCCTATAACGAGACCTACATCAATAAACCCGATAAAT
Source organism: Bacteroidales bacterium (assembly GCA_050180705.1). Lineage (GTDB taxonomy): Bacteria > Bacteroidota > Bacteroidia > Bacteroidales > Tenuifilaceae > SB25. The sequence goes on along the minus strand of JBFXDX010000007.1, from coordinate 67,778 downwards.
ACCAAAAGTACAGTACTACTTTTAAACAATCGTTAAACCTTGGCATTTACGGAGCCGATATTAGCTATTTAAATATCTACGAGAAAATCCAAGAATCAATTAATTATCTTGGAACTATTAAGAAACTTAGTGGGCAATTAGGTGTAACTCAAGCATTCGATCCTAAAGTTTTTGAATCGGTAGAGAGAAACATCAACAACAGAGATTCCTTGACAAGAATTATTGCCAAAGCCTATACATGCTCCGATACTTACCTAAAAACAAACGACAGAAACGATATTGGCGCTCTTATTATTGCTGGAGGTTGGATTGAAAGCATGTACATTCTTACCCAAATAGTAAAGGATAATAACGATCGTGAAATCATAAATCGAATTGGAGAACAAAAACACCCTCTCGATAACCTGATTGAACTGCTCACACCATTCTACTACAAATCAAGCGAGTTCTCCTCGTTAATCGACGATTTGATTGATATTGCCTACGAATTCGATGGAGTTATTTATTCCTACACATACCGCGAGCCTAAAATTGATCCAGAAAATACCCTGATAATAATTAATAGTCAATCGAGAGTAATTATGTCCGAATATCATATTCAGATTATCAGCAAAAAGATTGGTGCTTTAAGGAATAAAATTGTAGAATAATTTCAGAAAATATGCTAAAGCAAATACTAATATTCCTATCGTTTATTTTTTTTATACCAAGCATTAGCAATGCTCAAATAGAGCAGTTGGAAAATATTTGCTCGCTATACTTTCCGCCAGAATACATAACCGATGGACAGGAATATTTTGCACCTCTAAAACCCGATCAAAAAATAGAATTTAGAACGACCTTTTTCAGCGATAACACATACAGAATAGTTGCTTGCACCAATCTACGAAAAGGGAAATTAGTTTTCTCGGTTTACGATACCGATAAAAACCTACTTTTCACCAACGAAAGTTTTGATTACTCGCCTTTTTGGGATTTAAAATTTACATCAACAGTCACTTGCGTAATTCAGGTTGATGTAAAAAGTTCGAAGTTTACGCCAGGCTATGTAATGCTACTTATTGGGTTCAAGCAATAACTTACATCCACCTTTAAAACACTCTCTACATGAGCGAGTCGATTCTTAAAGCATTAATGCAACTTTTTGCGATAATAGCTCGCCCAGTTACAGGCGACGAACCCGAAGGAAGCGATTATAGCGATGGACGAAGAGTTGTTGAAGAATTTCTAAAAAATCAACTTAACCAAGAACTTGTTACTGAATATCTAAAAGTATTCGATTACTACTATAACCTTTACCAAGAAAAGCAAAGCGAAAAATCGAAGTCGAAAAAAAGAACATCTTCCAGCTCCGTTCGTGTTTTAAAAATTTGTTCCCAAATCAACGAGGAGTTAATTCAGCAACAAAAAGTTGTTGTACTAATTAGACTTTTAGAGTTTGTAAAACCCGAAAAAGGTGAAGTTACTGAGCAGGAAATGGCTTTTATTTCCACCGTGTCCGAAACCTTCTTCATTCCTGAATCTGAATTTAAACTCCTTCAAGATTTTATTCTTAATCCGTTTGACCAGATTCTGCCCAATCCAAATATACTTGTAATAAACAACGAGAAACATTACGAGAAACTCGAAAATAAGCATATTTATTCCGAGAATATACAGGATGAGATAAAGGTTGTTTTTGTAGAATCGGCAAATATCCTATTCTTACGCTACAAAGGCAACTACGAACTTTACATGAATGGGCACCTAGTTCAAAACGACAAGATATTTGTTCTCAACAATGGCTCTTCAATTCGTAACTCTAAAATTAAACCTATCTACTTCAGCGATATTGTTGGACGATTTGCTCAGGATAAAATTAAGGAACGAATAATTTTTGATGTTCAAGGAATAGAATACCGATTCAAAAATGGGAAAACGGGTATCAACCACATGTCGTTCACTGAGGAATCGGGGCATTTGGTTGGAATCATGGGAGCATCTGGGGCTGGTAAATCAACGCTTTTAAACGTTCTAAACGGCACTGATAAACCTTCGCTCGGCAAGGTTTGTATTAACGGAATTGATATTCATGGCCAAAAAGAATTGGTTGAAGGACAAATTGGGTTTGTATCTCAGGATGACCTTCTCATTGAGGAATTAACAGTTTACCAAAATCTTTACTTTAACGCGAAACTCTGTTTCGACAACTATAACTCGCAACAACTCGACGAGGCTGTAATCAAAATGCTCATGAGCCTTGGTTTGTACGAAATCAAGGATATGAAAGTTGGTTCTCCATTAAACAAGAAAATTAGTGGTGGTCAACGAAAACGACTAAATATTGCGCTTGAGTTAATACGAGAACCGGCAATACTGTTTCTCGACGAACCAACATCGGGATTAAGTTCTCGCGACTCTGAAAACATTTTAGACCTACTAAAGGAATTAACACTTAAAGGGAAACTTGTATTTGTAGTAATTCATCAGCCATCATCGGACATTTTTAAGATGTTCGATAAACTGCTAATACTCGATACAGGTGGATTTTTAATATATAACGGTGATCCAATTGAATCGATCATTTACTACAAGTCTAGAGTTCAGCATGCCAATTGGAACGAAAGTGAATGTACCCTTTGCGGTAATGTAAATCCGGAACAAATATTTAACATAGTTGAAGCCAAGGTTTTGGATGAGTATGGAAATCCAACGAGAGCCCGAAAAATAAGCCCCACTGAATGGAATCAGCACTTTAAGCACTTCTTTCCCGAATCATCAAAAGCAAATGATATTCCAAATGAACTACCTAAGATTCATTTCAAAATACCCAACTGGTTTAAGCAGTTAAGAATATTCGTTAAACGCGACGTACTATCGAAGTTAGCCAATACACAGTACATGATAATAAATGCCTTTGAAACACCTTTGCTGGCATTCTTACTATCGTACATTATTAAATACTATAACGTTGATGTATCCAACAAAATAGGCTACACGCTTCTCGACAACAGCAACCTTCCGGTTTACCTATTCATGTCGGTCATAGTTTCGATCTTTGTGGGATTAACGGTTAGTGCGGAGGAAATTATAAAAGACCGTAAAATTCTAAAACGTGAAGCTTTCCTTAACTTAAGCTGGTCGAGTTACCTAATGTCTAAGGTATCAATTCTACTTGTACTATCGGCAATACAAGCACTAATATTTGTTATTGTTGGCAATACAATTATAGAAATTAAAGGAATGTACTTTATTTACTGGTTAGTTCTTTTCAGTACTTGGTTTTCGTCCAATATGCTTGGGCTTGTTATTTCGGACAGCTTTAAGGCAGTTGTTACAATTTATATATTGATTCCTTTCCTTGTTATACCTCAAATAATTCTTAGCGGTATTATTGTAAAATACGAAAAACTTAATCCATCCATCTCATCGCCGAGCAATATTCCTATTTACGGTGAAGTTATTGTTGCACGCTGGGCATACGAAGCACTTGCAGTATATCAGTTTAAGGAAAATAAGTACGAACAACCATTCTACAAGTACGATGAAGCGATGAGCATTTCCGATTTCAAAAGAAATTACTGGCTAAAATCGCTTCAAAATAAGATTGACTACTGTACTCGAAATATTGATAATCCAGAAAGATCACCTGAATTTATTTCTGCATTAGAACTCCTACAAAATGAATTTGTAAAGGAGATGACTTCACCTAGAAGTTCGAGGCTTATATTCAGCAAATACACACAAATTAATGCCAATGATGTTACACAGGAACTGTTAGACGAAATGAGCAGTTACCTAGAACTTGTAAGGAAATACTATGTGAAACTATACAATAAAGCAAGCAACGAGAAAGATAGGCTAATATCAAAGCAACAAAGCACTGCTGAAGGGAAAGAATTATTCTTAAAATTAAAACGACAATACCATAATGAAAGTCTGAGTGACTTTGTTCGTAATTCGGGAGAAGTTGAGCGAATAATGGAATATAAGGGATCTCTTATTCAAAAAGTTGATCCAATATTCCTTTACCCCGATTCAAAGTTTATTCGATCGCATTTTTATGCTCCAGCAAAATCAATATTTGGCTATTACTATAGCACATTCTGGGTTAATGTTATTGTAATATGGCTATCGAGCATTATGCTATACATTGTGCTATACTTCCGCTTATTTAAACGATTCTTAGATAGAATGGAACAAATTGGCGGAGATAAAGAAGACTAAAAAAGGGGCTTAAGCCCCTTTTTTAATATTCATTAATATCCTTAATCAACAATTTGAATCATTTTAAAAGGTACCTTAATAATCGACTCGTAGTCTTCGCCAGCTTCTAGCATATCCTCATCGTCTTCCTCGTAATACCAGTTGATGATAACATCTGCTGAATTCTTCTTAAGTACCTCTAACTTTTTGAATACATCGAGAATACATTTCGACGATGCTGTATTAAAATATTCCAAACGAATATTAACAACTGTTTTTCCGGCAGGGCCTTTTGCATAATCATCTAACCAATCTACAATTGGTTTATAAAACTCAATAGAATTCTCGGGAATGGATCTTCCTTTAATTTCAACAACCCCACTACTTGGATCCATTGACACAGTTGGGGTTTTAGGTGTACCTTCGATGTTTATTAATTCCATGGCGGCAAAATTTACTTTATTCAGTTATTAACACGTTAAGGTTAAAAAAATCAAAATCCTGATTAAAGGAGGAAAAGCGGTATTCAAGTTTATTTCCAGTTTTGCGGGCCATATCTATTAACCCCAAACCACCACCTCCCTTCTCGGAGAATGTTTGATTGTTCAGAACAAATTTATAAAAATCTTTTAATTCTTCTTTTGATAAAGAATTAATCTTGTCAATTTTCTCCTTTAAAACATTTGCTTTACCGGATTCTACCATATTTCCAGTAGAAATTCGATAACCAGTATCAGTCTTAGACAAGACAAATGCTCCAAAATTATGGGTATATTCATTCTCTTCTACACTGTCAACATGATGATAGAGATTCTGAAGACATTCTACAAGAACATTGTACAACTTTTTTCTGACAAGACTTTGCTCGAGCAAATCATCAAGTTTCGATTCAACCAGACCTAAAGTATCAGCAATGACATCTGCATTTATTGAGCCTTTATAGGCTACAATGATATCGCCCTTATGCATCTGAGCATAGCACTGGTTTAAGAAATCACTCATAGATGAGCGCTGTTGGTTTGCTTGCAATTTGCTAATTAATTAATACCTAAAACAAATATAATAAAATTTATTATGAACAATGCAATATCAAACTTAATAAAATTAAATCTCTTAACTATTTTCTTAAACAGTCAGTTAGTATTTCCATAAAAAAAACCGGAATAAATTCCGGTTTTTAATTATTATTACGTTTAACTAACGCTTTATCCTTTCCCTTGCTTAAAGGCTTCCCTTTTTGCTCATTTCTATCCCTTTTGGGATTATCTTTTCGTTCAACTGTAGAACTTCCAGCATACATGGAAAACTGCTCAAAAATACACTCTAGTGCTCCATTAAATATTGTCAACTTTTTCGAAGGCCGTAATCCAAAACTTCTCAATGCCTCCATATTACTACTAATAAGCCAAACATCGAAGCCTGAATACTTTTGCTTAAAGCAATCGCCTAACTGAGAATAGAAACTCTCTATTTGCTCCTTACTTAGTTTTTCGCCAAAAGGAGGATTCGTCACTACAATACCACCATTACCGCTAGTTGGATTATAATCGAAAATAGAACCCGATTGAACCTCTATCTTCTTTTGTAGTCCTGCATTTTTCACATTCTGCAAAGCAGATTCAACAGCCATTCGCGAAATATCCCTAGCAATAATACTATGGTTAAAATCACGTTCCATGCTGTCATCGTTATAAATGCCTTGAAGTAATTCATCGTCAAAATCAAGCCAGTTCTCGAATCCAAAATTCTGTCGGAAAACTCCAGGAGGAATACCATACGCAATTAAAGCCGCTTCAATAGCAATAGTTCCCGAACCGCACATAGGATCAATAAAATCGGAATTGCAATCCCATCCCGAAAGTTTAATTAATCCAGCAGCTAAAGCTTCATTAATTGGCGAAATATCCTGTCCAGCACGATAGCCCCGACGATGTAACGGTTCTCCCGATGAATCCATCATTATAGTGCAAACATCGTCAACCACGTTGATATGGAACTGTATTTGCGGATTCTTTGGATCGATAAATGGACGTTTGCCATATTTATCGCGAAACTGATCGGCAATGGCATCCTTTAACTTTAATGCAACATACCTTGAGTGAGGAAAAAGATCGGAGTTAACCACGCTATCAACAGCAAACTTATGACTTAACTCCATAACCGAAGTCCAATCGAATTTCTTAGCTTGCCCGTAAAACTCCTCTACGGTACGAGCATTGAATGTGTAAATTGGCATTAGAATACGTATGGCTGTACGTAACCTAAAATTCGATTTATAGAGTAATTCCTTATCTCCGGTATAGCTAACCGAACGGTTTTCGATTTTAATATCTTCAGCGCCTAGTTCTTTTAACTCGTCAGCTAATACATCCTCTAAGCCCTGAAAGGTTTTGGCAATAATCTCAAACTTCTCGACCATGACATTTAATATTGTACTACTTTTTAGGTTTTGCTTTTGTTATTAATGGTTTACCGTTCGATTTTTGATCGGCAAATGCCTTTAGAATCATTTCGGCATCGGCAAATGGAACTGTAATAAACGAAAAATCGTCTCGAACATTAATATCATCGATTTTATTATCGGGGATTTTAACCTCGCGACGAACAAACTCAGATAATTTTTTAGGAGACATGCCATCCTTACGACCAAGTCCTATGAACAAACGAGTGGTTCCTTTGGTATCAACACGGAAAGTTCTAATTTCAGAATAACTCGAAACATCAAGCTGCGATTTAAATGCCAAACGCAACAGGGCTGCAAGTGCAACTTCGGGGCTATTTGTCTCAATTAAATCCTCGGCCATACCTAAATAATCGGCATAATTACCCTCTTGAATAATTTCATAGAGTTCATCCTTAATTTTCTCCTTCTTAACAGCAACAATATCTTGCGCATTAGGTAGAATCTCTTTTCTGATATTTACCTTGGTTGCTTTCTGAACATAGTTCAACTTACGATACTCCTCAGGCGAAACAAATGTAATTGCAGTTCCTTGTTTCCCAGCTCTTCCTGTTCGTCCAATACGATGAATATACGATTCTGGATCCTGAGGCAAACTATAGTTGATAACATGGGTTAAATCCACAATATCAATACCACGTGCAGCAACATCGGTTGCAACAAGCACATTGATATAGCGCTTACGAAATTTATTAAGAGTTTTCTCGCGCTGAGCCTGTGTTATTTCTCCATGAAGACCTTCGGCACCGTAGCCTCGCTCAATTAGTTTTGAGGTTACTACATCAACATCATTACGAGTACGGCAGAAAACCAAACCATAAAATTCTGGTTCAATATCTATAATACGGGTTAATGCATCGAACTTGTCCCCTTCCCTTACCTCAAAATAAATTTGATCGGTAAGTCCTGTTGTTGGCTGAGTTCTATCAACTTCCAACTTTTTAGGAGAATTCATATACCTTTTGGCTAACTTTACAATCCTTTCGGGCATTGTTGCCGAGAAAAGTAAAGTGCGCTTCTCCTTAGGTGTATGTTTCATGATTTCCTCGATATCTTCGACGAATCCCATATTCAACATTTCATCGGCCTCATCGAGGACAAACATCATTAACTTGCTAAAATCAAGATCACCACGACTAATTAAATCGAGGATTCGACCAGGTGTTCCAACAACAATATCGACACCCTTTTTTAATCTCCGTTGTTGCTCCGATATGGACTGACCACCATATACTGCAGATACAACAACACGTTTAGCTGCTAACGAAATTATTTCGTCGCAAACCTGTAATGCCAGCTCGCGAGTTGGTACAAGCACCAATGCCTTTATTCCGGCAGGTTGCCCCTCCACCTTTTCAATAATAGGCAAACCAAAAGCTGCGGTTTTACCTGTTCCAGTTTGCGCCTGTGCAATCACATCGCCACTCTCGGTCAAAAGAACTGGTATTGTAATCTTTTGAATTGGCGATGGCTGCTCAAACCCCTTGGCCTGGATAGCCTCCAATGCTTTCTCAGACAAACCAAGCTGCCTGAACGCGTCAAATTTTTCCATTTATAGTAATTGATAAGTTGACCTCCTCCCGGAGGTCGGTTTAAATTGCTTATATTTAAGTGTATTACTCCTTAACCAGATGCTTATATTTATCCCAATTATTAAATATTTCAAGCGCCTTTAAAAAAGTCTCATTTCCTTCGTTAGTAATCTCAAAATAATGACCCGAACTATAAAGCGACTGTGCGATTAAGCCTTTCATTTGTCTTTTTAATTCAGATAGAGAGTGCTCTAATCCCTTTTCATCGCGAGATATTTTTTGCTTTTCAGCCATAACAACTAATTCTTCAACCATAGCATCAGTAACCTGAAAATTCTTCTTAAATTTCTCAAACTTAGAATAATCCGACAATAACTGCTTACGGTTTGAATCAACCCATGATACGGAGAACTGATTTATCAATCCAGATCGAACTAATTTGCCATAGTAATCGGAATAGAAACTTGTATCGAGCGGAACAAAAACATCGGGCATTATACCACCACCGCCATATACAGTTTTACCTTTGATAAGTGTTGTATATTTCAATGAATCGGGCATGTGAATACTATCGGAGTTAAATAGTTCACCGTGTGTATATCGATCATTTAATTCGGCATAATATTTTTCGGCATTCCCATCATTATAGGGGCGTTGAATTGCTCGTCCTGTTGGAGTAAAGTAACGTGCTACAGTTAAGCGAATCATGGAGCCATCGGGAAGTGGTAGCTGATTTTGCACCAAACCCTTTCCAAACGATCTGCGTCCAACTATAATTGCTCTATCCCAATCCTGCATTGCTCCCGATAGAATTTCGCTTGCCGATGCAGAGCCTTCATCTATTAAAATAACAACTCGTCCCTTAAATGATTGATCCTTTGCGTTTGAGAAAAAGTTAGTACGAGGACTATTACGACCTTCGGTATAAACAATCAGTTTACCAGGCTCAAAGAAAGTATTTGCCAATTCGTATGCAGTATTAAGCAAACCTCCGCCATTGTTGCGCAAATCGATTATTAAATCTTTCATTTTTTGCTTGCTGAGCTTCTCCATCGCTTCAACAAACTCCTGATCGGTAGTGGCTGCAAATCTATTTACTCTAATATAACCAATACCCGATTGTGCCATGTAACTTGCATCGATACTATAAATAGGTATTTTATCGCGAGTTATGGTAAAATCTAAAAGATTATCAGAGCCTCTACGCTTTATTTGAACATTAACCTTGGTTCCTTTTGCTCCACGCAAATACTTATGAACATCGGGAATTTTAAGTCCAATATTTGTAATGCTTTTGCCATCGATAGCAACAATTCTATCGCCAGCAATAATTCCAACCCTTTCGGATGGTCCACCCGATAAAGGATTTACAACCATCAATGTATCATTCATAATATTGAATTCAACTCCAATTCCCTCGAAATTTCCTTCCAAAGGTTCATTCATTGCTTGCACATCTTCCTTTGAAATATAAATCGAATGAGGATCGAGTTGAGATAATACTTCGATTATAGCATTATCAACTAACTTGTTCACATTAATTGTATCAACATAATTTCCAGATAAGTACTGGATAAATCGAACAAATTTATATGCACTAAAACTTGTCGATGTTTGTTGAGCGCTAGCACTAAATAAACTAGCAATTAATAAAACCGATAAAAAAGCAAACCGTCTAACCATGACAATTTATATTAGTTGAAAAAATAAAAACGAAAAGGCTAATTTTTCAAAAGAATTTATTCCCACTCAATTGTGGCTGGTGGCTTAGAACTAACGTCATAAACAACCCTATTAATACCTTTAACTCTATTAATAATTTCATTGGAAATCCGAGCCAAGAAATCGTGAGGGAATGGATACCAATCGGCGGTCATTCCATCAGTCGAGGTAACTGCCCTCAAAGCAACCACATACTCGTATGTCCTTTCGTCGCCCATAACACCAACAGACTGAACTGGCAAAAGGATAACTCCTGCCTGCCAAATTTTATCGTAAAGACCAGTCTCCTTCAATCCTTGAACATAAATGCTATCGGCTTCCTGCAATAACTTAACCCTTTCGGCAGTAACTTCTCCGAGCACACGAATTCCTAATCCCGGGCCCGGAAATGGATGACGCCCAAGAATTGCAGCAGGTAGGCCAAGTTCCTTACCAACCAATCGTACTTCATCCTTAAATAAAAGTTTCAAGGGTTCAACAACCTTAAGGTTCATTCTCTCAGGCAATCCGCCAACATTATGATGCGATTTGATAGTAGCCGAAGGACCTTTTACCGAAATAGATTCAATTACATCGGGGTAAATTGTACCTTGACCTAGCCATTTAACATCGGTAAGTTTTTTAGCCTCAACATCGAAGACCTCAACAAAATCGCGACCTATAGCTTTACGTTTAGCCTCAGGATCGGTAACTCCTTTTAAATCATCGTAGAATTTTTGACTTGCATCAACGCCAATAACATTAAGCCCAAGGTGTTGATACGAATCAAGAACATCATGAAACTCATTTTTACGCAGCAAACCGTTATCAACAAAAATACATGTAAGGTTTTTGCCTATAGCTTTATGAAGCAATATTGCAGCCACAGATGAATCGACACCACCAGACAACCCTAAAACAACCTTATCGTTTCCAAGTTGCGTTCTAAGGTTTGATACCGACTCCTCAATAAACGATGCAGGAGTCCAAGATTGATCACAACCACAGATTGAAGCAACAAAATTTTTCAACAACTTAGAACCTTCGGTTGAATGGTAAACTTCTGGATGAAATTGAATTCCGTATGTTTTTTCGCCTAAAACATGAAATGCACCAACCTTAACATCCGAAGTGCTTGCTGTTATTTTAAAGTTATCGGGAATTCTAGCAATTGTATCACCATGCGACATCCAAACCTGAGAATAATCCGATAATCCGGCAAATAAAGGACAAGTGTTATCGACTACCTCTATAGTAGCACGGCCATACTCTCTAATACTAGATGGTAATACCTCTCCTCCATTTGTTTGGGATAGCAGCTGCGCGCCATAGCAAATTCCAAGTAACGGAAATTTACCTTTTATTCCCGACAAATCGGGCATTGGAGCCTTTGGATCGCGCACAGAAAAAGGACTTCCAGAAAGGATAACTCCTTTTACAGATGAGTCTAATTCGGGATAATGATTGTAAGGATGTATTTCGCAGTAAACATTCAACTCTCGGATTCTACGTGCAATGAGCTGTGTGTATTGAGAACCAAAATCTAGAATAACGATTTTTTGATGCATTAGTATAAAAATTTTCAGTTTTGCAAAGGTAGTAAATAAACCTAAATAGACCTATGTTTTAAGCAGATGCTTTAATAATTATAACAAAAATTGACAGTTTTTAGAAGCGAAATGAGGAAAATAACACACTAAAGGTATTTATGATGGCATAATAAAGTAATAAATGGTTTGATAGAAAAACTAATGTTTTTCTTCTGGAATATAAAAGACTTGTCCATCCTCAACAGCAATAGTATTGGGAAATATTTCCTTAGCCTCAATCTCATGCTGATGTGCATTTTTATATCGTGACGAAAAATGACCTATTAGCAATTTACCAACGTTTGCCTTTTGTGCAACAGTAGCAGCCTGTACTGCTGTGGAATGACCAGTTTGCTTAGCAAGATTAATATCTTTTTCCAGAAAAGTTGCTTCGTGATAAAGTAAATCAACATTTTTCACCAAGCCTACTAAGCGCTCACTGTAAAAAGTATCGGAACAGTAAGCATAAGAACGGGGAACATGGCTATAATACGTCAACTCGGAATTAAGAATCACCTCTCCCGATGCAGTGGTAAAATCATCACCATTCTTAATTTTAACTATATCGGCAAGGCCTATCGAGTATTTGCTTATTAAATCCTTTCTCACATTAGGCTGTTGTAATTTCTCCTTAAACAGAAACCCAACAGTCGGCATTCGGTGCCTCAAAGGTAAAGTTGAAACAGTTAAATGGTTATCCTCATATATTGTCTCAACAATACTACAGTTTAAAGGATGAAAAACAATTTGAAACGACATCTTATCGTTGAAAAAAGCCACATTAGTTTTGAGAATATCCTCAAAATCTGAGTGAGCATATATATTAAGGGGTGATTTTCGTCCTAAAAGGTTAAATGTTGATATTAACCCAAAGATACCAAACACATGATCGCCATGAAGATGAGATATAAAAATATCATTTATACGATTCATCTTTTGGTGATATTTACGCAATTGAATCTGAGTACCCTCAGCGCAATCAACTAAAAACAACCGCTCATGTGAATTAATCACATGAGCGGAAGGAAATCTATTGGTTGTGGGTAATGCAGAACTACTGCCCAGAACAGTTACCGAAAATGTCACTTCTGGTGTTCGTTTTCAGCTTTAACAATAACCTGCACAGCCTCATCTTTCGAATAAGCAATATTAAGTACAGTGTCGAGCTGCGAAATTGTAATTAACCGTTCTACCGCATCGGTAAGGCCAGTTAAAACAAATGTACCACCTGCATTTTTACACAATCTATTGGCAACTAAAATTGCACTTAACCCTGAAGAATCGCAATAGCGACAGCTGCTGAGATCGAGTACTATATTACGTTCACCATTACCAGAAATAAGAACTAGTTCCGATTTTAGGCTTGGGGCAATATTTGTATCTAGTTTTTCTTCCAGCACCTCTATCAGGGTGTGTTTCTCCAGCTTTTCAATTTTAAATTCCATTGCTATCAGGATTAATGGTTAAACAATGCAACTACTCGTTAGCCTTTGAATCGTCTTTCTTCTGATTTTCTTCGAGTTCCGATTTTAAGGCTGCTAATTCAGTTATATCCCCTAAGGTAGTCTTTTCTAAGTTAGCTTTCAACTTTTTTACAGCTTTTTGTGTAGTTGATGCCTTAGATTTTTTTTCTGACTTATCTTCAACCTTCTTGTCATCCTCGAAAATTCTGCTGTGCGAAAGGATAATACGTTTTGCAGCTTTGTTGAATTCAATTACTTTAAATTCTAATTTTTCGTCAACCTTAGCTTGGCTACCATCCTCTTTTACTAAATGTTTAGGAGTAACAAAACCTTCAACACCATACTGCAATGCAACTACAGCACCTTTATCGAAAATATCGGTAATTGTACCTTCGTGAACAGAATCAACGGTGAAAATTGTTTCGAATACATCCCAAGGATTCTCCTCAAGTTGCTTGTGACCAAGGCTTAAACGACGGTTCTCTTTATCGATTTCTAGAACAACTACTTCAATCTCAGCACCAACAGTTGTGAACTCAGCAGGATGTTTGATTTTCTTTGTCCAGCTTAGATCAGAGATGTGGATTAAACCATCAACACCTTCTTCTATTTCAACAAATACTCCAAATGTAGTAAAGTTGCGAACCTTAGCGGTATGCTTAGAATTTACTGGATATTTTTCTTCAATCTTATCCCAAGGATCATTCTTTAGTTGTTTAATACCAAGAGACATCTTACGCTCATCGCGATCTAATGTTAAAATTTGAGCCTCAACAGTATCACCTACTTTTAAGAATTCCTGAGCGCTACGTAAGTGCTGACTCCAAGACATCTCAGATACGTGAATCAAACCTTCAACACCAGGAGCAATTTCTACAAATGCGCCATAATCGGCAATAACAACTACTTTACCTTTAACTACATCACCTACTTTAAGATTTGTATCAAGTGAATCCCAAGGATGAGAAGTTAATTGTTTTAGACCAAGAGCGATACGTTTCTTAGAATCATCGAAATCAAGGATAACAACATTCAACTTCTGATCTAGTTGAACAACTTCCTCTGGATGATTTACACGACCCCAAGATAGGTCTGTGATGTGGATAAGACCATCTACGCCGCCCAAGTCGATGAACACACCGTAGCTGGTAATATTCTTAACGGTTCCTTCAAGAACCTGTCCTTTTTCAAGTTTTGCAATGATATCTTTCTTCTGTTGCTCAAGTTCAGCCTCAATAAGAGCTTTATGAGAAACAACAACGTTTTTATATTCCTGGTTGATCTTAACAACCTTGAATTCCATTGTTTTGCCAACAAAGATATCGTAATCACGAATAGGCTTAACATCAATTTGAGAACCAGGTAAGAATGCTTCGATACCGAATACATCCACAATCATACCACCCTTAGTTCTGCACTTAATGTAACCCTTAATAATTTCGTCGTTTTCAAGAGCAGAGTTAACACGATCCCAAGAACGAAGAGCACGTGCTTTCTTATGAGATAAAACAAGTTGACCTCTTTTATCCTCAGAGTTTTCTACGTAAACCTCAACTTTTTCGCCAATCTTAAGTTCAGGATTGTAACGGAACTCGCTGATGCTAACAACACCTTCGGATTTATATCCGATGTTAATAAATACTTCGCGCTTGGTTATACCAATAACAGTACCTTCAACAACCTCGTTCTCACCAATGGTAGAAAGGGTTTGATTGTACATACTTTCTAACTCAGCACGTTGATCTTTGGAATAGATTGCATCTTCTGCATACGATTCCCAATCGAAATTTTCTAAACCTGCATTAGCAGAGTTTACATTTTCCACTGCATCTTTGGCAGCATTTTCTTCTTGATTAATCATTAAATTACCTAATTATTAATTAGTTAGACAATATTTGTAGAAATAAAACAGATTGCAAAAATACATAACTTTATCATTTCTAGGAAATAATGCTTAACTTTTTACACAAATAACTCCAAAATAAAATTAAACAAGGTAAATTCCGACGAATTGCCCTATTTATCAAATTTAGGAAATTTTAAAATTTAGAATTACTTTTGAAATTCTATTTTTATGGTGATAAAAATCATCTAATACAAACATTAACAATTGGTTTAATGAAACGAATACTAGTAACCGGTGGTGCAGGCTTCCTTGGATCGCATTTATGTGAGCGATTACTCTCCGAGGGAAATGAGGTAATATGTATCGACAACTTTTTTACTGGCTCTAAGTCTAACGTTGTTCATCTGCTCAATAACCCATATTTCGAATTGGTGCGCCACGATGTTACAGTTCCGTACTACGCCGAGGTTGATGAAATATACAATTTAGCCTGCCCTGCATCGCCAATTCACTATCAATATAATCCCATAAAAACAGTAAAAACTTCTGTTATGGGAGCGGTAAATATGCTTGGATTGGCAAAACGAATAAAAGCAAAGGTTTTGCAAGCCTCAACCAGTGAGGTTTATGGCGATCCGTTAGTACATCCTCAACCCGAAGTTTACTGGGGGAATGTTAATCCAATTGGGCCACGATCATGCTACGACGAGGGAAAACGCTGTGCCGAAACACTATTTGTAAATTACCATGAACAAAATAAGGTTAGAATCAAGATAGCTCGTATCTTCAACACATACGGGCCACGTATGAGTCCAAACGACGGACGAGTTGTCTCCAACTTTATAGTTCAAGCACTAAACAATCAAAACATCACAATTTTTGGAGATGGAAAACAAACCCGGAGTTTTCAGTATGTTGATGACTTAATTGAGGCCTTTATTCGTTTGATGAATACACCTGACGATTTCACAGGACCTGTTAATTTGGGAAATCCAGCCGAATTTACTATGATTGAGCTTGCTGAAAAGGTAATAAAGCTAACAGGCTGCAAATCTGAATTAATATATCTACCGTTACCGAAGGATGACCCAACTCAACGTCAACCAGACATCACTGTTGCCAAAAAGAATCTTAATAACTGGCAGCCTACTGTAAAACTTGACGAAGGATTAGTTCACACAATTGAGTATTTTCGGAAATTGTTAAACAAATAGTTTATATCAATGAAAGTTACAAAGACTGACATTCCAGATCTATTAATAATTGAGCCTAAAGTATTTGAGGATAGTAGAGGATATTTTTTCGAGAGTTTCAATTTATCAAAGTACAAAGATCTTGGGATTGACATAACCTTTATTCAGGACAACGAATCCAAATCTTCATTTGGAGTAATTAGGGGACTTCATTATCAACTTTCGCCATATTCTCAAACAAAACTAGTACGGGCTGTACAGGGAAAAATACTTGATGTTGCAGTTGATATTCGTCAGAACTCACCGACCTTTGGAAAACACTTCAGTATAGAACTCTCTACCGAAAATAAAATACAACTACTCATACCTAAAGGATTTGCTCATGGATTTTCGGTTCTAAGTGAAACTGCCACTGTATTCTACAAATGCGACAATCTATACACACCCGAAGCAGAAAGAGGTATACAGTATAACGATCCACAACTGAACATTGACTGGAAGATTAATTCCGAACAAGCGATTATCTCTTCAAAAGACAAAGTATATCCAGAGTTTTCTAATGCAGAAATGAATTTTATTTATGGAAATATCCACTAATATTATAGTTACAGGAGCTAATGGACAACTTGGCTCAGAAATAAAAAAAGAGGCAAGCAACTTCCCGCATTTTAACTTTATTTTCACCGATTATCAGGAACTAGATATTACAAATGCAAGTAATGTTGATGAATTTATAAACATAAACAAGCCCATCTTCCTAATTAATTGTGCAGCTTACACTGCTGTAGATAAGGCGGAGCAGGAAGAAGCAAAAGCAAATCAACTTAATGCAATTGCGCCAAAAATACTGGCCGAAACCTGTAAAAAGTACGGAGTAAAGTTGATCCATATTTCTACAGATTATGTTTTCGATGGAAAAGCAAATACTCCATATAATGAAGATGCTCAGGTTAATCCTCTGTCGGTTTATGGAAATACAAAACTTATAGGAGAGCAAAATGTTATCCAATCTGGAGTTGGAATGGTTATTCGCACCTCATGGCTATACTCTGCTTACGGAAATAATTTTGTGAAAACAATCCTTAAGCATGCCAGTTCGAAACCCGCACTTAATGTAGTTTTCGATCAGACGGGAACTCCAACCTGGGCTAATGATTTGGCTAAGGCTGTGCTCGAAATAGTTAAGCAAGGACCCGAAAATTTCAAACCTCAAGTTTTTCATTACTCTAACGAGGGCGTTTGCAGCTGGTACGATTTTGCACACGAAATTGTGGAGTTATCGAAAATAAATTGCACTATAAACCCCATAGAAACAAAAGATTATCCTACACTGGCAGTACGACCACAGTACAGCGTTATGAACAAACAAAAAATTCGTAACTTGTATAATGTTAAAGTACCATACTGGAGATTAAGCCTTATTGAATGCCTTAAGCAGTTAGGACAATAAGATAAATGACTTATTCCAAACGAGTAATAGTCATCGATTAATAACAGTTTTAATCAACCATACAAATAAACATTAAAGTCATGGAAAAGCAAGAACTTGAAAAACAGGTAATCGCAAAAGCACAAAAATGGCTCGATCCTGCTTTTGATAAAGAGACTAGAGAACAGGTTCAGCACCTAATGGATAAAGATGTAAACGAACTCATGGAATCGTTTTATCGTGATTTAGAGTTTGGAACAGGCGGATTGCGCGGGATTATGGGGGTAGGAACAAACCGAATGAATATCTATACCGTAGGTATTGCAACCCAGGGCCTTTGCAACTATTTACGAAAACAATTCTCTCATTTACCCCAAATTAGAGCAGCAATAGCGTTTGACTCGCGCAATAACAGTATGAAATTTGCAGATATTACTGCAAAAATATTTAGTGCAAACGGCATCAGAGTTTACCTTTTCGACTCGCTTAGGCCAACACCAGAACTTAGCTTCGCCATTAGAACTTATAAATGCCATTGTGGTGTTGTAGTTACTGCATCGCACAATCCTAAAGAATACAATGGTTATAAAGTATACTGGGAAGATGGTGGACAAATAGTACCTCCTCACGATAAAAATATTATTAGCGAGGTTCAAGCAATTAAGGATATCTCCGAGGTTAAATTCAATGGCGATTCTAATCTTATCCGTGTCATTGGTAGCGAAACCGACGAAATATACACCAATACACTTTCGACGCTTACTTTGTCACCTCAAATCATTCAAAAGCACAACAACATTGCAATTGTATACACTCCAATACATGGAACTGGTGTTCAATTGGTTCCCAAAACGTTGCATAAATTTGGTTTCACCAATATTATAAATATTCCGGAACAGGATATTATTGATGGTAATTTTCCTACAGTAATATCGCCAAACCCAGAAGAGCCCGCTGCATTAAAACTTGCTCTGGAAAAGGCAGATGAAATAGATGCTGACATTATTATGGCTACCGATCCTGATGCCGACCGCGTTGGCATTGGTGTTAAGGATATTAAAGGGAACTTCATATTGCTAAACGGAAATCAGGCGGCATCGATTCTAATATACTACCTACTCCGCAAATGGAAGGAGAATGGGAAAATAAAAGGCAAAGAGTACATTGTTAAAACAATTGTTACCACCGATTTGCTAGCCGATATCGCGAATAAGTTCAACGTTGAATGTTTCGAAGTTTTAACTGGATTCAAGTATATAGCCGAAAAAATTAGAGAGTTAGAAGGTGTAAAAACATTCATTGGAGGTGGCGAAGAGAGCTACGGCTACCTTTGCGGCGACTTTGTTCGCGATAAAGATGCAGTTATCAGCTGTGCCATGTTTGCCGAAATTACAGCATGGGCTAAGGATCAAGGCAAATCGGTTTACCAGATTCTAATGGATATATACCAAGAATTTGGGCTGTACAAAGAGCATTTAGTTTCGCTTACTCTAAAAGGTAAAGATGGGGTTGCGCAAATTGCTCAAATGATGAAAAACTACAGGGAAAATCCACCGAAAAAAATTGATGGTTCTGCTGTAAAAATAGTTCACGACTACCAAAAGCAAGAGACTCTAGATATCCTTACAGGAAAAGTGTCAAAAATTAACCAACCCAAATCTGATGTTCTGCAATTCATTACCGAGGAAGGTACTAAAATTTCCGTACGACCATCGGGAACTGAACCTAAAATTAAATTTTACTTTGGTGTAAAAGGACAACTCAAGTCAGCCGCAGAATTGGAGAATCAACTTAAAGAACTAGACGGCAAAATTGCTAGAATAGTTGATGAACTTGGAATTAAGAAATAGATTATTTGACTAATAGTTGATCGGTGGAAAATGACGATATCGATTGCCACTGATCAACTATTACAAAATATAGACAGCAAACTGTTAACAAAAAATTTATAATGAAATCGTACCGTAAGGAGCTGTGGTTTGAAACTAGCAAACGTCGTGAACTGATAAATATTACCCGTGATGTGGAGAAATGCCTTGCCGAAAGTAATATCAAAGAAGGCTTAGCTTTGGTTAATGCAATGCACATCACTTCCAGCATTTTTATTAATGACGATGAAAGCGGGCTCCATCAAGATTTTGAGGTTTGGTTGGAGAAACTTGCTCCCGAAAAACCATACTCACATTACAGGCATAACGGTTTCGAGGATAATGCAGATGCTCATTTAAAACGTACAGTCATGGGACGCGAAGTTGTTGTTGCCATTACTCAAGGAAAACTTGACTTTGGCCCCTGGGAGCAAATATTTTACGGTGAATTTGATGGGAAGCGACGTAAGAGAGTTTTGGTAAAGATTATTGGAGAATAACCCAAGGTTTACTGCTTAATAAAATTCATGCTACTATTTCGGACTCGAAGTATTCGCCGAAGTTCTCTTCGGGATGGATTCAAGTAGTATTCTGAAGGTTCGTTTTTAGCCGAATCAATCGGACCGGCAACTCGCGTTATCCCTTTAAGTTTTTTACTTTGCTCCGAATCTAAAATATCATCAAAATCCAATTTATTATCTTTCAAACACAATACCTTTACAAGCCATACACCTTCAGGTGTTTGAGTATTAAGGAAACAAAATCCCCGATACTTACGCACAAGTTGCGAATCGGATATTTCAAACATTCGATTCTCCGCAATAGCATCAATTTTAACTGAGTCGCCAATAAACTGAACATCAACATTAACCCTATTGCTTAGCCAGTTTCCTCTTTTCTCCGTTAAACAAATCTGTGTATCACGTTTTATGGTTAATTCTAGTTCCTTCTCTATAGCAGCAATACTATCACGTGGAATTATTTCCTTGGACAACCATTTAGTAGTAACACTTACGCTATCAATCTCAAGGAAAGAACTATCCGAAGTATCGAGATACTTTCCATAATACTCAACAGGTATATAAGAAAGATTCTTACCATCCTTCGGCTGTGGCTGAGTAAACTTAACCTGTGGGCCACAGGTGGTAAGCACAAATAAGCCGAATAGTGAAATAAAAATCTTTCTCATACTTAATAATTTAAATGGGACTAGTCTTGCTTTTAAGCCAATCCTTATGTTCCGAATCGAGATATGGTGAGAGTTTCTCGTACACCAAACTGTGATAATTATTCAACCACTCCCTTTCGTCGCTCCAAAGCATATCCACATCAATTGGTTTGATATCGATTGGGCATAAAGTTAGAGTCTCAAACTTTAAGAAACGACCAAAACCGTTAGTTTCATCATCAACACACACTATCAAATTTTCAATACGAATGCCATGCTGCCCTGTTCTATATAATCCAGGCTCATTGGACATAAACATTCCATTCTCAATTGGAAGATGATTATCGGGACGTATCTGCTGAGGACCCTCATGTACATTGAGGAAGTACCCAACTCCATGGCCAGTACCATGACCATAGTTTATATTGTTTGCCCACAAAGCCATTCGAGCAAGAGTATCTAACTGCGAACCTCTTGTACCGACAGGGAACTTTGCAAGTGCTAAACGAATCATTCCTTTAAGAACCAGTGTATAATCGAACTTCTCATCCTTCGAGGGCTGATTTAAATGAATAGTTCTGGTGATATCGGTTGTTCCATTCAGGTATTGTCCACCAGAATCGATAAGCAAAAATCCATCCTTTTCTATTTTGTAACTAGTTTCGGGAGTTGCCTCGTAGTGCACAATAGCGCCATGATCCTTATACCCCACAATTGATCCGAAACTTTCGGAGACAAAATCCTGACGTTTGTTTCTAAACTCAAACAACTTATCCCCTACTGACAATTCGGACATATCAACCTTGCCGACATTATTCTCGAGCCAGTATAGGAACTCAACCATGGCAATACCATCCTGAACCATTGCCTGACGAATGCCTTCAATCTCCTGCGGATATTTCCGAGCCTTTATTTCGGTGGCCAAACCCAATGTTTCTATTATTTTAACCTTTTCGGGAATCGCACTATAAATTGAATAGTTGGTTTTAGCAGGATCAACTACCAAAATATCCTTTTTACCTAACTTCGATAGAAACTTAAATACTTTTGAGTATTCCTTAATTGTAACGCCTTCACTCTCGAGCCTATCAGCCAATTCCGAATCAACCTTATCGCGATCGATAAATAAAATTGCCTCATCATCATCTACATAAGCGTAACTTAACACTACTGGATTGTACGCTATATCGGAGCCTCGAATGTTAAATGTCCAACAAATCTCATCCAATGCACACATTAAATAGGCTGTAGCATCGCGCACTAGCAAGGCCTTTCTAATTGCGCCCAATTTCTCCGCTATAGAAACTCTAGAAAACTCTAAGCTATGAGCAAAAACTTTATTACTTGGTAAATCGGGACGATCGTCCCACAGTTTAGATACAATATCGAGGTTGGGATTGCATTCGAATCCCTTTTTAGCGAAACCCTGAATATAGGATCTAGCGGTATTAAGCGAAAAAACTAAACCATCGAAACCAATAGTGCTCCCCCGCTTTAAATTCATGGTTAGCCATGTATTGATGTCCGGAGTCTCGGGTAATCCCATTTTACAGAGTTCAATTCCAGAACCATCAAGTTGCTGCTCTGCCTGCAAAAAATAGCGAGAATCGGTCCAAAGAGCACCTCGTTCGGCAGTAATAACAAGAGTTCCAGCAGAGCCAGTAAATCCAGAAGCCCATTCTCTCATCTTCCAATGATTTGGAATATACTCGCTAATATGAGGATCGCTGTGGGGAATTACGTATGCTTGGATTTCCTTTTTTTTCATCTGCTGGCGCAGCATCTTAATTTTTTCGCTTGTATCCATTTATTGATTTAGTATTATCGTTTCAATGATCACAAAAATAAAACCTTTCAAAAATATAGCTGTAAGAATTATTGGGTTTATACCAAATTTTGATAAAAACGTCAGTTTATCCCAGTAAAAAATGCTCTAACATATCCGACAATATTACAGTATCAATCGGTTTTGTTATATATCCATTGCAACCTGCCGACTCAGCCTTTAACTGATCCTCGTCTGAAGCATATGCAGTTTGAGCTATAATTGGAATTTTAGAATTAATCTGCTTAATTTCCATTGTAGCGGCATATCCATCCATAATTGGCATCCGAATATCCATTAGAACCAAATCTATTGTTTGGTTAATCGAATTTACCAAGTCTACAGCCTCTTTTCCATTCCTAGCTAGCAAGGTTTGCGCGCCCCAATTCGAGAGTAGCTCTTCAAGAATTAAACAATTCGCCTCTTCATCATCAACTATAAGAATCACTTTATTCTTAAAATCGACCTTACGATCGGTCATTAAAGATTGCTCATCGTCGGCAGAATGCTTAAACGAAAGTTGATTTAAGGGAAATACAACATTGAATGTGGTACCAATTCCAAGTTCAGAATCTACAGTTATCGTTCCGCTAAGTAGCATTACAATCTCCTTGGTTATTTTTAACCCAAGGCCAGTACTTCCCTGCGTTTGAAAGGTATCTAACTGACGATACTTTTCGAATATCATCTCCTGCATCTTCGGATCAATACCGATTCCCGTATCGTGAACATAAAAATTAATATTGTCTTTCTCTAAAGTATAGCCAAACTCAATAGTTCCGCGTTCTGTAAATTTTAGTGCATTATCAATCAAATTTTCAAAAACCTGTACCAATCGACCTTCATCGGTAAAAAGTTCGACAATATCAGCCCCTCCGGGTATCACCAGTTTCAATTCAACAGCATCCTTGCTATAAAGAATCAACTCATTCAAGTAAAGCTGATATATTTCATTTAAGGACTTATTCAGATTAAAGTTGGATCGTACAATGGTTAGTTCTCCTTTCTCAATCTTATTGAAATCGATTATATCATTAATCAAACGCAAAAGAGCCTTTCCTTTACCATTAATAATATCGATATACTGCTTCTTTGTAAAATCTTCCAACTCGGAACTAACAAGGAGTTGGCTAAATCCCAAAATGGCATTTAAAGGGGTTCTTATTTCATGACTAACATGCGTAAGTAAATCGAGTTTCCTAGCATTCAGCAACCTTATATCGGCCAATTGTTTATTTAAGGCCAATTCGGAATGAAGTTTACTCATTGCTATAGAAGCAAGTAATGCTAAATCGCTTAAAGGCTGAATATCAAACTTCGAATCTGGTAACGAACTAAAAACAAGAATTCCGCCATACAGTGTTTCTCCAGAAAATAAACCAACCACATATAAATCCTCCACCTCAAAATTTCGTTCTACAATCTTTGCCGCCGATAATGAAATATAACCATCGGCAATTTCATATAACGTTTTGGTACTTCGATAAGGAGTATGTGTTTTTAACCTTTCAATAGCTTCGATCAAAAGTTGAAATCTTCGACCAATGGGATTCCAACCTAAATCGGAAATAAACGCATCGCGCAGACGTTGCGATATTCCAAAAATACCCTCAAGCGTGATAAAGCTATCTTTTGAATCAAATGAAAAAACAGTACTAATATGCTTAGGGTATAACTTTTCCAGCTGTTCACCAATCAGAAAATAAATATTCTCGCAACTCGATTGCAATAGCAAACGAGTACTCATGCTTTGGTATGAGTAAATTCGTTTACTCAACTTATCATTACTCTGCTCGATAGAACGCAGCTGAGAAACATCCCTTCCTAAAACGATTAACTCATCAGTAATATCAAACCCCTTGATAATTGTCCAAGAAATTACTTTTTGGATTCCATCCTTCGAAATAATATTACACTCGAAAGGTTTCTGACTCGCACTTTTTAAATGCTCAGTAAAGCGTTTGTATGTATCGGAATTTGGAATAAAAATACGTTTTAGCGCAAAATCCTCCTTCAACTCAAAAAATTTGTATCCCAATATTTTCTCTGCAAAACGATTACAAAATGTAATAACATTATTGGAATTAAAACTCAGAAATATGAGCTGATGCAGATTTAAAAACTGTGAGTATTTGATTTTGGGATTTTGGGCGTCATCGGAGTCTCCCATAGAAGCGTTAACAGCCAATCCCTCTATAATATCGACACACTCAGGACTTTTAGAAAACACAACATTTATTTTACGATTCTGATAGTCTAAGGAATACGAATAATTAGAATCGGATCCTAATAAAAAAAACTGCCACCCTTCCTTAAATTGATTTAAGGCAGTACTGGTAACAAACGGCTTTAATTGTTCAAATAAATCTAGACCTTCATCGCTAATTTTAAAATCAAAAATGTTCTGTTTAGGATTATGAAATTGGAAAACTCCCTTTTTTAAACAATAAGAAAAAAAAGAAAAAGGAATCTTTTTCTTTTCTTGCTCGACAGGTTGAATTGAATACTTATTCTCATCGATATCGAAAAATTTCCCAATAATAACAGAAACCTCTCCAGATTCGAGGTATTCGGCCACAACAACCTTAGTTCGAGCCCATCGCCAGTAGCCTTTTCTTAAGATCCGAAACTCCAAATCACTTGAAATGCTCTTTCCCAACAATAATCTGTCGAAGGCTTTTCTTATAACTTTTTGATCTTCGGGATGAACTGCATTAAAGAAATCTTCCCAAAGAATTCCTAGCTCATCTGACTTAATGCCCAATATCGATAAAACCTTTTTGCTGAAATGTATATGGTTGGTCTGGCGATCCCAGTACCAAAAGCCAACTTCTAAAAATCGCTGTATATGCTTAAAAAAGTCTTTTGAACTAGGAGGACTAAAATATAACTGATTAGTAATTGTTTTATTCATGCCTAGTAGTATTTGATATTAGAGTTAACATCCCAAAAGGGAAAAAATATATCAAGTATCAATCAAATTTTAATTTTAACAATCAAATTTAACAAATTTCAAACGATTTCAAAATTATGATTTAAAATTTCAATTACGGCATTAGTATCACACTTGAAAAAACAAATACTAATTATCAACCAGTTACACCAAAACTCATAAATATGAATTGAAAAGGACATTTAAACTGTTAAAAACTTTTGAAAAATTGTTAAGTATTTAGCAGTAGTAATTCGTAGATGGTTCAAGAACATTTAATTTCTTTGCAGATAGAAAATTGGAAATTACTCAGGAAAATGGTTAAACGCCCAGGCTTTAATACCGACAAACTAAAGAGAGTACACCGAAAAGAGTTGCTATTTAACACCAGCGAACTGAATGCTATTGAGATGTATTGTAAACGATATAAAATAAGGAATAAGTCAAAATTTCTTCGTGAGGCAATAATTTCAAAAGTATTGAATCAATTCGAGCAGGATCATCCAAAACTATTCTAATCGAATTTGTAATAACGATGGGCATCATCTGTTGCCAAAAAACTAACTAAAATTTCACCAGCACCTTAACATTAATACGCCTAGACGTTAAGTAATTAGGCACCGCATAAATATCTGATTCGCCATCTTGGTTTCCAACGGTCTGCACCCACATGTACGAAACTGTATTGCTAAAGTTGAGCAGGTTAAATACCTCGGCCCCAATCCAGATACTCTTCACACCTTTTAATTTTGCAGGTATAATTGACGATCGGATATTGTCGTCGAGTAGAATCTTAGTGAAACCAATATCAACTCGCCTATAGGCTGGCATTCTAAAATTAATATCGTACCTGTCGGATGTTGCTACGCCAAAAGGCAGTCCGCTGCCATAAAATCCATACAAATGCACTCTGAAACTAGGATTTCCGGGAAGGTAATCCTGAAAAAACAGGTTAAAAGAGAAACGTTGATCGGTAGGTCGAGGATAGTATCCAGGATAATGCGTAACACCATCTGAATCGACATAGCTGTCACCTTTCAAATCCTCCATAGTTTTAAGTAACGAAAAGCCAACCCACGATTCAGCACCAGAAACCAATTCGCCATTAACCTTTATGTCGATTCCCTTAGAATAACCTTTTGCCAAATTATCGCCTAGATACTTAACCCTGACGTTATCTAACTTATAGGGAATAAGATCGGATAGTGCCTTGTAGTAAATTTCGGCCGATATTCTGAATGGCCTGTTCCAGGCACTAAAATAGTATTCGCTTCCCAAAAGAAACTGAACCGACTTTTGGGATTTTATATCCTTATTCAAAGTTCCATCGGGCAAACGTAACTCCTTGTAAAATGGAGGCTGATAATAAACTCCCGACGACAAATGAAACTCAAGATTCTTATTACTCAATGGAATAATAGACAATGTTGCCCTTGGGCTAACCAACTTCTCCTGATTTAAATCCCAATACAGAAATCGACATCCAGCCGTTGCCTGTGCCTTAAAATCACCAATATTTCTATTAAACTCAAACTGAGCAAAGGAGGACAGACGAACTGCATCCAGCTTATTCTTTGCCCTTAACGAAGATTTCAGCGTAACACTTTCGCCATTGTACGGCAAGGAATAACCAGATGAATCCACAAGTTCCCACTCCACCAACTCATCGTCGAAATGCTCCTTTTGAAGTGTAACGCCCCACTTGGCTTTTAGATTTCCAAAATCATACTGACCAATATGCCCAACAGAATTAACATAAACATCGAGATAATTCCGGGCATGATTGAGAAATCCACCAATTCCAACATTTATTACGCTATCGCCATAAGTTGAAGAACCTAACGAGTTATCGAGCTCATTCAAATAATACTGACCCAACAAATCGTAGGTTTCCCGCTCGGAGTTTAAATAATTAGCAGAGTATAACTTTAACTTCAATGCAGAGGTTGGCTTATACTCTACAGATAATGCACCCAATGCTGTCTGAAATTTATCGACCTCCTGTCCATCGTAGTAAACCTTTAGCTGAAGGGTATTAGTGTACAATCCAAATCGAGTTTCACGAACATCAGGCTCGAACACAAAACTATTTCCAGAGTAGTTACCCAATAAGCTAACCGAGAGTTTCGAATTAATCTCATAGTTGAACATCCCCTGCCAATCGATAAACGATGGCGAATAATCACCTTTTACCTCCAAGCTGTTCAGCATGTACTGCGATGTTTTATATCGCACTCCAGTGATGTAAGAAAACTTGGAATTCCCAAAAATACCCTCGGTGGTAATGCTTGCGCCAAGCAAACTGCCCGATGCTGTAGTTTCGAACGATTCTGGCTTTCGGTAGTGTACATTAAGCACCGACGACATTTTATCGCCAAACTCGGCATTAAAAGCACCTGCCGAGAACTCCACAGAAGAAACCATATCGGGATTAATGAAACTTAGCCCTTCCTGCTGGCTCGATCGAACCAAAAACGGACGAAATATCTCTATATCGTTAACATAAACCAGATTTTCGTCGAAACTTCCACCCCGAACCGAATATTGAGAACTCAACTCATTCGACGATGACACCCCTGGAATTGATTTTAGCAACGACTCGAAGTTTCCAGAGATATTAGGCATAAACTTAATCTCCTTGGCACTAAGTCTATCGATATTCCCCTGCCTTCGCTGAATTGCGGAAATAAAAACGCCATCGATGGTCTTAGTCTCAGGCGTCAGCCTAAAATGTAACTCGGTTAATTCGCCTTTATCTTTAGGATTAATGGTAATCCATTCTGTTTGGTAGCCTAAATACGAAACTTTAATTATAACATGCTGCTTTTCGACAATATTCAACTTAAAACGGCCATTATCGTCGGTAGATACTCCATTATTGGTTCCTTCCACCAACACATTGGCATTAACAATTGGCTGATTCAACGTATCGGTTACTACACCAACAATAAGTTTTGTTTGACTAAACAATACACTAGGTAACGCCATAAAAAAGAGGATAGCGAAGCCCCGAAGCAGTTGTTTCTCAATAATTATAGGATATTTCAACAAAAAGTTCAACATTAATTTCTTAAAAAGTGCTCAAATGTAGCTAGATGAAAGCAATCGACCCAAAAAAAACTCATTTAGTTCAAAAAAATTGTGCAACATCAGAAAAATTGCTTTTAATTTGACCGTAGTTATTGTAAATTGCTTATAAAATAAACTCAGAGAATAATAATGAAGCGTATATTGGTAGTATCGAAGCATAATGCTTGCCGCTCGCAAATGGCCGAAGGATGGCTTAGCTATTACGGAAAAGGTGTAGCCGAAGTGGTTAGCGCAGGCTTTAATCCCGAAAAGTTGGACATGAAAGCAGCCAACTCGATGATGGATGCGGTTATGGATATTACCCGATATAAATCGAAAGGAATAAATGAGTTTGCCGATAAGGAATTCGATTTTGTGATTTGCCTCGATAGCGAGTTGGAATCGATTCTTCCAGAATTTAAGGGAAATCCCTCCATTGTTAAGTTGAACTATCCCAATTTATACAAAATGAGCCTACCAGACGAAGAGGAAGCTAAAACCTACAACAATCTTCGTGATGATTTGGAGAATATGGCCTTCGACTTTATTCACGAGTTTGTTAAACCTTTATACTAGTTGTTCGTTGATTGTTGATCGTAAAAGTGACAAATTGAATATCAACATACATTATTTTCTTAATCTGAAATCTTGGGTCTAATATCTAGCATCTAAAAAAATGACTTCTCAAATTGAATTCTCGCTTCCACCCTACCCTGCAGGCTTTCATTTAGTAACCAGCGAAATCATTAAACGGTTGCCCAAACTTCCCGAAACTGGAATTGCCAATATTTTCATTAAGCATACATCGGCAGGGCTGACAATTAATGAGAATGCCGATTATACTGTTAGAACCGATTTTCATAAATTCATATCTAAGTTAATTCCATTTGCGCCATACTTTGAGCATACTCTCGAAGGCGATGACGATATGACCGCGCACATTAAATCATCAATTATTGGGCAATCTGTTACCATTCCAATTACCAACGGAAGGTTAAACCTTGGAACTTGGCAGGGAATATACCTCTGTGAGTTTAGAGATAACGGAGGTAGTCGTAGGATTGTGGTGAGTATTGTGGAGTAAGTTAAAGGAAGATTAAGAAAATTAGAAGAAACAAAAGGATACAAAATATTATCCAATTGTTAAGTTAATTCTTTTACCAAGCCCAAACTCAAATATTCTGTAAAGCGTAGAAAGTTGAATATCGCATTTACCATTCTCTAAACGCGATATGTAACTTTTCTTTGTTCCAACCTTAATAGCAAGTTCCTCCTGCGTCATGTTAGCCTCTTTCCTAGCCTGTTTAAGCATTTCGCTAATCACAAAATACTGAGATTTCTCCTCAAACTGGTCACGTTTTTCGGTGCCAACCTTTCCGTACTTAATGTCTAATAACTCATCAAAGTTCTTAGCATTTCTAATCTTATCTGCATTCATTGTCATTCTTTTTTGAGTTAAAATATTCTTCTTTCAATTTCAAAGCAAAGTCAATTTCCTTTCGTGGTGTTTTTTGCGTTTTCTTTTGAAAACCATTGAAGAGAACCACAAGATCTCCTTTATCAAAACAGCAAAATATTCTATAAATATTACCTTCAGATTCAATTCTAATTTCAAAAAGGCCATCAGTCCCAGTAATATGATCAAGAAACTTTTTAGGAACACGTTGAACCAAGCGAATAATGTTAAAGACATATTCAATTTTCTCCTGCACATTTTCATTCTGATCCAAATAAAAATCAGCGAAATAACGACCGTAAAAAATTATCTGCCTTTGCTTATTCATTACGCAAAGTTAACTTAAAAGTTTACATATGGCAAGATATATTTATGAAAGAAGTGTCAATGTTATTGTGCTGAACATATTATCAGTATCAAGGTTAATGCACAACTATATAGTTTTTCTAGCCCCACCATAAATTTCTTCAACTTCCTCTATCTTCAAAATATTCCTAATATTCATCAATTTAATCAATCTAACTTCGATTAATAAAAATTTTAAACCGATTTATCGCAATCGATTCTTTATTATTGAAAATATTCCTACTTTTGCTTTCAAATAACAGCCGATTTTGGACTTTTGAATTACAAATTGAAATCAGCATGAATACTCTATTCATTTTCTATTTGCACAATGTTGCCCAAAACGTTGGTTTCATGAAACGCTTTGGCGGTCTATAATTAGTACCACTCTCATGTCGGTTCTCTCCCATATCGAGAGAATTGAATTTTCGACTCAACTTTTTTTCATTTAGCAAAACTATTCTGTAAATATTTAAATTATCGATATGAGTAAATTATTAATGCTTGGCGATGAGGCCATAGCCCAAGGAGCAATAGATGGTGGTCTTTCGGGTGTTTACGCTTACCCAGGTACTCCATCCACCGAAATTATGGAGTTCGTTCAGGGCTCAAAGCAAGCTGCTGAACTAAATATTCACCGTCAATGGTCGGCCAACGAGAAAACCGCCATGGAATCGGCTATTGGTATGTCATACGCTGGTAAACGTGCAATGGTATGCTTTAAGCACGTTGGATTAAACGTTGCTGCCGATGCCTTTATCAATGCTTCGGTTACTGGTGTTAACGGTGGTTTAATCGTAGTTTCGGCCGATGATCCCTCAATGCACTCATCGCAAAACGAGCAGGACTCACGTTTCTACGCTAAGTTTGCCATGATTCCAGTGTTGGAACCAGCAAACCAGCAGGAAGCTTACGATATGGCATACTACGGCTTTGAACTTTCAGAGAAATTGAACGTTCCCGTAATGCTTCGCATCACCACACGTTTAGCACACTCGCGTGCCGATGTCCTACGTAGAGACATTAAAAGGCAGAACGATATTAAATTACCATCGGATCCTCGTCAGTTTGTACTTCTACCTGCAATTGCACGTAAGAACTACAAGAATCTGTTGCTAAACCAACCTGCAATGGAGATGGAGTCTGAAAAATCTGCTTTCAACTCATACATACAAGGCACAAACACCGATATGGGTATTATTGCAACAGGTATTGCATACAACTACCTAATGGAGAACTATCCCGATAGAAAATGCCCTTATCCCATTGTAAAGGTTAATCAATATCCATTGCCCAAGAAACAAATCACTGAGCTATACAACACCTGTAAATCGGTTATGGTTCTTGAAGAAGGATACCCAATTGTGGAGGAGATGATTAAAGGTTACCTAAACGTTGGTAAACCTATTCACGGCCGCCTCGATGGTACTTTACCACGCGATGGTGAGTTGAATCCAAACCTTGTTGCTAAAGCCTTAGGGTTAACAGTTACCGAAGGCCAGGCAGTTCCTTCAATTGTTAAGCAACGTCCACCATCACTTTGTCAGGGTTGCGGCCACCGCGATGTTTACGAGGATTTGAACGAAGCTTTAAAAGAGTACGGCGCAGGCCGAGTATTTGCCGATATTGGATGCTACACTTTAGGTGCAATGCCTCCATTCAATGCTATCAACTCGTGCGTTGATATGGGTGCATCAATCACAATGGCCAAGGGTGCTGCCGATGCTGGTTTGGTTCCTGCAGTGGCTGTTATTGGCGACTCAACCTTTACCCATAGCGGTATGACCGGTTTACTCGATGCTGTTATTGAGAATACCCCTATCACCGTTATTATTTCCGATAACTCAACCACCGGTATGACTGGCGGTCAGGATTCTGCCGCATTGGGTAGAATTGTTTCGATTTGTAAAGGCTTGGGCGTTAACCCCGACCATATTAGAGTTATGACTCCTTTGAAGAAAAATCACGAGGAAAATGTTAGCGTTATGAAGGAAGAGTTGGCCTACCAAGGTGTTTCCGTAATTATTCCTCAGCGCGAATGTATTCAGACCTTTGCCCGCAGAAAAAAGGCCGAAAAAAAGGAATCGAACGAATAACCTAAAAACAGAATCAGAATGAAAAACGATATTATATTGGCAGGTGTTGGCGGACAAGGAATCCTTTCAATTGCAGCAGCAATTGGTTTAGCCGCTGTAAACAATAACCTTTACATTAAACAAGCCGAGGTTCACGGCATGAGCCAGCGCGGTGGCGATGTTCAGTCGCACCTTCGTATTTCCGATGCTCCTATTGCATCGGACTTAATTCCAGCAGGCAAGGCCGATTTAATTATCTCGGTTGAACCCATGGAGGCTTTGCGTTACCTTCCCATGCTATCGAAGGATGGTTGGATAGTAACCAACACGGTTCCCTTCATCAACATTCCCGATTACCCACAGCCCGAGGAGGTACTTGCCCAGGTTAACGCAGTGAAGAACCACATTGCTATTGATGCCGAAGCAATTGCCAAAGAAGCCGGATCGGCCCGAGCAATGAACATTGTTATGTTGGGTGCAGCATCGCTTTTCCTTGATATCCCTTTCGGTAAGATTGAAGAGGGTATTCGCCAGCTTTTTGGCAAAAAAGGAAACGATGTGGTTGAGCTCAACCTAAAGGCACTAAGAGCAGGCCGCGAGTTTAGCGAGAAAAATAGATAGTCCCAATAAGTTTCAAAAAAAGGTGAAGCCCCGCTGGAATTCTGGCGGGGTTTCTTGTTATCGAATAATCCTCATTTATCCTCTTGTACATCTCCAACCAAACGCAAAATAAACCTTCCTGTATCCGAAGGATCTGGAAACGTTAATACTAATCCAAGCCAAACCAACAAGATGCCTCAGCAAGTTTGGCACTACAAAACATAGTTCAAATCCAAGTATTTCTAACTTCTACCCTGATTTATCAATTTCATCGACAAGGGAATGGGTTTCAACGAATAAAATTGATAATGCTGACTTTCTGAAATTATTTTGTTTTCACATTGCAAAACAATAAATTCGAAGTGTATGAAAACAAAAAGTTTACTATTAATTGTGTTAACGGCATTCTTCATGAATAGCTGTTTAATAAAATCGCTTCATCCATTCTATTTCGAAAAGGATCTTATATTTCAAAAGGATCTTATTGGCGATTACATCGACCAAGACTCCGCCAAATGGGAAATAAGGCAACATAAATTCTCAAAAGACTTTTTCAATGGCGACTCTCTCGATAATTCATACGACATAGCGTACTATGGAAAAGATGCTATTAAAAACCTGTTTAGCGTACATATATTCAAACTAAATGGAAACATCTACTTAGATTTCTTCCCATTAAAAGAGTTCGATGGAACCGAAGAACTAACATCCTACCACGTAATCTACTCTCACTCTCTCGCAAAAATTGAAACAATAAGTGGTTCCGATATCAAAATAAGTTGGTTCAACGAAAGCTGGCTTACAACTCTTTTTAAGGAGAATAGAATAAGAATATCGCACGAAGTTATCGACAATTCGGACGACAAAGATGATGAACCATCGTATGTGCTTACGGCCTCAACCGCTGAACTTCAAAAGTTTATTGTGAAGTATGGAAACGACCCAAGAGCCTTCAAGAAAAACTGGGAAGCCCTCAATAAAGACAAGAATGAAGATGCGTTTGTGTTTCAACTAAAGAAAGTAAAATGAACGGGAAACGGCTTTTTACCCTAATACTTAAAAACAGGATATTGCATCATATCCTGTTTTGGCTATTGGCATTCTACTGGTTGCTTCAGATTTTCACCAAGACATCGAACTCTATAACCAGCATCGATTATATATATACCGCAATTTTTCTACTACTTCTGGTAATTGCAGTTTACATTAATCTCTATGTTTTTATACCAAACTTCTTAAGCAAAAAAAGATATGTTTTATACATTGCACTTACCACAATTGATATTGGCTTGTTCTCTACTATTAACATTAAGCTATTCTCGACTTGGATAGATTTTATTCTGCCTAACTACTACTTTATCTCATACTACAATTACCTCGACATAGTTAAATTCTTTGTAGTATTTATAGCTGTTACATCGCTTGTGAAACTATCGAAAGGGTGGTTCCAACTAACAGAAACCAAGCAGAATCTTTTAAAGCTACAAAGCGAGAAGAAAGAAGCCGAGCTGAACGCGCTAAAATCTCAAATCAACCCACACTTTCTATTCAATAGTCTGAATAGTATTTATTCGCTATCATTAAGTAAATCGGAGAAAACCCCTGAAATCATCCTAAAAATTGCAGATATACTAAGATATATCATCTATGAATCGTCCGATAGTCTTGTTAGCCTAACCAAGGAAATTGAGCTAATGCAGAACTATATCGATTTGCAAAAGTTACGATCCGACGACAAAGTATCGATCAATGTTGAAATAGGTGATAATCTAAAAAACAAACGAATAGCCCCATTACTTTTGTTTCCGTTAGTGGAAAACAGCTTTAAACACGGAGTTAAGGGACGAATAGAGAACTCGTACGTGGATATTAAGCTATACACACAGGGCAATCAGATTATCTTCATCATCGAAAATAATAAAGGGGAAATTGATAATGTTGAGAAGAACAAATTTCACGGGATTGGACTGGACAATATCAGAAAAAGGTTGAATACCATTTACCCCAATAGTTACACCATGAAAATTATTAATAGCGAGAATATATACAGAGTTGAACTTAGCGTACCAAACTCCTAGCCCATGAAGATAAAATGCTTGATAATTGACGATGAACCGTTATCGCAGGATGTGCTCAAAAAGTACATTTCCGATTGTCCGCAACTCGAACTTGCAGAAATTTATAGCAACGCTGTAGATGCTAACGTTTATCTCCAATCGAACAGTGCCGAGCTGCTATTTCTCGATATAAATATGCCTAAAATATCGGGGCTAAACTTCTTTAAGTCGCTAATAAACCCTCCCCTAGTAATATTCACCACAGCGTATCCAGAGTATGCAATTGAAGGATATGAAGTTGATGCCGTTGACTACTTGGTTAAGCCATTCTCGTTTGAACGGTTTTTAAAAGCAATAAACAAAGTTGTTGAGAAAAATAGCATTGCTCAGCTAAAAAGCAAGAACATCGGAAACTCCATTCTACTTAAATCGGAGAAAAGAGTTCATAAGGTCGATTTCGATAAAATAGTATACCTACAGGCTATAGGCGACTACGTTAAAGTGGTAACCTCAGAAAAAAATTTGCTGATTCATTGCACAATTAAAGGCCTTACTGAACAACTTCCAACCGATGAATTTATCAGGATTCACAAATCATTCGTAATATCAATTAACAGGTTGGAGTATATCGAGGGCAATCAGGTTCGAATCCACAATGAAAATCTCCCAATTGGATTAAACTACAAGGAGGAACTACTAAAACGATTGGGCAATTAGAATATCGTCGTAGTTCATCGGTTCTCCACTACTAAACTACCTCCAATAGCATATGCAACAAGCATTATGTATGCTTTTTTTGATTACTACGCTACAGCAAATCAGCGGAACCGCCCGAACATGCTCTATAGTGATGCCAATAAACAATCAATTGTTTTGATATTTGGGAGTAATAGGTAAATTTGACGGCGTCGTACAGCATAGAAATCCATTGTACAATGAATAAATGCGATGATTAACAATATACTAAAAAGACAAACTGTAACAGACTATGCTTTTTAAATATTACATCGATGTAACCAAATTCAATCTCTTTTTCTCCATAATTGTTGGAGCAATTTCGCCATTCGGTGGATTTATGACCTTTGGAACTATTGGCAATTTGGTTGGAATACTCTGCTACAATATGTTCTACAAGGAGCAGTATTACTTCTATTACAATCGGGGAATAACCAAAAAGGGACTATACTCTGCTTTATTCAAGGTTAATTCACCAATAGCAATCCCAATTGCTATGCTGATATATTTCGGGTCATGACAAAGTTTAAAGTATTACAAGCGGAGAAAAGCTTTGGAGAAAATACAGTTCTGAAGAACATCGGATTTGAATGCAATACAGGAGAAATACTTGGAATTTTTGGACGGAATGGTTGTGGTAAATCCACCCTACTGAAAATCATATTTGGGGCTTTAGAATACGATAGGTTCGAAGCGTTGCTGGATAACGAAAAGTACGAACCCAAATTAAATATCCAAAGGCAGCAAATAGCATATCTTCCGCAGCACAATATGCTACCTCCGAATATGATAGTCCGAGACATAGTTTCAATGTTCCATCCAAATCCCGATAATCAGGATCGTGTATTGTACGATCCAAAGATTGCCAGGTACGATAGCCTAAAGTTTGGCCAACTTTCGCATGGCGAAAAGAAATATTTCGAAATTATATTGGTGTCCCAGCTGCCACATAGCGTAATGATTTTTGATGAGCCATTTTCGATGATTGATCCCCTTGAGCAAGAGCTGATCTCGAATCTACTGCAAAAATTAAAGAAGAATAAAATTGTAATAATTACCGATCATTACTACCGCAATGTACTTAATATAACCGATCAGAATCTGCTGATAAAAAATGGCGAGAGCCAAAAAATAAATTCGGTGGAGGAACTTATACAAGGCGGATACTTAAAAAAGCGCTTCGCCTAACCCGCCGTAAAAAACATTACGGTTGTAAAACAAAACGAGCCAGGGATACTAATACACCCCCACTTCGAATACAGACCATCCTATCAATTTAACACAATGGCCTATCGAATTGATGCGACCGCCTATCGTTTCAATAGGCAATCGCGTTAAATTGACAGGCAAGCCTATCGTTTCGACACAGTCGTGTGTCAAAATGACAGGCCATCGTATCGTTTTGATGCGATGGCCTATCAATCAAGTACCCCCTCGTGTCAAAATGATACGAGGGGGTACTTCCGAAGAGGGAGGGGGTACTTCCGAAGAGGGAGGGGGTACTTCCGAAGTACCCCCCCCACTTCCGAAGTACCCCCTGCTACCCCATTATGATCTTCTCCAACCTAACACAAACCTAACACTAACCAAACCTTCCAGCATCCGAAGAATCTGGAAGCGTTAGTTAGTACAGATCCGGGTAAGGCAAGCAAAATTATGATCCAGATGTTTTGTTATTGGGTGATAATGGGTAAATTTGAGGAAGATGAATTGTATTGAAATATATTGTACAATGTATAAATACAATAAAAATAGCATATTAACTTAAAATTAATTCTTATGAATGATGTTAGTTTATTTATCATCCTTATTGGAGGAGCAATATTATTATTTGTTCTTATAAGAGAAATACTTAATTGGTATTGGAAAATTAACAAAAGAATTGAATTGCAGAAACTGATGCTCAAAACACTCTTGAAAATTTATGAACAAAACGGAGGAGAAGTAAATTGGGAAATAATAAATAAGACAATAGATATGAAATGAAAAAGTGCATGAAGAAACGAGGACTTATTGTTTAAACTTCAGGACATCCTCAAGATATAAAATTGTTTTACATCTATCTTCTTTACATTTTCATAGTTTTCGGTTTTACGATTTTTAAATAGAAAAAACTATACGAAACCTAAACTACAATGAAAAGATTAACCATTTTAACCCTATTAATTCTATCAACAATTGCGCTATTTGGCCAAGAGATAAATTTGGGGTTTACAGATTCTATACACTCGAAAGTATTGAACGAGAGTAGAAAAATTATGGTTAAACTACCAAAAGGATATAACGAGTCTGAGAAGTTTTACCCTGTCATTTATCGACTCGATGGAGATATTGATATGTAC
Organism: Bacteroidales bacterium; assembly: GCA_050180705.1. Lineage (GTDB taxonomy): Bacteria > Bacteroidota > Bacteroidia > Bacteroidales > Tenuifilaceae > SB25. The sequence continues at coordinate 29,907 of JBFXDX010000007.1, read as the reverse complement.
TCCGAGACAATTGGAACAATCGATAGGCTAACCTACATCGACGAGTTAATTCCTGAAATGATTGTGGTTATGGTTGAGAATACCGATAGGAATAGAGATATGATGCCTACAAAAACTAAATTTTTCGACGTTAAACCCGGTGCCGAAAATTTCAAAAAATTCATCAACGATGAGTTAATTCCACATATCAATGCCACCTACAGAACAACCAACGAAAAGATACTATGCGGACAATCGTTGAGTGGTATTTTTACGCTGTACTATTTACTTTCAAATCCCAATTCTTTTGATTCGTATATTATATGCAGTGCTGCATTTCTCGATTGCGAAGAGTATTTCGACAACTTAACCTCTAATTTTCTAAAAACAAAGGAGACTAAAACAACAAAAATATTTTTAACCCACGGACTAAAAGACCCTCTAGACCCTGATGGAACTAATAAAAAGCAACTAACAGATTTTAGCCAAAGAATTGCATCGAAAGAGAATGTTGTTTGCAAACTGAAAGTTTACGAAGATGAGGGACACGTTCCTTTTCAAAGTTTATATCAAGGGTTAAGGTTTATATATTCATCAAACAATTAATAAAACCTTACAACGTCCACCATTAACACCGCTATCGCGCGTCTCCCGACGCGTGATAATTACAATCCTCATCCCTTACGATACAACTAACAAGAATCCCAGGCAGGGTTTTAAACCCTGCCTGGGATAAACACAGAGATACCTCTACACGCCCTCCTATTGTTACAGCCAAAGGCCTAATGTATATGGGCTATCTTACCCGATTATACCTAACAAATAATGTTTTAATCGTTTTGGGTTAAAGTCACTTTCCTTTAGAATATACGCAAATATACAGGCTAATCCAGCAAAACAAAGCCACCCATAAACTTCCTTCATGCTCACAAGCATAGCATGTTGCTTTAATGCCCAATAAAGCGACTCCGTTGGAATATTCCTTATAAATGGATTTACACTATCGAGTGTAGCGCTGAAAAACAACTCATTCTTTTTCATTGTTACCTTGAAAAACTGGTTAATAACTGCCGATCCCAGAAGCGAACCAACCGAAGCCGTAATTATGGTAACCATATTTAACGCCTGAAAGAAATACTGAAATGGAATGGTTTTGAATACCACAGTTAGGAATGTGATAGGAACAAGTATCATTCCAGCACTTCGGATGAATATTGGAAAATATAAAGCCTGCTTAGGTAAGTTATAATCAACCACAAAGTACATAGATAACAGGTAACCCACCATCAACACAAATGCAATTAGGGTCATGGTTTTATACTTCCAGTTGCGCAATGCCAAGGTTTGAAAGGCAAATAACCCGCCAACAATATACCCAGCTAGAGAAATCCAGTTAAGCGAAATAACATTCAAATCGTCGTAATGCAAAATAGTCACGGTGTACATATGCTCAAAAATGTGCGCAGGTCCCATTAAGATATAAACCGTAATAAGCAGGGCAAAAACTACACGCACATTGCGAAATCGCCATAACATGTTACTAACATACGGTCGCTTAATAAATGTTGCCCGCCAAATATTTAGTCCAATGGAGACAAGCGCAATAAAAAATCCCATACGGATATAGATAGAATCGAACCAATCGTAGTGCTCGCCATAGTTCAAAACAAAAATAATGCTGACAGCCGATACACCCCAGAGAATTGCCCCCATCCAATCGATGCCATACAAAGGAATTTTTTTCGATGGTCGGTGATGGCGAAAAATTAAAGCCGTTAATCCTATCAAAATAACAAGCACACCAATCATCAATAGATGCATGTATCGCCACTGTAAATAGTAAGATAAATAAACAGTTGTTAGACCCGAAAGGAGCATAAAACTCATCACCGTTGTTTGAATGTAACTCTGGAACTTTGACATATCCCACTGAGGAAAAATCCAGTGAGCCAGTGTTGTGTTACAGGCAAAAGTTCCCCACATCCTAAAAACACCAGCAATAAAACTTATACCAACCAACATAGGAACATTGGCAACATACAAGCTCAACAGGTTACATACAATTAGTCCAATAGCGCTATATATCAGTGATGTTTTAATGGTAAACCGGGCTTTCAATCGGTACATAACGGTAAATGTAAGACACAAACCCACCAGTGAGGTATAACCAGCCATCATTACATCCTCGTGCAGCAACGACAATGATCCTGACATTTGCGCACCTGCTGCCATATAAACTCCACCCGAAAACTGAAAAACAAGGAAAAATACCAGTAGAATCCACCCTTTCAGTTTGTCGTGAACAAAATCGTGAATATCTAGTATTCTATACGGTTCGCCCCAACCCATAATTAGTATTTTATTTCACATTCAACATTCATACCTGCACGTAAACGGGCCAAATTCTCTAGAGCATTATCCTTTAAAAATTCGATACGAACAGGTATACGCTGCTCAACCTTCACAAAGTTTCCCGAGGAGTTATCCTGTGGAAAAAGAGAGTAGCTAGATCCTGTAGCTCTTGATATAGATTGAACAACACCTTTAAATGTAACCCCAGGAATGGCATCCACCTCAACATCTACCATATTACCCTCCTTAATATTGGATAACTGAGTCTCTTTATAATTTGCAGCAATCCAAACCTCCTCCTGATTAACCATATCGAGTACTACCTGACCAGGCTGAACCAACTGCCCTTCCTCAATATTTTTACGACCAGTAACGCCTGTACATGGTGCAACAATAACCGTGTAGGAAAGATTTAAGCGAGCCAGCTCGAGGGCAGACTCTACCAACTTAATCTGAGCTGCCGTTTGATCAAGTCGAAGTGTCTGCTCATCCTTTACCAACGATGAGGTATTTTTTTGGTACACAACCTGATCGTACCTTGCCTTTGCTGCATCGTAATTCGCTTTCACATTATCGTACTGCTGTTTGGTTACAGCCTTTTGGGCAAGTAGCATTTCGTAACGCTGATATTCCTTTAGGGCATTCTCCATTCGTACTTTCACCTCCTCTATCCCTGCCTTAGTTACCTCAATATTACTCTCGGCTGTACGCACCGATGTGCCCATAGCCTTTTGCCCTACCAATGCATTCTGATAGTCGGCCTCAGCCTGAGCAACACGAACTCTGTACTCAATATCATCGATAATTAGTAGTGTATCGCCTTCTTTTACGGGCTGATACTCCTTAAAGTAAATCTTCTTAATATATCCCTGAACTCGGCTATTGATTGGTACAATTTGCTGCTTTACCTGGGCATTATCGGTAAATTCAACATCGCCAAAATGAACAAAATGTCCAACAACCCATATCAAACAAACAATTAGTAAAACACCCACAACAATGTTATATGCTAATTTTACGCTTCTCTTCTTCATATCTTACTTTTTATTTTGATTTAAGTATTACTACAATGTTCCGGTCTCACGAAGCAGGTTGAAATATTGATATACCACATCCAACCTTGCATTAATAATCTGCAACTCCGCATTAAGTTTCATATTGCTGGCATCAAGCATCTCGGTTATAAGTACCAAGTCATTCTGGTAGCGATTGTTTATTACCAAGTAGTTCTGTACAGCCAATTCAAAACTCTTTTGGTAAGTTGCCAACTTATCGTAAGCCTCCGAATACTTTATGTATGCAGAATTAATCGCTGTTTTAGTATTTTCCATTTCCGCCTCATAGGCCAACGATGCCGATGCGTATGCACTTTTTGCCAATGCAATACTCTTTTTTGATTTATAGAGCGATCCAATGTTATACTTTAATGCTAACCCAACAAACCAGTAATTTAAATTTTTATCGATAGGCGGAACTTCTACCAGTATAGGCCCATTCATATAATCGGCACCAATAACTGTTAATGAAGGGTACAAACTGGCTTTCGCCATCGATATATCCTTTAGAGCTATCGCCTTATTCAAATCCTGAATCTTAATCTCCTGCCGGCTAGCCATCGCTTTCTGAAAGAAATCATTGATCAACTGGGACTGCGAACCAAATTGCTGTACAGTTGAATCGGGAATAACAATTGTCCCATCGGGTAAGCCAAGTGTTACCAGCAAATGCTGGTTGATAATGCTGATTCGATTCTCGATTTCAATTAGGGCAAGCTTCAGGTTTTGCTCCAGTAACTCGTAGCGGGTTTGATCGTTATCTAGAGCCATACCTGCATTCAGTTTTGCCTTTACCTGCTGCAAAACCTCGTTGGTTTGCTCTATATTTCTCTCAAAAACTCGTTTCTGATTATACAATTTGTAAAGATCAAGGTAATACCCTGCTACCAAGAACCTAATATCAGCAATGTTCTTGCTATGGGCAAGTACTGCAACCTGCGCATCCAGCTCTGCTTTTTCGATAGATGCCGAAATAGCCCCACCCGAAAAAATTACATACGAAGCTTCAACCGAGAAATTATTACTAAAATCGGGAATAGGGGCTTTGGTTTCATTCGAGAAGTCTCGATCCCAGACCACTCCATCTCCATAGTGCATTGCCGAAATACCTAAATCTATCGACGGTAAACGCGAATTTTTAGCAACGCCTATAGCCGCCTCCTTAGTTTTAATTACTGATTCCGACAACTTTAAATGAACGCAATTCCGCTCGGCCAAAACAAATACTGAATCTAGCGGGATAACTGTTTTCTCGGGAAATTGGGCAAAACAGACCCCACTGCCACATAATAATGCGACAGTTCCACATAAAATTTTCTTCATGTATAGATGATTATAATTCGACACAAAAGTCCGAAACTTAAATCATGTTGTTGTTTCTATTTATTCGTCATTATTTGTGAATATTTCCTATTAATCATCCTTAATAGAAAAATTTTTGATGTTTATTTGCGAAAAAGAAACAGCATGCCAACGGCCAATAATATCTTTTCGCATTCTGAGCTAAACGATGACGATATCGTAATATCGCTCAACAGCGATAAACTCCCGATAAGCCAAAGCCTAATTAAAATTGGACGATGTATTGTTTGCTACTGCCTGAATGGAGACGCCGATTTTGAGGTAAATTTAACAAAGCATAAGTTTGTAAAGTCGGAAATTATCATGCTTTTCCCCAGCCAAATTGTACAACTTAAAAGCATCAGCACCAACTTCTCTGTGATGTACTTTTCGATTGCACCACACATTCTACAAGAAGTTACCTTCCGGTTTCCACCTGCATTCCTAAATTTCCTACAGTATCACTTCTGCTACAAAGTTAGTGAGGACATGATTAGAGAGGAACAGATCCGCTTTACAGACATACATAAAAAGCTCACCGATACTCAAAGTTTTTGTCGTCGCGAATTACTGATGAACCTTCTGCGTATTTACTTTCTAGAGATGTACGATAAAATCCGTAAGGATGATTTAATGCACACAAAATTCAGCTACAACCGCAAAACTGAAATCTACGAAGAGTTTACCAACCTCGTTACAAGAAACTACAAAACCAACCGCGAAGTAAAATTCTACGCCGATGCCCTTTGCATTTCATCCAAGCATCTCTCTGCAATTACATCAGCTATTAGCGGTTATGGTGCAAAGCAATGGATCGACGATTACGTAATGCTGGAGCTAAAGGTCAGGCTGAAATCGACCGGAGATAGCCTGCAAAACATTGCCGACGAGTATCATTTCTCGGACTTAGCCTATATGTCAAACTACTTCAAATCACACACAGGGATGTCACCTAGCGAATTTCGAAATGGGTAAATCTAAAGCAATGACATTGCCTCTATAAATAAAATCCCTGACAGGGCTTTGAACCCTGTCAGGGATATATATTTACCTGAAAGTTATTGCAAACCTACTGGCAGTAATTCATCTCCACAACTACCCTATTCAAATCGCGCTCCATGGCAAGTAACTTTTCAAAGCTATCGTAGTAAAACGATAACTCGTACAGATACTCAACTAGCGAAATTTCACCCTTATTTAGGGCTTTCTGGAGCAAATCGGTATTGTTGAAATTCTTAAACTTGCTACGATAATCATCAACACTAAGCTGCATTCCTAAAGCCTTTTGGTGTAGCATCATCAAGTGGTTATAGTACTTTAGCTTGCTATCGTTCTCGATGGTTTGATACGCCGCAAACTTAGACTTAGCGTATTTTACAGTGTTCTTATTTTCCCATAAAGGAATAGATAAACCAACTGTAACACCTTGAAAGCGTTCCCCTACAACCTTCTCGCTCATATACCCAGCATTAAACTTAGGCAAACTCAATGCCCTGCTCAGCTGAATTTCGCGTTGAGAAACCTCAACCTCCTGCTTCAATGCCGCTAGGGTTGGGTTATTCTGCTCTGCCTGAGTGTACCACTGTCCAAAATCGGAATTGATGGTTGAACTTGAAAACAGTGTATCGGCAAACTCAATTGGCTTACCGCCATTCAAACTTGCCAATTCAGCCAACAGCGATTTTCGCTCAATCTCGTTATTCTCCATCTCCTTGGTTACATTCAGCAGATTCATTTGAGCCTTATTGTAATCCAGAATATTGGCATCGCCAATTTCGTATCGCTTCTTGTAAGAATCGGCAATGCCTGTAGCGTGTTTTAAACGTCGATTGTACTCGTTCTGCAGGGCGTTATGATAAATCAAATCGACACATACCGATGTGGCCCGGAACTTAATTTCACGAACCTTACTCTGGTACTCAAACTCAACCTTGCTATTGCGAGAATTCGCAATTTGACCCTTACGCAGGTAAGCCGTGGGAAAATCGAACGATTGGCTTACGCTAATATCGGTTCTATTGCCAATTGATGAGGGGTTTCCCCACAAATACCCAAACTCAAACTCTGGGTTCGAGGGTGTTATTCCAGTTTTGTTGGCAATCTTATCGGCATCGGCGTTCTGGCGTAGAGCCTGAATGGTGGTGTTATTCTTCTCAATCTCATCCAGAACAGTTTGGATGGTACTTTGCGCTTTTGCCATTGTGCAAAACACCCCGATGTTTATCAGTAAAACTAAAATCCTAGTCATTGTTATCGTTTTTAATAATTCCACGCTTACACAATGCGCTGTAAACAATTGGCACAATGTAAATATTCAGTAATGTTGATGTTAGTAAACCTCCCAGAATAACCTTTGCCATTGGGCTCTGAATTTCATTTCCTGAGAGATTACCACGAACAGCCAACGGAATTAGCGCAAGCGCAGCGGTTAATGCGGTCATCAAAATTGCATTTAACCTGTCGGACGAGCCACGCGTAACAATCTCGTACTCGCAAAGTCCTTTACACTGTAAGCGTTGATAGTTTGATATTAGCAGAATCCCGTTTCGGGTTGCAATTCCAAAAAGCGTAATGAATCCAATCAGCGCAGGAATGCTCAATGTTCCCGAAGTAAAGTAGATTGAGAACACCCCTCCAATTAGCGCAAGCGGTAAATTCAGCAGAATAATACCGGCCAACTTGAAGTTTTTGAACTCCTGAAATAGCAGTAGGAATATCACAATAATGGCGATAATTGAAGTGATTAGAAGAGTTCTCGAAGCTTTAGCCTCGCTCTCGAACTGTCCACCATACTCAACCCTGTACCCTTCGGGAAGTTGAATGTTCTTATCAATCTTTTGCTTGATATCGTTGACAACACCACGTAAATCTCTACCAGCCACATTTGCCGAAATAACAATTTTACGCTGTACATTCTCCCTGCTTATTGAACTTGGGCCCGATACAGAAACCACATCGGCAACCTGCTCCAATGGAACCTTTTTGCCATTGTGAGTATCGATAAGCGCTGAACGAATCCCCTCGATAGTTTCGGTGTAATCGGGTTTTAAGCGTAGAACGAGGTCGTAGCGTTGCTGTCCCTCGTAGATGTCGGCTAACTTTTCGCCACCAAAGGCCACATCAACAAACTCGTTGAATTCCTGAATGGTAATCCCGTATGCAGCAAGCATATCGCGGTTCGCACGAATCTGTATTTGAGGAATCTCAACCTGTTGGTCAACGTTAACATCAACTAAACCTTCGGTTCCTACAATTGCAGCCTTAATTTGATTACCAACGGTAAACATATGGTTTAAATCGGTTCCAAATAGTTTAATGGCAATATTGGCACGCGTACCCGAAAGCATATGGTCGATTCTGTGCCCCAATGGCTGACCAACTGTTGATGCAATACCCGGAATACTTGCAAGTTTTGCACGGACATCGGCTAAAAACTCATCGGCATCCCTATCCTTTAAATCGTAATTAACATCTATCTCGGCACTATTGGTGGTTTGTGAGTGCTCATCAAGCTCTCCACGACCAGTTCTACGGGCTGTACTTTCAACCTCGGGAATGGAGTGCAACTCTGTTTCAACCAAATTACCAAGCCTATTACTCTCCTCCAACGATGTTCCGGGTTTTGTTATCACCGAAAGGGTTAACGATCCCTCGTTAAACTCGGGAAGAAAACTGCGACCCATACTCGAAAGCAGGAATAATGCAACCACGAATAAGCCAAATACTGAGAGGAGTACCATTTTTTTGTGACGTAAAACCCAATCGAGCGATTCCTCATAGTAGTACGACATCTTACGAACAAGCCATTTCTCCTTTTCGTTCTTGGAGAGATACTTATCGTCCGAAAGTAGCATTTTTGCTAGCAATGGCGTTAAGGTCATTGCTACAATAAGTGAAACAAACAACGAAACAATAAACGATATTCCAAGCGGTTTAAGCATTCGACCCTCCATTCCTGAAAGGAAAAATAGCGGTAAGAATGCTACCATAATAATTAGCGTTGCATTAAGAATTGATGCCCTAATTTCTCTGGACGCATCAAATACAACGGTAAACGATGATTGCTTTTCGTTTTCGGGTAGTAACCTATTCTGCCGCAATCGCTTGTAAACATTCTCAACATCAATAATGGCATCGTCGACCAACGATCCAATGGCAATTGCCATACCTCCCAAACTCATTGTGTTAATGGTTAAACCCAGCGCATTTAGCACTACAATTGCGCCCAGCAACGATAGAGGAATTGCCAAAAGCGAAATTATGGTTGTGCGGAAACTACCAAGGAATAGGAAAAGGATGATGATTACAAAGATTGCCCCCTCGATAAGTGCATCCTTTACGTTATTAACAGATGTTTCAATGAAATCGGCCTGACGGAAGATTTTTGTATCGAGCTTAACATCGGCAGGTAGTGTCTTTTTCAGCGTTTCCAGATTTTCCTCAATTCTTTCTGTAACATCGAGCGTGTTTGCATTGGGTTGCTTTGAGATTGATAGAATGATTGCAGGCTTTGCATTCTCCGATGCATAACCCATTTTTACTGCGCTTCCAATAACAACCTCGGCAACGTCGTTTATACGAACAGGTTTTCCGTTGATAGATTTCACAAACGAGTTACCAAGTTGCTCTAGGTCATAAGTACGGGCAATGCCGCGAACAACATACTCGTTCCCATACTGACGCACATTACTTCCTGTTGAGTTTTGGCTAACGCCACTGCAAACATCCATCAACTCCGTCATCGATACATTGTAATGCATCATTTTAACAGGATCGGCTAATACCTGATACTGCTTAAAATCGCCACCAATTATGGTAACCTGCGACACACCACCTGTAGAAAGTACTAATGGCTGAACATTCCACTCTGCAATGGTGCGCAAATCCATCATACTGGTGCTATCGGCCTGTAAGCCCACAAAGAAAATCTCACCCATTATGCTCGATTGCGGAGCAAGCGCAGGCTGACCAACACCAATAGGCATTTGCGAGTTTACTGAAATCAGCTTTTCACTAACAATCTGACGAGCCTTAAAAATATCGGTACCCCAATCGAACTCAACCCAAACAAAAGAGTACCCTTGTGCCGATACAGAACGCACTCGGCGAACATCGGTTGCGCCGTTCAACGCTGTTTCAATGGGGAAAGTAACCAAACGCTCCACCTCCTCCGATGCCATACCATGCGCATCGGTCATAACCACAACGGTTGGAGCAGTTAAATCGGGGAAAACATCAATATCCATATTGAGGGCTGTCCGAGTTCCAACAACCACCAATACAAGCGAGCAAAGTAATACCAAGTACTTATTGCTCAACGAGAATTTTATAATTCTATCCAGCATAGTCACAGTATTTTTAGTGAACGTGACCAGCATGAGGATCCAGCGCGCCCGAAGCCTGTGCTAATTTAACCAGAATTGCCCCTTTGGTTACAACCCTGTCGGTTGCTGAAATTCCAGTTAGAATTTCGGTTCTAAGGCCATCGGTAACACCAACCTTAACCTCGCGTTTCTCAAATAACTCTGGATTAACCTGAACCAGTACAGAGAATGAGCCCTGCTCCTCAAGAAGAGCTGAAGTTGGAATAGTTAATGCTTGCTTTGATGTTTCGGCCTTTAGATATACATCAACAAAACTACCGGAAACAAAAGTGCCATTATTCTCAACCTGTAAAGTAACAGGAATTAAGAAACCATCAGCCTCTGTTGATTTCCCTAGAGAAACAACCTTTCCATTTAAATCTTCGAGCGATAAAGTACTCTTTGGTGCCAGTTTGATATTCGCCGATTTAACAAAACCAAGGATTGATGTGTACTTTGGCTGAACTTCGGCTTTTAGGTAAACATTTTTGTTTTTGATTACACTGATTAAAGGCTGCCCAACCTCAACAAACTGTCCATTGGAAACATAAACCTGCGATACATAACCATCGATACTGCTCTTTACCGCAATGCCCGATGCATTGTAATTACTGCTGATACTCTCGAAATGAACCTTTGCATTTTCGTAATCGACCTTAGCCTGCAGCAAATCCTTATCGGAGGTAATTTTATCCTTGGCAAGCTCCTGCGCACGCTCGTAATCGGCCTTTGCCTTCTCAAAGTTATTCTTTGCTTCGTTATATACCACCGAGGAATTCTCGTCGGCAATTCCAGTAGCCCCAATAGTAAATAATGATGATCCGCTATTTACGCTATTCCCAGCAAGTACAGCCCCTGAATTCATAAGCACAACACCCTTTGCCTTTGCAGTAATTATCAACTCGTCCGAAACAGCAGGAACAACCTTGGCTGTAGTTTTGATAACCTGACCAAAAGGTTGAAGAACTGGATTCTCTGTGGCAAAGTCGATCTTCCACGACTTCTCCTTGGTAAAGGCTATTGTATTTACAGCTGAACCCTCTTCGTGATGATGATGCTCCTCGGCCTCGTGATCATCTGCAAAAACCTCAACATTGTTAACTATTATCTGCGATTTTCCACCACTTGAACTGATGTCAAAAATTAACTGGCCATCGCCTACTACATCAGGAGTAATATTAAAACTATATATCCCCTTTTTAGTTGGATTTTCGAGAGTTTGAGAAACTTCCTTTCCGTTAACAACAAGCTTAACAGAAATAGTCCCCTCCTCCAATGGCTTGAAATTGTTAAGAAATGTAAAGTGCGAAAGTATGTTGGCGGACTCATTTACAATAAACATATCGGCCTCGGCAAAAAGTTCAAATGCATCGGTATATGCTGTGTACTGAACTTTTTCGGCTTCCTCCTCGTGCGCATGAACTTCGCCTTCTGAATGGCGATGACCACTATGATCGTGCTCATCGGTTTTTGTTTGGGTATGGTTACAACCCCATAATGCTAATGCTGATAAAATCAATAAGTATTTAAAAGAATTCATTGTTTAAGTATTTAATGTATATGTAAATATTAAAGACGTCATTAACAATAGAGGATTGCTATGACAGAACTTTTAAAAAATAGTACACTAAATACTTGGAGGAGCCCTTAACGAAAGGCCAGAGTCAATAAAACAGCTGTAGAGAGGGAAATCATCAAAAAAATGAAATTTGAATTTGATTTCGTAAATTACCTGTAACTCAACACTACTTGTTAAAAGAGGAATAAACCAGTTTGAAATTTTAGTGTTGATTTCGTGAACCACACAACGAGTTGTTTTACCAATTTCATCGGAAGGAACCAGGTAATCCTGTTTAACCACACAACAGCCAGAATCATCGCCATTGGAACTGTGATGCGTACCGCAATCGTTACTATGATTGTTGGAATTGCAGGAACATTGTGAGTGAGATTCAGTGAAACAAACAACTCCATTATGATGATGGTGCGGCATAAGTGAGTGTACCAATAACATTACATTGGCAAGCAGAATAATAGTAAATGCTATATTGCGCTGCTTCATTTTACCGAATTATGGTGCAAAAGTAAAAACTATATCTTTAGAATAAATTTTTTAACGTAAAATTGACCCGAAAGTTTGAGTTTGGTTTAATCGCATCCAAAGCACTTTTGCTGAATCGAACAGATAGGGTTAATATTTTTTGCATAGTAAACTATACCAACTATTTTTGTTTGGGTAAAATTAAAGAAATGCCACAATCAACTTATATAATCATAGTAATTAGTTCATTATTGATCCTTAGCATATTTGCAATTGTTATGCTGTACCGTAAATATGTTGCAAACAAGCGCCATACCCTGCAAATAGAACAACAACTGCTTCTTTCGCAGATGAATCCTCATTTTGTATTTAATTCCTTAACAGCCATTCAAAGTTATATATTCCGCAACGAAGCCCATCAGGCGAGTAAATACCTGGCAAGTTTTGCCAAGTTAATCAGGCTTATTTTGGAGAACTCGCGAAAAGAATTTAACTCGCTCGAAAGCGAAGTAATCACGCTTAAACACTACCTTGAGCTACAAGCACTCCGATTCGAAGAACGGTTTGAATACAACATTCAAGTAATTAGCAACATTAATACCGATCATATAAAATTGCCGCCAATGCTAGCTCAACCGTTAATTGAAAATGCCATTGAGCACGGGTTTATACATATATCGGAGAAAGGAAAACTCGATATTCGCTTTATTGCTGAGGATAATAACTTTCTATTTATCGAAGTTGAAGATAACGGTGTAGGTATAGAAAAATCGAAGCAACTCCAAATGAATACCGGAAAAAGTCACCGCTCATTGGCTACCGAAATAACAAAAGAACGAATCTGTAAAATTAAACAATCGAAAGGGCTAGATATTAAGATGAGTATAATTGATGTAAGTACTCTGGATCCAACACACCACGGAACCTTGGTTAAACTTAAAATTCCAATATAATGTTTAATGCTGTTATAATTGACGACGAAAGTAAGGTACGGGAAGTATTAAAACAGATGCTAAATATCTACTGTCCCAATATAAAAGTTATTGGTGAAGCCGATGGAGTTGAATCTGGACATAGGTGTATATACAACCTGAAACCAGAAGTGGTTTTCCTTGATATGCAAATGAACGATGGAAATGGATTCGACCTACTTCGACGAGTATCGCCCATTAACTTTCATCTTATTATTGTAACAGCATACCAGGAGTTCGCCATAAAAGCTTTTAAGTATAGCGCACTTGATTATCTACTAAAGCCAATTGATCCGACCGATCTTATTGCAGCAATCGAAAAAATATCGACAACATACAATCAATCCGAAACACAAAACAAGTTTGAAGCATTACTCACCAATACATCAAACCAAGAATCTACCAATAAAAAACTTGTTCTCAAAACCATCAGCGGAATACATGTAGTAGACACCGACCAAATACTACGCTGCGAATCGCATAATAATGTAACCGAATTTATACTTACCGAAGGTGACCCAATTCGTGTGTCAAAAACCTTAAAAGAATATGAGGAATTACTTGCCGAATGCGGATTCATAAGATGTCACCAATCGCATCTTATAAATTCTGTATTCATAAGTAAAGTTATACGATTTCCTTCACCTTCCATAAAAATGACTGACGGTACTTTAATTCCTGTCTCGATACGGAAAAAGGAAGTTCTCAAAGAAATTGATGCTAAGTAATCTACAATTTCTCTCATCCCAAAAACAATTAAGTATTGTTTTATTAACAAAATCAATATAAACGAGAAAAAACTTAACATTAACTTAACATTAGGTTAAGGAAAACATAACTGGTATTCATAATAATGTTAAATTTATCGAGGTTACTTTTGCATCGAAATTAATATTATTTTAATATGGATACTTATTACCTAGTTGCCGTTGTAATTCTGATTCTGCTCGCAATGTCCGATCTTGTAGTTGGAGTTGCAAATGATGCAGTAAATTTCCTTAACTCATCAATTGGCTCAAAGGTGGCTTCACGCCATTGGATATTACTTGTAGCATCGTTGGGTGTTTTGGTTGGTTCGTTCTTTTCGAGTGGAATGATGGAAGTTGCCCGTAAAGGAGTGTTCTATCCACAAAACTTCTACTTAAGCGAGATAATGGTTATTTTCCTTGCCGTTATGCTTACCGATGTTATTGTACTAGACTTTTTTAACACATTTGGGTTACCAACCTCAACAACAGTATCGTTGGTATTTGAATTGTTGGGATCGGCTGTTGCTGTTTCAATATTCAAATTACTAGGCAATAACGAAACGCTAAGCAACATAGGAAACTATATAAATAGCGGAAAGGCTCTAGCAATTATATCGGGAATCCTAGTATCAGTAGTAGTCGCATTTATCACAGGAACAGTAATTCAGTACATCGCCCGTTTTCTGTTCTCGTTCAACTATAAACGAAGCATAAAATTTGTAGGAAGTATCTGGGGTGGCATTGCGCTTACAGCCATCACATATTTTATTGTAATGAAAGGAGTTCAAGGCTCTTCGATGCTAGATGAATCGGTAATGAACTATATAAAAGAGCATACATTTATAATATTACTGTACAGCTTTTTAGTTTGGACTGTAATTTTCCAACTCCTCATATCTCTATTTAATCTTAATATTTTAAGATTTATAGTACTGATGGGGACATTTGCCCTGGCACTCTCGTTTGCAGGAAACGACCTTGTAAACTTCATTGGGGTTTCAATGGCCGGATTAAAATCATTCCAAATTCATTTAGCGAACCCAGGAATTGCTCCAGATCAACTATCAATGGCTGAACTAGCCGGCCCAGTTAACACAAACTTTCTATACCTGTTTATTGCTGGGTTAATAATGATAATTACGCTATGGACATCGCGGAAATCGCGTACTGTAACAGAAACTGAAGTTGGACTTGCACGTCAGGATACTGGAATGGAACGTTTTGGTAGCACTCACTTTTCAAGAACTTTAGTTCGAATTGTTCGCACATTTAGTAAGAATGTAGGTTATATAATTCCTCGATCCGTTCAAAACTTTATTAGCAAACGATTCGATATATCAAAGGCTCCAAAGTATAAGGATCCCAATGATGCCCCTGCCTTCGATTTAGTTAGAGCCTCTGTAAACCTTGTGGTTTCGAGTATTCTAATCAGTTCAGCAACATCACTAAAACTTCCACTATCAACAACCTACGTTACATTTATGGTTGCAATGGGAACATCACTTAGCGATAAAGCTTGGGGACGCGAAAGTGCAGTATATCGTATTACCGGTGTTCTTACTGTAATTTCGGGTTGGTTCTTTACTGCTTTTGTAACATTTACCATGGCCTTCCTAATTGCAACAGCACTATTCTACGGAAAAACTCCTGCATTAATAATAATATTGGCAATAGCAATTGGACTTCTTGTTAAATCGCATTTACTTCATAAGAAAAAGGTAAATGCTGCAAAAATTGATGATGAACTATACACAACCGACGACGGAATTGTTAGAAAATGCACAAAAGAGGTAAACAAATCGCTAAAAGACGTTCTTAAAACTTTCACCAAAATAATTGACGGTCTTACTAACGAAGATCGAAAAACGCTAAAGCAAGTAAACAAGGAAGTTGAAGAACTTAACGCCGAAGCAAAAAAACTTAAATACAACGTCTACTCTGTTCTGAAACAACTCGAGGCCGACTCAATTGAAACAGGTCACTACTATATTCAGGTAATTGATTACCTTAGAGAGATTGCTCACTCGTTAACCTTTGTTTCTACGCCGAGTTTACAGCACATCGAGAATCAGCATAAAGGATTAACCAAGAATCAGGCTACAGAACTAAAGGAAATCAGCGAGAACATTTCGATTTTCTTCGACGAAATATTGAAAATGATTAAAGATAACGATTACACGGGTGTTCCTGATGCCATAAAAAAACAGCAAGAAATACTCGAACTCGTTAATAACTCAAGGAAAAAGCAGGTGAAACGCATAAAGCAAAACGAAACGGGAACTCGAAATAGCGTTCTTTATCTTGGATTGCTTAACGAAATCAAAAACATCATGCTCCATACAGTTAATCTGCTAAAATCGCAACGCGACTTCATTTTAAACAATATCGACTAATAAAAAAGTAAGAATCTCCTGCAAAAAGCAGGAGATTCTTCTTTTAAGGACACGCAAGATGAATTCATATCTCACTTAGCGACTTTATATCTATCTCCATAAGTTTACATTAAGCTGATCTACACTTCGAGAATCTCCGCAATCAAAACTTCGTACGATAAATATCCAAAACACTTCGCTGTGTTATAATCTCATGATTTTAGTTAGTTTACAACACAATCATATCATATAATTTCAAGATTATATTGAAAATAGATCGTTATAACAACCAATAAAAAAATCAAATAATAAATATATTTTTGCAAAGAAGTTCTCGTATGAAAATATGAATGTCTACGTTCGAATTTAGAAATTTATATAATTTGAATTCACTAAGAGGATTTTAAATGACAAGATATTTTTGTACACGTGAACGAAACTGGTAATAGAAAATAATATTGTTGAATTTGGAATAATTCCATTGTGTAAGCATAGTTAAGGAAATATTCCAAATAGTATTTAATGCAATAATCATTTATCACAATGTGGAGAGTATTTAATAAACCATACCCTTTTAACGAGGACCTAAAGCAGAATGCTAAAATTATATTTTTCGCAAGCATCGGTGTTTTCATATTTCTGTTTCTTTTTCAACCCCTAGAAATAGGAACATTGCCTGTTAAGGAGAAATACTACCTAATGGTTGGAATTGCTATAGTTACTTTTTTATCGCTTAGCTTTAACCTATTGGTGGTACCCAGCCTTTTCACTAAAAAATTTTCGTCTAGTAGCTGGAACGTCAAAAAGGAAATACTCTGGGATTTATGGATTCTGTTTACCACACTGGTAGGATACTTCATTGTTAATAAATACCTTGGAGTAACAAAAGTTGGATTCAGCTTCATCATTAAGCTCTTACTAATGGCAGTAGTACCAATTTCTGCCTTAATTGTGGTTAATCACAACAAAATGCTTCGATCTCATCTAAAGTTAGCTAACGAACTTAGCAAGAAACTTAAGGAGAACAAATCGATTCTGGATAAAATAGTATATTTTAATTCCGATTACCAGAAAGATAGCCTTGCCATTAAAGCTAGCTTACTTCTATTAATTCGCTCCGCGAACAACTATATTGAAGTATTTTGGAAAGAAAACCAAATTATAAAAAATCAGATGATACGCTGCAGCATGATCTATGCTGAGGAAATTCTGAAAGAATATAAATTCATCTTCAAGTGCCATCGCTCCTACATAGTAAACATAAACTATATCGATAAAATTGAGGGAAATTCGCAAGGATACAAGTTATTCTTTGAGAACATCAACTTTCCAATTCCAGTATCCAAAAACTCGGTTGTAAAGCTCCGCGAACTGATTTAACCCTATTAATTCGTCCCTAAACTTACCATCCTGCCCCTAAAAAGGCATTCTATCCCTATTTTCTTTTACTCAGACCTATTTTTCAGAAGCGCCAAAACCTCACCATACCTTCGTTCCGCTAAAACAAAAATTTATGAACGAATTAGTCATTGGTGATATAAAGGCAAGGTTGCCTATTATTCAAGGTGGAATGGGAGTTGCAATTTCATTATCGGGATTGGCATCGGCCGTAGCAAATGCTGGAGGCATAGGAATAATATCGGCTTCGGGCATTGGAATGAGACAACCTGATTATGCCAAGCACTCGCGCGAAGCAAATAAAAGAGCGCTGCAAAAGGAAATTCGAAAAACCCGTAGCCTTACAAATGGCTTAATTGGGGTTAATATTATGATGGCTCTTACCGATCACGAGGATCTTATAAAAGTCTCTATTGAGGAAAAGATTGATCTGATTATTCTTGGCGCTGGCTTACCTTTAAAAATTCCTGGAATGATAGCCGAAGCTGGATATAAGAATCATCACACAAAACTGGCCATAAAGGTATCATCGGCAAAAGCAGCCAAACTTATCTTTCAGTATTGGGCAAATAAATACAATGTTATTCCCGATGCAGTTGTTGTAGAAGGGCCACTAGCAGGAGGACATCTTGGCTTTAAAAAGGAGGAACTTACTGGCGAAGTTGTGCCATTGGCACTATTAGTGAAAGAAACAATTCAGGAGATTGCCCCATTCGAGAATGCTTACCAAAAAGATGTACCTGTGATTGCCGCTGGTGGTATTTATACTGGGGAGGATATGTATAATATTATGCAGGCTGGTGCAAAAGGCGTTAAACTAGGTACCCGATTTGTGCCAACTCACGAATGCGATGCATCGCTGGAATTTAAACAAAGCTATATAGCCTGTAACAAGGAAGATTTAACCATTATTAAAAGTCCAGTTGGACTACCGGGCAGAGCGGTAAATAATAGTTTTATTGAACGGATAAACCTCGGACAAACTCACCCATTTAAATGCCATTGGAACTGTTTAAGTTCATGTAATTTTAAAGAAGCACCGTACTGCATAGCACAAGCATTGCTAAACGCAGCCGAAGGAAAAATGACCGAAGGGTTTGCCTTTGCAGGAGCGAATGCTTATAAAGTAACAAAGATTCAACATGTAGCAGAAGTTATAAACGAATTGGTTACAGAATACCACGTTGCATCTGCTAAAACACCGACTTTTCTGATAAATAAGAAAAGATCATCACCTGTATATGCTAGCACAGCTGTATAATTTAAGGAAGTAAACTTCCAAAATATAAGCGTATACTCCAAAAATATAAAAAGAGACACCCAATTAGGTGTCTCTTTTGTATTGTGCAAGAATGATTCCTCAGGTCTAATCATTCTGTTCTTCAAAATTATCTTAAGCCAGACTTTAAAAAATGATCCGAATACATTTTATCTGTAAGGGTTATATGCTTCAACAACCAATCGCGAAGAAAACTAAATAAATCGGGCGAAAAACTAACATTTCCAGCACTCACTCTGTCCTTAAATTCCTTTATTTTATTCACAAAATAGGCATGCTCCTTAATGTGCATATCTGTATTGGCGTAGTTTGTCATTCTAAAGTAAGTTTCCTCCCTGTTAAAATGATAAACAGTATACTTGTACAATTCATCAATCAATGGAGCTAAAACCTTGGCCCCCTCTCCCTTTGTCATTGCATTGAGCAACTGATTAATAATAGCAATGAGCTTTTTATGATCATCATCAATACTCGCAACCGAAACACTGTAATCTTGCTTCCATTCAATCATACCAAAATCCTTTAAAAAAATACTTATCTAAATAACGTTAATTCATAAACTTATAACCAACTCCTTTAACTGTGCGAATATAATCCTCGCCCAGCTTTTCGCGAAGTTTCCGGATATGAACATCAATAGTTCTATCGCCAACAACAATATCATCGCCCCAAATGTTCTGGTAAATCTCGTCGCGTGTAAAAACTTTCTGCGGTTTGCTGTAAAGCAATGCCAAAAGTTCAAACTCCTTTTTGGGAAGAACAATCTCATTGCCATCGAGGTAAACAACATAACGTTCCTTATCAATAACAAGTCCAGACTGAGGTGTTTCCTGAACTTGAGCTCCGCTATCCTCGAATGTTCCAGACCTTTTGAGCAAAGCCTTTATTCTACTAATTAAAACCTTTGGTTTTATTGGTTTCGAGATGTAATCATCGCCACCAGCATCAAACCCAGCAATTTGACTATAATCCTCGCTACGCGCGGTTAAGAAAGCTATTAAAACATCCTTAGTTTTGGGATTTGACCTTAACTCCTCGCAAGTTTCAATGCCATCCATCTCGGGCATCATTACATCAAGGAGTATTAAGTGAGGATTAAATGTAACTGCTGTATCGATTGCCTGACGACCCGTTGACGCTGCTCTAATTGAAAATCCTTCCTTTTTTAAGTTGTAACTCAAAAACTCAATGATATCGGGTTCATCATCAACCACCAGTATTCGAAACTTCGATAAATCCATAGCCATATCTTTATTTAGGTAAGTTTACAAAAGTATTTATAAAATGCAAAAACTAGGTTAAGAAAATATTAAATCGGGACGCTAATATGCTTACAATGGTTAACCTAAGTTTAATATTCGCTTAAAATTGATGCCGTATATAGTCGCTTACTTTGCAACGGAAAAACAGAGCTAATTCTATTCTACATTGCAAAATAATAACGATATGTACAGAAATCAATTCTTAAGACTTGGAATCGCAATTATTTGTTTTATTCTTATACCTGCTAGCTTAATTGCTCAACGAGGAAGTATTGAAGGGGTTGTTATTGATAAATCGCGAAACGAAACATTAGTTGGTGCAACTGCTGTTATACAAGGTACCACAAATGGTACAATAACCGATTTCGATGGTAAATTCATACTCCCCAACTTAACACCAGGAACATACAGTGTTCTTGTTTCGTTCATCTCCTATAAACCTGTTATTATTGAGAATATTAAGGTTGAAGCAAATAAAGCCTCCACTATAAATGTTGATTTGGAAGAAGTTTCCACGGCAATTGAGGGTGTTGTGGTAACTGCTAGCCGCAGAAACAATACCGATGTGGCCATGATTAGTTCCATAAAAGCCAGTGCCATTGTTGCCAATGGAATTACCGCACAACAAATCACCAGAACACAAGACAAGGATGCCTCGGAGGTTATTAAGCGCGTACCCGGAATATCAATTATCGAGGATCGGTTTGTGGTGGTTCGTGGTTTAAATCAACGCTACAATAGCGTTTGGATAAACAATGCATCAACCCCATCGAGCGAAACGGATCAGAAAGCATTCTCGTTCGATATTATTCCCAGCTCAATGATCGATAATATTCTTATTGCCAAAAGTCCTTCGCCCGAATTACCTGCCGATTTCACTGGGGGATTTATTAAAATTTACACCAAGAACATGCCCGAGAAGAATTTCTTCCACATTGGATATGCCACAAGCTTCAACACCGAAGATAACTATAACGACTTTAAACTTATTAATAAAGGAAAGTACGACTGGTTAGGAATTGATAACGGAGAGAGAGCACTTCCCGATAACTTTCCTAGTTCTTTAAAAGGATTATCGAATAGCCAACTTGCCAACTACGGCAAGGAACTCAATACTAAATGGGCTCCCAAATCGGTTTCGGCATACCCCGAGCAAAAGTTGTCGATTAATTTTGGCAAAAGGTTCCAAATAGGAAGCAAGCAAATAGGTACAATAACTGCATTCACCTACGATATTGCAAATAACTCAGAGGTTAAATCGCTTAAAAGCTATCAGGCACAATTTACACCGGGCGATATGCCAGATTATAACTATAACTACACCGATAGCTCCTACTCTAGAGTTACAAAGATTGGCTTGCTGCACAACTGGGCTTTTTTCCTTGGAAATGGGAATAAGATTGAATTCCGAAACCTACTCAACATCAACGGGAAAAATACAACCATAGTTAGAAATGGATTGAATGGCTATGAGGGATACACAGTTAGATCGTATCAGGATAAATATATGTCACGGGTTACCTACTCGGCTCAACTTGGCGGTGAACATAAAAGTGGAGAGAATGATAAAAACAAACTAGACTGGGTTGTTGGCTTTTCCTACTCGGGAAAGAACGAGCCCGATTTAAAACAACTGCGTACAACACTTCAGGATGATCCTTTATTCTCGCACTATGGCGAATACTATGCTTCCGTTGGTTTAACCCCTTCGGTTAGCGATGCAGGAAGACTTTTTATGAAACTTAATGAGTATATCTCCTCAATTGGAGCAAACTACGAACGCAAAATTAAAATTGGAAACTGGGAACCATCCATAAAAACTGGAGTTTACTCAGAGTATAAGAATAGAGTTTTTGATACACGAATAATTGGATTGGCAAAAAACTCGTCGTACACCGAATCGGTTTGGTTACCTGTTGAAACCATTTTCAGCAAAGAAAATATCAACACATCCGACGACGGTTTTATCATAAAAGAAACAACCAGCAAATCGGACAGTTACGATGCTAACAATATGCTTGTTGCCGGGTACGTTGCTCTAAATACCAATATCACAAAAAAGATAAAACTCTATGGAGGTGTTCGTGCCGAAATGAATAACTTACAGCTTAACGGCTACGATAGCTACAACCATTCCGTTAACCTAGAATCGAAACATTTCGATCTCTTTCCATCGGTGAATATCACCTACAACTTCAACGAAAAGAATTTGATCCGTTTTGCAACAGGATTATCGGTAAACCGTCCCGAATTCAGGGAAGTTGCTCCATTCTACTTCTACAATTTCGAGGATGAAGCCGACTACGTGGGAAATACCGAACTCGAGAATTGCTACACATGGAACTACGACCTTCGGTACGAAGTTTACCCCAGTTCGTCAGAAACATTCTCGGTTGGATTGTTCTACAAGAAATTCGACTCAACAATTGAATCAACCTATAAACCATCGGGCAATCGCCCAACATACACCTACAGCAATGCCAACGAGGCTAAAAGTTTGGGTGTTGAGGTTGAGCTACGAAAATCGTTGGAATCAATCGATTTGCTCAAAGATTTCTATGTTGTGGCAAATGCAAGCTACATATACAGTAGGGTTATTTTCCCATCAGGATCGACCTTTGAGGATCGCGAAATGCAAGGTCAATCGCCATTTTTGGTAAACACTGGAGTTTTCTACAATAACGAAAAGAATAAGGTCAACTTTTCGGTACAGTACAACGTAATTGGCGACAGGCTAATTTCAATTGGCATTGTAAATCAGAACTCCGACCAGAATATCCCAAATATCAGCGAAAAACTAAAACATTTGGTTGATATCTCCATCAGCAAAGAATTCAATAACTTTATTGAACTTAAGTTTGGAGTAAAGAATCTGCTGAATCAAAAAACAATCCGATACGTCCCATACCTAAACAGCAATGGAGATGATAACATGCACCTCGACAATAGAAGAAGTGCCGATGGAATAACATTCAACCTTGGAGTAACAGCTAAATTTTAGTTCTGGTTAATCGTGAAGAACGATGAGTTGATGGTTGATAGTTGTTCGTGAAGAAATTCTTCCCTTTAACTTTTAACGTCTCACGATTAACGGTTACTGTTCTCCGTTTTCCGTTCTCCTCTAACTTCTTCCTTTTAACGTTTAACATCTCACGTTTAACGTTATTAACTTCGTCTAACTTCTGAAACTTTCCAACTTTTAACATCTCACGTTTAACGTCATTCATTGATCGTAAGAATCAAGATCTTCTCCTATCGCATCGACTTAACCTAATCTTAACATTTAAATCACTTTTGTGTAATATTCAGGTAATGTGCAGGGTGTAGATTTGCTTCAGAAATTAAAACATAAAACGATGAAAACAATTGGTAAAATTTTTATAGCAGCGCTGGTAGCAATTTCAATTAACGCACAAGCAAATGTTGATGGTGACATTAAAAACGATGTGAATAGTGCAAATTCTGCAACACTAACAATCAACGGGCAGGTTGTTGATAAGGTTACCGGAGAGTCTCTTGCAGGTGTAGCGGTTAAGGTGAATAACACAACCACCTATACCGATTTTGATGGAAACTTTAGCGCAACAATACTGAATGAGAAAACAGTTTCGATTAACGCCAACTTAATTTCATACAACCCACAGGAAGTAAAAGTTGACACAAACACATCGCAAAATATCAAGGTTGAACTAAACCCTGTAAAGAATTAATTTATTTAATTGGTTTGCAACACAAAAACGCCAGATGCCATAGCACTCTGGCGTTTTTTATTTAACCATCAATTTTCGGTCTTTCTATTTTCCTCTTCTGGCATTCTACTTCCAACATCTTCAACTTAACACTTCCCTAACAAACATGTAACATAAGCGTAATTTTCACTTAACCCGTTCTACAATGCACTCCACTACTTTTGTATCAGAAAATTCTTTCAAAAACTAAATAAATTATGAAAATGAAGAACCTATTAAACTTAAAGATTTTTGCTTTAGCCCTATTAGCAATGGGTATTGTATTTTCATCATGCAGTGACGATGACGATTCCACTCCAAAAGGTGAAAAAGTAACAATATCGGGCGACATCACCGAGAACACAACTTGGGAAGAACAAGATACCATTGTTCTAGACGGATATGTTTACGTTAAGGACGGTGTTACCCTTACCATTGAACCAGGAACCGTTATTAAAGGGTTAAGCGACACTAAGGCTTGTTTAATTATCGAACGTGGCGGTAAAATTATGGCAGAAGGAACTCAATCGAAGCCAATTGTTTTTACCAGTGACAAAGCTCCTGGTGAACGTAAACCTGGCGATTGGGCGGGTGTTATTATGTGCGGAAAAGCACCTATCAACATTACCGGTGGCGAAGCCGAACTAGAAGGTGGTACTGGTGCTATTTATGGCGGAACTGTAGCTACCGATAACTCTGGTGTTCTTCGCTATGTTCGTATCGAGTTTGCAGGTTACGAGGTAACCAGCGGTAACGAGATTAATGGTTTAACAATGGGTGGTGTTGGAAGCGGTACTACAATTGAGTATGTTCAAGTATCATTTGGTCGTGATGACTCTTTCGAGTGGTTTGGCGGAACTGTAAATGCAAATCACTTAGTTTCTTACCGTGGTGGCGACGACGATTTCGATACCGATAATGGCTACTGTGGAAACGTTCAGTTTGGTTTAATTCTTCGCGGTACTGCCGAAGCCGATAAGTCTGATGCATCGAATGGTTTTGAATCCGACAACGACGCCAATGGTTCATCAAACTCACCTCTAACTTCAGCAAAGTTCAGCAACATTACAATACTAGGCCCTTACGCAACAAAAGATCAAGCCAATGTAAATCCTAACCATAAATATGGATTAAGACTTAGAAGAAATACACACCTTAGCCTATACAACTCAATAATTGCAGGTTTTGCAATTGGCGTAAGATTAGAAGGACCAACAATGCTAGAGTATAACGCAACATCGGGTCCCGAAATTAAGAATTGTATTATGGCTGGAATGGTTAAGGACTTTGAAGCAAAAACCGATGGTAGCAGCCCAACCCAAGCTGAGTACGAAACAATCTGGAGCAATGGTGGCAACTCAATCCTTACCGAGAATGCAAACCTTCAGCTAACCAACGCATGGAACTGGGGCGATGTAAATGCAATGCCACAATCGGGTTCCCCCGTACTATCAGGTGCTTCGTTTACAGGACTTTCATCATTCGAAACAGTTTCTTACATCGGTGCATTTGGAAGCCAAAACTGGACAGCCGACTGGTGTAACTGGGATCCTGAAAATACCGTTTACTAATCGTTTCTACACAAATGTCAAGGAAGAAGACATTCCGGGTCTAGGCCCGGAATCTTTTTCCTTACTAATTTTCTGCATATACAGGAATGCAAACAAATAAATTACTTTTTACATTAAATAACCAAACCAATTATTGTTTAGTTTTACTTATATTTAGACATTAATGAAATCTCTTAATAAACTAGAACAAATGAGACTATTTACATTGATTATACTTTTCGTTATTCCCATTGGGGTTTTTGCACAGCAAAAGGTTGTTGAAAAAGACGGAAAATTTATCGACGAAAAAGGCAATCTATATAGCGGTACATACAAAGAGTACTACGAGGATGGCTCAATTAAATCTGAAATGCCCATCACAAATGGACAACTCAACGGAAAGACTAAAATATTCTTTAAAACTGGAAAGTTAAACGAGATTCGCTCCTATTCCAACGGCGAAAAGGATAACGTTTGGGAAACATGGAACGAAAATGGAGTAAAATTATCCGAAGCAACCTTTTCGATGGGTAAAAAACACGGTAAATGGTTTGTTTGGGACGAAAACGGAACCCTTCGTTACGACATGGAGTATCTCAATGGCGAAAAGCACGGTACTTGGTTAATTTACGACGAAAAGGGAACCTTGGTATCCAAAAAAGAATACTAAGATTACGCTCCCGACATATTCCTGTTCCATAAAAAAACTTACTTTTGGAGTCTAATTTTTTGCAGATAAAAACTGCAATGATATTTATATTGATAATATGGTAAGTTTTAAAGATCGATTAGTTTGGATTACAGGAGCCTCATCGGGAATAGGTAAAGAAATTGCCATTGCGTTGGCCAAAGAGGGTGCCAAACTAATTATCTCATCCAATAATGCAACAGAACTTAGCGATGCCGCTAAAGTTTGCAGGAGCTACACCGAATTCTGCGTTGAAGTTCCTATCGATCTTTCCAATCCTCAGGAAGTAAAACACGTAGCCGACAATACCATCAGCAAATATGGCACCATATACCTTCTAATTAACAATGGAGGTATTAGCCAACGGGCAATGGTTATTGATACTCCTGTGGAAATTGACAGGAAACTTATGGAGATTGATTACTTCTCCTATGTTATCCTTACCAAATCGGTTTTACCCGGCATGATTGCTGCAAAGGAAGGTTATATTGCAGCAACCAGCAGCATATCTGGGAAATTCGGATTCCCGTTACGCTCGGCATACGCTGCAGCAAAGCACGCCATTCAAGGATTCTTCGAAACACTCCGGGTTGAAATGCTACCATACAATGTATCGGTAACCATAGCCTACCCCGGACGAATAAAAACCAACATATCGCTCCACGCCATTGATCAGAATGGCAAGGCTCACGGAGTAATGGATCCGGGACAAGACAATGGCCTATCGGCCGAGGAGTGTGCCAAGCGCTATATCAAAGCGATTAAGAAACGAAAGGCCGAAATATTGATAGGCAAAGGTGAACTCATGGCTGTTCATATCAAAAGGCTATTCCCGTCAATCTTCTTCAAAATTGTACACAAAATAAGTCGAACATAATAATTCAATCCATGGAAAAGATAATATATGGAATTCAGCAGGTTGGTGTTGGTGTAAGTAATATGCGCCAGGCCTGGAAATGGTATAAGGAATATTTAGGTTTTGATATCCGCATCTTTGAAGATGACACCGTCGCTGAACTAATGTTGCCTTACACTGGAGGTCAACCACAACAACGACAGGCAGCACTTGCGTTGAATATGCAAGGAGGTGGTGGAATGGAAATTTGGCAGTACAAAGGGCGTACCCCAATGATGCCCGAAATCCATGTACAAATTGGCGATTTTGGTATTTTCGCCGCAAAGGTAAAAAGCCCCGATGTTAAAAAGGCATACGAGTTTTTCAAATCAAAAGGCATCAATCCTTTAAACCAACCTTCGGAAGATCCCAATGGAAATATGCACTTCTTTGTTAAAGATCCATATGGTAATCATTTCGAGATTTACGAGGAGAAATTTGTTTTTGTAAGCAAAAACAAGGCAACCTCAGGTATGGGAGGTGCAATTATTGGAGTTAGCAAAATTGAGGATTCGTTAAGGGTTTACCAAACGATTCTAGGCTACGACAAGATTGTTTACGATAAAACAGGTAAGTTTGATGATCTTATCTCGCTGCCTGGTGGCGATGGAGAGTTCCGCCGTGTTCTTTTAACACATTCGAAACCCCGTCATGGTGGCTTTGCCGAATTCTTTGGAACATCGTACATCGAATTGGTTCAGTGTACCGATAGAATACCAAGCAAGATATTCAAGAACCGTTTCTGGGGCGATTTAGGCTTTATCCACCTTTGCTTCGATATGAAGAATATGGATTCCCTTGAGAAAGTTTGCAACTCGCAAGGTTTCCCGTTCACAGTAAACTCCAACGTTAAGCACAACGATAAGGGCAGTTTCGATATGGGCGAGGCTGCAGGGCATTTCACCTACATTGAGGATCCTGATGGTACATTAATTGAGTTTGTGGAGACACACCGTATTCCATTACTTAAACCGTTGGGAATTCAGCTAAACATGGACAAACGCGATCCGAACAAACCAATACCACGCTGGATTATAAAAATGCTAAGCTTGAAAAAAGCGAATGATATATAGTAAGAAAAGGGTGAAGCAATTCACCTTTTTTTATTATTAGATAAAAAAGGAAACTTGGTGGAGGAATCCAGAATTTAAAAGTTAGACGAAGTTAACGGAAGCTAGAATTCAAACGCTAGAGGAAGGAACACATCTCTTCACGAGCAACAACAAACCAATTTATACAGCAAATCTACCTATTAACAACAAAATTAGATGCATATGTGATTACATTTGGTATTGCATATGCAATTGACATGACATACAATAGCTATTGAACTGACAACAATAGCTATCGACATGACATACAATGACGACGGCGAGCGCGCGAATGACATTGACAGACGCGCGAACGATATTGACAAGCGCGCGAACGATATTGAACTGACAACAATAGCTATCGACATGACATACAATAGCTATTGAACTGACAACAATTAATGTTGAACTGACAACAATTGATATTGAACTGACAACAATTGACATTGACAAGCGCGCGAACGCATCTGACAAGCGCGCGAAAGCATCTGACAGACGCGCGAAAGCATCTGACAGACGCGCGAAAGCATCTGACAAGAGAACAATTGCAATCGACAGGACAACAATTGAATCTGACAAGCGCACAATTGAATCTGACAGATGAACAATTGAAACAGGCAGGGCAGCAATTGCGATTGACATAGAAGTTCGTTGATGAAAGTTGTTGGTGGGGTAAAAGTGTTTTGTGTTTAGTATATGGTATTAGAAAACGGAAGTTGGTAGACGGAAGTTGGAAGATGGAAGATGGAAGATGGAAGACGGAAGATGGAAGTTGAAAGACGGAAGTTGGAAGATGGAAGTTGGAAGACGGAAGTTGAAAGACGGAAGTTGAAAGATGGAAGTTGGTAGACGGAAGTTGAAAGATGGAAGTTGAAAGATGGAAGTTGGTAGACGGAAGTTGAAAGACAGTAGTTGGAAGACAGAAGACAGAAGTTAGTAGGCTCATTCATTAGCCAATATTCCTGACCCCAGCAGGGCGGAAATGTTTTTGCTTTTTCGCTCATCAACAAAGAAATTCCACCGCAAAAACAGCACATTTACAAATGGTACAAGCCAACTCATAACCCAAATTTAAAAAGGGTTGTTCTTGGCTCTCACATCCCAAATGGTTTAATAAATTTATCTCGAAATATGAGATAATTATATATATTTAGCTACAAAATAATTTAGCAGAATGAATCGAATTAAAGAAGTACTCGAAGAGAAAGGCATCAAGCAGACTTGGCTGGCAGAGAAACTCGGAAAGAGCTACAATATGGTAAATTCTTATGTGCAGAACAGGCAACAACCGAGACTTGAGGTACTTTTCGAAATTGCTGAGATACTAGATGTTAAAACAAAAGATTTATTAAAAGAAGAATAATGACTAGCACAATACAAAGAGCTGAACTCCAAGCTAAAATATGGAAAATAGCCAACGAGGTTCGGGGTTCAGTGGATGGATGGGATTTTAAACAGTTTGTTTTAGGTACACTTTTCTACCGCTTTATTAGTGAAAACTTTACCAATTACATCGAAGGGGGTGATAAAAGCATTAACTATGCGCAATTGCCCGATGATGTTATAACACCTGAAATAAAAGAAGATGCCATTAAGACAAAAGGCTATTTTATTTATCCGGGTCAACTGTTTGTAAATGTTGCCAAAACAGCCCATACCAACCCCAACCTTAATACCGATTTAAAAGCTATATTCGATGCTATTGAAAGTTCGGCAAATGGTTTTCCATCCGAATCGGATATAAAAGGATTATTTGCCGATTTTGATACAACCAGTACGCGGTTGGGCAATAC